>NZ_JBEZFJ010000013.1:0-251906 GCF_040649335.1 Micromonospora sp. NPDC048986
CCTTGATCAGCGCGATGAGCTGGTTCACCCAGGCCGGCAAGACCCGCCGGATGCCCTGCGGAATGATCACCAGCCGCATCAGGGTGGGGGTTTAGCGGCGGCGGTTGCGGGCGCGCGACGAGCGCAATCGGCGGAGTCGGCTGATAAGCACGGGGTCGGCGGCGAGGGCGGCCGGATTGTCCAGCAGGCCGTTGAGCAGTTGGTAGTACCGGGTCGAGGAGATCCCGAAAGTGTCCCGGACGGCCTGCTCCTTGGCACCGGCGTGCCGCCACCACTGCTGCTCGAAGGCGAGGATGGCCCGCTCCCGCTCGGTCAGCCCGGCTGCCGGCCCGCTGGGCTCAACGCCCGCTCCATCGTCCGGTTCGGGATCACCTGTGGTCTCGATTGGCGGCACCCGCCGCGGAGTCGGGACCGCCGGCCCGACGGTGCCCTCGACATCACCTCGATGAGCGTCAGTGGACGGCTCGGGCGTGGCCGGGGCGGCGTCGGCGGACATGGCACTCAGCCTAGCCAGGGACGACCTGGGTCGCACCAGCCGGCGCGGCCGGCAGCGTGAACGTCGCGGAAGGGTAGCCACAGGCCACCTTTGCTCTGCTTCAACCCAGGCAACGCCGCACGGGCCGCAGTGTTGCTCGGGTGGAAGCAGAGCAAAGGACCCCCTTGAGGCGGATGGTCGCGCCCACGAACACACGAAGGCCCCCGGCCTGAGCCAGGGGCCTTCACGTCGAGCATTGGAGTCAGGAGATGTCGCGGCGACGCATCGCCCAGAGCGCCGCCCCGAGGATCACCACCACCCCGACCGAGAGCAGGACGGAGGACTGCTGCCAGGTGATATCCATGGTGGCCGGCTTGCACTCCCCGTAGTAGGTCGCGTTGCAGGAATTCCAGTCCTGCAAGGTGACCGTCTTCGTCATCCAGGCCAGCACGTAGGTCGGCAACAGCCAGGCCTCGGCGAACCGCACGCTCGCCATGGACAACAGGATGCCCAGGCCGAACTGGCCGACCACCATCACCGCCACCACGCCGCCGAGGGCCATCGCGGTGTGCCGACCCAGCGAGGCGAGGGCGAAGCCGATGGTGGTGAGCACCAACACCAGCACCACCCCGCGTACACCGGTCAGCAGGAACGACTGCCAGACCCCCGAGGTCATCTTCTCGGTGCTGCCCCGGAAGTTGGCGACCGCCCAGAACCCGGCGAACCACAGCACCGCGGCCGGAAGCGTCACCGCCAGGATGCCGGTGAGCAGCGCGGCCAGCTTGGTGAGCAGTACGGTGAGCCGCTTCGGCCGCCAGAGCAGCAGGTTCATCATGCCGCCGGTGCTCCACTCGGCGCCGACGAAGGACGCGCCGATGACGAACCCGACCAGGGCGAGGATCGCCGCGAACGGGATCAGGGTCTCGGCGAACGTCTCCTTGAAGTCGAACGTCGACGGCAGGAACCAACTCGCCTCGATCTGGTCCCGGGACGGGGCCGTGATCATCGAGCAGTCGTCCGGGTACCGGCCGTCGGTCGCCGTGCCGGCCGTCTTGGCCTGCTCACACGCGGCGCGCTCCTGCTCGCTCCAGCGCACCTGCTCCTGGTACTGCTGGTCGGCCTGCCGCTCGGCCTGGGCGAGCTGGCCGGCGTCGATCTTCTGGTTTGTGAAGAACACCCCGACCACCACTGCGGCCAGCACCAGCAGGCCGAGCAGTGTCATGTATCGGGTGAAACGCCGCTTGCTGAGCCGGCGCAGCTCGGTACGAAAGAGGCTCACGCGCCCCACCCTCCTCCGGCGGGGCCGGGCTGACCCGTCCCACCGACCTTCATGGACTCGTCGACCTGCCGGTGCTGCCCGGGTACCGGCGCGGTGGCGGTCAGTTCGAGGAAGACGCTCTCCAGGTCGACGGCGATCGGCGCCAACTCACTGACGTAGAGGTTCTTCTCGGCGAGCAGCCGGGTCACCGACGCCGGCTTGTCGACGCCGGCCAGCATCAGGTGGTCCGGGTGACCGGTGACCCGGATCCCGGCCTGGGTGAGCGTCTCGGTGGCCAGCGGCAGGTCGCTGACCGCCTCCAGCCGGATCCGGACCGCGCCGGACGAGTGCTGCGCGAGCACCTCGTCGACCGGGCCGAACGCGACCCGCCGGCCGAGCGAGATGATGGTGACCGAGTCGCAGATCAGCTGGATCTCACCGAGGATGTGGCTGGACAGCACCACTGTCATTCCGGATTCGGCGAGGGTGCGCATCAGCGTGCGCATCTCCCGGATGCCGCCCGGGTCGAGGCCGTTGGCCGGCTCGTCGAGGATGAGCAGCTTCGGGTTCTTCAGCAGGGCCGAGGCCACGGCGAGCCGCTGCTTCATGCCCAACGAGTACGTCTTGACCCGCTCGCCGGACCGGTCGCGTAGCCCGACCAGCTCCAGCACCTCGTCGACCCGGACGGCCGGCACCTCGCCCGCCCCCGCGAGCAGGGACAGCGTGTCCCGGGCCGTGAAGTGCGGAAAGAACTGCGGGCTCTCCACGATCGCGCCGACCTGACCGGCGACAGTGGGCAGCGCGTCGGGAACCTCGTGCCCGAGCAGCGCCATCCGGCCGCCGTCGGGTCGGATCAGGCCGAGCAGGGTACGCAGCGTGGTGGTCTTGCCGGACCCGTTGGGACCCAGGAAGCCGTGCACCTGCCCCGCGTCGACCCGCATGTCGAAGCCGTCGAGCGCGTTGCGGGTGCCGCGTCGACGACTCTTGTACGTCTTACGTAGACCTTCGATCTCCAGGACAGCTGGCAAGCTGCACCTCCCCCGATGGGTGGGCGTGACAGCCGACACCATACGCGGTATGCAGCAGCGCGCAATACCCGGTATGCATGGACGCGCCGATCGGGCTAGTTCATCGACGGAACGTGACCACTCAGGCGCAGATGACCTGTACGCCGGCAGCGCGGAACGCGTCCACCACCTCCGGCGGGGCACCGGAGTCGGTCACCAGCGTCTCCACCCGCTCGACCGGGCAGATCCGGGCGAAGGCGTGACCGCCCAGCTTGGACGAGTCCGCGATGATGACCACACGCTTGGCGCGGGCCACCATCAGGTTGTTCATCGCCGCCTCCCCCTCGTGGTGGGCGGCGGCGCCGAGCTGCGGGTCGATCGCGTCCACGCCGAGCAGGGCGATGTCCAGGGTGACCTCGCGCAGCAGCGCCCCGCCCAGCGGGCCGACCAGCTCGAACGACTTCGGGCGCACCACGCCGCCGGCCACCACCACCTTCATCCGGGATCGGACCAGCAGCTCGTTGGCGATGTTCAGCGCGTTCGTCACCACGGTGAGCTGGGCACCCTCGGCGCTGGTGTTCAGATCCGGTCGCACCGCGAGCGCCCTGGCCACCTCGGTGCTGGTGGTGCCACCGTTCAGGCCGACCACCGTGCCCGGCGTGACGAGCGCGGCGGCGGCCGCCCCGATCCGCTGCTTCTCGGCCGAGTGCTTGGCCGTCTTGTAGCGCAGAGGCAGGTCGTACGACACGCCGTTGGCGACCGCGCCGCCCCGGGTCCTCGTGATCATTTGCTGCTGCGCGAGCTGGTCGAAGTCACGCCGGATGGTGGCCTGGGAGACGTCCAGCCGCTCGGCTGCCGCCTCGACGCTGACCCGGCCGTTGTCGGTCAGCATTTCGAGCAGGGCGTTCCATCTGGCGTACCGGTCCACCGCGGGGGCCCTCCCAGCAACTGCACGGACGGTGATTGATTGCGTGCACACTAGTGCGCGAAACTAGGCTGGCGCAAAAGACTGACCTGCGCGATCGGCCGGCCGGTTGCCATGGTCACCTGCGTTCGCGCAGAATAACGCGCGAAATGCGGGTCTAACGAGCCGTATTGCGCACCGATCGGCCCGGCGAGGAGTTTCCCATGGCGTACGTGGACGCGGAGATCGCGAGCCAACCCGACTGCTGGCGGGAGGCGGCCGGGCTGGTCGAGGTGGTACGCGGTGACCTGCCGCGCCCCGGGGAGCGCGTCGCCGTCGTCGGTTGCGGCACGTCGTGGTTCATGGCGATGGCGTACGCGACCCGCCGCGAACAGGCCGGCCAGGGTGAGACCGACGCGTTCCAGGCGTCCGAGTTTCCCGCCGGCCGCCGCTACGACCGGCTGATCGCGATCACCCGTTCCGGCACCACCACCGAGGTGTTGGAGCTGCTCGCCGCGCTGCGCGGACGGACGCCCACCACCGTCATCGTCGGTGATCCCGCGTCCCCGGCGGTCGCGCTGGCCACGGCCACCGTGGCCCTGCCCTTCGCCGACGAACGGTCGGTGGTGCAGACCCGTTTCGCGACCACAGCGCTGGCCCTGCTCCGGGCCCAGCTCGGCGACCCGGTGACAGCGCTCGCCGCCGACGCCGAGGTGGCGGTGCGATCCCCGCTGCCGATCGACCCGGCCACCATCGGGCAGGTCACCTTCCTCGGTCGGGGATGGACGGTCGGGCTGGCCCAGGAGGCGGCGCTGAAGTGCCGCGAGGCGGCCACCTTCTGGGCCGAGGCGTACCCGGCGATGGACTACCGACACGGGCCCATCTCGGTCGCCGCGCCGGGCCGGCTGGTCTGGGCGTTCGGTGAGCTGCCCGACGGGCTACCCGAGGATGTGGCCGCCACCGGCGCGGCCTTCGTGCACAGCCGCACGCACGGCTGGCGCACGGTGCTGGGCAGCTGGTCCGCCGGCCGCACCCCGGTCGATCCGATGGCCGACCTCATCCTGGCCCAACGCTTCGCTGTCGCGCTGGCCACCAGCCGGGGCCTCGACCCGGACGCGCCCCGCCACCTCACCCGGTCCGTGGTGTTGGCGTGAGCGACGGCCAGGTTGTCGTTGCGCTTGACGTCGGCGGCACCGGCATGAAGTGCGCGCTGGTCCGACCGGACGGCGTCGTGGTGCGCACCGAACGGCACCCCACCGACGCCGCCCGCGGCCCGGCCGCCGTGGTCGGCACCATCCTCGACGTGGCCGGTGGGCTGGCCGACAAGGCCCGCGCCGACGGGCTCACCCCGATCGCGGTCGGCATCGCCGTGCCCGGGGTGGTCGACGAGGCGCGTGGCGTCGCGGTCTGGTCGGCGAACGTGGGCTTCCGGGACGTACCCCTGCGGGACCTGACGGTGCGGCGGCTCGGCCTGCCGACGGCGCTCGGCCACGACGTGCGTGTCGGTGGTCTCGCCGAGGCCCGGCTGGGTGCCGGCCGCGGCACCGGGCACGTGCTGTTCGTGGCCATCGGCACTGGCATCGCCGCCGCGCACGTCGTGGACGGCACGGCCGCGGTGGGGGCCCACGGCGCCGCCGGGGAGATCGGCCACATCCTGGTCCGGCCCGACGGTCCGCGCTGCGGCTGCGGCCGCCCCGGCTGCCTGGAGGCGGTCGCGTCGGCCGCCGCGATCGGCCGCCGCTACGCCGAACTCGCCGGCGACACCACGGACGCCCCGGTGACGGCTGCCGAGGTGGCCGAACGGGCCGCGGCCGGCGAACCGCTCGCCGGCCAGGTCTGGCAGGAGGCGATCGAGGCACTCGCCGATGGCCTCGCCAGCGGGCAGGCGCTGTTCGACGTGGCGACGATGGTGCTCGGCGGCGGCCTGGCCCAGGCCGGGGACCGGCTGCTGACCCCGCTGCGGGCGGCGCTGCACGAACGGATGACCTTCCACAGGGAGCCGCAACTGGTCGCGGCAGCCCTCGGCGACGAGGCCGGTTGTCTCGGTGCCGCTCTGCTCGCCCTGGACGCCGTGGGTGTCCGTGACCATCAGGAGAAGCGATGACCGTACGGGTGAACGGCCGAGTGGTGACCCCGACCGGAGTCGTCCGACAGGGTTGCGTCGAGTGGGACGGTGATCGGATCACAGCGGTGGCCGAGTATCCGTCGGTGCGCGACGGGCACTGGATCGTGCCCGGCTTCGTCGACATGCACACGCACGGCGGTGGCGGGCACACCTTCACCACCGGGGACGCCGACGAGGCCCGCAAGGCGGCCGACTTCCACCTCGCCCACGGCACCACCACGCTGCTGGCCAGCCTGGTCAGCGCGCCTTTTCCGCTGATGCGTACGGCCACCGAGGCGTTCGCCCCGTTGGTCGAGGAGGGCGTGTTGGCGGGAGTCCACTTCGAGGGGCCGTACCTCTCGGCCGCCCGCTGCGGCGCGCAGAACCCGGAGTACCTGCGTGACCCGTCGACCGACGAGCTGACCGAGCTGATCGAGCTGGGCCGGGGCGCGATCCGGATGGTCACCCTCGCCCCGGAGCGCGACGGCGCGCTGGAGGCGATCAAGCTGCTCACCGCGCGGCGGGTGGTGGCCGCCGTGGGCCACACCGACGCCACGTACGAGCAGACCCGCGCCGCGGTCGCCGCCGGCGCCAGCGTCGGCACCCACCTGTTCAACGGGATGCGCCCGGTGCACCACCGCGAGCCGGGCCCGGTGGTGGCCCTGCTCGACGCGCCCACAGTGATCTGCGAGCTGGTCGCCGACGGGGTGCACCTGCACGACGGCATGCTGACCTACGTCACGGCGACAGCAGGGCCGGACCGGGCCGCGCTGATCACCGACGCGATGGCCGCCGCCGGAATGCCCGACGGCGAGTACGAACTGGGCGGCCAGGCCGTCACCGTCGCCGACGGGGTGGCCCGACTCGCCCGCGACGGCGCTATCGCCGGCAGCACACTGACCATGGACGCCGCGCTGCGGCACGCGGTGAACGCCGGAATCCCGATCGCCGACGCCGCACGGATGGTGGCCACCACTCCGGCGCGGGCCATCGGCCTGGGCGACCGGGTCGGGTCCCTCCAGGTGGGCCTCCGCGCCGACCTGGTGGTGCTCGACGACGACCTCAACGTGGTGCGGGTGCTACGCGCAGGCTCCTGGGTGGAGTGACGCCGCGGCCGGCCGCGCAGGCTGCGCCGCAACCGTTGACGCTCGGTGTCGATGCGTGGCACCTCAGCCCGCCCCCATCTGGCGAAGCTCGACAGTGCGCCAGTAAGCCCTTTGGAGCTGAATCGTCTACGACATCAGCTCCAAAGGCAGCGGCACAGACAGTCCCGTCGCCGCGCCCAGGCCGACGGGGGCGGCGGGCGGTGCCGTCGGCGGCGAAGATGTGCGGGCAACCACCCGAGCCGGACAGCCAGGCCGGACCTCAGCTCAGGCTGGGGACCTCGACGCCGAGGACGGCCTGCTCGTCGGGGCGGTGCACCAGCACGTCGGACAGGTACGACTGGACCGCGTGGCGCATCCCGACGTCCCGACCGGCCTGCTCGGAGAGCAGCCACTTGTGCTCGATGATCTGGGCGAACAGCTCCTGCGGCTCCAGCTTGCGGCGCAGGTGCGCGGGGACGGCCCGCACCACCGGCTCGAAGACCTCGGTGAGCCAGCGGTGGGCGGCCTGCTGCTCGTCGATCAGGTCGCTCTCCGCGCGGTAGGCGTCCAGGTCGTTGAGCAGCTTGCGGGCCTGGTTCTCCTCGGCGTCCAGCCCGGTCAGCCGCAGCAGCCGGCGGGTGTGGTAGCCGGCGTCGACGACCTTCGGCCGGACCAGGAAGCGCCCGTCGTCGATTGACGACATGGCCACCTCGGCGACGTCGAAGCCCAACTCGTTGAGGCGGCGGATCCGGCCCTCGATGTCGTGCCGGGCCTCCCGCTCGATCGCCTGCTCATAGGTGATCTCGTGCCAGAGCCGCTCGTAGCGCTGCACGACCTCCTCGCAGACCACCTCCGGGTCGATGGACTCGTGCAGCAGGCCGGCGGCCTGCAGGTCCAGCGCCTCACCGAAGATGTTCACCCGGGCGATCTCCAGGTCCTCGCCACGCTGGCCGTTGGAGAGCGAGTTGTGCAGGGCACCCGTCTCCGCGTCCACCAGGTAGGCGGCGAACGCGCCAGCGTCCCGCCGGAACAGCGTGTTCGACAGCGAGCAGTCGCCCCAGAAGAAGCCGGTCAGGTGCATCCGCACGATCAGGGCGGCGAGCGCGTCGAGCAGCCTGCTCATCGTCTCCGGCCGAAGGGTGTGCGAGAAGAGCGCCCGGTACGGCAGCGAGAACTGAAGGTGCCGCGTGATCAGCACCGATTCGAGCGGCTCCCCGTCCTCGGTCTGCCGGTCGGCGACGACAGCGACCGCCTCGACCGAGGGGAAGTCGATCCGCTCCAGGGCCCGGAGCAGGTCGTACTCCCGCTCGGCGATCCGCTCGCGGGTCTCCTTGAACGCGTACACGTAGTCGCCCAACCGGACGAACCGGACGATGTGCCGGGAGATGCCCTGCGGCAGCGCCACCAGGTGTTGGGCAGGCCACTCCTCCAGCGGTGTCGACCAGGGCAGGTCGAGCAGCGCCGGGTCCACGAGGGCAGACGTGATCCGCACGGGCACAAGCATGACTGGTCGCCCCCCGCATCCGCCCCTGATCGTGGTTGGGCCCACAGCGCCGCACACCCCGGCCTCGCGCCGGGCCGGTAGCGTGGTCGCGTGTTCAAACCCACAGCGGTACGACGTGACCTGCGGCTACGGCCCGTCCGCCCGGCCGGCTGGTGGTTCGACGCGCTCCTGCTGGTCGGTCTGGCCGGATTGACTGTGGCGCTCGCCGCCGAGCAGCTCTTCGGGTTGGACCGGGCGGTCGCCGACTGGGCCGACGGGCACCGGCCGGCCGCCGCGTACTGGGTCGCCCGGGTGCTGAACTTCCTCGGCCAGGGCACCCCGCTGACGTTGATCGCCGCCGGGCTGGGCGTGCTGCTGGCCGTCCGGCTGCGGTCGGTGCGGCCGATCCTGCCGCCGGTGATCGCGTTCGTGCTGACCAACCTGACGATCGGCCCACTCAAGATCTGGACCGCGCGGGCGGCACCGAGCGCCAGCGTCAAGGAGCCGTTCCTGACGCCCGAGCAGACAGTGCCGCTGTTCCACGACGACCTGCCGGTGCGGTTCGCCCAGTCCTACCCGTCGGGGCACGTCGCCAACGCGATCGTCTGGTACGGGGTCATCGCGCTGCTGCTCGCCCCGCTGGCCCGCAGCTTCGGTCGTCAACTGCCGGCCCGGCTCGTCACGGTGATCCGCGTCGTGCCGCCGCTGGTCGTCCTCACCACCACCACGTACCTCGGCTGGCACTGGCTGACCGACTCGGTGGGGGGGCTGCTGCTGGGCCTGCTCCTGGACCGGCTGCTGCACCGGGCACCCTGGGACGGTGTGCCGCTTCCCGGCCGGCTACGCGAGTGGGACCGGCCGTTCACCTCGTACCCCTAGGTTCTAGTTCGTGGATCAACTGGCGCGGCGGCTGGGCGTACCCGATGCGGTTGTCATCGGGTTGGGCTCGATGTTGGGCGCGGGCGTCTTCGTGGTCTTCGGCCCGGCGGTGGCGGCGGCCGGCGGTGCCGGCCTGCTGCCCGCGCTGGCGCTGGCCGGCTTCGTCGCCTTCTGCAACGCGACAAGCTCGGCGCGACTCGCAGCCCTCTACCCGGAGTCCGGTGGCACCTACGTCTACGGCCGGGAGCGCCTCGGGCCGTTCGCCGGGTTTCTGGCCGGTTGGGGCTTCGTGGTCGGCAAGACGGCGAGCTGCGCGGCGATGGCGTTGACCATCGGGGCGTACCTCTGGCCGGGCCAGGCCCGGCTGGTCGCCGTCGGCGCGGTGCTCGCTGTCACCGCGGTGAACCTGCGTGGCATCGGCAAGACCGCCACAGTGACCAGGGCGTTGGTCGCGCTGGTGCTGGTGGTGCTGGCAGTGGTCACCGTCGTCGGCCTGGTCGGTGGTCCGGTTCAGCTGGGCCGGCTCGGCGAGCCCGGCGGTTCGGCGCGGGGCGTGCTCACCGCCGCCGGGCTGCTGTTCTTCGCCTTCGCCGGGTACGCCCGGATCGCCACACTCGGCGAGGAGGTCCGCGACCCGCGGCGGACCATCCCGCGCGCGGTGCCGCTGGCGCTCGCGGTGGTGCTCGTGATCTACCTGGTGCTGGCCGTGGTCGCCCTCGGTGTGCTCGGCGCCGACCGGCTGGCCGCTTCCGTCGCGCCCCTGGCCGACGTGGTGACCGCCGCCGGGCTGCCCGGCCTGGCGTGGGTGGTCCGCGCCGGTGCCACCATCGCCGTTGTCGGGGTGCTGCTGTCCCTGGTCGCCGGGGTCGGACGGACCACCCTCGCGATGGCCCGCCGCCGTGACCTGCCCGGCGCGCTGGCCGCCGTGCACCCGGTGCACCAGGTGCCGCACCGCGCCGAGCTGGCTGTCGCCGGCGTGGTGATCGTGGTGGTGCTGCTCGGCGACGTACGCGACGCGATCGGCTTCTCCAGTTGCACTGTGCTCGTCTACTACGCGATCACCAACGCGGCTGCGCTCACACTGGGCCGGGACCCGGACCGGCGGTTGCCGGTCCGGGTGCTCGCCGGTCTGGGTCTGTTCGGTTGTCTGCTGCTGGCTGTCAACCTGCCACTGGGCAGCGTTCTCGCCGGCTTCGGTGTGCTCGCCGTCGGTGCCGCCTTCTACGCCCTGCGGGCCCGCCGCTGACCGTCAGCGGCTCAACCGCTGGTAGCGGCGCACGGCCAGCGGGGCGAACGTCGCGATCAGCAGCACCGGCCACAGCACCGCCAACAGCATCGCGTGCTCGGCCGGCCAGGAGTCGCCGCCCAGGCCCGGGTTGCCGAACAGTTCGCGGATCGCCGCCACTGTCGCCGACAACGGGTTCCACTCCGAGATCGTCCCGATGACCGACGGCATCAGCTCGGGCGACACGAAGACATTGGAGATCGCGGTGAACGGGAACGCCGCCGGAAAGACGATCACACCGACCGTCTCCGGGTTGCGGACCAGCAACGCCAGGTAGATCCCGACCCAGGTGATCGCGATTCGCAGCAGCAGGAGGAGCCCGACGGCGAGCAACGCCTTGCCGACCCCCTGTCGCCACTGCCACCCGACGAGCAGCCCACAGACCAGCAGGGTGGACATCTCCAGCAGGGCGCGCAGCAGGTCGGCGGCGCTGCGACCGGTCATCAGGGCGGACCGTGCCATCGGCATCGACCGGAACCGGTCGACCACGCCCCGGCTGAGGTCCAGCGCCACGCCCGTCGCGGTGGCCCCCAGCCCGTACAACATCGTCATCACGAAGACCCCGGGCAGCAGGAACTCGCGGTAGCTGCCGCCACCCGCCACCTGCATGCCGCTGCCGAACACGTACCCGAAGACCAGCACGAACATGATCGGCAGTGAGAAGTAGAGGATCAGCTCCTCCGGCGCGCGGACCACGTGGGTCATGTTCCGCCTGGTCATCGTCCAGCCGTCGGCGATCGCCGTGGTCATGCCACCTCCACAGTTCGTCCGGCCCCGACGGGCTCGCGGGCCTCGTCCGGCCGGTGCCCGGTCAGGTGCAGAAACGCCTCGTCCAACGTCGCGCGCCGCAGGCCGATGTCCTCGACCGCGATCCCGGCGTCGTCCAGCGCGCGTACCACGTCGACCAGACCGGCGACGCGATCCACGACCGGCACGCTGAGCCGTCGGACCTCGCTGTCGAGTTCGGGCTCCGCGCCGCAGATCGGCGCGACGAGACGGGCCGCCCGGCTCAGCTCGGCCACGTCGCGGACCACCACCTCGACCCGGTCGCCGCCGGTCATCGCCTTCAGCTGGTCCGGTGAGCCCTCCGCCACCACCCGACCGGCGTCGATCACCGAGATCCGATCGGCGAGCTGATCGGCCTCCTCCAGGTACTGCGTGGTGAGCAGCACAGTCGTCCCGTCCCGCACGAGACCACGGACCAGGTCCCACACCTGGTTGCGGCTGCGCGGGTCCAGGCCGGTCGTCGGCTCGTCCAGGAACAGCACCCGCGGCGTACGGATCAGGCTGGCGGCGAGGTCCAACCGGCGGCGCATCCCACCCGAGTACTCACCGACGGACCGGCTCGCCGCCTCATCGAGCCCGAAACGTTCCAGCAGTTCACCGGCGCGTCGGCGGGCCTCCCGTCGGCCGAGCCGGAACAGCCGGCCGAACAGCTCCAGGTTCTGCCGACCGCTGAGGATCTCGTCGACCGCGGCGTACTGCCCGGTCAGCCCGATCCGGGCGCGCACCTCTTCCGGCCGGCGCAGCACGTCGTACCCGGCCACTGTTGCTCTTCCCGTGTCGAAGCGCAGCAGCGTGGTGAGGATCCGTACGGCAGTCGTCTTGCCCGCGCCGTTCGGTCCCAGCAGTCCGTGGACAGTGCCGGGCGGCACTGTCAGGTCGAACGTGTGGAGCGCGCGGGTCGGGCCGTACCGCTTGCCCAGGCCCTCCGCGACCACCTCGAATGTCGTCATGTCCCCACGGTGCGGCCGGGCGCTGACGGGTCACGCACCGTCCGCTGACGGCGGCGCACCGGCCTTCTCCGCCTCGGTGATCTCCTTCAGGACGAGAATGATCTCCGCACGGGCGGCCTCGCCGACGTACCAGCCGGTGAGGCCGCCGGTCAGCGCCTCCTCGCAGAACCGCCTCGCGGCGGCCAGGTCCCCGCGCACCCGGGCCACCTGGGCGAGACCGAGCCGGGCGCTGGCCACGAACTCGGGCGCGCCGCTGCGCTGCGCGAGGAGCAGCGCACCGGCGAAGTCGTCGTGCGCCGCCGCGAGGTCACCGGCGCGCAGCCTTATCTCGCCCCGGGTACGCAGCATGTCGGCCTGGTCGACGGCCGACCCGAGCGCCTCGACCAGTCCCATGGCCTCATCCATGTGGGCACCCGCGGTCTCCGGATCGCCCTGCCAGGCGGCCAGTTCGCCGAGCGCACCGAGCGTGATCATGGTGCCCCACCGGTCCCCGGTGCTGCGGAAGCCGTCGAGCGCGGTGGCCAGCGCGGCCCAGGCCCGGTCCCACTGGCCGCTCCACATCAGCGCCGAGCCGCTGCCCATCGCGCCGAGCGCGTTGATCCACGGGTCCGGGCCGACCAGCCGTCGCAGCTCCCCCATCAGCTCGTCGACATCCGCGGCACCGCCGGACGGCGGTCCCGTCGAGATTCCCGACAGGTACAGCAGGAAGGGCTGGCGGGGCGGCCGGTCGAGGCTGCGGATCACGGACCGCTGCGTCCCGAGGGACGGCAGAGGACCGGAGCCGGCGAGCGAGGCGTTGTAGACGCAGAGGGCGAACTCCTCACCCATCCCCGGCGGCGCTTCGGTGCCGAGCAGGTCGAGGACGTCCGCGGCGAGCCGCGCCCCTTCCCCGCGCATGCCGCGCAGCCACCAGTAGAACGACAGGGCCGCGACCATTCCAGCCGCGTCGGACGCGTCACCGGCGGCGGTGGCCCGCCGCAACGCCGCGTGCAGGTTGTCCCGCTCCGCGTCGAGCCGTCGCAGCCAGTGCAGTTGCTCCGCGCAGCGGAGGTGGTCGCTGGCGGTCCAGGCGAACTTCAGGAAGTACGCGGTGTGCGCGCGCCGGAGCTGGTCGGCCTCGCCGGCCTCGGCGAGCCGCTCAGCGCAGAAGGCCCGCACCGTTTCGAGCATCCGGTACCGGCCACCGGTCATCTCCACGAACGACTTGTCGACCAGCCCGGTGAGCGCGTCGACGAACTCCGCGGTGGGCAGGCCGCAGACACGCTCGGCCGCCTCCAGCGTGGCCCCACCGGCGAAGACTGTCAGCCGTCGGGCCACTTTCCGTTCAGCGTCGTCGAGCAGATCCCAACTCCACTCCACCACTGCCCGGAGGGTGCGGTGTCGCGGCGACACGGCCCGGTTGCCCGTCGACAACAGCCGAAACCGGTCGTCGAGGCGGGCGGCCACCTCGGCGACGGACAGCGCCCGCAGGCGCGCGGCGGCCAATTCGATGGCCAGCGGCAGGCCGTCCAGGCTGCGACAGATCCGCAACACCATCTCGACGTTGACCGGCGTGACGGTGAAGTCGGGCGCGACGTCGACGGCCCGCTGGACGAAGAGGCCGACCGCCGCGTACTCGTCGGCATCCAGTGCGGACGCGCCGAGCGGTGGCACTGTGAGCCCGGACAGCGGGCACAGCGCCTCACCGGCCAGCCCCAACGGCTCCCGACTCGTGGCCAGGACGTGCAACGCCGGACATGCGCTCAGCAACCGGGCCGCCAGCCGGGCCGCGTCGACGAGGACGTGCTCACAGTTGTCGAGCACCAGCAGCAGTCGCCGCTCGGCCAGCGCCTCGACCAGCCGGTCGGTGGTCTGCCAGCCCGCCTCGGCCGGGGCGCGCAGGCCCGCGTCACGCAGTCCGAGCGCGCTCAGCACCGCCTGCGGCACGTCCGACCCGTCGGCCAGCCCGGCCAGCTCGACGAAACGGACCTCCCCGTCGACCCGGCCCGCCGCCTCGATCGCCAGGCGAGTCTTGCCCGCGCCCCCGGGGCCGGTGAGGGTGACCAGCCGCCGCTCGCCGAGCAGGTCGCCGACGCGCTTGAGCTCCTCCTCCCGCCCGACGAAGGTAGTGAGTTGACTTGGCAGCACCGCCTCGGCAGGCCCGCGTTCCGCACCGCGCAGCACCGCGAGGTGGATCGCGGCCAGCTCCGCCGACGGGTCGACGCCGAGCTGCTCGGCCAGGGTGTGCCGGGCGTCCTCGAACTCGGCCAGCGCCTCCGCCGGCCGACCCAGCGCCGCCAGGGCTCGCATGAGCTGGCCCCGCGAGCGCTCCCGTAGGGGATGGGCGACAACCAACTCGCGCAACTCCGCGATCAGCGCGCCCGGTGCGCCCAACGCCAGGTCCGCCTCGACCCGATCCTCGATGGCGGCCAGCCGTAGCTCTTCCAACCGGGCCGCCTGCGCTGGCGCGCCGGCAGCGCCGATGGCATCGGCCAGAGCGGGACCACGCCACAGCTCCAGCGCCTCGCGCAACACCGTCGCCGCCCGGGGCCAGTCGCCGTCGGCGAGCGCACGGCGTCCCGCCTCGGCGAGCCGTTCGAACCGGTACGCGTCGACATCGTCGCGATCCACGGCCAGGCGGTAACCGGCAGTGTGGAACTCGATCGGGTCGTGCCCGGTGGGCAGGGCGTTGCGCAGCCGCGACACCTGGGACTGGAGCGCGTTGGCCGCACCCCGGGGCGGGTGCTCCCCGTACAGGCCGTCGATCAGGCGGTCCGCGGAGACCACCCGGCCGGCATCGAGCAGGAGGAGCGCCAGCAGGGCGCGCAGCCGCGGACCGCCCACGGGCATTTCTCGCCCGTCGGCCAGCACGACCTGGGTCGGACCCAGGATGCGGAAACGCATGCCATGGATTGTCGCCCACCGCCGCCCGGTTCTGGCCGCACCGGGTGGCGTCAGCTCACCTCGCCGGACCCGTCATGTCGGCGGGTCAGCTCGACTTCTTCGGGTTGACCACCGTTCGTCGTCGCGGGCACTTGCCCGGCGGGCGCAGCGGGATGCGCCGCGCCAACACCGGAACCCGTCTGGCCCGGCACCGAGGCAGACGCCGCCGCTGGGGCGGGCACTCCCCCGTGGACCGACCCGGCCGGCCGAGGGACCGGAACCGGGTGGGCCGGCGGGGCGCACTGCCGGGTCAGCCAGTCCAACCCGCGCCGCCGGGCGACGACTGTCAGCCGGTCACCGGCGAAGATCACCTGCCGGGGGTCGAGGTCCTTCCACCAGATCGTCTTCGCGCCGCCCGCCGGGGTGCGGGCGATCAACCGGACCTGCCCGTCCCGGTTGACCACGTCCAGCGGTCGACCGTCCAGCTCGGAGCCGGCGGCGACAGGCACCTCGGCGACCGGCAACGCGTGCCGGTCGACAGGGATCGTGGTGATCACGGCGCGTTCGGTGAGCGCCCCGATGAAGGCCGGGGCGGCCAGGTAGGAGACCGAGCGGGACACCCCGAGCGCGAAGGTCTCCTCCACCCGTTCGGCGAAGTCACCGTCGAAGAACCGAAGCACCACGCGCAGGTCGGCGCGGAGGTCGCGGGCGGCGAGCGCCGCCTCCAGGTTGGCCACGTCGTCGGTGGACGCCACCACCAGCGCCTGGCAGTCGGCCACCGAGGCGGCGACAAGTGTCTCCGGCAACGCGGCGTCGCCGACGATCAGCGGCACCTCCAGTTGGCGGGCCAGCGCGGCGCCGCGCGGCTCCGGATCCTTGTCGATCGCCACCACCTCGACGTCGTACTCGCGTAGCTGCGCCATCACCCGGGTGCCGACATTGCCCAGGCCGATCACCACCACGTGCCCGACCCGAGCGGGTTGCAGGCGGCCGGTGTGCAGGGCCAGCCGGGCGTTGACGATGCCGTCCACCACGACGGCGGTGATCAGTGGGATCAGCGCCAACCCGGCCAGGTTGAGCACCACCTGCATGATCTGGGCGTCCGCCGCCTTTGTGGTGTCCGGGTCGGCGCCGCTGAGCGTGGTGACAAGCGTCAGGTACAGCGCTTCCAGCGGAGAGACGTCCTCGGCCCGGGAGATCAGCGCCCCCAGCACCGCGATCAGCGCCAGCACCGCCATCACCGCGATGCCGATCTTGCGGGTGGCGAAGCCGCGAACCGCCCCCAGCACCACAGCTACCGGACGACGCCGCCGACGTGCCCGGACCAACCGGCGGGCGGCGACCTCGGTGCCCGGCGGCTGACCTGTCGCCTCGGCGAGCACCAGGTCGGCGCCGGCCTGCTCGGCCGGCAGCAGCTCCACCCCCTGCGCCTCGCTCAGGTGCGCCAACGCGCACACCACGTCCTGCGGTCGGACGTCGGCCCGCCGCGCCACCCGCAGCGTCTTGTCCCGGTGCTGGAAGGAACTCGGGTCGACCTCGTTGAGCGCGGCGGCCACGAAGGCCGGCGCGGCCATCTCGGCGTCGGAGAGCACCTCGACAGGGGCCTTGAGCAGCTTGCGTACGCCGTCGGCGAGGGTGCCGTTGAACATCCGCAGCACCTGACGGACCCGCTGGTCGACGGCCTGGGCGCAGAGCGCGGCGTGCAGGTTGCCCACGTCGTCCTGGTGCAACAGGGCCAGCCCGGTCGCGCCGGCCAGCCCGGCGGCCTCGAAGGTGGCCACGTCCAGTCGGTCCGAGCGGACCACCCGGACGCCGCGCAGCCCGGCCACGTCCGGCCCGTTGCTGCGGTAACGCTCCGGCACCACGACTGTCACCCGAGCCCCACCGGCCGGCAGCTCGGATTCGAGCATCGCCCGGGCCACGTAGTAGGCGAGCGCGTCCTTGCCACAGATCACGTAGTGCGGGCGCGGATCACCGACGGACCGCAGCCGCCAGTTCCACTCGACCGCCCGTCGCGCCCGGTCCCGCCACGGCTCCGCCATGCCCGGATCGTAATCAGCACGGCCACGGTGGGCGACCCCGTCCGGATCATCCCGTGGCCAGGTATGTCCGCCCCGGCGACGGGTAGAGCAGCGACATGCAGACGTTCCTCCCGTACCCGGGCTTTCTGGCCAGCGCCCGCACGCTGGACCAGAAGCGGCTCGGCAAACAACGGGTGGAGGCCATCCAGGTGCTGCGTGGACTCACCCGACCCGGGTACGGCTGGCGCAACCACCCGGCGGTGAAGATGTGGGCCGGGTACGAGGAGGCGCTCGTCCGCTACGGGCTGGACATGTGCGCGGTCTGGACCGAGCCGGGGCGGGCCGACACCTGCGCCACCACGATGACAGTCGACCTCGCCGCCGCCTGCGGGGCCGGCGTGATCCGGACCCAGGACGAGCTGGCCCGAGCCGGTGAGCTGCCACCGTGGTTGGGCCGCGACGACCTGCACCTGAGTCACCGCTCGTCGCTGCTGCGCAAGGACCCGACGCACTACCGCCCGCTGTTCGGCGACGACGTGCCGGAGGATCTGGAGTACGTCTGGCCGGCCTCCGACCGCCCCCGCCGTTGCTTACCGAACGACTGAGCCGAAGCTGGGGCAGACTGGGCCCATGTCGCTGTCGCAAGTGGTAGGTCGACTGATCGGCGTACGGCAGCACCAGGTGGACCCGGGCGGCGGTGGCGCCGACCGCGTGCCGCGACCGACCACGGCGCTGGTGGTGGGCGGCGGCATCGCCGGGATGTCGGCGGCGGTGGTGTTGGCCGAGCGGGGTGTGGCGGTCACGGTGCTGGAGGCGGCACCCACGCTCGGTGGTCGACTGGGTGCCTGGCCGGAGGCGCTCGCCGACGGTCATCAGCAGAACGAGCACGGCTTCCACGCGTTCTTCCGGCAGTACTACAACTGGCGGTCCATCCTCCGCCGGATCGACACTGATCTGGGTTTCCTCAAGCCGATTCCTGGCTATCCGATTCTCAGCGAGCAGTGGCCGACCGAGGAGTTCGGCAGGTTGCCGCCCGCACCGCCGGCGAACCTGCTGGCTCTGCTGCTGCGCAGCCCCAGCCTGCGCCTGGCCGACCTGCGACTGATGGACCGGGACGCGGCGCTGCCGCTGCTCAGCTACGACCCGGTGCGCACCTACGCCGACCTGGACGACACCACAGCCGACGAGTTGCTGGCGTCGCTGCGACTGCCGGACCGGGCGCGGGCGATGCTGTTCGAGGTCTTCTCGCACTCGTTCTTCAACCACGAGGCGGAGATGTCGGCCGCCGAGATGGTCGCCCAGTTCCACTTCTATCTGCTCGGCAACCCGGAAGGGCTGGCCTTCGACTGCCCCGACGAGGACTACGCCACGGCGATCTGGGAGCCGCTGACCCGGCACGTGGAGAAGCACGGCGGCCGGGTCCGCACCAGCTGCGCCGCCACCGGGGTGCACAGCGATGCCGAGGGCTGGCGGGTGACGACCACCGACGGCGGCAGCCATCCGGCGGGTCACGTCGTGCTCGCCGTCGACCCGCCGGCGCTCGCCGCGCTGGTGGCGGCCTCCCCGGACCTGGCCGAGCGGGCACCGGAGCTGGCGGCCCGGATGCCGGCCTTCGGCACCCCCGGCCCGCCGTACGCTGTGGCGCGGTACTGGTGTGACGGGGACGTGGCCGCCGAGCGGGCGGTGTTCAGCGGCGTGTCCCGTCAGCCCACTCTGGATTCGGTGACGCTCTACCACCGGTTGGAGAACGAGCCGCGGCGCTGGGCGCAGCAGACCGGCGGGTCGGTCGTCGAGCTGCACGCGTACGCCTGCGAGCCCGGCGTGCCGGCCGAGGAGTTGGCCGAGCGGATGCGCCGTGAGCTGGTCGCGCTCTGGCCGGAGGCCGGCGACCTGCGGGTCCGCGAGCTGCGGGCCCGGGTGGAGGCGCAGGCGCCGGCGTTCACGCCGGGCAGCCACGCCTGGCGACCGGGGGTACGCACCGACGCGAACGGCATCTACCTGGCCGGCGACGGCATCGCCACGGACTTCCCGAGCGCGTTGATGGAACGCTCGGCCGCCACCGGCATCATCGCCGCGAACCACATCCTGCGCGCCGCGGGTGGCGCGGCCGAGCCGGTGCGCTCGATCCGACCGCGTGGGCTGCTGGCCGGTCGCACCAGGCCAAATCGACAAAACACAACATAAGCCACCGTACGCTGCCGTACGCTCGAATGATCAACCGTCGATCGGCCGGGCGGGAGGGCAGCGGGAGATGTCACCACTGCACCGCGCCGGCGCGGAGAACGGTTCGTCCCTCGACGAGATCGGCCGCGACGACGCGTACCCGCTGATCCACGACGAGCGCGCCTGCATCGTCACCGCGCTGCGGCTGGGCTGGTGGATGGCGGACGCCTACCACCACGGACAGCACGCGGAGCCCCGCGCCTTCGTCGAGGCCCGCCCGGCCGTACCGCCGGCCAAACTCTCCAACCTCACCGAGATGTCCGCCCATCGCCGGATGCGGATGTACCTCGACGGGGTGGACGTCGCCCTGGCCCAGATCGCCGACCTCACCCGGCACACCGGGCCGGTACCCGACACGTCGGCCGCCCGAGCCCTGCTCCCCGACCTGGGCCAGCCCGAACCCGCCGATCCGGTGCCGCTGCTGCTCGCCCTCGACGACCTCAACGTGGAGGTGCTGCGCTGGGCGATGGCCGCCAACCACCGGGTCGGGCTGGCCTACCGACTGGGCCGATCGGTGGCCGACACCGTCCGAGCCGGCGACGTCACGCAGTTGCTGCGGCAGTTCGGCGGCCGGCAGGTCCAGATCAGCAGGTGGTTGGACGAACTGGCCAGCGTGTTGCCGCCATACTCGGCAGCGGTGGTGCGCCGCTCGCTGGCCGCCTGGGCGAGCGCTGTCGACAGCGCCGGCCACGGGGACCCGACCGAGCCGACGCCCGCCACCCTGAGCCGGGCGCTGCGCGGCCAGGGCGACCTCTGGCGCGACGTGCTCACCGGCGGCCTGCACCCGCGCGACCTGCTCGACGAGGAGGACTACGCGGTGATCGCCAGGAATCTGATCATCCGGGACCGGCGACTGGTGGCGCAGGCGGCCCGGGGCATCTTCTGGCCGGTGCTCGTACCCCTGCTGCTGGTGCTCTTCGCTGTCGTCGGGGTGAGTGCCGCCGCTGCCGCCGGCTCACCGACCACCCGGGCAACCGTCGCCCTGGTAGGCCTCGGCGCCGGGCTGGCAGCGATCTGGCGGTCGGTCTCCGGGCCCGCCCTCGCGGTCGCCGGTGAGGTCAACCGGCCGTTGCTGGACAGCGAACTCACCGCGCGGATGGCCCTGCGGCTGAACCGTCCGCTGACCACGGCCCAGGTCTCGGTGACAGCAGCTCCCCGCACCCGCCGCCAGCGGCGTCCCGAGGAGACCGGTCGATCGAAATACGTTGCCGGTGTCTCCCGGGTCGACCTACCGTGAGCGCGCACTGTCAACCACCCCACCACCGCGGGAGCAGTTCATGACGATGTGGCACGTCAGCACCGTGCTGTCGACGCTGCCCGGTGACTGTTACCGAGCGGAAGGTCCCCGGGTGGGCCGGCCCGACTGACGCGTACCCGTACGCGCTGAGCCGCCCCGTCCGACAGCCGGACCGGGCGGCTTCGTGCTGTCCGTCCCGTCGTCGCCCTGTTCGTCGTCGCTCTCGTCGTCGCCCTGTTCGTCATCGTCTTGTTCGTCACCAGCACGGAGGGAGATCCCGGTGGACGCCGTCCTCGTCATCAACGCCGACCTCGGCCCGCTGCACCGGGTCACCGTTCAACACGCCGTCCGCATGCTCTGCCGTCGGGTGGCCGAGATTCACGAGGCCGAGCCGGACCGGGTGATCGGGGTCTTCCCGATGCCCCGGGTGGTGCGGCTGGTCCGCTTCGTGGTCACCCGGTGGAGGTTCAACGCCGGGCCGGCCTGGTCGCGCGCCGGTGTGCTGCGCCGCGACGACAGGTGCTGCGCGTACTGCGGCGGCCCGGCCTCCACCATCGACCACATCCTGCCCCGCTCGCGTGGCGGCCGGAACACCTGGCGGAACACCACCGCCGCCTGCTACGCCTGCAACCAGCGCAAGGGGGACCGGACGCCGACGGAGGCGGGCATGCCGCTGCGCCGTGAACCGGTGAACCCGGGCTGGGCGGCGCTGGCCGGGCGGTGACGGACCGGCCGGCGGGAACGGGGGGCCGCGTCCCGGGTACGTCCCGGGCGCGGCACCCGCCGGCCCCCGGTCAGGGAGCGCGTTCCTTGACCCTCGACTTCAGCTGGCCACTGGGGCACTGCACCCGGATCTCGCTGCGGTGCTCCGCGGAGGTCAGCTCGACCACTATCTGCTTAGCCGGTCCCGGGTCGTACGCCTCGACCCGGAAATCGGGCGCAAGTACCACAGTGAGCACCTCGACCGACTTTCCCACGCAGCGAGCGGTGACAGTCCCGCCGCGCGCGTCGACGGGGGCACCGGCGGCAGCCGTGGGAGTCGGCGCGGCAGTGGTCGGGATCGGGCCGGAAGTCGCTGTCGTCGGGCCAGGGAGCACCGTCCCGCGCGGACCTGTCGAAGGGCTGACCCGGGTAGCGGACGGTGTGTGAGTGGTCGGCGGCACCGCGGACGGTCCGGGATCGGCCGGCTCCTCGACGCCGGGCATCCCCACAGTGGTGGTGCCCGGGCCGCTGCCGGTCGGCGCGGCGCTCTGCCCCTGTCGACGATTGCTGAAGTCACCGAGCGAACCGGCGAGCGCCACAGCGGCGATCACCGCTCCGCCGACAGTCAGAATGGCTCGCCCCCGACGCCACGGCCCGCGCCTCACCCGCGCCGCCGGATCGGTCGGCCCGGCCCCGGCCTGCTCGGCCCCGGCCTGCTCGGTGCCGGCCTGCCCGGTGCCAGCCTGCTCGGTGCCAGCCTGCTCGGTGCCAGCCTGCCCGGCAGTTGTTACGGCACCGCTCTGCTCGGTGACGTTTGCCGCCGGGGCAGCGGCAACGGCAGCCGCCTCGGGGGCGGCCCCGCTCGCGGCGGCGAGCAAAATGCGGGCCGCGTCGGCCGCCGACGGCCGGTCGGCCGGGTCGCCGGCCAGGCACCAGTGGTAGAGCCGGTGCACCTCGGGCGGTACCCCGTCGATCGGGGGCAGCGGGTCCGGCTCGACGTGCGTGTGCGCGCGGAACATGGCGGTCTGCGCCTCGGCAGGCCACGGCAACCGGCCGGTGAGCACCCGGTACAGCAGCAGGCCGAGGGCGTAAACGTCGCTGGCCGGCAGCACCTCGCCGGCCTGCAACCGCTCCGGCGCCAGGTACGCCGGCGTGCCCAGCAGCCGCCCCTCGAAGTCGATCTCCGGCGCGCCGGCGGCTGCCGCGATGCCGAAGTCGAGCACCTTCGCGCCGGTCGGCGTGAGCATCACATTGCTCGGCTTGATGTCGCGGTGCACCAACCCCTGCTCGTGCGCGGCGGCGAGGGCAGCGGCCACCTCGGCGCACACCCGTAGACCCGCACGCGGCGGCAACGGCCCGGCCACCAACCGGTGTTCGAGGGTGTGACCGCCGAGCAACTCCATCACCACGAACGGAACCTGGACACCGTCCAGCGCCGATTCGCCGTAGTCGTAGACGCTCGTGACGTGGGGATGCGACAGCCTTGCCGCGGCCTTTGCCTCGCCTCGGATCCGCTGTGGGGCGTTGGTGTCCGAGGTGACCAGCACCTTCACCGCCACGTCCCGTTCGAGCACCTCGTCGTACGCCCGATGCACCGCCGACATGCCACCACTGCCGAGGCGCTCCAGGAGCCGATAGCGGCCCGCAAGCAACTGATCACGCTGCACGACGGACAGCCTGCCGTACCGGCCTGAAGATCGGGTACCCGGGATCGAAATCTCGCGATGAGTGGGACCGGCGTGCGGCTACCGTCCGCCCAGATCCGGGTGGTCCCGCAGGAACGCCTCGCCCCGGCGGGCGTTTCGCAGGACCGACACGCTCAGCACCGTCCAGATCAGCAGCAGCAACCCGCCGATCACCGCGAAGAACGGCGCGAACCCCAGGAATGCCTGACCGACGCTCGTCATCGCCAACCCGGCGACCAGCACTACAAACCAGCGCTGGTCGCTGAACTGTCGGGCGGTCTCCACGAGGAGGGCCGGGTCTTCGTCGGCCTCGGGCGTGCCGCGTCGAACCTGCCGCGCCAGCCGTCGACGGTGCGACCAGCTCAAGGTCAGCAACCGGGACTGTCGGGCGGCCCGGTAGCGCCCGGTGCGTACGACCCAGACGACAGCGGCACAAACGCTCGCCGGTCGCCGGTCGGGTGGTTGAGGTTGCCGAATGGTGCGGTGTGCCGCGTCAGTCGTGCGAATCCTGCCCATCCGGCGCCGGATGGGCGCAGAGGAAGACCTTGGCCAGACGGGCATCACGAAAGGAGAACGCGACGGCACCGACGCCCAGCGCCGCCAGTACGGCGAAGAGACCGGTGAACAGCGGTGTGAACTTCAGCAGTGACTGGCCAAAGCTGGTGATCACGAAACCGACCAGCATCAGCGAATACCAACGTTGGTTGATCATCATCCGCGCGGTGTCCCGGAGTAGTCCGAAGTCCGCCTCGTCCTGCGGCGCGCACCGCCTGACCTGTTGCTGCAGGCTCCGGCTGTCCGACGGGATCAGCCGCCGCAGCGACGACTCCCGGTCGGCGCGGAACCGGCCGCTGCGCACCAGCCAGACGATCGTGGCGATCGTCAGGGCGAGCCCGGCGAGTTGCAGGACGCCGCCGAGAGTGTTCGCCCAGGCCGGCGGCTCACCGTCGAGGATTCCGGTGTCGCGGCCAACCACGACCGCGCCGACGATGACGGCGGCCGCCAGAACCGACAGCAGTGCCACGAGCACCAGCCGCCGACGACTGCGGCTCTGCGGTGAAGTCACCATCTCCATGAAGGCCCCCGCCCCTGGTTGGTCCCGGGATACCCATCGATGGTCGTACGACAAACGCGATCAGCTGTCTCGCCCCCCGGGTCTCCGCGTTGTCATGGCACCCGCGGAGGCCGAGGCGCTCAGTCGTCGGTCGGTGGCCGCCAGGCGAAGCGGGGCTGTCGGCGTTCGGCGATCGCCGCCACCCCCTCCCGGGCCTCACCGGTCGTCGTCACCTTCCGGTGCCACCAGGCGATCCGCGCGGCCTCGGCGCGCTCGTCGATGATCTCCTTCGCGGCGGCGATGCTCAGCGGGGACCGCTGGGCGATCGTCGCGGTCAGTTCGTCCACCCGTCCGGCGAGCCGGTCGGCCGGCAGCAGCTCGTCGACCAGGCCGATCCGCAGGGCGCGCCCGGCGTCGATCAGCTCGGCGGTGAACAGCAGAAGCTTGGCGGCGGACGGGCCGACCAGCCGGGCCAGCCGGCGCGTCGTCGGTGCCGGATAGACCAGCCCGAGGCGGGCCGGCGGTACGCCGAAACGGGCGTCGTCGGCGGCGATCCGCAGGTCGCAGGCGACCGCGAGTTGAGCCCCGCCGCCGACGCAGGCACCCCGGATGGCCGCGATTGTCGGCTTGGCGAACCGGGCCAGCCGTTCCTCGGCGGCCACCGCGATGCTGGCGTCACCGGCGTCCAGCAACTCAGCCAGGTCACCGAGGTCGGCGCCCGCGCAGAAGGCGTCACCGGCGCCGGTCAGCACCAACGCCCGTACGTCGGGGTCGGGCTCCAGCCGGTCGAGCAGTTCGGGGAGCTGACGCCACATGGCAGCGGTCATCGCGTTGCGCCGGGCCGGGTTGCTGATGACGACTGTGGCGACCGGCCCGGTCACCTCGACCGTCAACTCCGCGTCCGACACGTCCGCTCCTTTCCCGCGCCACCTGGAGCGACGCCGCCGATCTGGCCGTCGACGCCGCGCGCCGGTGCGGCGACCATAGCGAAGACGACCGGTCGGACCCGGCGCGGGCGCGGACGGGGGAACCACCGGTTGGGTTCGCGCGTCCGACGGAGATGAGACCCGCATCGACGACAGTCGTCACGGCCGTGCTCCTGGGCGCGCTCCTGAGCGGTTGCACCAGCGTCGACCGAGCCCCCACCACCCCTACCGAGCCCTCGGCCATCACAGCTACCGGCCCGGCCGCCCCGGCCACCGGCACCGCACAGCCGACCACCGCCCCCACTGTCAGCGCCGGGGCCAGCGGTGTGGCCCCCCGAGTGGCGTTGCGAATCTCCGGCGGCTTCGCCGGGCGCGGGGACTCCATCGTCGTCGAGCCGGACGGTCAGTGGACGGTGACGGACCGGGCCGGCAGCCGCCGCAACGGCCGGCTGACCCCTGCCGATCAGGGCATCCTGGCGGGGCTGGCCGCCGATCCCCGGCTCACCACCGAGGCGCGGCAGCCGACCACAGCGACCAACTGCTCCGACGTGATGCACTACCGCCTCACCGTCGCCAGCAACGACACCGGGTACACCACCTGCCCGGCCGACGGGACCCCGCCGCCGGCCACCCAGGCGGTGGTCAAGCTGCTCCTGCGGGCCACCGGCTCCTACGTCAGATAGTCCGGGGGCAGACCGGTGGCCCGCAGCTCCGGCGGTAGGTGGGCCACGTCGTTGACGGCGAGCAGATTCGGCGGGCCGCCCGCGCTGTACCGGATGACGGTCAGCCCGGCGTTGTGCGAGTTGAAACCCAACCACCGCCACTCCGGCGCGTCGAGGGCGTGCCGCACCAGCCAGGCGATCAGGAAGCTGTGCGTCACGACCAGCTCGCGCACCGGTTCGCCGCCGGCTGGACCCTCGGCGACCGGGCCCGCGAACCGCCGCACCGCGTCCGCCGTCACTCGCGGCCCGTCGACCCGCTCGGCCGCCGAGAACTGGGTCAGAAATTCGGCGTACGCGGACGGCAGGCCAGCCGGATCCGTGTCGTGTGGAAGGTGGTCACCGGCCAGCTCCGTCTCGTACACCGGAACGTCGGGCAGCGACCTGGCGACCAGCTCGGCGGTCTGCGCGGCCCGGCGCAGCGGCCCGTGGTGGACGGCGGCGAACCGCCGGGCCCGTAGGCGTTCGCCGAGCAGGGTGGCCTGCCGTCGGCCGCGCTCCGACAGGCCGGTATCCGGTTCGCCGGCATCGGGCCCACCCGGCTGGGAGAGATCCTGCTCGGCGTGTCGGCTCAGGTACAGCAACCGGGTCACCATGACCCCCACCCCAACACACCGGGAGGTACGAGTTCGACCCGCACCTCCCGGTCCTGCGGCAGTCGGCTCAGTCGACCGGGCCGGACGCCGCCCGTACCACGGGAAACGCCGCGGCCTGGCCCGTCGCCTACGCCCGAGGGAACATCTGGCCGATGCGGATCCGGTTGCCGAACGGGTCCCGAATGCCGAAGTCGATCCCGTACGGGCGTTCGGTCGGCTCGTCGGTGATCTCGACGCCCTTGGCCACAAGATCCTCGTGCGTCTTGCGGGCGTCGTCAGTGGTCATGAAGAGGTACCCGCCGAGGGCACCCTTGGTGAGCAGCTCCCGGACCTGCTCGGCGGTGGCCGGGTCCAGCGCGGGCGGCCCCGGCTTCTCCAACAGGATCTCGCGCTCCGGGTCGCCGGGCAGGTTCACGGTGAGCCACCGCATGAAGCCGAGGTCCTGGTCGGTGTTGACCTCCATGCCGAGCTTGTTGACGTAGAAGTCAAGCGCGGCGTCCTGGTCGAGGACGTAGATCTGGGAGCGGCTGATCGCGTTCATCGTCATGCCCATGACGCTAGAGGTAGACCGTGACCTGCGGCTTATCCAAAACTGCTGGGTCGGGTCCAGGCTTTGGTGAAGCACGACGGCACGTTGGCCGGCGCGACGCGCTGACGCCGGAAATTCGAGGGCGACTCCCCGACGATCTGCCGGAACGTCCGACTGAACGTGCCCAGGCTGCCGAAGCCGACGGCGTAGCAGATGTCCGTCACGTCCCGGTCGGTCTCCACCAGCAACGACATCGCCCGCTCCACCCGGCGGCGTTGCAGGTAGCGGTGCGGGGTCTCACCGAAGGTGGCCCGGAAGGTACGGATGAAGTGCGCCTGGGAGACGTGCGCGATCCGGGCCAACGCGGGAATGTCCAGCGGCTCGGCGTACGCCCGGTCCATCGCGTCCCGGGCGCGCAGCATCGCCCGGTTCGACTCCTCCACCGCCCGACTCATCTGCCCCTGTCCCGCTCCGCGCTGCTCCGGCCCCCAGGCTAGCGCCGGGCGCTCCGTCGTCCGGTCGGGTAGCGGCTCCGCGTCGTTCCGCGCCGGACCACCGGCGGCGTCGACTTACTGGTTGGCCTCGCGCTCCGGACAGTCGGCGTACTGCCAGGTCGCGGTGAGGTCCTGACTCGTCACGATCATCCTGCCGGCGAGACAGGCGATCTCGTGCCGGCACCCCTGCTCGTGCGGCAGCACCTCGTCCAACATCACGTCCTGGAGTTGGGCCACGTCCAGCTCACGGTCAGCGGGCTCAATCGTCAGACTCCGCACGCCCCGATAGCGAATGGTCAGGTCCTCCTCGTGCTTCCAACAGTTGTGCCGCAGGTACAGCTCAAGCCATCGACTGCCGCCTGTCTCACCGGACGTCAGCCGCGCGGGCTTCAGGCTCTTGACACAGCGCGGGCCAGTGAAGTTGTAGTGGTCGGGGTCCGTTGCGAACCTGCGAGCTCCATCGGGCAACGAGTCAGCAAGCGATGACAACTGCTCGAGGTATGCCCAGGGATCCAGAAGGATGCCGTCCTTGGTTCGTTCAAGGCTGACGTATCTCATTGCCGCCCCTCCGCCAATGCTCGACCAACGCCCTCAGCGGTTCCCTACCTGGACGACCAGGGTCTGGGGCACTGGTGGCGATTGTCGTTGATCCCGGCAGTTCCCAGGTGCCCACCGACCGCGCCGCGCTGGCTCACAGCTGTGGGACACAGTGACATCGGCCCGGTACGGCTGCGCTGTTACTTGCCGTAGTAGAAGTCGGCGGCCTCACCAGCGCGTGCCGGAGCGTTGATCTTCAGGGACTTCCCGTGATCCTTCATGGTGGTGGTCAGCGTCAGTTTCGGGCCGTCGCTGGGGCTCAGCTCCACCTTGATCGAGGTGACCCAACCCTGGTCGTCGGTGGTGATCGTGAACGGCGACAGGCGTATGCCGATCGAGACGATGCTCGGAGCGCCCACTGGGAGGAACGACGTGGTGTCCTTGCCGGTGGGGTCGAAACGGCCGGTGTAGGTGTGCGGGTCGACGCGGTCCACCGAGACGATCGACGCTGTGAACGCCTTCAGGCCGGTCGGGTCGACCCAGTCGAAGCGGAGGAAGAGATCGTCGCGCTTCACCCGCTTCAGATCGACGTGCACCCAGTCCTTCTCGTCGGACGGCCGCGAGTAACTGTCGTTGCCGATCACGATCCGGTTCCCCGCCGACGGGTACTTCCCGCCGGTGACCGAGATCGTGGTCTGGAAACGGCGCTTCTTCGGATCGAAGGCACCAGTGCCGTTGACGTTCCGCCCCTCGGGCAGGTTGCCGCGCACCGCGTACCGGTGGGCGGCCCCCTGCGACCGCTGCAGTGCCGCGACCAGCTCAGCGCGGACGTCGGGCGTGGGGGACGGCACGGCGGTGGCAGTCGCGGTGGCCTGAGCCGGTTTGTCGTCGCGGCTGGGCTCAGTCGTCGGAGTGCAGCCGGCAGCGAAGAACAGACTGCCGGTCAAACCCAGCATGAGCAGAGTGGTGTTGTGTTTCATTGTGATTCCCCCGTAGACCGCCGCTTGATGGCGGGACGGAGGCACGATAGCGAACGTCGTCGACGTCCGGTCGCCCCTCGGGGTGGACCGGCAGAGACACGGCAGCGCCGCTCGGAAAGGTCTGATGTAATTGGAGCCCCCGGCCGGGATCGAACCGGCGACATCTCGCTTACAAGGCGAGTGCTCTGGCCAGCTGAGCTACAGGGGCGCGTGCGTCGAGGTCAGCATAGCGACTGACGTTCGGTAATCCCGATCCCGAGGCCTCCCGAGCACGGGAATCGTCAAGAACCCGACGCAGACTCGTTTGACCCGGCGGCGATTGATGTCTGACCGTGCCCGAGTGACCGGAATGCGTAGCCCGACTGGTGGGCTGGGCGACCCCCCGCCTTGGCAGCACGGGTAAACGCGTTTACGGTTCACTGACACGGACGACGACCCGGGCGCCCCCGCGACCGCGCCGCCGTCCGCTGAACCGGCACGGACACGTGCCGGTTGCTCCTTCACTCGGATCGTCCGGCACGTTCCTGCCGGTGAAAGGAAGCGCTTCACCATGGCTACGGTCACCTATTCCAAGGCGTCCCGGGTCTACCCGGGCCAAGAGCGTCCCGCCGTCAACGAGCTGAACCTCGAGATCGGCGACGGGGAGTTCCTCGTCCTGGTCGGCCCCTCCGGTTGCGGTAAGTCCACCAGCCTGCGAATGCTCGCCGGCCTGGAGGACGTGGACGCCGGTTCGATCTACATCGACCAGCGTGACGTCACCCACCTTCCTCCGAAGGCCCGCGACATCGCGATGGTCTTCCAGAACTACGCCCTCTACCCGCACATGACGGTGTACGAGAACATGGCGTTCGCCCTGAAGCTGCGCAAGACCTCCAAGTCGGAGATCGACCGGCGGGTCAAGGAAGCGGCCGGGCTGCTCCAGCTGGAGGAGTACCTCAGCCGTAAGCCGAAGGCGCTCTCCGGTGGTCAGCGTCAGCGTGTCGCGATGGGCCGGGCGATCGTCCGCGAGCCGCAGGTCTTCCTCATGGACGAGCCGCTGTCGAACCTCGACGCCAAGCTGCGCGTGCAGACCCGTACCCAGATCGCGTCGCTCCAGGCCAAGCTGGGCGTCACCACTGTCTACGTCACGCACGACCAGGTCGAGGCCATGACCATGGGTCACCGGGTCGCGGTGCTGCTCGACGGCGTCCTGCAGCAGGTGGACACCCCGCGGGCGCTCTACGACACCCCGGCCAACGTGTTCGTCGCCGGCTTCATGGGCTCGCCCGCCATGAACATCAAGACCGTTCCGCTGAACGAGCGGGGCGCCGAGTTCGCCGAGCTGCAGATCCCGCTGACCCGCGAGCAGGTCGAGGCGGCCCGCGCCGAGGGTGGCGACGGCAAGGTCACCGTGGGCTTCCGCCCGGAGGACTGCGAGCTGGTCAGCCCGACCGAGGGCGGCATGCCGGTCGTGGTCGAGCTGGTCGAGGACCTCGGCTCGGACGCCAACGTCTACGGCCACGCCGCGCTGGGTGGCAACTCGGAGCGCTTCGTCGTCCGCACCGACCGGCGCAACATGCCGAACATGGGTGACACCGTGTTCGTCAAGCCGGTTGCCGGTCGCAGCCACGTCTTCCACGCCGCCACCGGTGGCCGGATCTGACGTAACGCCGTACCGACAGGGGCGGTCCGCTTCGGCGGGCCGCCCCTTCGTCGTACTCGAAGGGGCTCTTCACCCCGCCTGGGCGCCTGACGACGAAGGCCCCCTCCCGCGCTCGGCGGGAGAGGGCCTTCGTTCGACGTGCGTTACAGCTCGACGGAGCGCCGACGGGCGACCTCGGCCAGGGCGACCGCCGCCGCCACGCTGGCGTTGAGCGACTCGACCTCGGAGATCATCGGGATGCTGACGGTCAGGTCGCAGGTCTCCCCGACCAGGCGGGAAAGACCGCGCCCCTCGGAACCGACCACCACCACCAGCGGACCGACAGCGGCCTCCAGGTTGTAGAGGTCGGTGTCGCCGTCGGCATCCAGGCCGACGACCATGAAGCCGGCGTCGCGGCACGCCTTCAACGACCTTGTCAGGTTGGTCACCTGCGCAACCGGCACCCGCGCGGCCGCGCCGGCACTGGTCCGCCAGGCGGTCGCGGTGATCCCGGCGGCACGACGCTCGGGTACGAAGACACCCTGCGCGCCGAACGCGGCAGCCGACCGGATCACGGCACCCAGGTTGCGCGGGTCGGTGACACCGTCCAGCGCCACCAGCAGCGGGGCCTGCTGCTCCAGGGCGGCGGCGACCATGTCCTCGAACGGCTGGTACGCGAAGGGCGGCACCTGCAAGCCGACGCCCTGGTGCAGCACCCCACCGGTCATCCGGTCCAACTCGGCGCGGCTGATCTCCAGGTTGGCGATGCCCCGGTCGGCGGCGGTCCGGATGATCTCGTTGATCCGGTCGTCCATGTCGATGCCCTGGGCCGTGTAGAGCGCCGTCGCCGGCACGTTGGCGCGCAGCGCCTCCAGCACCGGGTTACGCCCGACCAACAGCTCCGGGGTGTCCTTGGACGGGTTGGACTTGCGCCCCGGCGTGACCCGAGGGCCGGACCGGCTGGTGGGCTTGCCGCCCCGCCCGCCGGTGGCGGCACCCCGACCGACCGGTACGCCCCGACCGCCACCCCGACCCCAGGTGGTGTCCTTGCTGCCCGGCTGGCCGATCTTGGGGGCGCGCCCCTCCTCAGCCGCCGCGCGACGCTCCTTGTCCTGCTTCCAGGCGGTGCGCTGGGGCAGCTTCTCGGTGCCCGAGTAGCCCTTGTGCCACGGCCGCTCGTCAGCGGGCAGGGTGCGACCCCGCCCGGCCAACGAGTCCTTGTTCTTGCCGCCGGTGCCCTTGGGGGCGCCTGCCTTCGACGTCAGTCGCCGGCCACGGCGCTGCGAGTTGCCGGCCATCAGTCCTGCTCTCCAATAGTCCAACGGGGGCCCTGGGGGGTGTCCTCGACCACCACGCCGGCCAGCTTGAGCTGGTCACGCACGGCATCCGCGGCGGCCCAGTCCTTGCGGCCCCGCGCCTGCGCACGCTGCTCCAGGGCCAGCGCGATCAGGGAGTCCACCACGGCGCGAAGGTCGTCCGATCGGCCGCCACCGGTCCAGGCCGGGTCGAGGGGGTCGACCCCGAGAATATCCAGCATTGCCCGCACCACGGCCAGCGTGGTGCGGACGGTCACATCGTCGCCGACGCTCAGCGCGGTGTTGCCGTCCCGAATGTGCTGTTGCAGCACGGCCAGCGCGGCGGAGGTGTTGAGGTCGTCGTCCATCGCGGCGACGAAGCCGGCCGGCAGCTCACCGAGCTGCCCGGCACCGACCCGCTCGGCGGCCCGTTGCACGAAACCCTCGATCCGCCGGTACGCGGTGGCCGCGTCGCGCAGCGAATCCTCCGAGTAGTCGATCACCGAGCGGTAGTGCGCTGCGGCGTAGTAGTAACGCAGCTCCACCGGCCGCACCCCGAGCGATTCCACGTACGCCAGGCCCAGCGCGTTGCCGGCGGACTTGCCCATCTTCGCCCCGCCGATGCTCAGCAGGCCGTGATGCACCCAGTAGCGGGCGAACGGCAACCCGGCCGCCTGGGACTGGGCGATCTCGTTTTCGTGGTGCGGGAACGTCAGATCCAGGCCACCGCCGTGGATGTCGAACTCCGGGCCGAGATAGCGCCAGCACATCGCCGAGCACTCGATGTGCCAGCCCGGACGGCCCAGACCCCACGGCGAAGGCCAGTAGGCGTCCGCCGGCTCGTCCGGTTTGGCGCCCTTCCACAGCGCGAAGTCACGCGGATCCCGCTTGCCCCGGTCCGGCGCGTCCCCGGCGGACTGCATGGCGTCCGGCGACTGGTTCGACAACGACCCGTACGCCGGCCAGGACGCCACATCGAAGTAGACGTCGCCGGAGCCGTCACTCGCCGGGTAGGCGTGCCCGTCGGCGATCAACTTCGTGATCAGCTCATGCATCTCGGGGATGTGCCCGGTGGCGCGCGGCTCGTAGGTGGGCGCCAACACGTTCAACGACCGGTACGACTCGGCGAGCAGCAACTCGTTGGCGTACGCGATCGACCAGAACGGACGACCCTGCTCGCCCGCCTTGACCAGGATCTTGTCGTCGATGTCGGTCAGATTGCGAATGAAGGTGACCTCGTAGCCGGCGGCCAACAGCCAACGGCGCAGGACGTCATAGTTGACGCCGGAGCGAAGATGACCGATGTGCGGCGGGGCCTGAAGCGTGAGACCACACAGGTAGACCCCCACCTTGCCGGCTTCCCGCGGGACGAAGTCCCGCACCGATCGGGTGGCGGTGTCATACAGGCGTAGCGTCACCGTACAAGGGTAGCTGTCCGTGCCTGTCCGGGTCCGCCGGTGCCGGGTCGTACGCTGCCAGGCGTGGATGCGACCGCACGCTCCGGTGGCTCCGGTGACCCGCCAGTCAAGCCCACCGCCCCCGCCGACCCGGCCCGCAGGCGGGCTTCCGGGCCGACCGACGCAACCTTCGAGTCGACCGGCCCAGGTGAAGCGCGGGCCGAAACGGCCCCCGGCCAGGGCTCCGGCTCGACCGACGCGGCCCTCGTTCGGAATGAGGCTGGCGTGCGCTCGGCCGACGCGGCCCTCGTTCGGAATGAGGCTGGCGCGCGCTCGGCCGACGCGGTTGCGGGGCGGGGCGGGGAGACGTCGCAGACGCTGGACCGGGGGTTGCGGCTGCTGCACCTGGTCGCCGACGCCTCCGGCGGTCTGACAGTGACCGAGGCCGCGAATCAGCTCGGCATCGGCCGGGCCGCCGTCTACCGGCTGGTCAGTGCGCTGACCGGGCACGGCATGCTGCGTCGCGACGGAGACGGTCGGCTTCGCCTCGGTGCCGGGTTGCTGCACCTGGCCCGACGCGCCCAGCCGCTGCTGGCCGAGGGTGCGCTGCCCGCGCTACGCCGCCTCGCCGAGCAGGCCGGCGCGACCGCGCACCTGACCGTCGTCGAAGGTGGCGAGGGCGTCGCACTGGCAGTGGTCGAGCCGAGCTGGACGTCGTTCCACGTCGCGTACCGGGCCGGGGCACGGCATCCACTGGACCGGGGGGCGGCCGGCCGGGCGATCCTGGCCGGCCGAGCCGGGGTGGCCGAGCCGGTCAGTAGCAGCGGAGAGTTGCAGGCCGGGGCGTACGGGGTGGCCGCACCGGTGCTCGGCGTACCCGGCCTGGAGGCCAGCGTCGGCGTGGTAGCGCTCGCCCCGCTGGACGTCGACACCATCGGCCCCCAGGTGCTGGCTGCCGCCCGAGCCATCACCACCGCCCTCAGCTGACCCCGACCGCCGCACCCCACCCGACCGTCCCGCCGCGCACCACCCCACCGCCCCGCCGCACCCCATCGCCGCGGCTTGATCAACTCGGGTTCACGGAAGTCGCGGTATCCCGAGGCCGGTGGTCGCCCGACTTTCAGAAACGCGAGTGGATCACCGCCCGTCGACGGCTCGATCCCTGGCTGGTCGGCCGTTCTGACCGCTGCCATAGCACGATCGGCAGGCGGATTCGTGGTTGTCCACAGGTCCAGCGGCAACCGCGGGCGCGGTTGTCCACAGGGGTTTCGGTGGCCAGTCGGTGGTCGGCAGGCTGCTCGGCATGCCCCCACGTCCGCATCGCCCCGATGCCCTGGCCTGGCAGGTCTTCCGCGGCTCCGACGCTGTCCGGGACGGCCTGCTCACCGAACCTCAGCTGCGCAACTCCGCCTGGGTGCGGTTGCGCCACGACACCTACGCCGACTCGCGGCTGGAGCGTGATCATGCCCTCGCGTGTCGCGCCGCCCTCCTGCGCCTGCCATCCGGAGTCGTGGTCGGCGGCCCGTCGGCCGCCTACCTGCACGGCGTCAACCACGCCGCGAGCTTCACCGACGACGTGCACGTCCTCGTGCCCCGACCGTTGCGGGTCGGCCCGCAGCGCGGCCTCCGCGTGCACGTCAACGCCATCACCCCGCTCACACCGAGCGGGGCCCCGGAGCGAGCCGCGACCCCACCAACCGCACAACGACCACCAACCGCCGGACGAATGCCGAAGGCGGATGGTCCGGCGACCGCTGGCCGACCACCCGATCCCGGACCACTGCCCAACCCAGCACGATCACCGGAGCCCGGACCACAGCCGGACCCAGGACGACCGCCAAGCGGGGGGCGAGTGCCGGATACGGGGCGCACGTCGGGCGCTGGCCGTCCACGTGACGCGGCGCGACCTACGGGAGCAGTGCGCCCACCTGCCGGCCGAATGTCGCCACGGCCAGCGCCGCTGCTGTCCCGCCGGGCCACGGTCAGCGCAGGGGGGATCGTGACGGCCCGCGCGGGCGATGGGTGGGCGGCGACCGGCCCGCACAGGTCCAGCGAGCGGGATCTCCCGATCCCCCGGTCCGACCCCGGGCGGGCGGCCTGGGAAACGGCTGTCTGGCTCGACCCCGTCCGGGCGGTCGCCATCGTCGACTCGTTGCTCGGGCAGGGCCTGACCGAGCGCGACACCCTGGCCGCCATCGCTGCCCGCAATGCCGACCGGCCCGGTGGACGACGGGCGCGCTGGGTCTTCGACCTGGCCGACGGCAGAGCCGAGTCTCCGCCGGAGTCGCACCTCCGCGTGCGGTTGGTGCTGGGTGGGCTGCCACGCCCAGCCGTTCAACATCCAGTACGTTTGCCCGTCGGCGTTGTCCTGCACCCCGATCTGGCCTGGCCGCAATATCGGGTGGCGGTCGAGTACGACGGGAAGTGGCACGCCGACGCAGAACCGCTGCACCGCGACCGCCGTCGGTTGAATCAGCTGGTCGGCGCGGGTTGGCTGGTCCTGCATGTGACCAGTCGACGGCTGCACGGCGAGTTTCCCGCAGTACTCCGAGAGGTGCGCAACGCGCTGGTCAGCCGAGGGTGGCGGCGAGGTTCGGCAACATGAGCAAGATCATCCCGAGTTCCTGAAAACCGCGCCGTCCCGCATGCACCAACACCGCGCCTTCATGAAACCCGAGTCGATCATGAACGAGGTCAGCCACCGTCCCCCGCAAGAGCGACCGGGACGGCGAGCACCCGGCTCGGACGGCGAAGACCAGGGCGCGAACGGCGACGAGCACCGGGCGCGGCCAGGAACGAGCACCTGGCCCGGCCAGCGACGAGCACCCGGCCCCGACCGGCGAAGGCGAGACCACGAGCGCCAGGCCAAGGCGACGGCCACCAGCCCTGGACGGCCGCAGGGCCCGGTCGACAAGGTTGTCGACCGGGCCCCGGAGGACGGTGGCGGTTGGGCCACCGCAGTGCGGTGTGCGCTACGGGCGGGCGTTCGGCTTGAGCGGGGTCTTCACCGCCGAGTAGGCGTCGACGATCCCGTAGCCGTAGAAGCCGTTGAAGTTGACCCCGCCGGCGCAGTACGCGTCGTAGGTCTCGTCCCGGCCCTCGTTGCGGTACTGCTGCAGGCGCGGCTCCGGGCACGCGTGCTCGGCGGCCGTGCGGTAGAGGTGCTGCTCGACCTGGTCCGGCGACATCCCGAAGCCGGTCCGGCCCTGCGCCTTGCCGTACCGGCTGACGATCAGCGCGGCGACACCGGCGGCGTGCGGGGACGCCATCGAGGTGCCCTGGAGGTACGTGTAGTAGCCGCACTCACCGTTGGCCTTGCACTGCTTGAAGACCTCGTTGGCGATCCGGGGGTCGATGTTGCCATCGGCGTCCACCCGTGGGTCCGGGATCGTCGCCGAGATCGGCTCCTCCTGGAGCACCTTCAGCGGGTACGTGGAAAGGATCATGTTGGCCGGGATGCGGTGGGTGTCGGTGCCGAAACCGTCCCGGAACCAACCGCCCGGCGCGGCGACCGAGATCTGCTCAGTGCCGTAGTTCGAGAAGTCCGACTTCTTGCCGGACGGGCCAACCGACGACACGCCGATCACGTGCGGGCCCTCGGTGGGGAGGTCCCAGCAGCTCTCATTGTCGATCGGACGGTCGTACGGGTCGGCGCCGTAGTCGGGGCTCGTGACGTCGGTGCGCGGTGCACCCAGGTCCTCGTTGTTGTTGCCGAGCGCGCCGACGAGGGTCACGCCCTTGTTGTGCGCGAAGACCAGCGCCCGCTTCATCGCCTTGATGATGGCCCGCTGCTCGGCCTGATCCTCGGGGGAATCGGCCGGGTTGGCGGTGCAGTTGTAGAGCCACGGGTCGACGTAGAACGACATGTTGACCACGTCGATCCCGGACCGGCCGGCGTAGACCAGGGCGTTGACGACCGGGTCGAGGAAGAAGTAGCCGGAGTCCTGGCCACCCTTGAGCTCGACCAGCGAGACGTTCGGGGCGACGCCGGAGAGACCGAAGCCGTTGGCAGCGGCGCCGATGGTGCCGGCCACGTGGGTGCCGTGCCCGCCGTCGTCGGTGCCGACCGGGTCGAGGCAGCTCGGCACCTCGCAGGGGCCGTCCACATCGGTCAGGTCGGGCGCGAAGTTGCGTGACAGCGACCAGTTGAAGTTCGGCGCGATGTCCGGGTTGCTGGCGTCGACGCCGGTGTCCAGCACCCCGACGGTCACCCGACGGTCGCCCGGCTCGATCTTGCGGGCCTTGTCGGCCCGGATCATTTCCAGGCCCCAGAGCTTGTCATCGAGCGGATCGAGCTTGGCGCCCTTCTTGGCGGCACCGGCAGCAGCGGCACGAGCACCGGCAGCGGCCAGCAGGTGCTCCTGCTCGACCCGGTCCAACTTCGGCTTGCGGCCGATGGCCTTCTGCTCGGCGGCGCCGATCAGCGTCGGCGCGGCGGTCGCCCTGGCCGCGAAGTCGGCCCGGTCGCTGCTGACCTGGAACATGCCGACCTCATCGGACCGGGACACCACAGTGCCACCAGCTGCCCGGATCGCGGCGACGGCCGTGTCGATGGCGACGCCATCCTCGGCGACGACGGTGAAGGTCCGGGAGTTGCTCGGCGCGGCGTTGGCCGGCACACCCAACCCCGTAGCCGTAAGTGCCAGCACAGCCGCGGTCGCGACCGTACGGGCGGTGAAGCGCTTGCTCACCACATCGGATCCTCTCGTTGAGGGACGTGGCAGCCATCACACAACAACGATCCGGATTGCGCCAGTTGAGCGCCCGTTATGGCAGTGAATCCCGCCAGTTCGAGCCGCACCCCGACCGCACAGACACACACACGCCGCACAGACACAGGCCGCACAGACACACACCGCACAGACACAGGCCACGCAGAGACGTGGGCCGGCCGCCTCGATCTACTCACCTACCGCGACGGCACCCAGATTCGCCAGCGCGGCCGGGAGCTCGGCCATGCTGGAGACTTCGGCGTCGGGTGGGCAGCCGGGCGGGCGAGGCAGGCCGAGCCGGTTCAGCCACACCGATCGCAGGCCGGCCCGCCGGGGTGCCACCACGTCGTGCTCGCACGAGTCGGTGTGGTACGTCAGGAGACGGTCGGGTGAGAGCGAACAGTGGTCAGCACGACACCCACCCTCCCACCGCCAGTGGAATTCGCCGTCTGACGGCAAGTGCCGGCGATCAGGAGCACACCGACCGCGGACTCTCACCGTCCGTCAAGCGCCAGCTCGGGCTCGGGCGTGGCCGGCGCGGGCGACCCGCGCAGTTCGTCGAGGCGTACCAGGGCGACGCCGGCGACGATCAGCGCACCGCCGAACAACTGCCAGCCGGTGGGCAGCTCGTTCAGGAACAGCCAGGCGACCAGCACCGCGAAGAGCACTTCGGTCAGCCCGACGAACGACGACAGTCGGGGCCCGAGGATCCGGGTGCCGGCGATGCCGGTGAGGTACGCGATGACGGCGGCCACCAGCGACAGCCCGGCGATGGGCACCAACCAGCTGGTGGGCTGCCCGGCGAAGGTGACCTCACCGAAGGTGGCGTGCAGCGGCAGCAGGCCGGTCAGCCCGATGAGGAGCAGCACGGCGGCACCGACGGCCATTCCACCGCTGGCCAGGGCGACCGAGGGCAGCCGGGGGTCGATCCGGCCGGCGAGCACGAAATATCCGGCCAGGCCGAACGCCGCACCCAGCCCCCAGAGCACGCCCACCGGGTGGAAGTCGGCGGTGCCGGCGAGGTCGAGCACGAACGCCAGCCCGGCCAGCGCGGCCACCGCCCCGGCGATGGTGAGCCGGCGGGGCGGCTGCCCGTGCCGCAGCCACATCCAGACCACGACGAGGATGATGCCCAGGTATTCCAGCAGCAGCGCGACACCGACCGGCAGGTAGCGCACGGCGTTGAAGTAGCACACCTGGGCCACCGCCACCCCGAGGAGCCCGAACACCCCGATGGCCGCGGCGTTGCTTCGCAGCACGTCCCATTTGCCCCGCAGCGACAGCAGGGCGGGGATCGCCAGCACCAGGGCGGCAACGCCGACGCGGGCGATCACCGCGGACTCGGCAGACCAGCCGGCCTCGATGAGCGACCGCGCGAAGGTGCCGGAGGTGGCGAAGGTGACTGCGGAGAGCAGCGCCAGTCCGACGCCGGCAGCAGGTCGTGAGTGCATCTCGCGCTCCTCGCAATGGGCACCGTGTCATGAGCAAACTATCCTTGTACTGATGACGCTAGGCGGGGGCAATGACAGGAGTCAAGTTGCTATTCGCTCATGACACCGAGTGTTCTCTGATCGCCGCCGCGGCGCTGGTGAACACCGCAGGTCGGGACGGCGAGTTGCTGCCCGACATCGCTGCGCTGGACACGTTCTTCGTCCGCCACTCCTACAGCGGCCGGCACGAGCACACCGAGGCCGAGCTGCACGCCGTACGGGAGCTACGGCCCCAACTGCGCCGCATCTGGTACGCCGAACCGCCCGAGATCGTCGCGGTGGTCAACGGTCTGCTGCTGGAACACAAGGCGCTGCCCCAGCTCATCGAGCACGACGACGAGCCGTACCACCTGCACGCCGTTCCCCGCGACGCGCCGCTGGCCACCCGGATCGCGGTCGAGGCCGCCATGGCGATGGCCGACCTGGTCCGTACCGGCGAGCTGAGCCGGCTGCGGATCTGCGAGTACCCGGACTGCGACAACGTCGTCGTCGACCTGTCCCGCAACCGGTCCCGCCGGTTCTGCGAGGCCGGTTGCGGCAATCGCGCCGCGGTGACCGCCTACCGCGCCCGCCGGGCCGCCGGTCGCTCCTGACCGGCGGTCGCCCACTCCTCGGCCCGCACCTCGTACTCCACCTCGCCCTGCTCGGTGCCCGGAATCGGGTCGTCCCACTGCGGGTGGAAGGTCCGCACGTAGTGCAGCCCGGCCTTCACCATCACCCGCCGGGAGCGTTCGTTGACAGTCATCGTCTCGGCCCAGACCCGACGCACCCCGACGGTGTCGAAGGCGTACCGGACCAGCGCCCGCGACCCCTCGGTGGCCAGCCCGCGCCCCCACGTCGCGCGGCGCAGCCGATAGCCCAACTCGGCCTCGGTGCCGTCCGCCGACGGGTCCAACGCGAACCAGCCCAGGAACTCGCCGGACTGCCGATCATGCGCCGCCCACCGACCAAGCCCGGGATGCCTGTCGTACTGGGCCAGCAGCCTCGGCAACTGCTCGTCGCGCACTGTGGCCAGCGGGGTCGCTACGCCCCCGGTGAGGAAACGCATCACCTCGGGGTCGGCGTCCAACTCGACCAGCGCGTCCACGTCGGCCATCGTCAGCCGCCGCAACCGCAGCCGCTCGGTCCCCGCCGGCACACCCGCGCCATCGTCACCCATGACCCGGATCATCCGTCCCGCCCAGGACCACGTCGAGCCGTTTATCGGGACCAGGTGCGCGGAAACCCCGACCGCCGTCGCGGGCGAGGTGGTCGGGTCAGCTCGGGGCGCGGCCACGAAGAACCGCCAGGAGTACGCGTCGACAACGAGCACGGGCCGGAGCCAGCCACAGCGGGAGTGCACCCACCAGGGCAGGCGAAGGCGATGCCACAAACGAGTCAGGTCCAAAGCATCCGCCCAAGACATCCTCCGACCCCGCCAACAGCTGCCAGCTCCCCACGCGCACGCCGGCCATCTCGCCCGACCAGGCAAGATCGTGCTCGATGGTGGAAAGAGTGGGGTCCCTGGCGCACGGAAGCCACTACATCCAGGATCGAGCGCGATCTTGGCGCAGTCCGGCCCCGGGCAAGCGAGGGATCAGGGGTGGGTCATCCGAAGCAGGTCCAACGTCTCGTCGAGCTGGGTCTCGGTGAGCTTGCCGGAGTCGACGTGGCCCCGGGAGATGACCACCTCGCGGATCGAGGTCTGCTTTGCCAGCGCCTCCTTGGCGATGGACGCGGCCTCGTCGTACCCCAGGTAGCGGTTGAGTGGGGTGACGATCGACGGTGAGCCCTCGGCGTACGCCAGGCAGACCTCGGCGTCCGCGACCAGGCCGACCACCAGCCGGTCGGCGAAGAGCCGGCTCACCGCGGAGAGCAGCCGAATCGACTCCAGCAGGTTGCGGCCCATCACCGGGAGCATCACGTTCAGCTCGAAGTCGCCCTGTGAGCCGGCGAAGCCGACCGTCGCGTCGTTGCCGACCACCTGGGCGCAGACCTGCCGCATCGCCTCGGCGACCACCGGGTTGACCTTGCCCGGCATGATCGACGAGCCGGGCTGGAGGTCCGGGATGCGCAGCTCGCGCAGACCGGCGCGGGGTCCGGAGCCCATCCAGCGGATGTCGTTGGCGATCTTGTAGAGGCCGATCGCCACGGTCCGCAACTGCCCCGAGGTTTCCACCAGCGCGTCCCGCGCGCCCTGCGCCTCGAAGTGGTTACGCGCCTCGCTCAGCGGCAACCCGGTCGACTCGCGCAGCTTGTCGATCACGGCGGCGGCGAAGCCGAGCGGGGTGTTGATCCCGGTCCCCACGGCGGTGCCGCCCAACGGCAGCTCGGCCAGTCGGGGCAGCGCGCCCTCCAGTCGTTCGATCCCGTAGCGGACCTGGGCGGCGTACCCACCGAACTCCTGCCCGAGGGTGACCGGTGTGGCGTCCATCAGGTGCGTACGCCCCGCCTTGACCACCGTCTCGAACTCGGCCGCCTTGGCCTCCAACGCGGCTGCCAGATGCGCCAGCGACGGCAGCAGGTCCTCCACGATGAACTGGGTGGCCGCCAGGTGGATCGAGGACGGAAAGACGTCGTTGCTCGACTGGGAGGCGTTCACGTGGTCGTTCGGATGCACAGGTGAGCCCAGCTCACGGCTCGCCAGGGTGGCGATCACCTCGTTGGTGTTCATGTTCGACGACGTGCCCGAGCCGGTCTGGAACACGTCCACCGGGAACTGGTCGTCGTAGCCACCGTCGGCGACGTGGGCGGCGGCGGCGGTGATGGCGTCGGCCACGTTGGCGTCGATCACGCCCAGCTCGCCGTTGACCTCGGCCGCCGCGCCCTTGATCTGGGCGAGGGCCTTGATCTGGGCCGGTTCGAGGCCCCGGCCGGAGATGGGGAAGTTCTGCACCGCACGCTGGGTCTGCGCCCGCCACAGCGCCTCGGCGGGCACCTCCACCTCGCCCATCGAGTCGCGTTCGATGCGGTAACCGGTCGCCTCTGGAGTCGTCACGCGTACCATCCTGCCGCGCCCGTGGCCGACTCGCAGATGATCCGTCAGCCCAACTCGGCGAGCAGCCGTTCCACCTCGCGCTGGTCCGGCGACTCGACCTGCCGGAACAGCGCCAACGCCCGCTCCAGGTGTGCCCGGGCCGCCGTCGGATCCGTGTCCCGTACGCAGCGGGCGATGCCCTCCAACGCCCGGGCCTTCTCGTAGCGGGCACCGAGCCCGCTGGCGTCGACGAGCACCCGACGGTGCAGGTCGAGCGCGCTGGCCACGTCTCCCTGTTCGAGGATTGCCCGGGCCAGCAGGTTGCGGGACGCGCACTGGCCGATGCGGTCGCCGGCGTCGACCATCGCCACCAACGCTTCCCGGTGCAGCCCGGCGGCATGGTCCGGCTGTCCGGCGTTGCGCTCCAGCACACCGATCTCGTTCAACAGCTCACCTTCGCCAAACCGATTGCCGGCCTTCCGCTTGAGGCGTAGGGCAAACCCCAGCAGCCGACGCGCCGGCTCGTCGTCACCCGACCGGTGGCGGATCATGCCCAGGTGCCCCAACGCGTTGCCGATCTGGCGCGGATCGCCGAGCTCGCGGGCCAGCGCCAGGTGCCGCCGACACGTACGCAGCGCCTCGTCGTAGCGTCCCCACAGCAGCAGGGTCACCGAAAGATTGTTGAGGGTGTTGGCCAGTGGCACCTGCTCCTGCATCCGCCGGGCCAGCGCCGCGGATGCCTCCAGGCACTCCCAACCCCGGCGGTAGTCGCCACTGGCGACGTAAGAGTTGCCCAGGTTACCCAGGGTGTTGCGCACATCGCTTCGCAGCCCGAGCCGGCGGTAGACGTCGAGCGCCCGCTCCATCAGCCGGTTCGATTCGGCGAACCGACCCAACCGGTAGTGGGCCGAGGCGAGGTAGTTGAGCATCATCGCCACCGCCTCCTCGGTACCAAGTTCCTCGGCCATACGCAGCCCAACCACATGCGTCTCGATCAACTCGTCCAGGTGGCCGCCCTCGAACTGGGCGTACCAACTGGCCCTCGCCAGTTGCCAGCAGTGCCGGCCGAAACCCTCGGCTTCGGCCAGACGGACCAGGGCGGTGATCGCGGCCAGGTTGTCGTCGAACCATCCTCGGCCCTGCTCGGCAACGGGCAGGACCAGATCGGGACGCGCCGGCTCGGGTAGCAGCGTCAGGCTGAAGTTGGAGGAGAGCTCACTCTTGCGGGCGATCACCGTGGCGACGTGCAGGTGATGGTCGAGCAGACGCTCGATGCCGTCCCGCCGTTCACCCGCCCACCCCGGCTCGGCGACGAGCGTCCGCGCGTACTCCCGCACCAGGTCGTGCAACCGGTAGCGGCCGGGCTCCGTCTCCTCGACCAGGTTCGCGTCGACCAGCTCGTCGAGCAGGTCCTGCGCCTTCGGAAGCGACTGCCCGGTGAGGGCGGCGGCCACCGGGGTGTCGAGCCGCACCCCGGGATGCAGGCCCAACAACCGGAACGCGCGCTGCGCGACAGGGGACACCTGGGCGTACGACAGGGCGAAGGCGCGGCCGACCGACCGCTCGCCCACCTCGAACTCGGCCAGGGGATCCGGTCGGCTGGTCAACCGCTCGGCCAGGTCGGCGATTCGCCAACGCGGCCGGTGTGCCAGCCGGGCACCGGCCAGCCGGATGGCCAGCGGCAGGTGTCCGCAGCGTCGGACGACCTCGGCGGCCGACTCCGGCTCCGCCGCCACCCGGGCCACGCCGACGACCCGCCCGAGCAACTCCACCGCCTCGTCGCTGTCGAGCACGGGCAGCGACGAGGGTCGCCCCTCATCCACCCCTACCAGCCGGCGGCGGCTGGTGATCAGGATCAGGCAGTGCGAGCCGTTGGGCAGCAGTGGTGTCACCTGGTCGGCGGTGGCCGCGTTGTCGAGCACCAGCAGGGCCCGTCGACCGGCGAGCTCGCTACGCCAGAGCGCCAGCCGGTCGTCCTGGCTCGTCGGCACCCTTTCGGCTGGCACACCGAGCTGCCGCAGCAGCGTGGCGACCGCCGCGGCCGGCGTCAACGGGGTGCGCTCGCTGTGCCCGTGCAGGTCGATGTAGAGCTGGGCGTCCGGATAGTCGTCTGCGAGAGTGCTGGCGAGATGCACAGCGAGGGTGGTCTTCCCGCTGCCCGCCATGCCGTCGATGAGCTGGATCCGGGCCCCGGCCTCCACCTCCTTAACCAGGCGGGCCATCGTCTGCTGCCGGCCGGTGAAGTCGCCGATCGCGCGGGGCAGCGAGCGGACCGGAGCGGACGGCCGCGCCTCCCGACCGGCCAGGGCCAGGTCACCGGCGAGCACCCGCTGGTGCAGCTCCTGCAACTCGGTGCCCGGCTCGATGCCCAGCTCGTCGGCGTAGGTCCGCCGGCCCTCCCGGTAGACCGCGAGCGCGTCGGCCTGCCGCCCGACCGCGGACAGCGCCAGCATCAGTTGTCCGCGCAGCCGTTCCCGCACCGGGTGCTGGTCGACGCTCTCGGCGAGTTCGCCGATCAGCTCGGCGGCCCGCCCGAGGCGCAGCTCCACATCGACGCACTCCTCCAGCGCGGTGAGACGCTGCTCGTCGAGTGCCTGGGCACGGCGCCGGACGCTCCGGCTCGGGATTCCGCCCAACGCCGGCCCACGCCACAACGCCAGGGCGGCGCGGAATTCGGCACGCGCGTCGACCAGGCGACCGGCAGTGGCGGCGGCTCGGGCCGCCTCCACGCCCCGGGTGAAGACCTCGACGTCCAGGTCGGTCGTTCCGGTACGCACCCCGTACCCCGCCGGGTCGGTGACGATGAGGTCCGGTGCCAGCCCGAGTTCGGTGAAGCGGCGGCGCAACCGCGACACACAGGTCTGCAACTGCGCCCGCGCGGTGGCCGGCGGGCGGTCCTCCCACACCGCGTCGACCAGCTCGTCGACCGGCACGAGCCGGCCGGCCCGCAACAAGAGCGTGGCGAGCACGATCCGGTCGCGCCCGGCGGTGACAGTGGACTCGCCACCGCCCACCCGCAGGGGCCCCAGGATCCCGAACCGCATCTGCTCTCCCGCGTCAATGGTGCAACTTCCAGCAGAGTAGTCCGGTGGTGACGGACCGCCTCGGTCAGGCGATAGTGATCTGAGAGCGGATCGACAGCGGTGCGCCGCACACTCATTCCGAGTTGTCGGTGACGGCATCCGACGGGGGCGGTGCGCCCGTCCCACCCCAGGGGGCGGGCGTACCGATGTCGGCAGAGCACGGGCGACAGAACGGGCGCCGGGCGAGTTCGCCCGGCGCCCGATCGCGTACCTGTCGAGTCAGCGGCGGCCGACGGTGAGCACCGGCTTGGTGACCTCGGCGAAGAAGTCGTTGCCCTTGTCGTCGACCACGATGAAGGCGGGGAAGTCCTCCACCTCGATCTTCCAGACCGCCTCCATGCCCAGCTCCGCGTATTCGAGCACCTCGACGTGCTTGATGCAGTCCTGGGCGAGGCGGGCGGCGGGGCCGCCGATCGAGCCGAGGTAGAAGCCGCCGTGCTGCTGGCAGGAGCGGGTCACCTGACCCGACCGGTTGCCCTTGGCCAGCATCACCTGGGAGCCACCGGCGGCCTGGAACTTCTCCACGTAGGCGTCCATCCGGCCGGCGGTGGTCGGGCCGAACGAGCCGGACGCGTACCCCTCGGGGGTCTTCGCCGGGCCGGCGTAGTAGACGGCGTGGTCACGCAGGTACTGCGGCATCGGCTCACCGGCGTCCAACCGCTCGGCGATCTTGGCGTGGGCGATGTCCCGGGCGACCACGAGCGGCCCGGAGAGCGAGAGGCGCGTCTTCACCGGGTACTTCGACAGCTCCGCGCGGATCTCGTCCATCGGCCGGTTGAGGTCGACCCGGACCACCAGCTCCGCGTCGAGCGAATCGTCTGTGACGTCGGGCAGGAACCGCGCCGGGTCGGTTTCGAGCCGCTCCAGCCACACGCCCGACGGGGTGATCTTCGCGACGGCCTGGCGGTCCGCCGAGCAGGAGACGGCGATCGCCACCGGGCAGGACGCACCATGCCGGGGCAACCGGACCACCCGTACGTCGTGGCAGAAGTACCGCCCACCGAACTGCGCGCCGATGCCGAAGTTGCGGGTCAACTCCAGCACCTCCGCCTCCAGCTCAAGGTCGCGGAAGCCGTGCGCGCTCATCGAACCGGAGGTCGGCAGCGCGTCGAGATACTTGGCGCTGGCGTACTTCGCGGTCTTCAGCGCGTACTCGGCGGAGGTGCCGCCGATGACGATGGCCAGGTGGTACGGCGGGCAGGCCGCGGTGCCGATCAGCCGCAGCTTCTCCTCCAGGAACTGCATCATCCGCGTTGGGTTGAGCAGCGCCTTCGTCTCCTGGTAGAGGTACGACTTGTTGGCCGAGCCACCGCCCTTGGCCATGAACAGGAACTTGTACGCGTCGGGGTGCCCGTCCGGGTCCTCGGCGTACAGGTCCACCTGGGCGGGCAGGTTGCTGCCGGTGTTCCGTTCGTCCCACATGGTCAGTGGCGCGAGCTGGGAGTAACGCAGATTGAGCTTGGTGTACGCCTGGTAGACGCCTCGGGAGATGGCCTCCGCGTCGGCACCGTCGGTCAGCACGTGCCGACCGCGTTTGCCCATCACGATGGCGGTGCCGGTGTCCTGGCACATGGGCAGGACACCGCCGGCGGCGATGTTGGCGTTGCGCAGCAGGTCCAGCGCGACGAACCGGTCGTTCGGCGAGGCGGCCGGATCATCGATGATCGCCCGGAGCTGCGCCAGGTGCGCGGGGCGCAGGAAGTGCGCGATGTCGTGCATCGCCTCGGCGGTCAGCGCGGTGAGCGCGGCCGGCTCCACGGTGAGGAACCGACGACCTCCGGGGCCGTGTACGACGTCCACGCCCTCGTCGGTGACCAGGCGATAGTCCGTCTGGTCCGGGCCGGTCGGCAGCAGAGGGGCGTACGAGAATGCGGCGGCACTGCTCATGAGCGGCAAGCCTAGGGCAGACCGGTCGATCACTCCCACCCGCCGGGCGGGTCCTGGGACGCCGCTCTCATCCACCGGGCGTGCCGGGCCCGTCCGCGATCCGGATCATCGGGCGAACCGCCCCGCTCAACCGTCCTTGCCACCGCCCGGCTCGGGGCAGAGTTCGCCCTTCGGCCCGCAGTCGCCGTCGTTCGGCCCGTCGGGGCCGGGGCTCCCCGGCCCGGGATTCCCACCGTCGTTGGGCGGTCGGGCGGGCGAGCTGCCGGACGCGCCGCCGAAGCGGACGTACCCGATCTCCCGCCCCTCGCCGATGATCATCCCCTGCGACCCGACGGCGAGGGCGTTCGCCGAGGTGCGCAGGGCGGCCAGCTCCCGGCCGGTGCGCGGGTCCAGTGCCGCCAGCCGGGACGGCTTCTCGTCGGCCACCACCGCCGCGTACGGGGTGAGGGCGGCTGCGGCCTTGCCGCTGGCCTGTCGCGTCCAGAGCACCTTCTCGGTGCCCAGTTCACGGGCGATGACCGAGCGCTTGTCGGCGGCCCGGAACACCGCCGAACGATCGTCCACCGCGATCAACCTGGTGCCCGCCTCACCGACCCAGAGCAGCCGGCCGTCGTACCCGTCGATGACCGTTTCGCGGCCGTCCGGTGCGACACCGATCAGCACGTTCCGCGCGCCCTGCGGGTCCTCGCGTTGCACGCAGCCGGCGGAGTCGGCGGTGCGCAGGTTGATGCCGGCCCGCTGCCAGGCCTCCTGCCCGGTCGCCGAGTCCCGGGCGGAGATGGCGAAGTAACAGGTGCCGTCCTGGGAGCGGGCGGCGATCCGCAGCAGCCGGCCGCCCACCACGGAGAGCCGCTCCTCCCGGTCGGGCTCGACGTTCTGCAGCACCCGGCCGGTGGCGGTGTCGACCACGTGGACCCGACCGTCGACCGGGAAACCCAGCAGCGGTGGCGCGGCCTCCGCCCCGGCCACGCCGTCGTCGATCCGGGTGGCGGTGAGCCGGCGGGTGCCGCGCAGGCCGGGGTTGTCGGCCAGCAGGCCGCTGTGCACCCCGGGCAGGAAGGCCGTCCAGAGCGGCGCCGTGCCACGCGGGTCCCAGGCGCTCAGGGTGCAGTCGGTGGCGTCCGTGCACCTGGCGTCGAGGAGCAGGTTGCGGTACGTCCAGACGGCCACCGCGTCATCGTCACGCCGCCGGGTCACCCCGGTCGTCGGGTCGAGCAGCTCATACCCCTTGACCAGGAGCTTGCCCACGGCCACGACCGGGTCCCGGTCGCCGCCGGCGACCGCCGCCCAGTCCGCCTTGCGCTCCCAGAGCTGGGCGCCGGTGGCCAGGCTGCGAGATTCCACCCGGGTGCGTTGCTCGACCACTACGGCGTCGCCGGCGATGGTCACGCTGCGCGGGGTGCCGCCGACCCGTTGCTGCCAGACCACGTCGGGCTCGGAGATGGGTTCGCTGCGGTCCACCCAGTCCCACAGGCCGGGGAACGGGTTCCACACGCCGGTGGCGGCGAGCGCGACGACCACGGCGAGGCCGAGCAGCAGCCCACCGCGCACGCTCCCCTTCGCCACCCGCACACCGTAGCCACGATCACGGATCTTCCGTACGCCCGCGCCGCCGTGTCGCCGCGCTTTCTGCGCTCGGAGGTGTTACAGCGCCCTTCCCTCCACCCGGACAGCGCTACGCACCAGCGGCAGCGTGCGGTAGGGGATCTGCTCGGCCAGCGCGATGATCGTCGAGGCGCGGGTGATGCCGGCGGACGAGACGATCTGGTCGATGACCCGTTGCAGGTCGGTGTTGGAACGGGCCACGATCCGACAGAGCAGGTCGCTGGAGCCGGTGATGGTGTGCGCCTCCAGCACCTCGGGGATGGCGGCGAGGTGAGCGGTGACCGGGTCGTGACCGTGCCGCTGACTGATCTCCAGGGTGACGAAGCTGGTCACCCCGAACCCGATCGCGGCCGGCGCGATCTCGGGGCCGAAGCCCTCGATGACCCGCCGCTCGACGAGCTTGTCCAGCCTCGCCTGCACTGTGCCCCGGGCCACCCCGAGCCGCCGGGAGCACTCCAGCACCCCGATCCGCGGCTCCTCGGCGAGCAGTTCGATCAAGCGCACATCGAGCACGTCGAGCTGTACATTCTGCTCACCATTCATGAGTGACGACCATACCGAATGCGCAACCTGACCAGCATTTCTGCCAACAGTTGCCCACTCGACGCCGGGGCAGCGATCCTCCCCACAAGAACCGACCACGGCGGCCCACAAGGCCGGCCGGTACGCGAGGGAGCCCACCATGACCCAGGCGATCGACCGACCCCAGTCGACCGAGGACGTCGACGTCGACCGGCTCGTCGGCGCTGTCGACCACGACATCAGCCACGACCCGTTCCCGGTGCGGGGCCTCGACCACGTGCACTTCCTGGTCGGCAACGCCAAGCAGGCCGCGCACTACTACTCCACCGCCTTCGGCATGACCTGCGTGGCGTACCGCGGCCCCGAGCAGGGCTACCGGGACCACGCCCAGTACGTGCTGACCAGCGGCTCGGCCCGGTTCGTGCTGACCGGCGCGGTGCGCCCGGACGCCGAGGGCGCCGAGCACGTGGCCCGACACAGCGACGGGATCAGCGACATCGCGCTGGAGGTCCCGAACGTGGACGCCGCGTACGCGCACGCCATCGCGCAGGGCGCCGCCAGCGTCGTCGAGCCGCACGAGGTGACCGACGAGCACGGCACCGTCCGAATGGCGGCCATCGCCGCGTACGGCGACACCCGGCACACGCTTGTCGACCGGTCCCGCTACACCGGCCCGTTCCTGCCCGGCTTCGTGGCCCGGGGCCCGATCGTGGACCGGCAGCCGATGATCGACGCCGGCGTCCAGCCGAAGCGCTTCTTCCAGGCCGTCGACCACGTGGTCGGCAACGTGGAGCTGGGCCGGATGGACGAGTGGGTCGAGTTCTACAAGCGGGTGATGGGCTTCTCCAACATGGCGGAGTTCGTCGGCGACGACATCGCCACCGACTACTCGGCGCTGATGAGCAAGGTCGTGGCGAACGGCACCCGCAAGGTGAAGTTCCCGCTCAACGAGCCGGCGATCGCCCGCAAGAAGTCCCAGATCGACGAGTACCTGGAGTTCTACCAGGGCCCGGGCGCGCAGCACATCGCCGTCGCCACCAACGACATCCTGGCCAGCGTCGACGCGATGCGCGCTGCTGGTCTGGAGTTCCTGGACACCCCGGACTCGTACTACGACGACCCGGAGCTGCGCGAGCGGATCGGCAACGTGCGGGTGCCGATCGAGGAGCTGAAGGCCCGCAAGATCCTGGTCGACCGGGACGAGGACGGCTACCTGCTCCAGATCTTCACCAAGCCGGTCCAGGACCGTCCCACCGTCTTCTTCGAGCTGATCGAGCGGCACGGCTCACTGGGCTTCGGCAAGGGCAACTTCAAGGCGCTCTTCCAGGCGATCGAGCGGGAGCAGGAAGCCCGCGGCAACCTGTAACACTTGCGAGCGTGACGCAACCTCCGTCGTACCCGACGCCGCCGGTCGGTGGGCTTCGACCCACCGCCGGCGGCTTCGCGCCGCAGCCCGGACCAAACCCCCAGGGGTACGCCCCGCAGTACCGCCATGCCGAGTTCACGCGAGCAGTCGTCGTTAAGGTGTCCCCGTGAGCGAGCGAAGCGGACTGGTGGCGGCGTGAGCGAGCGCAGCGAGCGAACCAGCAGGGTCAGTAGCGTGGCGCCTCGCGCCGTCGCGAAGCGAAGCGGAGCGACGGCGTGAGCGTTCAACCTGGTTGGTACGTCGACCCGTCCGACACCGAGACCCGGCGTTACTGGGACGGCGAGGGCTGGCTCGGTGCGCCGATTCCCGTCGACGCCACCCCACCTGATGGTCCGCCGCCGCCCGAGCCGCCGCCCGCGCCGGTCACCCCGGCCGCGCCCGCGGCGGCGACCACCCCCGAGTCGGCGACTGGCGCGCCGGGTTGGTCGCCCCAGCAGGGCACACCCCCTGGGTACGGCCCGCAGGGGCACGGCCCGGGCTGGGGCCCGCAGGCCGGCCCGCCCGGCTGGGGCCCGCAGGGCAGTCCGCCGGGCTGGACCCCGCCGGGTGCCCCTCCCGGCTGGGCGCCTCCGGCCGGTCACCCCGGCTGGCCCGGACGACCGCCGGAGCCGCTCCCGCACGGTTTCAGGTTGGCCGGCTACGGCCGTAGGTTGGTCGCCCGGCTGATCGACTTCGGCCTCGTCTTCGCACTGAACGTGGTTGTCAACGGCTGGTTCGTCTGGCGCTGGGCTCAGGAGTGGGCACCGTACTGGCAGGAGGTCTTCCGGCGCGCGTCGCGCGGCGACACTTCCGCCGACGGCTTGCCGCTCCCCAGTGAGCAGGCGAATTCTCTGCTGGTGGCGATCCTGCTGATCGCCACGGCGCTCTGGCTGGCGTACGAGGTGCCGACGATGGCTTCCGGCGGGCAGACCGTCGGCAAGCGGGTGATGCGGATCCGGGCGGTGCCGATGGCCGCCGACCAGCCGCTGGGCGTCCGCCGCGCGCTGAGCCGGTGGAGCACGCTGGGCCTGCCGACTCTGCTCTGGTACTGCGCCGGGCTGGGCCTGGTGCTGCAACTGGTTGATTCTCTCTCTCCCCTCTTCGACCACCCCCTGCGCCAGGCGCTGCATGACAAGCGCGCGCAGACGGTGGTCGTCGAGGTCCCCCAGCACATCGATTCCGCCCCCTCGAACGACCGTAACCAGCCCCCGGGAGACACCCCATGACCGACTCCGGACGTCACCAGCCGGCGCTGCGGCTGACCCGCGTCGACCTGGACGCGCTGCCCAGCTACGTGCCGGGGCGCAGCCCCGCCGACCTGGCCCGGGAGTTGGGCCTGCCGGAGGCCATCAAGCTGGCCAGCAACGAGGTGCCGTACGGGCCGCTGCCCGGCGTGGTGGAGGCGGTCACCGAGGCGATCACCACCTCGCACCGCTACCCGGACATGGGTGTGGTCGCGCTGCGGGACGCGCTGGCCCAGCGGTACGGGGTGGACGCCGACCGGATCGCCACCGGCTGCGGTTCGGTGGCGCTGGCCGAGCACCTGGTGCGGGCCACCTGCCTGCCCGGCGACGAGGTGCTCTACTCGTGGCGGTCCTTCGAGGCGTACCCGATCATCGTGGCGACCAGCGGCGCGACAAGCGTGCGGGTGCCCAACGACGCCGCGCACGGGCACGACCTGGCGGCGATGGCTGCGGCGGTGACCGACCGGACCCGGGTGATTTTCGTCTGCAACCCGAACAACCCCACCGGTACGGCGGTGCGCCGGGCCGAGTTGGACCGGTTCCTCGACGCGGTGCCGGACGACGTTCTCGTGGTCATCGACGAGGCGTACCGGGAGTTCGTCACCGACGCGGAGGTGCCGGACGGTCTCGACTACCTGGACCGGCCGAACGTGGCGGTGTTGCGCACGCTGTCGAAGGCGTGGGGCCTCGCGGGGCTGCGCATGGGTTGGCTGGTTGCCCAGCCAGTGGTGGCCGCCGCCATCCGTAAGGTGGCGACCCCGTTCTCCAGCAGCACGGCAGCCCAGGCCGGGGCGCTCGCCGCGCTGACCCAGGTGGCGGAGATGGAGCGCCGCTGCGCCCTTGTCGTCGCCGAGCGGGACCGGGTCACCGAGGCGCTGCGCAAGTTCGTGCCCGAGGTGCCGGCGAGCCAGGCCAACTTCGTCTGGCTGCCGCTGGGCGAGCGGGCCGTGGCGTTCGGCAAGGCGTGCGAGGCGCGCGGTGTGATCGTGCGGCCGTTCGCCGGGGACGGGGTCCGGGTCACCATCGGCACCCCGGCCGAGAACGACGCGTTCCTGGCGGCGGCCGAGGCCGCGCTGGCCTGACCGTCCGGCCCGGTCCGCCCACTCGGGCGGACCGGGTGGAACTTCCGGCTCAGCTCAGCCGGGGTGCTCGCAGCGGCGCCTGCCGGCGGCGGCGCACCACGAGCAGCAGGCCGACCAGGAGCACCAGGCCGACGACGAGCGAAGCGCCGACGATCATCGACAGGTCGTCGAGGCCGAAGGTGCTGGCCGGCTCGCCCGGGTCGGGGAAGGTGATGGTGGCGCTCGCGGTTTCCTTGACCAGCCCGCTGGTCAAAGTCAGGTCCGCCCGCCACGGGCCGTTGGGCAGTTTCGGAGGCAGCGCGATGGTGACCGACCCGGACTGCGCCGGGCCCAGGGTGGTCCCGTCGACAACGTCGAACGGGCCGGCCCGTACGCCCGCCGGCCCCTCGGCCAGCGAGAGCGTGCCGGTCAGGTCCAGCGCCCGGCCACCGGTGTTGCGGACGGCGACGGCCAGGGTGGCCTGCCCCTCGGCGGTCCGACCGGCGGTGAATGCGCCGATGGCGAAGCTGGACGGCGGCTCTCCGCCCGCGCCGACGTCGAGGTAGACCCGAATGCCCACCCGGTGCACCTGGGTGACGTTGCCGCCGTCCTTGGGCTCGGAGGTGACGGCCGCCCAGATCACCGCGTACCGCTCGCCGGCCGGTGCCTTCTTCGGCACCCTGATCGTCGCGGTCAACTCGGACTCGTCGCCGGCTCCGAGGGTGATGGTGGAACGGTCCAGCGATGTCCAGGAGGACAGCTCGTTGGCGCTGCGGCCCTCGCCGAACCGGAACTGTCCGCCGTCGACGGTCGCGGAGGCCGGGTACAGCTCCAGGCGGTACCGGCTGTCGGAGCGGTTCACCACCCTGATCTGGCGGCTGATCGTGCTGCCCGGAGCGAGGTGGTCGATGATGTACGTGTGGGCGCGCGGGTCCGCCCGCCGATCGACAGGCGCTTCCAGCAGTTGGATGCCGATCCTGTCCCGCTCCGGATCGGGCGCGGCCGCCCCGGCGGGTGCCGGGGCAGCCGGGGTGGCGGTGAGCAGCGCGGCCAGCGCCGCCACCGCCAGACGAGGCCCGAGCCGGTCAGGCCACCGAATGTGTCACCGTCCCGGTGTAGGTGCCGACGATCGCCGACGCGGGAACGTTGACGTTGAGCGTCGGCGACCAGGCCACGCTGTTGGTGCCGGTGCCGCCGGTGTGGGTGAAGGCGACGAGCGGGTTGACGGTGTCCAACGGCTCGGCGTCGGCCGAGGTGAGCTGGCCGGGGGTGAAGGTGCCGTTGCCCTGCTGCTCCGCACCCGGGCCGGACCAGTAGTCGATCTGGCTGGCGAGGATCCGCTCGCTGGGGCTGCCGCCACCGGTCTCGAAGTGGGTGGAGGTGACGGTGGCGGTCCACGACGCGTCGGGAGCACCACGCTGGTCGGTCACCCGCACGGTGCCGATGGAGCCGCTGAGGACCGCGCCGGGCAGACCACTGCCGAGGCTGGCCGTCTCGGGAGCGGTGATGTCGAGGCCGGCACCGACCACGTTGAACGTGACGACGGTGCTGTCGGTCGGCGCGGCGACCGCGGGGGTGGCCAGCGCGAGGCCCGCCCCAGCGGCTACGGCGGCGCAGGCCGCCATACGAAGAGAGCGCACAGACTTCCTCACTTCCAGTTCGGGTAACGCCGGTTGGCGGCGGCCACATCAGCCACACGTCTACTTTATGGCTCTTTGTCCAGATTGTGTGATTTTGCGCTCTAAGTACCTCTTACGCGACCGAATGCACGATCGTCGCCTGGTACTCGCCCACCACGAGCGACGGATCCAACGTCACGCTGAGGCTCGGATTCCACGTCACCTCGTTCGGGCCGGTGCCTCCGGTCCAGCGTGCCGCGATCTGCGAGGCCCCCAGAGCCGCACCCGGCTGCGGCAGGAACGTCCCGGTGCCGATGCTCTGCACCGCAGGACCTGAGGAGTACGTCACCGAAGCGCCCGGCACCACCCCACCGCCGGCGTTCGTGAAGCTGGTGATCGAGACCGTCGCCGTCCAACTGCCGGACTGCGCGCCGCGATCGTCGGTGACCATGACGGCGCCAAGCTCCCCGTTGGCGCTCGGAGTGCCCACCCGGACCGTGGGCAGTGCCGCCGTCTCCGGCGCACTTATCGAGAGGCCGGAACCCGCCGCCGGACTGACCACCACCGTGACCCGCCCGGTGGCCCGACCGTCACCCGGGTCCCGGACCGAGTACTCGAAGGTGTCCTCGCCGGCGAAGCCCGCTCCCGCCGTGTACGTGCACCGAACGGGGCCGCACACGAAGCTGCCGTGACCCGTGGCGCCGGTCGCCGGCACGACGGAGAGCGCGTCGCCGTCCACATCGGTGTCGTTGGCGAGCACCTCCACCGCCACTGGTGTCGCGCCTGCCGTCGTCGCCAGGTCGGCCACCGCCACCGGCCGATCGTTGACGGCGGTGACGGTGATGGTGCCGGCCGCCGAGGCGGACCGCCCGGACGGGTCGGAGACGGTGTAGCTGAAGCTCACCGGCCCGTTGACGTTCGGTGCCGGGACGTAGCTGCATGCGCCGGAGGCCGCGCAGGTCAACGTTCCCTGCGCGGTCGGCGTCGGCGTGACGGCGAAGGTGACCTCGTCCCCGTCCGGCTCCACCACGTAGTCACGCAGGGCGAAGGTGAGAACGGTGTCCTCGGCCGTGCCGACCTGGACCGCCTGCGCCTGAGGGCTGTCGTTGATGTCGGTCCGGGTGGGATCCCCCACCCCGGCCGCCGCCGGATCGTCGGTGAGATCCGTGTAGGTGGTGCTCGACGTCGGTGATCCGTAGCTGATGCTCGCCTGGTTGGCCACTGTCGCACCGGGTGCCGGCGAATCCACCACCCGGGCGCGGAAACGCACAGTGCTCACCGCGCCGGTGACAAGTGTGCCGCCCGCCGCAGCCGTCGCCCCGGTGCCCAGGTTCACCAGCAGCCGGTTGCTTGCCGCGACGTAGCTGGCCTGGTCGTCACCAGCCGCATCGGTACGGCTGACACCGTTGACGCTCACTGACCCCGGCACGTACGTGCTGACCGGCGGAATCGCGTCGGCGAGCTGCACCGTGGTGGCGTTCTCGTTGCCGCTGGAGGTGACCGCGACGGTGTACTCGAGTTGGTCGCCGGGTTCGACGCGGCTTCCGCCGCCCACCCGGCCGACCGTCTTGGTGGCGATGACGTCCGGCTCCAGGATGTCGATCGCGGTGAAGAGCGCCATCGGCTCGTACGACTCGCCACCGGTGCTGAACGCGACGGTGGCGGAGGTCTGCGCGTTGCCGATCGAGCCGGCCGGCGCCGCCAGGTAGTCGATGTCGAAGCCGAGTTGGTTGACGTAGTTCGGGTTCTTCGCCGTCACCCGGGAGCCGAGCCGGGTGATCGAGCTGTTGAAGAAGTTGGTCGCCGGGTTCAGGGCGTCGTTCAACGCGACACCGTTGAACGAGATCCCGTCCCCGGTCAGCCCGGCGTCCCCCTCCGAGGCGATCGCCCCGATGCGCGCCGTCACCGCACCTGAGCTGGGGGTACGGAAGCCGGAGATGGTGGTTGTCACCCGGGAGTCGGCCGCGGCGGAACTGATCTCGGCGTACCCGTCGAAGACCGCCAGGTTGCGAAGCGGCTGGGCGGGGTCGCGGATCGCGGCGACCAGGGCCCACCCGCCGCGCGCGTTGGCGCCCAACGTGGTGGTGAGGCCGCCGACCGTGTAGCTACCGCTGCCGGTGACGAGCGACGTCACCTCGGCGAACGCCGAGTACGCGACCCCACCGTTGGTGGCCACCTTGCCGGTGCCGACCTGCCCCTGGAGAGTGGCGTACGACTGACCGGGAGGAGCGAGCCGGATGCTCTGGCGACCGGGGTCACCGCTCGCGGCGCTGCCCATCCACCAGAGGCCAGCCCAGAGCACTGTGGCTCCGGTCGGCACGGTCAGGGTGGCGCTGCTGGAGTTGGTCGTCGCGGCGACGGTGTCCACGTCGACGTAGCGGGCGGTGAAGTCGTTGTTGTTGGCGCTGGTGCCGGTCTGCGCGGTGGCACACGGGCCGGACGGCGTCGAACAGGTCACCAGGGTGTTGCCGGCGAAGATGATGTCCCCGCGCTCACTCTCCTGGAAGCGCGGGGTGAACGGGCGGACCAGAGCCGCCGAGGCGGGCTGCGCGGGCAGGACCACCAGACCACCGAGCAGCACGAGCAGGGCGGCGGCAATGGCCGCCGTTCGTCGGAGAAACCGCATTGAGGCTCAGCCCTTCAGTCTGCTGTCCGCCGACTAGCAGTCTGAAGGATGTATCGTGCTTTTTGTCCGTTTTAACCTAACCAGCCGACCGTCGCCGCCGCAGTAGAACCCCGCCGACCACAAGCGCCGATCCCAGCAGGACCAGGATGACAACCGATGACCCCACACCGGTGACCGGCAACTCGCCGCCGTGCTGCGGTGAGCGGGTCGGTGGCTGCGGTCGGGCGGTCTCGGTGGGTCGTGCCGTCGGCGGCTGGGTGGGCGGGGCCGTGGTCGGCGCCGGACGCACCTCGAACGTCACTCCCGTGCCCGCGCTCGGTGCCACCGCCACAGTGCCGGACGGCTGGCCGGCGGCCTTCGGGGCGCCCGGCGCGAGGAGCGCAGCCGCGAGGACAACGAGCGCGACCAGGCCCAGCCGGCCGGCGAGCGGGATCGCGAGCAGTCGTCGGTGCAGCATGTCGGTTTCCCCCGGATCACCCACAGTGATGTTGAGGGGACCCTATCGCCGAACGTGAGCCAGAACCGTGATTGCGGGTTCCCCGCCTCAGCTCACGGCCAGGATCACCGGTTCGGACGACAGGAAGTACCGCTGGTCATCGGCATCCGGGTCGACCGGTCGCCGGAGTCGTTCCACCGCCACGTAGCCATCTTCGGCGGCCACCGCCCCGGGTGCCCAGCCGGTGCCGTCCGAGCCGACGTTCAGCCGGAAGCGGGACAGCTGCGCACCGCTAACCGGGTTCAGCGTGACCAGGTCGTTCTCCTCGGTGAGCAGGTGCAGGCGGCCGGGCTGAACGGCGAGTACCCGCGCCGCCGGTCCGAGGCCACCGACGCGCCACCGCTCGGTGCCGGTCCGGGCCGAACGGCCCACTACAGTCCCGTCGAGCACCGTCACCGCCTGTTCGTCGACCAGAGTCGCGTCGGCCGGGTCCAGAGCGGTGGCGGGGGCGGGCTCACCCACACCCACCAACCAGCCCCGGCCACCCGCGTCACCCGGCCCGGCGGTCCGCAGGCCGGAGCAGTCCGAGCGGCCGGTACGACAACCGAGCGGAGTCACCACCAACGCGTCCGGGGCCTCCACCGGCCGCCAACGCGACCGGAGCGTGCCGGTGGCCGCGTCCCGGAACTCGACAGCGGCCGGCCCGGCGCAGGTGTCCAGGCCGATCAACTGGCCGGTGAGTGTCGTACCGACGTCACTGCGACAGGCACCGGGCAACTCGACCCGCCACAGTTCCCGACCCTCAGCCAGACCGAATCCACGCGCCTCGCGGTCGCCGGTCACCACCAGCAGCATCCGGCCGTCCGGCAGGGCGGCGCGGTAGAGCCCACGCGGATCCCAGACGGTGGCCGCCCCGGTCCGTCGCACCACCACGTCGGCCTTGGCCGGCACCGGGCCGTCAGCGCGCCACAGCACCCGACCGGTGGACGCGTCGAGCGCCACCACCCGACCGTCGGACCAACGGCTGACGACGGTACGACCGCTGGCCACCACCCCGGTCAGCTCCGCCGGCCACCTCCGGTACGACCAGAACGGCGAGGTCCGGTACCGCCCGTCGACCGGCCGGTCGGCATAGACCTGGCGGTGTGCGGCGTACACCCGCAGTCGTCCGTCGACGATCAACGGGGCGACCGGCAACCGACCGATCACTCCCGGGGCCGGTCGGGCCGGAGCCGGATAGTCGGCCCGTGCCACAGTGCTCACCTCAGCCGGTGCGAGGACCCGGTGGACGATGACCGCGACGGCTGCCGTCGCGAGCAGCGCCGCGACCACGATCGCGAGCCGTCGCCGGCCTCTCGGGAACCTCATGCCGCACCTCCGCCCGGCACCCTACCCAGCGGAGGGGGCCGGACCCCGTTCAGGTCACGGCGAGGGCTGACGGCCTGGCGCTCAGGCGGCTTCGACGGACCCGGTGGCACCGGCCGCCACGGCAAGGTCGGCGAGATCACGCCAGAGCGCCGCCTCGACCGCCCGCGCGGCGAGCCCGCCGAGCAACAGTGCCACCACCCGACCGTACGGAGCGGTCGGCACCGCCTCGTGGGTGACGGTGATCGCGGTGCAGCCCCGACGGCGGCGGCGGACCGGCCGCAGGCTCCAGGTGATGCGGTAGTCGGCGCCGGTGCCGGAGGAACAGAGCACCAGTCGCTGCGGTGCGAGCGCCTCGACCACCAGGAACTCCTCGGTCAACGTGCCGCCGCCCGGCTGGACCCGTTCCTCGCGCCAGGAGGTGCCCGGCCCGAACGAACCCGGGGTGAGCACTTCGATCGGGCCGGCTGCGGTCAACCGGGCGGCGCGGCCGGGCAGGTCGGTCAGCAGACGCCAGACGTCGACAGCGTGCGCCTCGATGATTCCGGTAATCGCCACCGTCGACATGCCACCCTCCCGTGTCCCCGACGGTACGCGGAGTGAGGGTCGGACGGGGCCCCCGGAGCGGAATTTCCACCACCCGGGGGCCACGCTGTCCGATTGGGCGGTCGCTTCGGCACCGGTCGTCGTCGACCGGCGCCGAAGTGCCGGTCAGCGCTCGAAGCGACCGGCCCGAATGGCGCCGATGAACGCTGTCCACCCCGGCGGGCTGACCGCGAGTGTGGGACCGGCCTGGTCCTTGGAGTCGCGGACTCCGACCAGACCATGGACGTCGACCAGGTTGTCCGCCACCTCCACGCAGAGCCCCTGGTCGTTTGAGCGGCTGCTGGTACGCCAGACCGCGCCCGCAAGATCGTGCATCGTCGTTACCTCCGTGTGCGTCGGGATTGCCCCACCGCTGTGGCCGGGCGTGGGCCCGGCCCGTGTGGGACGACTTGATCCGCGTGACCAACGGCGCAACGAGGGCTCTTGATCGCACCCGCTGTGCGATCAAGAGTCCCGTGAACGAGACGACTCGAAGACCAGATGGTCAGAGCGCTCCGGAGCGGGCGCGGTAATCCGACTCGGCAGTGGAAGCCGCTGACGTACTGGGCCGTCGCCCCGGCTTCAACGGGCCGGACGAACAGTGCCGGACACCTCACCGAGGGCGATGGTGGTGCCGTCCGGGCCGGGCGCGGTGGCGGTGATGGTCACCGTGTCGCCGTCGTCGAGGAAGGTACGGCTCTCGCCGCCCACAGTGACCGGCTCGGCCCCACCCCAGGTCAGTTCCAGGAAGGACCCGACCTGTCCCCGGTCCGGGCCGGAGACGGTCCCGGAGGCGTACAGGTCGCCGGTGCGCAGCGAAGCCCCGTTGACGGTGAGGTGCGCCAACTGCTGCGCGGGCGTCCAGTACATGGTGGCGAACGGGGGCTCGCTGACCCGCTCGCCGTTCCACTCGACAGCCAGGCGCAGGTCCAGGCCCAGGTGCGGCACGTCCCGCAGGTAGTCCACCACCGGCGGGTCCTGGTCGGGGGCCGGCACGAAGGCGTCGGCGAGGGCGTCCAGCGGCGTCACCCAGGCCGAGACCGAGGTGGCGAACGACTTGCCGAGGAACGGGCCGAGCGGCTGGTACTCCCAGGCCTGGATGTCCCGGGCCGACCAGTCGTTGACCAGCACCACCCCGAAGACGTGCTCGGCGAAGTCGTCTACGGAAACCCGGTCACCCAGCGCGCTGGGTACGCCCACCACGAAGCCGACCTCGGCCTCGATGTCGAGGCGTACCGATGGGCCGGTGACCGGACCCTCGGCGGAGGCCCGCTGCCCGGTCGGCCGGGTCACCGGCGTGCCGGAGACGACCACGGTGCCGGCCCGCCCGTGGTAGCCGATCGGCAGGTGCTTCCAGTTGGGCAGCAGCGGCGGCTGACCGGGGCGGAAGATCTGCCCGACGTTCGACGCGTGGTGCTCGGATGAGTAGAAGTCAACGTAGTCGGCCACCTCGATGGGGAGCAGCAACTCCACGTCGTCGAGGGGCACCAGCAGCGGCTCCACCGCCTCCCGGTGCGCCGGGTCGGTCAGCAGCTCGGCGATCCGCTGCCGTGCCGCCGTCCACTGCGGACGCCCCAGGGCCATGAAGTCGTTGAGCACGGGCCGGCACAGCGTGCCGGCGGCCAGCACCAGCTCGGCGGCCTCGGCCGCCGCGAGGTCGAAGACCCACGACCCGATCCGTACGCCGATCCGCGACGGGCCCCCGTTCTGCCGGAACACCCCGTACGGCAGGTTCGTCACCCCGTACGGCGAACCGTCGGCGCCGGTCACCCAGGTCATGCGTCGTAGCCCCCGTTCACCAGCCCAAGCCGGATCAGATCGGTCAGTGGTTCCAGGATGCTGCACGAGCCGAAGCCCACCCACAGGGGGCGAGGCCCGTCCAGCCGTGCCGTCGTGCGCTCCACCAGTGGGCGCGGGTCGACCACTGTGAGCAGTTCGGCGACTGAGCGCACACCGTCGCCGTCGGCGGCGGCCAGTGTCGCGGCCAGTACGTTGGCGTAGCCGTGGTGGGTGAACCCGGTCTCCGGGTCCAGGTGTCGGATCGCCTGGTGCAGTCCGGCGGTGAGCTTGAACGGCAGGCCCCGGTCCCGGCAGGCACAGATCACAGTGGCCAGCTCGGTCGGGGTGGGGAAGAGTTCGGCGGCCAGGCCGCCGGTGCGGAACTTGGCCGCGATCGGCACCCCGTCGGCCCGTGCGGCGACGAGCGCGTCCAGTGCGCCCATCAGTCCGAAGGTCAGCGGCAGTTCGGCGTAGACGGTTTCCACGCCCGGTAGCGCGTCGGTCAGGCGCAGCAACTCGGCGATGCCGGGCAACGGGTCCTCGCCGCGCTTGGCAACCGCCACCTCGACCTGACGCGCGGTGACGCCGTCGGGGGCGAGAAACGACAGCGCGAGCGGCAGGTTCCCGACCCCGGTGTCGCCGATCACCCCGACCACCAGGCCCTCGCCCGGGTCGACGAGACCGCTCAGCTCACCGGCGCCCACGTCCGAGGCGGGGACCAGCAGTGGGCCGACCAGGTCGGCGTACCAGGCGGCGCGGTGTTGGCGGTGGGCGACCAGTGCGTCGTGCAGCGCGGCGCTGCCCGGCGGGAAGACGGCGGCGTCGTCCACCAGGCCGTGGAGGAGTGCTGGCACCTGCGTTGACACGGAACAAGAATGTACGGGACGCTACGAGGAACGGACAACAGCGTCCGATTATCGGACGCCTTCGGCCGGTGAACGGGAAATATCGGGAGGCGAGATGCCGTACTACCGCAGCGTCGGCGAGGTGCCGCGCAAGCGCCACACCCAGTTCCGGCAGCCCGACGGCAGCCTCTACGCCGAGGAGCTGATGGGCCAGGAGGGCTTCTCCTCCGACTCGTCCCTGCTCTACCACCGGCACGCGCCCACCGCGATCCTGGCCGCCGACGAGTTCACCCCGCCCGCCTTCACCCGGGCACCGAACCTGCCGCTCAAGCCCCGCCACCTGCGCACCCACAAACTGGACACCGGCGGTTCCGACCCCATTCTCGGCCGGCAGTACCTGCTCGCCAACGACGACGTGCGGATCGGTTACGTCGTCGCCGACCGACCCTCACCGCTGTTCCGCGACGCCACCGGGGACCACTGCCTCTACGTCGAGTCGGGCACCCTGCGGGTCGAGTCTCCGTTCGGCGTGCTGGACGCGGTCGCCGGCGACTACGTCGTCATCCCCACCTCGACCATCCACCGGCTGGTGCCCTTCGGCGACCAGCCCGTCCGGCTGCTCGCCGTCGAGGCGTCCGGGCACATCGGCCCGCCCAAGCGCTACCTCTCCGTGCGCGGCCAGTTCCTGGAGCACTCGCCGTACTGCGAGCGGGACGTGCGCGGCCCCGACGCCCCGCTGCTGGTCGACGGCGATGAAATCGAGGTGCTGGTCCGGCACCGGCGCGGCTGGACCCGCTACGTCTACGCCCACCACCCGTTCGACGTGGTCGGCTGGGACGGGCACCTCTACCCGTGGGCGTTCTCCATCCACGACTTCGAGCCGATCACCGGCCGCATCCACCAGCCCCCGCCGGTGCACCAGACCTTCCAGGGGCCCAACTTCGTCATCTGCTCGTTCGTGCCGCGCAAGGTCGACTACCACCCGCAGTCGATCCCGGTGCCGTACAACCACCACAACGTCGACTCCGACGAGATGCTCTTCTACACCGGCGGCAACTACGAGGCGCGGCGCGGCTCCGGCATCGAGCAGGGCTCGATCTCCCTGCACCCGTCCGGTTTCACCCACGGCCCCCAGCCGGGTGCCGCCGAGCGTTCCATCGGCGCGGACTACTTCGACGAGCTGGCCGTCATGGTCGACACCTTCCGCCCGCTGGATCTCTGCGACGCCGCCAGCTCCTGCGAAGACGAGGGGTACGCCTGGACCTGGGCGCGTTCTGCCTAGTCGCCGTTGGGGGTTTCACCGGTCGAGCTGAACGACGCTTATTGATCATGCTGGCGGGCGCGGCCCGACGCCTGGTGGTTAGCGGATCGCCGTTCGGGTGAAGACCGCGAACTCGGCTACCGCGGTGACCGCGATGGCCAGCACCAGGGGCCACGGGGAGCCGACCACGGCGTACACCAGCAGCAGCAGCGGCGCGGCGGCAACGGCGTAGACGGCCAGGGCCATCGCCCGGTCCGAGTGCAGCAGGGCGGGCAGCACGGTCCGGGTCAGCCCGGGCAGCCGAGCCGCGAGCTGCCAGACGACGATCCCGCCGGTGAGGGCGGCGAGCACCGCCAGGACGCGGGAGAACCCGTCGCTCGCCGACGCCGCGAACGCGACCAGCACCGCCGCGACCAGCGACCACCCCGCGCCGTAGAGCACCAGGCGGTGCAGCCCGTACGCGAGGGTCCGTGGCGAGTCGATCCGGCTCGGGCTGACCGTCACCGCCTCCGCGACGTGCTCCAACGCCTCCGACCAGCGGCGCTGCTCCAGCCGCATGACGCCCACGTCGTGGCCGGCCTCGCCGATCCGTGGGTCGAGCCGCAGCGCCTCCCGGTAGGCCCGCTCGGCCAGGTCGAACAGGTTCAGGCGGGCGGCGACCAGGCTGAGCACCAGGTGCGCCTGCGGCTCCTGCGGGGCCAACTCGACACCGCGCCAGGCCGCGTTCAGCGCCGGCTGACCGTTGCGGGCGCCGGCCAGGATCGCCGCCGCGCTCCGCTGGGCGTACGCGTCGGCCGGGCCCAGGGTGAGGATCCGATCGGCGGTGGCGGCCGACTCGCTGTAGCGCTCCAGGTCGGCCAGGGCCATGCCCCTGGCGGTCAGCGGCGGCAGGGCCTCCGGTGCGGCGGCCACTGCCGTGTCGGCGGCGGTGAGCGCCTCGGCCGGGCGGCCGGCGGCCAGGTGCACCCGGGCCAGCATGGTGAGCGCGTCGACGTCATCCGGCTGGAGGGCCAACCCGTAGGCCAGTTCCCCGGCCGCCTCGTCGTAGCGGCCGAGTTCGGCGAGGAGTTGGGCCCGCTGGACGTAGCCGTCGGCGGCGGACTGGTCGGGGGCGGGGTCGCTGGACATCGCGGCGAGCTTAGGCGGCCGACGCGTCGTACACCAGGGCCACCGCGACCCCGGCCAACCCTTCCTCGCGGCCGGCGAAGCCGAGCCCGTCGGTGGTCGCCGCCGAGACGGTGACCGGGGCACCGACAGCGGCGGAGAGGACCTCCTGCGCCTCCGCCCGGCGCCGGCCGATCTTGGGGCGGTTGCCGATGACCTGCACGGACACATTGCCGATCTCCAGACCGGCGGCGCGCACCCGACGGGCCGTCTCGGTCAGCAGAGCCACCCCGGACGCGCCGGCCCACTCCGGCTGGCCCACTCCGAAGGCGGAACCGAGATCACCGAGACCGGCGGCGGAGAGCAACGCGTTGCAGGCGGCGTGCGCGGCCACGTCGGCGTCCGAGTGCCCGGCGAGGCCGTCCTGGTCGGGCCAGAGCAGCCCAGCCACCCAGCACGGCCGGCCCGGCTCGAACGCGTGCACGTCGGTGCCGATGGCCACCCGGGGAACGATCATGAGCAGAGGGTACGCGTCAATCGGCTGCGGCAAGCAGATGCTCGGCCAGAGCGAGGTCGAACGGTCGAGTGATTTTCAGTGCGTACTCCGAGCCGGGCACGCAACTCACCGCGACGCCCTGCTTCTCGACCAGCCCGGCGTCGTCGGTGAGGGAGTCACCGGCGGCGGCGTGGGCGGCGCTGAGCACCGCCCGACGGAAACCCTGCGGGGTCTGCACAGCGCGCAGGGCGGAACGGTCGACGGTGCCGAGCACCACCTCGTCGGCACCGACTTCCTTGATCGTGTCGACGACCGGCAGGACCGGGATCACCGCATCACGCCCGCCACGCACCGCCGCCGCGACGGATTCGACCAGCTCAGGTGGGGTGAGCGCCCGGGCGGCATCGTGCACCAGGACGATCGTCGGGCCGGCAGGCACCGCAGCCAGCGCCGCGGCCACCGACGCCTGCCGTTCGGCACCACCAGGCACCACGATCACCGGGGCCACCGGTGCCAACAGCTCGCGGACGGCCTGCACCTCGGCGGCCGGCGCGGCCACCACGATGGTGTGCACCGACGGCGCGGCGGCCAGTCGACGCACGGCGTGCACCAACAGCGGTTCACCGGCGAGCAGGCGCAGCGCCTTGGGTCGGCCGGGGCCGAGCCGTACGCCGGCACCCGCCGCAGGCACGAGGACCGCGACGTCACCGCGCGGATTGAGCTGCGCGGTCACGTCGCGGTCCTCGGTGGTTTCTTCACTACGAAGTGGGTACGACGATGCTGTGCGGACTAGGCCTCGGTGAGGACCTTGTCGAGCAGCGTCTCCGCCTCATCCTTGGTGCTCTTCTCGGCCAGCGCGACCTCGCCGACGAGAATGTCGCGGGCCTTGGCGAGCATCCGCTTCTCGCCCGCAGAGAGGCCCCGCTCCCGCTCCCGGCGCCACAGGTCACGCACGACCTCGGCGACCTTCAGCGGGTTGCCGGAAGCCAGCTTTTCCAGATTGGCCTTGTAACGCCGTGACCAGTTGGTCGGCTCCTCGGTGTGCGGAGCCCGCAGAACGTCGAAGACCTTACCGAGGCCCTCTTCGCCGACCACCTCGCGGACGCCCACGATCTCGGCGTTCTCGGCCGGCACCCGGACCGTCAGGTCACCCTGCGCGACCCTCAGGACGAGGTATTGCTTAGGCTCGCCCTTGATGACCCGAGTCTCGATTGCCTCGATGAGTGCGGCCCCGTGGTGGGGGTAAACAACGGTCTCGCCGACACTGAAAACCATAGGTTCGAAACCCCTTTCGCTGTGTCTAGGGTAACACGCTCAGGCACCGATGTCTCACCGATGTCCTGACCGTTGGCGCAGCTCAGGGGCCCTGTGAGAGGTCTTGCTTCAGCTTGACAGGCGGTCAAACCGATGGTTCGAACACGCTCCGTAACGCGGAAATGACTGCCCGGTACGGGTGAACAGAACGTCGAGATCAAGGGCTATGCGCTCCTCCCATGGTAGCCCGGCCAGCAGGACCTCGCCCAGATGTAGCGGGAGGAGCCCCTGGTGCGCGACCCTGGAGACCGAGCCGCACTCAGCTCTCGAGACGCTTCCAGGAGGTCCGATGGGCAAGCCGGACGCAGAGGGGCACGGGCCAGCCGACGGCCTGCCCGGCCTCCCGCCCGAATGGGGCCGCGTGGTGGTTCCCGACGACGCCTCCGCGCTGGCCGCCGAGGCCACTCAGATCCGCCGTGAGCTGCGCCGGGCCGGCAGCCTCCCGGGCGGTCACCCGGCCCTGGGACTGCCGCTGGTGGTCCTGCTGGTGGCGGTCCTCACCACGCTGGCCGGCCTGCTGGCGGTCACCTGGCCCCGCGCCAACCGCGGTGCCGACCGGCCGACCCCGGCCCCCTGGTCGCCACCCGCGACCCTCGTCGGTCGGGCGCTGCCCGCACTGGACCTGGTCGACGCGGATGACGCACCCGTGCCACTGCGCGGCCTGCTACCCGCCATGATCATTCTGTTGGACGGCTGCCCCTGCCCGGACCGGGTCGGCGACGCCCTGGCAGCCGCGCCCGGCGGCGTCTCCGTGGTCACCGTCACCGGAGGGCGGACGCCGCCGGCGACGCCCACCGTCGACAGGCAGGCTCGCGCCCTGGCCGACCCCGCCGGAGGCCTGCGCTCGTTCCTCGGCCAGCCGGCCCGCCCCGGCGCCGCGACCGCCCTCCTCGTCGACCGGGCCGGCCTCGTCACGCGGGTGCTGCCCGAGCTGGGCACCAGCGACACCTACCGGAACGATCTGAGCGTCCTGGCCGGCTGACCCACCGCGCCTAGAGCGGCAGCGCGACGAGCTGCGCCTGAATGTCGATGGGCCGGTCGACGGCCGAGAACGACACCCGGAACGGCCCGCTGCCGGGCAGCACCTCGGCATTGGCGATCGTGCCGTCACAGTCGATGCGCGACTGACCGACGATCTCGGCCCCGGTGCTGGTAACCGCCATCGCGCCCGGGCGGGTGCACCGGTACTGGAGCAGGTAACGCCCACCGTCGTTGCCGGCCTGCCGGGTCAGTGCCTGGCCGGGAGCGAGGTCCCGCTGCTCTCGCCAGATCGTCTCGCGGAACGGCGGCAGGTCACCCGCGGGGAACAGCACCTCGGGATCACCCTCGATGTCGCTGATCGAGCCCGTCGCCGGGTCGATCACCGCCCGCGAACCGCTCTCCACCCTGACGACCTCGCCGGTGCTCGGGTTCATCCGTAGCGTCACCCGCTCGTCAGGCTCCGCAGCCGCGAGGAGACGTTCCACCGGGGTGCTGACGCTCGGCCCGACCGATGGCACCGCCACCGCCGAAGGGACAGCCGTCCCCGTCGTCGACGCTGGCGCGGCGGCACGCCACCACCAGCCGCCGACGACCAGAACGGCCGCCGCAGCACCAAACAGCACCGCCGAGCGCAGCCGGCCGTCCGCTGTCGCATCCACCCCCTGAGCGTACCGGCCGGGCCGGCGAGGTTCAGTCCTGTCGATCGAGCAGGGCGGCGTACAGGGTGAGGCCGGGGCCGAAGGCCAGCATGACGATGCGCCGCGCCGCCGGTGTCGCCCGACCCAACCGGTCCAGGATCAGCAGGACTGTCGGCGACGAGCAGTTGCCGTGCTCGTCCAGCGTCGCCCGGGACGCCGCCAGCCCCAGCGGGGGCAGCGCCAACTCCCGCTCGACCACATTGAGGATCCGCGGCCCGCCCGGGTGCACCGCCCAACCGTCCACCTCGGAGCTGGTGACGCCGTGCCGGGTCAACAGATCGTCGACCAGCCCCCGGACGTGCCTCGACAGCACCTGCGGGACCTTCGGCGACAAGCCCATCCGGAACCCGGCGTCGGTGACGTCCCAGGTCATGTGGTCGGCGGTCGAGGTGTCGGTGACGGCGGTGACCTCGCGCACCGCGTACCCCGAGCCACCCGGCACGACCACCGCGGCGACCGCGGCGTCCGAGAAGAGCGCGTGGGAGACGATCTGCTGGGTGTCCACCCGGGCGCTGGACGGTTGAATGTGCAGGCTGGTCAGCTCCGCGCAGAGTAGCAGCGCCGGTCGCCCCCGGGCGGTGACGAAGTCACTCGCCGCGCCGAGCCCCGGCAACGCCGCGTAACAACCCATGTGACCGACGAACATCCGCTGGGTGTCAGCGGCCATGCCCAGGTCCCGGGCGAGCAGGATGTCCAGCCCCGGGGTGGCGTACCCGGTGCAGGAGCAGACGATGAACAGCCCGACGTCGCCGGCGCTCAGCCCGGCCGCCGTCAACGCCCGACCCACCGCCTCCTTGCCCAGCGGCAGCGCCTCCACCTGGTAGCGACGCATCCGGCGCTCGGTCGGCCAGTCCGAGACGTCCTCCAGCAGCGGATTGACAGCGGCCTGCCGCCGGGTCACCCCCGAGTTGGCGAAGATCCGCTGGGCCAACGACCGGGTGGTGCCGGAGAAGTGCCGGGAGAAGAAGCCCTCCCACAACTCGTCCTGCGAAGCGGACGGCGGCTGCGCTGTCCCGAGCCCCGCGATCACTGGTACGAACACGATCCCCACCTCTCGTCAGATGCTGTCCTCCCCCTGGCCGTCCCACCAGCCACCTCGGCTGGTCGTTCCTCCGTGCGAGCCCGGTGCGGCGGGCTCACCAACGCGGTGCCGATCCGTCACGATCCGGGTCGCCGCCGAGCGCGGCGATGCCGAGCCAGTCGGCGCAGACGTCCGACGTGGCCGGGTGCAGCGAGCCGCAGCGGGCGTCGCGGTAGAGCCGCTCCAGCGGATGTCCACGGCGGGTCGCCGAGGTGCCGGCCGCCTCCAGGACCGACGCCGCCACCTCGGCGGCAGTGGTGCCGGCGAGCAGCTTCGCCCGCCACACCCAACGGTTGGTCTCCTCGTCACCGGGCGCCTCGTCCACCCGGCGGGCCGCCTCGGCCACCACCAGCTGAGCGGCGGCCGTCGCCGCGTCCGCCCGACCCAGCCGGGCCCGCACCGCCGGCAGACCGGCCAGGTTGCGGGCGTTGAGGTGCTCGGCCGCCGCGTCGATCGCCGCACGGGCGACCCCCACGTAGACGGCCGCGTAGCTGGCCACCAGCCAGTGCGGCATCAGCTGGGCGACCACCAGCGCAAGCCCCTCCACCCCACCGAGCAGCCGGTCGGCGGGCACTGTGACGTCCAGGTGCAGGTCGTGGGAGGAGGTGGCGCGCATGCCGAGTGAGTCCCAGGTCCGCTCCACGGTCAGCCCGTCGCCGGCCGGCACCAGGAACTGTGAGACCACCGACTGGTCGGCCGTGCTGCGTGCCGCCACCAGGTAGCCGTCCGCGTGCCCGGCGCCGGAGCAGAAGGTCTTGCTGCCCTTGAGATGCCAGCCCCCGTCGATCGGCTCGTACGCGGTGGTCAGCTGGGACAGCCGCGCGCCAGCGCCCCGCTCGCTCATCGCCACCGCGTACCAGGAGCCCTGCGCCGCCGCGCTGAGCAGCCGGTCGCGGGCGACCAGCGCCTCGTCGGGCACGCCCAGCGCCTCGGCCAGCTCCTCGGTGACCGCGCCCAACGCGCCGGTGACCGAGGCGTGCATGTTGAACACCAGGGCGGTCGCACCGTTGCCCCGGGCAAGCTCAGTGGCCACCGCGGCGTACTCGGCGAAGGTGGCGCCCAGACCGCCGAGCGCCCGGGGCACCATCAGCCCGAACAGGCCGGCCTCGCGCAGGTCGGTGAAGTCGTCCAATGGGAAGGAACCGTCCCGGTCGTGCTCGGCCGCCCGCGCGGCGAACCGCGGCGCCAACCGGCGTGCTGCCTCGAGCGCGTGCACCGTCATCTCGTTCCTCCTCGGCGTTCCATACCCCGCCACGGCCGGACTATCCTTTGCGGACCCCCCGGCCCTGGTAGAGCACGGCGGTGGAGCGGGTCGGCACGATGCGCGGCGCGCGGCCGGCGGGCACCGCTGCGGCCGTTCGGCTCGCGCGAGCGCGGCGCAACAGCCAGGCGAGCATGCCGCCGACCTGCGGACGGATGCCCCGCAGACTCAGGTCGACACCGTGTCGCGCGCACTCGGCCACCAGCGCCCGATCGTCCACGAAGAGCAGTGGGTCGTGGATGCCGCGGGGCACCGTCGGCAGCCGCTCGGCGATCCGGACCGCGACGAGCCGGGCCAGCGCCGTGTCGTTGAGGGTGTCCAGCACCAGCACGCCACCGGGGCGCAGCAGCCGACAGGCTTCGGCCACCGCGCGCGGCCAGGCCGGCACGTGCTCCAGCAACTCACCCGCCGACACCACGTCGGCGCAGCCGTCAGGCAGCGGGACCGCTGTGGCATCGCCCTGAACCACCCGCACCCCGTGCTCGGCCGCCTGGACGAGCGCCGAGCGGGTCAGATCCACCCCGACGTGGCGGTAACCCTTGCCGGCCAGGTGTGGCGCGAGCAGGCCGGCGCCGCAACCCAGATCGACAAGCAACGCGTCCGGACGGGTGGCCGGCGGGACCAGCGCGGCACGGGCCTCAGCCAGCCAGTGCAGCATCGCGAACGCGCCATCCGGCCGCCACCACTCACCGGCCAGATCGTCGTACTGACGCGGATCGTTTCGCGGCAGCACCCTCGGACCGGTGGACGCCCCGGCCGCAGCCACGTCTCGCATGGAACCGAGCGTGGCACGACTGCTCGGTAACGACCAGACTTCCCTTATGTCGTCGAGGGTGTTAGGGCTGGTCAGAGCGAGCCATCCGGAACCGGCCGCGGCGGTGACCACGGTGGCCGGTCTGCTGGCCTGGGGAGTGGGCCACCGGCCGGCCGGAATCGTCTCGGTGGTGCTCGCCGTGCTGGCCAGCCAGCTCGCCGTCGGCTGGACCAACGACGCGCTGGACGCCGAACGGGACGCCACTGTGGGGCGTACCGACAAGCCGGTCGCCAGTGGCGCGGTCGGTCGACGCGTCACCGCCTGGGCCGCCGCGGCGGCCGCGGTGGCCTGCCCGCTGCTGGCGCTGACCACCAACCCGGTGGCGGCGTTCTGGCTGACGCTCGCCCTGGTCTCCGCCCTGCTCTACGACTGGCCGCTCAAGGCCACCGCGTTCTCGGTGCTGCCCTACGCCGTGTCGTTCGGCGCGCTGCCCGCCTTCGTGGTGCTGGCGCTGCCCGGTCAGCCGGCCCCGCCGGCCTGGCTGGTGACGGCGGCAGCCTGCCTGGGCGCCGGGGCGCACTTCGCCAACGTGCTGCCCGACCTGGCCGACGACGCCCGCACCGGCGTGCGCGGCCTGCCCCACCGGCTGGGCGCCGCCGGCAGCCGGGTGGCCGCTGCGGGTCTCCTCCTCGCGGCGACCGCGACCCTGGTCCTCGGACCACCCGGGCCGCCGTCGGCGATCGGCTGGGCGGCGGTCGGCACTGCCGCCGTGGTGCCGCCGCTGAGCTGGTACGCCGGGCGTTCGGCGACCCGGGCCGGCCGGCGGCCGGTGGCGGCCTTCCGGGCCGTGATGCTGGTGGCCCTCATCGACGTGGTTCTGCTGGTGGCGAGCGGTCGGGTGGTGTGAACGCCACCCGGGCAGGTGGCATTGCCGGGTCCGCGTGCGGGCCTCGATCAGTCCCAACTACCCTGGAGCGCGGTCTGCGCGGGTATGGCCACCGTGCCCGGCGTACGGCCCGGGTGGGGATTGTGACGAGGAGGACCGACGTGACGCGCTCGATCAGGGGATCCCGGCGGGCGGCCCTGTTGCTGTCCGGGATTGCGGCAGCCGGTCTGCTGGCTTCCGGATGCGGCACCGGTCAGATCGCCGAGACCGCGTTGAAGGAGCCGTCGGTCCAGGGCGTCAACCTCACCACCAGCAACGGTTCGTTCTCGGTGCGGGGCCTGCTCGTGGACTACCCGGGCGCCGAGGGCTACAAGGCCGGGCAGGACGCTGGGCTCGGCGCCGTGATCTACAACGACTCCAAGGAGACGGTCACTGTCACCGTCACCACGGAGAGCGCCCGCGACCTGGTGATCAGCGGCGGCTCGGCGAGCCCGTCGCCGTCCGCCTCGGAGTCCGCCTCCATGAGCCCGTCGCCGTCCGGTTCGGCCAGCCCGTCGAACTCGACGTCCGGATCGCCGAGCCCGTCGGTGACACCGTCCGAGACCGGATCGTCCTCGGCCACCCCGTCCGCCCCGGAGTCGGCGCGGGCGTCCGGTTCGGCCAGCCCCTCCGCCCCGGGCCAGCCGGCCCGGATCGAGCTGGCACCGCTGAGCTACGTGCAGTTCAACTCCGAGTCCACCACCCAGCTCCGGCTGATCGGCCTGACCGAGGCGCTGCGCTCCGGGCAGAACGTCGTCGTGACCTTCGACTTCGGCAACGGCAACACGGTCACCGGGCAGGCGCCGGTCGCGGTGCCGCTCACCCCGGCGGCCCCTCCGTCGCCGATCATCGAGCGCGAGGGCGGCTACGAGGGCAACGAGGGCGGCACGACCCACGAGTGACCCGGCCCGCACATCGACAGACGCCCCGGCGTGGTGACCACCACGCCGGGGTGTTTTCGTCGTACGCGAGGGCTAGCGTCCTGATGTGACCACCTCCCGATCGACCCCGCCGCGGGGCGGCGCTGCCGGTGCCGCCCGTGGTCGGTCCGCCGCCCGTGACCCGCGTCCGGCCTACCAGTGCGACGCCTGCGGGCACCAGCCGCCCAAGTGGGTGGGGCGTTGCCCGGAGTGCGGCGAGTGGGGGGCGGTCGTCGAGAACACAGTGACCGGCCCGACCGTCTCCGGTCGGGTGGTCAGCTCGCGGATGCCGTCGGAGCCGGCCCGACCGATCGCCACCATCAGCGCCGCTCCGGCCCGCGCGCGTCCCACCGGGGTGAGCGAGCTCGACCGGGTGCTCGGCGGCGGCCTGGTCCCCGGTGCCGTGGTGTTGCTGGCCGGCGAGCCCGGCGTGGGCAAGTCGACCCTCCTGCTCGATGTGGCGCAGCAGTGGGCGGTCGGGGCCGGTAGCCCCTCGCTGGTGGTCAGCGGCGAAGAGTCGGTCAGTCAGGTGCGCCTGCGCGCCGAGCGGATGGGCACCCTGCACGAGCAGCTCTATCTCGCAGCAGAGAGTGACCTCGCCTCGGTGCTCGGTCACCTCGACGCGGTCAAGCCGGGCCTGCTGGTGCTCGACTCGGTGCAGACCATCTCGACCACCGGCACCGAGGGGGTGCCCGGTGGGGTGACCCAGGTCCGCGCGGTCACCGCCGCGTTGGTATCGGTCGCCAAGGAGCGGGGCATCGCCACGGTGCTGGTCGGGCACGTCACCAAGGACGGCCAGGTGGCCGGGCCTCGGGTGCTGGAGCACCTGGTCGATGTGGTGCTGCACTTCGAGGGCGACAAGCACTCGTCGCTGCGCCTGGTGCGCGGCGTGAAGAACAGGTTCGGCGCGGCCGACGAGGTCGGCTGCTTCGAGATGCACGAGGGCGGCATCAGCAGCCTCGCTGACCCGTCCGGGCTGTTCCTGACCCGCTACGCGGAACCGGTCCCGGGCACCTGCGTGACGGTGGCCATGGAGGGGCGTCGTGCCCTGGTCACCGAGGTGCAGGCGCTGATCGGCGCGACAGTGGCGGGTTCTCCCCGACGCACCGTCTCCGGCCTCGACTCGGCGCGGCTGGCGATGGTGCTCGCGGTGCTGCAACGGCGCACCGAGCGGCTGACCCTGCACGACCGGGAGGTCTTCGCCGCCACAGTGGGCGGGATCCGGGTGGTGGAGCCGGCCGCCGACCTGGCGGTCGCTCTGGCGGTCGCCTCCGGAGGGCTCAACCTGGCGATCGCGCCGCACCTGGTGGCGATCGGTGAGGTGGGGCTGACCGGCGAGGTGCGCCGGGTCGGGGCGGTGCCCCGCCGGCTGGCCGAGGCCGCCCGGTTGGGGTTCAAGGTGGCCCTGGTGCCGCCCGGCTGCGGCCCGGCCAGCACCGGCGCGGGCCCCGAGCAGATGCGCGTGACCGAGGTCACCGACGTCCGTTCGGCGCTGCACCATGCGGCCCGCGCGTCCGCCGAGTGACCCACCGTGCCGACGAGAGCGGCGAAACCGGACAGCACGTCGCAAGCGGGAAACGCTGGAAAGAGCGGCATCGTGACACATCACAGTAACCACGACAGCACCCACCGCACGGCAGTCCGTAGACTGTGCCCGTGCCGATCGACCGCGATACCACCAAGCCAGCCGGCGCGCCGCCCCAGGCCCGCACCGGCGCCGTGGGCTCGCCCGCCCGCCCGATCAGCGTGAGCGTGACTGCGGGGGCCGCCGGGAGCGCCGGAGATCCGCTACGGGCCAATCTGGCCCTGATGGCCCCGGGCACCGCCCTGCGCGACGGCCTGGAGCGCATCCTGCGGGGTCGCACCGGTGCGCTCATCGTGCTCGGCTACGACAAGGTGGTCGAGGGCCTCTGCACCGGCGGCTTCCCACTGGACGTGGAGTTCTCCGCCACCCGCGTGCGCGAGCTGTGCAAGATGGACGGCGCTGTGGTGCTCTCCAGCGACGGCACCAGGATCGTCCGGGCGGCAGTGCACCTGATGCCCGACCCGTCCATCCCCACCGAAGAGTCCGGCACCCGGCACCGCACCGCCGAGCGGGTGGCCCGCCAGACCGGCTATCCGGTCATCTCGGTCAGCCAGTCCATGCGGATCATCAGCCTCTACGTCAACGGCCAACGGCATGTGCTCGACGACTCGGCTGCCATCCTCTCTCGCGCCAACCAGGCGCTCGCCACCCTGGAGCGCTACAAGCTCCGGCTGGACGAGGTCTCCGGCACGCTCTCCGCCCTGGAGATCGAGGATCTGGTCACCGTGCGGGACGCGGTGGCAGTGGTGCAGCGGCTGGAGATGGTTCGCCGGATCGCCGACGAGATCGCCGGTTACGTGGTGGAGCTGGGCACCGACGGCCGTCTGCTCGCCCTGCAACTCGACGAGCTGATGGCCGGCGTGGACGCCGACCGGACTCTGGTCATCCGGGACTACCTCCCCGTCGGCCGCAAGTCGCGCACGCTGGACGAGGCACTCGTCGAGCTGGACCTGCTCGGCGCCACCGAGCTGATCGACCTGGTGTCGGTGGCCAAGGCGATCGGCTACCCGGCCGCCTCCGACGCGCTCGACGCCGCGGTCAGCCCGCGCGGCTTCCGACTGCTGGCCAAGGTGCCCCGGTTGCCGGTGGCCGTGGTGGATCGTCTGGTGCTGCACTTCGGCAGCCTCCAGCGGCTGCTCGGGGCGACAGTGGAAGACCTGCAGGCCGTCGAGGGGGTCGGTGACGCCCGGGCTCGTGGCGTCCGGGAGGGGTTGTCCCGGCTCGCCGAGGCATCCATCCTGGAACGTTACGTCTGATCCCGCTCAGCCGGTGATGGTGAGCTTCACCGGCTCGCTGTACTTCGTGCCGACCCGGGCGAACACCTGGTACGACCCGACCGGCGGGAACGGTCCGCCGGCCAATGCGCCGTCACACCGGCTGGTGTCCCGCCCGTTCCACGGCACCTGGTAGGAGCGCTCGAAGTTCGGCGTGAACGACTGCACTTCCGAGCCCTTGACCTTGCCGCAGGTGTCCGACGACCAGATCTTCTCGGCACCGGACTTGATGAAGATCTCCTGCAGGTCCGCGCCCACGTTGCGGCTGCAGGTCCGGTCCGACGTGTTCTTGATCTTGAGTTGCAGCTCGGCCACCGCCCCCCGCTGCAGTGCGGTCGGGCTCGCCGCCGACACCACGCTGATCTCCTCGTCGGTGCAGGTGTCGTCGTCGTCCTCCGAACCGGCGGCCGCGCCCAGCGGAGGCGTGTTGCTGGTGATCGCCGGGCTCGGACTCGTCGCACCCGAATCAGCGGACGCGGACGACGACGGACCGCCGGTCTGCGGAGTCAGCACCGGCCCAGCGGGACCAGACGTCGCGGCGGACGTCGCCGTCGGTGTCGCACCCGCCTTCGGCTGCCCGCCGGAACGGCCCGAACCGGTGCAGGAGTAGAGCAGGACAATCAGGAAAAGGAGGCCCGCTCCGAATACGACGGCGCGACGCCGCCAGTACACGGCGGGTGGCAGGGGGCCGACCGTCAGACGCATGATGCCCTCCACCGTAGCCGCGCCGTACCCGGCAGTGCGGCGCGACGCGCCGGAGCCACTCCGAGGCGCCCGCACCACTGTCCATTGAGGACAGTCTGGCACCCGATCACAGGTAGACCTTGCGCTGATAGACCGCGTGCGCACCGGCCACCCGGTCCAGGAAGAGTAGCCCCGCACAGTGGTCGATCTCGTGCTGCAACGCCCGAGCCTCGAAGCCGTCGGTCACCAGCCGGACCGGCACGCCGCTGCCCGGCAGGTCACCCTCCACCACCAGCCGGCTGGCCCGCTTCACGTCCCCGGTCAGGTCCGGCACCGACATGCAGCCCTCCCGGCCCGGCTTCCACCGCGTCGCCTCGACCACGCGCGCATTGCACAACACGAAGGTGCCGTGCACCGTCACCGCCTTCGGGTGCCCGGTCACGTCGACGGCGAAGACCCGAGCGCCCACCCCTACCTGCGGCGCGGCCAGCCCGACGCAGCCCGGCGAAACCCTCATCGTGGCTATCAGATCGGCCGCGAGTTGGACCGTCTCCTCCGCCGTTGGGTCGACCTCGTCCGCGGCCCGGCTCAGCACCGGATGCGGGGCGGACACCACCGCCCGCACCTCCCCCGGCACGTCCAGCGACTCCGGCGTCCAGTCCCCCAGGCCGACGTCCGGCCCGCGCTCCTCGCCGGTCACAACAGATCCGGATCCGCCGGCCGGAGGGTGACCTCAACGCCCAGCTCGGCTGCCGTCCGGTGCAGGCGATCGAGCACGGTGTCCGCCACACCGGCCGGCAACTCGACCTCCGCCAGGACCACGTAGAGCGCACCGGTCAACCGGGTACTCAGGTCGGTGACATTCCCCCCGGCATCCACCAGCACCCGCGTCATCGCCGCGACGATCCCCATCCGGTCCGAACCGTGCACAGCCATCACGTACGGCTCACCCACCGGCGGAACATCGCCGTCCGGGGTGACCGCGCGTACCGTTGCCAGCAGCTGCCCCTCGGCGGCCAGCGACGCCAGTGCGGCCTCGACCTCGGCGGCGGCCGGACCGGTGCAGATGAGGGTCATCGCGAAATGCCCCCGCAGCCGCGTCATCGTGCTGTCGGTGAGGTTCGCGCCCAGTCGGGCCAGCACCTCCGCGACGTCGGCCACGATGCCCGGCCGGTCCCGACCGATGACGGTGATCGCGAGCTCGTTCATCCGCGCATTCTCCCCCGTCCGCCGAACGAGGACGCGGCACCCCGCCCGAGCCGCCCACCCAACGGGAACACCGGGCGTGACATCATCGACGACGCCATGACTCAACCCGACTTCGCCTCCCTGGTCAGCCGGTGGTTCCAGCAGCACGCCCGTGACCTGCCGTGGCGCGAGCCCGATGTCACCCCGTGGGCCATCCTGGTCAGCGAGGTCATGCTCCAGCAGACACCAGTGGTCCGGGTGGTGCCGGCCTGGCAGGCGTGGCTGGCCCGCTGGCCTGAGCCGGCCGCGTTGGCGGCGGACACACCAGCCGAGGCGATCCGGATGTGGGGACGCCTCGGCTACCCCCGTCGGGCGGTCCGGCTGCGCGAATGCGCGGTAGCGATCGTCGACCGGCATGGCGGCCAGGTGCCGGACCGGCTGGAGCAACTGCTCGCCCTGCCCGGCGTCGGCACGTACACGGCGCGGGCGGTGGCCGCCTTCGCGTACGGGCAGCGGCACCCGGTCGTCGACACCAACGTACGCAGGGTCGTGTGCCGGGCGGTGGCCGGCGAACCGGACGCCGGGCCCGTCACCCGACCAGCGGACCTGGTGGCCACCGAAGAGCTGCTCCCGGTGGAACCGGCCGCGGCGGCACTGGCCAGCGCCGCGTTCATGGAACTGGGCGCGGTGATCTGCACGGCCCGGTCACCGCGCTGCACCGCCTGCCCCGTCGAGTCGGTCTGCGCCTGGCGGGCGTCCGGCCAGGAGGCGCCGGCCGGGCCGACCCGCCGACCCCAGCGGTACGCGGGCACCGACCGACAGGTCCGTGGTCTGTTGCTCGGGGTGCTCCGGGACAGCAGCGGCCCGGTCCCACGCCAGCGGTTGGACCAGGTCTGGACCGACGACGTGCAACGCGCCCGCGCCCTCGCCGGGCTGGTGCGGGACGGGCTTGTCGAACCCGCCGGCACTGAATCCTTCCGCCTGGTCGGTGACGGCCCGTCCCGGCCAACCGCGGACCTCACCACCTGACCCGCCCCACCCCGGGCATCCTGCCCAGCGACCCGCTGGCCGCCCACCCGCGCGCTCCAACCCGCCCGCAGCTCTGAGCCGCCGGCCACCGCGCGCTCTGAGCCGCCGCGCACCGCGCGCTCTGAGCCGCCGGCCATCGCAGGCCCGCGGGTCGCACGTCGCGCGGCGGTGGCGCGGGCTCGGCGCGGCTCACCCCAAGATCGTGCTCGATCCCGGATGTAGTGGTGTCAGGCGCTGCGGATGCCACTACATCCTGGATGTAGTGCGATCTTGCGGGCGCGGCGGAGGCCTGTGCGGATGGCGCACAAAGGCGGGGCCCCGGTGGCTTGCGCCACCGGGGCCCCGCCCCTTGCTGGTTGTGTTACTCGTCCACGCCCGCGGCGGCGGTGCCAGCGGCAGTGCCACCGAGATCGGCCGGGACGGCGTCCGGAACTTCGACCGGCTTGTCCGAGCCCCGGAACACGAGCTTGGACTTGTCGATGTCGTCCGGGTCGCCCTCGCAGTCCACCACGACGATCTGACCCGGGGTCAGCTCGTTGAACAGGATCCGCTCGGAGAGGTTGTCCTCGATGTCGCGCTGGATCGTGCGACGAAGCGGACGGGCACCGAGCACCGGGTCGAAGCCCTTCGCGGCCAGGTACTTCTTGGCGTTGTCGGTCAGCTCCAGACCCATGTCCTTGTTCCGCAGCTGGCCCTCGATCCGCTGGATCATGATGTCCACGATCGAGAGGATCTCGGTCTGGCGCAGCTGGTGGAAGACGATGGTGTCGTCGATCCGGTTGAGGAACTCAGGCCGGAAGTGCTGCTTGAGCTCGTCGTTGACCTTCTGCTTCATCCGGTCGTAGTTGGACTCGGAGTCCTCCGACTGCTGGAAGCCCAGCGACACCGCCTTGGCGACGTCACGGGTGCCCAGGTTGGTGGTCAGGATGATGACCGTGTTCTTGAAGTCCACGATCCGACCCTGACCGTCGGTGAGCCGACCGTCTTCGAGGATCTGCAGGAGCGTGTTGAACACGTCCGGGTGGGCCTTCTCGATCTCGTCGAAGAGGACCACCGAGAACGGCCGACGCCGCACCTTCTCGGTCAGCTGCCCGCCCTCGTCGTAGCCGACGTAGCCGGGAGGAGCACCAACGAGCCGGGAGACCGTGTAACGGTCGTGGAACTCGGACATGTCCAGCTGGATGAGGGCATCCTCGCTGCCGAAGAGGAACTCGGCGAGCGCCTTGGACAGCTCGGTCTTACCGACACCGGACGGGCCGGCGAAGATGAACGAGCCCGACGGGCGCTTCGGGTCCTTCAGGCCGGCCCGGGTACGCCGGATCGCCTTCGAGACCGCCTTGACCGCGTCCTCCTGGCCGATGACGCGCTTGTGCAGCTCGTCCTCCATGCGCAGCAGGCGCGAGGTCTCCTCCTCGGTCAGCTTGTAGACCGGGATGCCGGTCCAGTTGCCGAGCACCTCGGCGATCTGCTCGTCGTCAACCTCGCTGACGACGTCCAGGTCACCGGCCTTCCACTCCTTCTCCCGCTGAGCCTTCTGGCCGAGGAGCTGCTTCTCCTTGTCGCGCAGCTGGGCGGCGCGCTCGAAGTCCTGCGCGTCGATCGCGGACTCCTTGTCGCGACGCACCTGGGCGATGCGCTCGTCGAAGTCACGCAGGTCTGGCGGCGCGGTCATCCGACGGATCCGCATCCGGGCCCCGGCCTCGTCGATCAGGTCGATCGCCTTGTCCGGGAGGAAGCGGTCGGAGATGTACCGGTCGGCCAGGGTCGCGGCGGCCACGAGAGCGGCATCCGTGATCGAGACGCGGTGGTGAGCCTCGTAGCGGTCCCGCAGGCCCTTGAGGATCTCGATGGTGTGGGCCAGCGACGGCTCACCCACCTGAATCGGCTGGAAGCGGCGCTCGAGAGCGGCGTCCTTCTCCAGGTGCTTGCGGTACTCGTCGAGTGTGGTGGCACCGATGGTCTGCAGCTCACCACGGGCCAGCATCGGCTTGAGGATGCTCGCGGCGTCGATCGCGCCCTCGGCGGCACCCGCACCCACCAGGGTGTGGATCTCGTCGATGAACAGGATGATGTCGCCGCGGGTGCGGATCTCCTTGAGCACCTTCTTGAGGCGCTCCTCGAAGTCACCGCGGTAGCGGGAACCGGCGACGAGCGCGCCCAGGTCGAGCGTGTAGAGCTGCTTGTCCTTGAGGGTCTCGGGCACCTCGCCCTTGATGATCTTCTGGGACAGGCCCTCCACCACGGCGGTCTTGCCGACGCCGGGCTCACCGATCAGGACCGGGTTGTTCTTGGTACGGCGGGAGAGCACCTGCATGACCCGCTCGATTTCCTTCTCGCGCCCGATGACCGGGTCGAGCTTGCCCTCGCGGGCGGCCTGAGTCAGGTTGCGGCCGAACTGGTCCAGCACCAGGCTGGTCGACGGCGCGGCCTCACCCGGCGCGGCGCCCGCCGCGGCAGGCTCCTTGCCCTGGTAGCCGGAGAGCAGCTGGATCACCTGCTGGCGGACCCGGTTGAGGTCGGCGCCGAGCTTCACCAGCACCTGGGCGGCGACGCCCTCGCCCTCACGGATCAGCCCGAGCAGGATGTGCTCAGTGCCGATGTAGTTGTGGCCGAGCTGCAGCGCCTCGCGCAGTGACAGCTCCAGCACCTTCTTGGCCCGCGGCGTGAACGGGATGTGCCCGCTCGGCGCCTGCTGGCCCTGGCCGATGATCTCCTCGACCTGCTGGCGGACGCCCTCCAGGGAGATGCCGAGGCTCTCCAGGGCCTTTGCCGCGACGCCTTCACCTTCGTGGATCAGGCCCAGCAGGATGTGTTCCGTACCGATGTAGTTGTGGTTGAGCATCCGGGCCTCTTCTTGGGCCAGGACGACAACCCGTCGCGCTCGGTCGGTGAACCGCTCGAACATGCCCTCGTGCTCCTCACGTGCCGTGCGCCTTGATGGTCAAGATCTTGGCGGGGCCGGTGCACGAACGTCCAGGACGGGCGTCCGTGCCTCCTTACTCTATCGTCGCTGACCGACTCCGCTGAGGTCGTGTGTCTCTGCTCTGGGTCGGTTCCACGTCGTTTTGAACAACCGTCCGCGCTCAGGAGGTGTTCCGGTAGCCCTGTCGCTACGCGCAGAGCGAAATCCGACTGGCTCGACGGAAGCCCGATCCGGGGTCCGGAAGGGCTCCGGAAGGCCCCGGAGGGCGGACCGCCGGTCGCGACGAGCGCCGGGCCGAGCGCCTGGGGAAGGTTGTCCACAGGCTGTGGATAGCTGTTCCACTGGTTGTGGACAACGTAGGTGGGTCCGGAATGCTTCCCGGCCCCGGACGGGCGCGACGACGCCGTCCGGATACGGCGACGCCGGCCCGGAGAACTCCTCCGGCCCGGCGTCGGTGTCGCCTGCGGTGGCGGCTGGCCACCGAACTGCTGACGGATCAGCGCTTCGCGTGGAACTCGTCCACGATCTCCTGCGGGATACGACCCCGGTCCGAGATGTCCTTGCCGGCCTTCTTGGCCCACTCCCGGATCGCCTTGTTCTGTTCCCGATCGGCTGTCGCGCCACCCCGACCGCGGGCAGCCCGCCCACCGATCACGACACCACCCCGACCGACCTTGGTGCCGGCGCCCACGTACGACGCAAATGCATCGCGCAATTTCGCAGCGTTGGCGCTCGACAGGTCGATCTCGTACTGAACGCCGTCGAGGGCGAACTTGACGGTCTCGTCCGCGTCCCCGCCGTCCAGGTCATCGACCAGCTTGTGAATGATCTGCTTGGCCACGTCCCACATTCCTTTCGAGCAGGGTGCTCCTGCTAACGAGAGCACAATAACCCGCGCGCCACTCGTCGCGTCAATAGGACCCGGTTACGGCTCGGCGCAGACTCGGACGGACTACTCCTGGCGGACCAACGGGAAGAGGATCGTTTCCCGAATTCCGAGGCCGGTCAGGGCCATCAAGAGCCGGTCGATTCCCATTCCCATACCGCCGGCCGGCGGCATTCCATACTCCATCGCCCGAAGAAAGTCCTCGTCGAGACGCATCGCCTCGTCGTCACCCCGGGCCGCCAGGCGCGCCTGGGCCACCAGCCGCTCCCGCTGCACGATCGGGTCGACCAGCTCGGAGTACCCGGTGCCCAGCTCGAAGCCGAGCACGTAGAGGTCCCACTTCTCGGCCAGCCCCGGCTCGCTGCGGTGGCCCCGGGTGAGCGGGCTCGTCTCCTCCGGGTAGTCCCGTACGAAGGTGGGTGCCTCCAGGCCGGGAACGACCAGTTCCTCGAACAACTCCTCGGCCAGCTTGCCCGGGCCCCACTTCGGGTCCACCGCCAATCCGACCTTGTCCGCGTACTCCACCAGGCGGGAGCGTTCGGTGCGGACGGTGACCTCCTCGCCCAGCGCTTCGGAAAGCACACCGAACAACGTCACGGACCGCCACTCGCCGCCGAGGTCGAACTCGCGCCCGTCGGCGTGGGTCACCACCGTCGAGCCGCTCACCGCGATCGCCGCCTGTTGCACGAGATTGCGGGTCAACTCGCCGATCGTGCCGTAGTCGCCGTACGCCTGGTACGTCTCCAGCATCGCGAACTCCGGCGAGTGCGAAGAGTCGACACCCTCATTACGGAAGTTGCGGTTGATCTCGAAGACGCGGTCGACGCCGCCTACCACAGCGCGCTTGAGAAACAGTTCGGGAGCGATTCGCAGATACAGATCGGTGTTCAACGCATTGCTGTGGGTCACGAACGGTCGGGCCGTCGCGCCGCCATGAAGCAGTTGCAACATCGGCGTTTCCACCTCGATGAAGCCCTGCCCGTGCAGTGAATCGCGCAGACTGCGTACCGCGGCGGCCCGGGTGCGCACCATCTCCCGTGCCTGTGGCCGGACAATCAGGTCGACGTAACGCTGCCGGACGCGGGCCTCCTCGGAGAGGGGCTTGTGGGCAACCGGCAACGGTCGCAGCGCCTTGGCGGTCATTTCCCATTGCTGGGCCAACACCGACAGCTCACCCCGACGGCTGGTGATCACCTCGCCGGTCACCCCGACGTGGTCGCCGAGGTCGACGAGGCGCTTCCACGCCTCCAGCCGCTCCGGCCCGACCCGGTCCAGGGAGAGCATCGCCTGCAACTCGGTGCCGTCGCCGTCCCGGAGGGTGGCGAAGCAGAGCTTGCCCGTGTTGCGTATGAAGATCACCCGACCGGTGACAGCTACCTGGTCGCCGGTCGCGGTGTCGGTGGGAAGGTCGGCGTAGCGCGCCCGGACCTGCGCGAGGGTGGTGGTGCGGGGAAAGCCGACCGGGTAGGGCTCGACGCCCTCGGCGAGCATCCGGTCCCGCTTCTCCCGGCGGACCTTCATCTGCTCGGGAAGGTCATCGGCGGGGTCCACTGGCACGGGGTTCTGCTCGGTCACGGCACGCTTCCTCGTCACGGAGATACAGGGGTCAGGCCCGAGCGTACTCAAGCGCTCCGGAGGCCGTTACGGGATAACCTGCCCGTCATGGTCGATCACACTCACGCCCTGTCGTTCGGTGTCGCCGCGAGTGATTACGACCGGTTTCGGCCACGCTATCCCAAGGCTGCGGTCCGTTGGGCACTCGACGGGCTGAGCGAAGCCCGGGTGGTCGACCTCGCCGCGGGCACCGGCATCCTGACCCGCGCTGTGCTGGCACTGGGTCACGAGGTCGTACCGGTCGAGCCCGATCCGGGGATGCGGGCGCAGCTCGCCGCCAGCACCCCGGGCACGGCGGCGCTGGCGGGCAGCGCCGAGGCCATGCCGCTGCCCGACTCGACGGTGGACGCGGTGCTGGTCGGGACGGCGTACCACTGGTTCGACAGGGAGCGCGCGCACCCCGAGATCGTCCGGGTGCTCCGCCCCGGCGGGATCTTCGCCCCCATCTGGAACATCCGGGACGCCAGCGTCGACTGGGTGGCCGAAGTGGGTCGCATCGCCCACTTCGGGGACAAGTCGACAAGCCAGGTCTTCGGCGAGCGCCCCGACTTCGGCCCCGCGTTCGACGCCGTCGAGAAGCGCGAGTTCACGCACCGCACCACGCTCACGCCGGACGAGCTGCTCGGCATGGTCCGCACCCGCTCGTACTGGCTCACCGCCTCCACCGACGATCAGCGACGAGTCGAGCGGGAACTGACCGAACTCCTGAACACCCACCCTGCCCTGGTTGGCCGGGACACCATCGAACTGCCGTACCGGACGCTGGTGCTGCGCACGCGGCGGCGCTGACGCCCACACGGAGGCCGGCCCCGACGGCGGCCGGGCTCACAGGTTGCGGTCGTAGACCATCCGCAGACCGATCAGGGTGATCATCGGCTCGTGGTGGGTGATGCTGCGACACTCGTTGATCACCAGAGAGGCGAGGCCGCCGGTGGCGATCACCGCCCGCACCTCGCCCAACTCCTCGGTCATCCGCTCGACGATCCGGTCCACCTGCCCGGCGAAGCCGAAGTACAGGCCGGCCTGGAGGCACTCCACGGTGTTCTTGCCGATCACCGAGCGGGGCTTGGTGGCCTCGACCTTGCGCAGCTGCGCGGCCCGGGCCGCCAGCGCGTCGAAGGAGATCTCGATGCCCGGGGCGAACGCGCCGCCGAGGAACTCACCGCGCTCGCTGATCACGTCGAAGTTGGTGGTGGTGCCGAAGTCCACAACGATCGACGGGCCGCCGTAGAGGGTGTACGCGGCCAGGGTGTTCACCACCCGGTCGGCACCGACCTCCTTCGGGTTGTCGATCGCCAACTGCACCCCGGTCCGCACGCCCGGCTCGACCACCACGCTCGGCAGGTCGGCGTAGTAACGACTGAGCATGGTGCGCAGCGACCGCAGCGCGGCCGGCACCGTGGAGCAGGCGGCCACACCGGTGATCTCGACGTTGTCCCCGGCGAGCAGACCCCGGAACATCAGGCCCAGCTCGTCCGCCGTCGAACGGGCATCGGTCTTGATCCGCCAGGAGTGCACCAGCTTGTCGCCGTCGAAGGTCGCCAGCACGGTGTTGGTGTTTCCGATGTCGATGCAGAGCAGCACGCACGCAGCCTAGACAACTAGTCGACGCGCAGGTCCAGCGCGATGTCCAGGATCGGCGACGAGTGCGTCAGCGCGCCCACCGAGAGGAAGTCCACGCCGGTGGCCGCGTACCGGCCGGCCACCTCCAGGGTCAGCCCGCCGGTCGCCTCCAACTCCGCCCGGTCACCCACCGCGGCCACCGCCTCGGCAAGCACCTCCGGCGTCATGTTGTCGCAGAGCAGGAAGTCCGCACCGGCCTCCACCGCCTCCACCGCCTCGTCGACTCCGGTCACCTCGACCTGCACCGGCACCTCCGGGAACGCCTCCCGGACCCGCCGGTAGGCCGCAGTGATGCTGCCGGCCGCCAGCTTGTGGTTGTCCTTGATCATGGCCACGTCGTAGAGGCCCATCCGCTTGTTGGTGCCGCCGCCGGCCCGCACCGCGTACTTCTCCAGCGCCCGCAGGCCCGGCGTCGTCTTGCGGGTGTCCAACACCATCGCCTTCGAGCCGGCCAGCGCGTCCGCCCAGGCCCGGGTGTGGGTGGCCACCCCGGACATCCGGCAGAGCAGGTTGAGCGCCGTCCGCTCGGCAGTCAGCAGCAGCCGGGTCGGGCCGGTCACCGTCGCCAACACGTCGCCGCGGGCCACCCGCTCGCCGTCGCGGGCCAGCACCGACACCTCGACGGTACGACCGAAGCCAGTCACCTCGCCCACCAGCTCGAACACGGCGGCGGCCACCGCCATCCCGGCCAACACCCCGTCCGCGCGGGCCACCAGGTCGGCGGTGTCGGTCTGTTCCGCCGGAATGGTGGCCACGCTTGTGACGTCAAGGAAATCCGGGCCCAGATCCTCGACCAGCGCACCCTCGATCACCTGTCGTACGTGCGCCGGATCCAACCCGGCCGCCCGCAACGCCGTCTCCGTCGACTCGATCACGAGTTCCCCTCCCACTGTTGCGTCACCCGGCCCTGCGCCCCGACCGCCCCCACCAGATGGCCCAGCCACCGTTCGTCGGCCGTCGGGAAGTCCTCCCGCCAGTGGCAGCCCCGGGTCTCACCACGGGCGTACGCGGCGGCAACCAGCGTCGACGCCACGGTGAGCAGGTTGGTCGCCTCCCAGTCGGCGGTCCGCGGCCGGCCCCGGGCAACGCCCAGGTCGGTCAACGTACCGGCCGTCCCGGCCAGCGTCGCCGCGGATCGGAGCACCCCGGCCCCCCGCGTCATCGCCCGTTGCAGGGTCGGCGTCACCTCCGCGGGCAGCACCCAGCCCGCACCACCGCGCCAGGCACCGGTGTCCGCTGGCTGAGCCTGCTCGGGCAGGCCGGCCGCGATGTCCTCGGCGATCCGCCGGGAGAAGACCAGACCCTCCAGCAGCGAGTTGCTGGCCAGCCGGTTCGCGCCGTGCACACCCGTGCAGGCGACCTCGCCGCAGGCGTACAGACCGGGGATGGAGGTGCGGCCGCGCAGATCGGTCCGCACCCCGCCGGAGGCGTAGTGGGCGGCCGGCGCCACCGGGATCAGATCGGTCGCCGGGTCCACGCCGATCGCCAGACAGGACGCCACGATCGTGGGGAACCGACCGGCCAGGAAATCGCCGCCCAGGTGCCGTGCGTCGAGGAAGACGTGGTCCGCGCCGGTGGCCAGCAGCACCCGGTGGATGCCCTTGGCCACCACGTCCCGGGGTGCCAGCTCAGCCAACTCGTGCTGGCCCACCATGAACCTCTTGCCGTCCGCGTCCACCAGGTACGCGCCCTCGCCGCGCAACGCCTCCGAGACCAGCGGCTGCTGCGCGTGCCCCGCCCCGGGCACCCCCGCGCCGGACGGCGTGATCAGGGCGGTCGGGTGGAACTGGACGAACTCCACATCGGTCACCGCCGCGCCGGCCCGCAGCGCCAGCGCCACCCCGTCCCCGGTGGAGACCGCCGGGTTGGTGGTGGCCGAGAAGATCTGCCCCATCCCGCCGGTGGCGAGCACCACGGCACGGGCGAGCAGCGCGCCGACGCCGTCCTCGCTGCCCTCACCCAACACGTGCAGGGTGATCCCGCAGGCCGGGCCGAGCCCGTCCGGGCCGTCGCCGGGCGCGCGCAGCAGATCCAGCACGAGGGCGTGCTCGACCAGCCGGATCCACGGGTCGCGCTGCACCGCGGCGTGCAGGGCCCGCTGCACCTCCGCGCCGGTGGCGTCGCCGCCAGCGTGCACGATCCGGTCCGCCCGGTGCCCGCCCTCGCGGGTCAGCATCAACGAGCCGTCCGGGTGCCTATCGAACTCGGCGCCGATCCGGATCAGCTCACGCAGCCGGGTCGGGCCCTCCTCGACCAGCACCCGGACCGCCGCCGGGTCGCACAGCCCGACCCCGGCGACCTCGGTGTCCCGGGCATGCGCCGCCGGGGTGTCGGCCGGGTCGAGCACCGCGGCGATGCCGCCCTGCGCCCACCGGGTCGAGCCGTCGTCAATGTTGACCTTGGTGACCACCGTGACGTGCAGGCCGGCCTCACGCAGGTGCAGCGCCGCGGTCAACCCGGCCACGCCGGAGCCCACCACGATCACGTCGGTGGTCTCCACCCAGCCGGGCGCGGGCGCGGCCAGCAGCGCGGGCAGGGCAGGCAGGTCGACGGTCGGGAGGTCCATCCCCCCAGTCAACCCGAACCATCCTCGCCCGGGGCGGCGGGGGCGGGACGAGTGTTTTGGGCGACCCCGTCCGGCGCGCTCCGCGCCGCGCCGACAGTCAGGCAGTGGTCACTTCGTCCGGACCGGCAGACCAGCCGGGCCCGCGCCCTTCAACGAGGCGGTCACCGTACGGTCGCTGAGCCACAGGTAGCAGCGGACGCCCCGATCACCGACCCTCCAGCGCCCCGCACCCGGCGGACGGACCACCACACCGCTGCGGAAGCGCAGCGTGGCGTCGTCAGGTACGCCCGCGTACCGGGCCAGGACGCTACGACAACCCGTGTAGAGCGGCAGCCAGTCGGCGTCCCGGGTCGGGTACGCCAGGTCCGGTGCGCGCCACACCCCGACGAACTCGGCGTTGTGCTGTTTGCCGCACTCCACCGGGGTCAGCGTCTGCACACCCCGGCCGGCGCCACCGCGGGTCTGCTGGCAGCCCAGGCGCAGCCCGGTGGGCCCCTTCAACGCGTCCCGCAGACTGCCCGACCGGACCACAACTATGGCCGCCGCCTCGACGGTGGTCAGTTCGGTGAGGTCGCAGCGGAACCACCGGGAACCCGCCGCCCACCCCGGCCCGTTGGGCAGCGCCACTGACAGCCGCAGCCGACCGGACCGCCAGTCGTCACCCACGTAGCCGGTCGCCCGGGTGTCGCACTCGGCGAACGCACCCCGCAGCTCGGCCGAACCACCCGCCGGAGCGGCCGTCCGCTCGGCCGGGAACACCCCGACGTGCACGGTCTCCAAACGGTGCGGCCCGGCGCAGTCCACCGGCTCATAGTTGGCCAGGCTGACCAGATCGGTGAAGTCGGCGGCGTGACACACACCGGCGGCCGGGGTGAACGCCGACGGCGCCGGCAACGCCGCCCAGTCGTCGGTCAGATCACCGTCCAGGCCGCCGGACCCGGCGCAGCCCACCAGCAGCACTGCCGTCACGGCGGCGGCGAAGACTGTCGTCATGGCACGGCTCATCGCGGCCTCCCCCAGCCACCGACCGGCTTCCGCCAGCGTGCCCAGGGTAACCGGAAATGACCTTCTGGTGACAGACCGGAATCGTGGTACGCGGGATCAGACTCCGGACACGGCCAACGGGCTGGGCACCGGGCCACCGGCGGTGCCGGGCGCCGCCGCGGCCGGGTCGGTACCCAACTCGATCACCCGGTTGTCGGCGTCGACGTGCACGACCCGTGGCCGGTACGAGCGCGCCTCGGCGTCGTCCATCTGCCCGTACGAGATCAGGATGACCAGGTCACCCGGATGCACAAGGTGCGCGGCGGCGCCGTTGATGCCGATCACGCCGCTGCCCCGCTCGCCCGGGATCACGTACGTCTCCAGCCGGGCGCCATTGGTGATGTCCACGATCGCCACCTGCTCGCCGGGGAGTAGGTCGGCGGCGTCGAGCAGATCCTCGTCCACGGTCACCGAACCGACGTAGTGCAGGTCGGCCTGGGTCACAGTGGCTCGGTGGATCTTCGACTTGAGCATGGTCCGCAACATCGCAGTGGCCTTTCGCGGGTATCGGTGGAGGGTGGTACGGCCGGGTCAGGGGCGCGGAGCGAGGTGGATCGCCGCGTTGTCGATCAACCGGGTGGCGCCCACCCAGGCGGCGATCACCAGCCGAGCCGGCCCAGCCACCGGCCCCGGTTCCAACTCGGGATCGGTGAGCACCAGGTAGTCGAGGCGGGCACCGGGCGTACCGGCGCCGAACGCGGCGTGCGCCGCGGTCAGCACCGCGCCCGCGTCCAGGCCGTCGTCGGCGGCTTGCGCGCCGGCCCGCAGCGCCGCGGACAGACTCAGCGCGGCGGCCCGCTCCGGCTCACTCAGGTAACGGTTGCGGCTGGAGAGGGCCAGCCCATCCGGCTCCCGGACGGTCGGCACACCGACCACCTCGACCGGCACGTCCAGGTCGCGGGTCATCCGCCGGACCAGGGTGAGCTGCTGGTAGTCCTTCTCCCCGAAGAACGCCAGGTCCGGCCGGGTGAGCTGGAGCAGCTTCAGCACCACGGTGAGCACCCCGTGAAAGAAGCCGGGGCGGCTCGCCCCCTCCAGCTCGGCGCCGAGCTGGCCCGGATCGAGGCGTACGCGGGGCTGCCCCTCCGGGTACATGTCCGCCACCGACGGGGCGAAGACCAGATCGGCGCCAGCCCGCCGGCACACCTCCAGGTCGGCGTCGAGGGTGCGCGGGTACCTGTCGAAGTCCTCGTTCGGCCCGAACTGCAACGGGTTCACGAAGACCGTAACCACCACGTGGTCGGCCTGTTCCCGGGCCGCCCGCAGCAACGTCTCGTGCCCGGAGTGCAGCGCACCCATCGTCATCACCACCCCGACGGTGCCCTTCAGCCCGGCCCGGGCCTCGGCCAACTCGGCGCGCGTGTGCACCACCTGGGTCACCGCGACACCTCGGTTCGTGATCGCGGGGCTCGCAAGATCGGCTCACTCCTCATGCTCACGCGGCCACCTCCCGACCACTGTCGGCCAGTACGCCGAGCAGCGACTGCGCGTCCACCGGCCGCAGCCGGCCGGCGGCGATCGCCCGGTCGGCGGTACGACGGGCCAACGCCAGGTACGCGGGGACGGATTCCGGTGCGGTGGCCGCCAACCGGGCCAGGTGCCGCTGCACGGTGCCCGCGTCGCCGCGGGAGACCGGCCCGGTCAACGCGTCGTCGCCGAGCCGCAGCGCGTTCTCCAGGGCGGCCCGCAGCAGCGGGGCGAGGACCTTCTCCGGCCGGGACACCCCGGCGTCCCGCAACCGGTCGGTCGCCTCGTTGACCAGGGTCACCAGGTGGTTCGCGCCGTGGGCCAGCGCGGCGTGGTAGAGCGGACGATCCGACTCGGCCACCCACTCGGGCACGCCACCGAGGTCGGCTACCAGCCGGGCAGCCAGCGGGCGCAACTCGGCCGCGGCGGTCACCCCGTACGAGATGCCGTCCAGCCGGGCCAGGTCGTCCGGCGTACCGGTGAAGGTCATCGCGGGGTGCAGGGCGAGCGGCCGGGCGCCGGCCGCGACGGCCGGACCCAACACGGAAAGGCCGTGCGCTCCAGAGGTGTGCGCGACGATCTGACCCGGGTGCAGCGCGCCCTGCTCGGCGAGGTCGGTCACCACACCGGCCAGCCTGTCGTCCGGTACCGCGATCAGCAGCAGGTCGGCGGCGGCGTCGGCCACGGCGGTGACCGGGCGGCGAGGCACCTCGGGCAACAGCAGGGCGAGGCGGGCGCGGCTGGCTCCGGAGCTGCCGGAGACGGCAACCACCCGGTGCCCGGCGGCGGCGAGCGCGGCACCCAGCACGGCGCCGACCCGACCGGCGCCAACGACACCGACGGTGAGCAGACGGGAGGTGGCGCGGGCGCCGGGAACGGCGCTATCCCACGAGGCGGCGGGCCCGGGTGGGCCGGCCGGACGCGGGCGCAACGGTGCGCTCATGACGACGATCCAGTCCTCGAGAAGGGGTACCGGTCGATCGCAAGTATGCGCCCGGCCCGCCGAACCGGGACAAGCATGTGTGAAAACCTTCACCACCGACGAGACGGCTCGTCAGGGCGTTTCGGGCGGGGCCGACGTGATGGCGCGTAGCTCGGCGGCCACCTCGGCGATCAGGTCGCTGAGCGGGGCGTCGCTGTCGGGCGCGACCCAGCGGGCGTACGCGACCCGGAAGACCGTGGCACCCGACTCGGTGGCCAGGGTGGCAGTGGTCTCGTCGAGGCCCCTGGCGCGTAGGGCGGCGGTGACGGCGGCCACCAGTGAGCCCGTCTTGCGCAGTTCACGCTCCTGTAGCTCCGGGCTGCTCTCGATGATGGTCTGCCGTGCTCGGACCAGCTCCAGGCGGTTGGCGAAGATCTCCTCCGCCACCAGGCGGAAGGCGGCGACCACCGCCTCGAAAGGGCCGGCGTCGGTCTCGGTCACCGAGCGGACCAGGAGTTCCTCCAGGTGCCCGTTGCCGCTGAAGAGCGCCTCGCGCTTGTCGCCGAAGAGCCGGTAGAAGGTGCGTTTGTCGAGGCCGGCACGGGCGGCGATGTCCGCGACAGTGGTCTGTTCGAAGCCGCGCTCGCGGAACAACTCGAAGGCGGCCGCCTCCAGGCGGCCGCGTGCGTCAGGTTGCCAGCGAGCCATCCGGCGATGGTATCCGACGTCACACCGCGACATTAATTCGTTGCGCATGTCGCGGTGTGACATCACGCGAGCTACGGTTATGTCGCAAGGTGACATCGGCACTCACGAAGGAACCACAATGCGCGTATTCGTCACTGGCGCCTCCGGCCACCTCGGCTCCGCGGTCGTCCCGGAACTGCTCTCCGCCGGGCACCAGGTCGTCGGCCTCGCCCGCTCCGACACCTCCGCCGCCGCCATCGAGAAGCTCGGCGCTCAGGCGCACCGCGGCGACCTGTCCGACCTCGATGTGCTCCGGAACGAGGCAGCCGCCGCCGACGGAGTCATCCACCTGGCGTTCCGCCACGACCTCATGATCAACGGCGATCTGGCCGGCGCCGCCAAAACTGACCTGGACGCCCTCACGGCACTCGCCGACGGACTGGCCGGCTCCGGCAAGCCACTGGTCGGCACCGGCGGAACCGCCATGCTCGTGATGGGCGGCATCGCCGGCCGCCCCGGCACCGAACTCGACACCTTCCCGTCCGGCGGCTACCGGATCGACGCGGAGAACTTCGTGGCCGGCCTCGCCTCCCGCGACGTGCGCTCCTCGATCGTCCGGCTCGCGCCCACTGTGCACAGTTCACTCGACCACTACGGCTTCATCACCGCCATCATCGCCGCGGCCCGCCGCGAGGGGTACGCCGCCTACGTCGGCGACGGCAGCAACCGGTGGCCGGCCGTACACACGCTCGACGCGGCAGTGCTCTACCGACTCGCCCTCGAAAAGGCCCCAGCCGGTACGCGCCTGCACGGAGCCGCCGACGAGGGCGTTCCCTTCCAGCAGATCGCGGCAGCCATCGGCGACAACCTCGGCATCCCGGTCCGAAGCATCAGCGCCGCCGAGGCCAACGAGCACTTCGGCTTCCTCGGATCGTTCGCACAGATGGACAACCCCACATCGTCCGCCATCACCCGCGAACTGCTGGGCTGGGCTCCGACCCACCCCGGCCTGATCGCGGACCTGCACGAAGGGCACTACTTCCGAGCCTGAACCACGACGCCGCCCGGCGGTGACCGTAGGGTCGGCACGGCTACCCATGCTGAACCTGAGGAGAACGATGTCGATCCGGTGGCGGGACGCGATGAGCCACGCCCTCTACGGGCCGGACGGCTTCTTCGTGGCCGGCAGCGGGCCGGCCGATCACTTCCGGACCAGCGTGCACGCCTCCCCGGCGTTCGCCACCGGGCTGCTGCGCCTGATCTCGGACGTGGACTCCGCTCTCGGCCACCCGGCGCGGCTCGACGTGGTCGACGTCGGGGCTGGGCGAGGGGAGTTGCTGAGTTCTCTCGCCGGGGGCGCGGCGGGGGTTTCCGCCCGTCCGCTGGCTTCCGAGCCGTCGTCAGGCACCGCCCGTCCGTCGCTCGCGGAACGCATCCGCTTCACAGCAGTCGAGTACGCCGACCGCCCCGAGAACCTGCCCGAAGAAATCAACTGGGTGTCTGAGATCCCCGACGAGATCACCGGATTGTTGATCGCTACCGAATGGCTGGACAACGTCCCACTCGACGTGGCGGTGCACACCGCCGAGGGCTGGCGATATGTGTTGGTCGACCCCGACAGCGGCGTGGAGACGGTTGGCGAGTTGGTCAAAGCTGCTGATCTTGATTGGCTGACCACCTGGTGGCCTGCTCCCGCGAGCCCGCGCGGCGCGGACCGTGACCTGACCGGTGGTTCAACCTCTACTGATTCGACCAGCGGAAGCGAATCGGGTTTCGGGGCAGCCCGGCCGGCGCAGGGATCAAGCCTGACCGCCCGGAGCCGGCCGGGCTGCCCCGAAACCCCCCACAGCGACCACCGAGCGGAGATCGGCAGACCGAGGGACGAAGCCTGGGCGAACGCGGTCCGGAAGATCAGCCGAGGGCTGGCGTTGGCAGTCGACTACGGGCACCTGAGCGGCGACCGACCCGTGGACGGGACGTTGACCGGGTATCGGGGTGGGCGGCAGGTGCCCCCGGTGCCCGACGGGTCGAGTGACGTCACAGCGCACGTGGCAATGGACTCGGTCGCCTCCGCCGGTGCGGCGGTCGCCCGGTGCGCGTACTCCCTGGTCCCGCAGCGGGAGGCGCTGCGGGCGCTCGGGGCCGACGGCGGACGACCGCCGCTCAGCCTGGCCGGCACCGACCCGGTCGGCTACGTGCGGGCGCTGGCCGCCGCGTCGGCGGTGGCCGAGCTGACCGACCCGGCCGGGCTCGGCGGGCACTGGTGGTTGCGCCAGCCGGTCGGCATCCCGCTCGGGCCGGCCGTGGCACGATGACGGGCATGACCACCGACGCCGGGGCCCTCCGTGAACTGACCGTCGGCACCGGGGCCGGGCTGATCGCCGGCACCGGTGATCAGCAGCTCGGCACCGACATGGTGCTGAACATCGGCCCGCAGCACCCCTCCACCCACGGTGTGCTGCGGTTGAAGCTGGTGCTCGACGGCGAACGGGTGGTCGCCTGCGAACCGATCGTCGGTTACATGCACCGGGGCGCGGAGAAGCTCTTCGAGGTGCGTGACTACCGGCAGATCATCGTGCTGGCCAACCGGCACGACTGGCTCTCGGCGTTCTCCAACGAGCTGGGCGTGGTGCTCGCCGTGGAACGCCTGATGGGCATGGAGGTGCCGGAGCGGGCCACCTGGCTGCGGATGGCCCTCGCGGAGCTGAACCGGGTGCTCAACCACCTGATGTTCCTCGGCTCGTACCCGTTGGAGATCGGGGCGATCACACCGATCTTCTACGCCTTCCGGGAACGCGAGACCATCCAGGCGGTGATGGAGGAGGTCTCCGGCGGCCGGATCCACTACATGTTCAACCGGGTGGGTGGCCTCAAGGAAGAGGTGCCGTACGGGTGGACCGGGCGGGCCCGCGCGGCCATCGGCGAGGTACGCCGCCGGTTGCCCGACCTGGACCACCTGATCCGGCGTAACGAGATCTTCCTGGCCCGCACCGTCGGCGTGGGCGTGCTGTCCGCAGCGGACGCCGCCGCGTTCGGCGCGTCCGGCCCGGTCGCCAGGGCCTCGGGGCTCGACCTGGACCTGCGCCGCGACGACCCCTACCTGGCCTACGACGAGCTGGACGTTCCGGTGGTCACCAAGACCGCCGGCGACTGCCACGCCCGCTTCGAGGTGCTGCTCGACCAGGTGTACGCGTCACTGGACCTCGCCGAGCAGTGCCTCGACCGGGTGGACCGGCTGACCGGGCCGATCAACACCCGGCTGCCGAAGGTGCTCAAGGCGCCGGAGGGGCACACGTACGCCTGGACGGAGAACCCGCTCGGCATCAACGGCTACTACCTGGTGTCGCGGGGTGAGAAGACGCCGTGGCGGTTGAAGCTGCGCACCGCCTCGTACGCGAACGTGCAGGCGTTGGCCACCCTGCTCCCCGGCTGCCTGGTCCCGGATCTGATCGCGATCCTCGGCTCGATGTTCTTCGTGGTCGGCGACATCGACAAGTAAACCCGGGCCGCCTGACCGGTCACCGCCAGCGGTCGGTGGGTGGCGCGCCGCCGGCACGCGGTACGTCGTCCTGCGGCGGGTAGCCGTAGCGCTCGTCGACCCGCCGCCGGCCGGTGCGTTCCGGCGCGGGTTCCGCCTGGTGGCCGCGTTGGCGCGGTGGACGCCACTCGTCCGGCACCGGCACCCCGCCCACCGGCAGCGCGGGCCTTCCCGGCTCGGCCCGCCGACCACCGTCGTGGCGGCGCGGTTCTCCATACCGGCCGGCGTCCTCGTAGCGGCCGGCGTCCTCGTGACGGCGCGGCTCCTCGTAGCGGCCGGCGTCCTCGTGGCGGGCGGCGTCCTCGTGACGGCGCGGCTCCTCGTAGCGGGCGGCGTCCTCGTGACGGCGCGGCTCCTCGTGGCGGACGGCGGCCCAGCGGTCGGCCACCCGGTACTCGGTGCCGGTGGCGTCGGTGTGCACCTCGGCCCGACGTTCGCCGACCCGCAACTCGCGACCGTTCTCGTCGTCGCGGACGGCGGCCCACCGGTCACCGGCCCGCAGCTGCGACCAGTACTCGCCGGTGTCGTCGGCCCGCAGCGGCGGCCCGGGCTGCGGTGCCGGAGCGCGCTGCTCCGACCAGCCCCGATCGTCCGGGCTGTCCCAGGATTCCGTCGCCGGCCGCTCCGGGGTGCGGTGTGACCGGGCCGCCGGAGCGGGCTCGTCGGGCTGGGCGTAGGCGTCGCGCCGATCGGTCCACTCCGGTTCGTCGCGGCGGCCCGTCCAGCCCGGCTCGTCGCCGTACCCGGCCCTGGGGTGCGGCTCCGGCTCGCTCCGCGCCCGGCCGGACGGGCGCGGGGGCTGATCGGCGTCGCCGCCCCGGGTCCACTCCTGCGCGGGAGAGGTCCACTGACCGGCGTACCCACCGCCGTAGCGACCGGGCGGCTCGGCCGGGCCGCCGTCGACCACTGTGTGCCGGGTGGTGACGTGCACGGTCTCGGTGTGTCGGACCACGCCACCCGACCGGTGCGCCGCCTCGGGGCGGTCGTGCTCCCGGGGGCGGGCTGAGCCGTACGCGGTGCCGGCCGACCGTTCCCCGCCGTACATCCCGGCGGCGGCCGGCGGCTCGGGGGTTTCCCGGGCGTACGCCGGCTCGGGGGTCTCCCGGGCGTACGCCGGCTCGTCGTCCTGGTGCTCGGGACGCCCCCACCGGGGCGCGTCGTCGGGGCCGGACACCCGGGCGCGGCCGGCCAGCGCGTCGCCCCGGTTACGGGCCACCGGTGTGTCGTCCACCGGCGGCTCGACGGCAGCCACCCGCGCCCGTCCGGCACCCGCCTGCTCGACCGCGGGTGCGGCACCGGCGAGGGCGGCGCCACTGGCGTCGAGACGGCGGCGCACCGCGGCGATCCCCTCCTGGGCCCGCTGGGCCTGGTCGAGCGCCTGGTTACCGCGCTGGGCGGCGGCCACGATCTCGCCGCGCAACTCCCGGCGCAGCTCCTCGATCTCGTCCAGCAACTCGTCGGTCCGCGCCGAGGCGGATTCGCCGTCGGGACGCAACGCGATGGAGAGGCCGATCAGCACCACAGCGAGGATGGCGAGCACCGCGGCGAACCGCAACGGGCCGTTGCCGTCGGCCACCAGCAGGATCAGCGCCGCCACCGGCGCGAGAGCGACGCCGGCCCAGAAGAGCATGGTCAGCAGCGGTGGTTGACGCCGGGCGTCGGAGGTGGCCGGGGCTGGCATGGATGTGCAGCCTACCCACGATATCCACCGGAGGGAACGGGGTCCCCGGGACGCGCGGACGCCCCCGCCCGGTCGGGGGCGAGGGCGTCCGCAGCAGGTGCGGAAAGCGCTCAGCTGGTGGCGAAGGCGCCGTCCGAGGAGAAGATGAGACCCACGCTGATCGAGCCGTCGCGCAGCCCGCTCTTGGTCAGCGGCCCGCCCTGGTCGAGGGAGGAGAACTTGCCGACCGACAGGCCGTAGGTCTTCTCCAGGCCCGGCTTGCAGAACGGACGCTGCTCGCACTCCGGCGGGCCACCCAGCACAGTCGCGCTGCCGGAGCACTTCGCCGCCAGCTCGGAGAGGGTCCGCACGCCGTACTTGTCGGCGAAGGCCTGGGTCACCGCGAAGGCGTTCTGGTCCTGTGCGGCGGCCGGGGTGCCGAAGGTGAGGCCGGCCTTGTCGCCCTCGGCCTTCAGCGCGGTCACCGTCGTGTTGATGTCCGGCGAGGAGACCGGCTGGGCGTTCTGCCCGTTGGCCTTGGTGTTGAGGAACTCGGCCATTGTCGCCGCGTACTCCGGGACGACCTGGATCTCGCCCTTTTCCAGGGCCGGCGCGTAGAGCTCCCGGTTGCCGATCTGCTGCACCTTGACCTGGTAGCCGGCGGCGGTGAGCGCGATCCGGTACAGCTCGCCCAGGATCTGACTCTCGGCGAAGTTGCCGGCACCCACAGTGATGCTGCCGCCCGGGCCCTTGGCGATGCCCGCGGTGAGGTTGTTGGCGCTGGCGAACTCCTCGGCCGCCACCTTGGGGGTCTTGCGGTCCTCGTTGACGGCCTTGTTGAGCTGGATCAGCTTCGGAGTGTCGAGCGTGGCGGAGACCTTGTCCAGTGCGGCGATCAGCTGCGGGTTGGCCGCCTTGCTGTTGACCGCGGGAATGACGTTGTCGGAGTTCTGGAGCTTCTTGTCGTCCTGCAGAGCGATGAGCTGCTGGCCGGCGACCGGGGCGCACCCGGCGCCGGAGGCGCTCGTCTGTGGTGCGTCGGTGCCGGACGAGCCGGCGTCACCGCAGCCGGTGAGGAGTGCTGCCCCGGCGACGGCGCTGACCGCCCCGATCGCCAGACGTGTACGTGCGCGCATGTGCCCGCCTTCCGTGTCCCGGCGCGGCCCGTCCCGGGCCGGCCGCGTGTCCGACGGGCGATCCTGACTGTCGGCCGCCCGCGAATGTCCACCCAACATGCTCCGGAACCGACCGACAACTTGGGATGGACTTCGTCACCCCATCGTCACCGATTTGACGGGCGTGGGTCGCCAGCTCGACGCGGGCTCACCCGGACGGGTCAGGCGCTGCCGGTGGCGTCGGCGGCCCGGGGCCGCCCGAGGCGCTGCCGCCCGCGCCGCAGCGGCTTGGGGGTGACAAGCCGTTCGACGCCGCCGAGGACCACCTCGGCCAACAACGCGAGCCCGGCCACCAGCACACCACCGGCGACGATCTGTCCGCCGCCGGCCGCGATACCGATGCCGAAGCCGGTCCGGATGATCTGGCCCAGGCCGCCGCCGTTGACGAAGGAGGCCAGCGCCGCCGTCGCGATCACCTGGACCGCCGCGGTACGGAACCCGGCGGCCAGGTAGGGCACCGCGAGCGGCAACTCCACGCGGCGCAGCAGTTGCCCGCCGGACAGGCCCATCCCCCGGGCCGCGTCGCGGGCCTCCGGGTCCACCTGGCGCACCCCGGTGTACGCGTTGGCCAGCAGCGGCGGCACGGCGAAGACAGCCAGTGCCACCACCACAGGTGTCTTCCCGAAGCCGCTGGCGAAGACGACCGGGAGGATGGTCAGCAGCGCCAGGGTGGGGATGGCCAGGGTGGCGTTGGAGATCAGCACCACGAGGCCGCCACCTCGACCGAGGTGCCCCAACCAGAGCCCGAGCGGCCAGGCCACCAGGCAGCCGAGCGCCACCGCCAGGGCCGAGATCGTCAGGTGCTCGCCGAGCCGGTCCAGCATGCCGCCGGGGTTGGTCCAGTTCAGTGGGTCGTTGATCCAGGTGATGGCCTGCCCGATCGGGTTTTCCGCCACGGTCACCGTGCCCTCCGGGTGGACCAGGGAGTCACCAGTCGGGCGACCAGGATGAGCAGCAGGTCGAGCACGACGGCGAGCGCCACGCAGAGCAGTGCGGCCGTCATGATCTCGGCCTTGTAGAGGTTGTTCTGAAAGCCCGCGAAGATCAACTGCCCGAGCCCGCCGTGCCCGACCAGCACCCCGACAGTGACCAACGCCACCGTCGAGACGGTCGCCAGCCGTACACCGGTCACGATGCCCGGCAGCGCCAGCGGCAGGTCGATCCGGAACAGCCGCCTCCAGCGACCGTAACCCATGCCCTCGGCGGCCTCCCGAACCTCCGGAGGCACCTGGTTGAGACCGGCCACCACGTTGCGCACTATCAGCAGCAGCGCGTAGAGGACCAGCCCGACCAGCACAGTGGTCGCACCGGTGCCCAGGTAGGGGGCGATGAACGCGAAGAGCGCCAACGACGGGATCGTGTAGACCACCCCGCTCACGGCGAGGATCGGACCGGCAAGCGGACGGACCCAGTACGCCAGCACGGACAACGGCAGGGCGATCAGCACCGCGATCAGCACCGCTCGCCCGGTGAGGGAGGCGTGTTCGCGCACCGCGGCGAGGATCGTGTCAGAGTTGTCCCGCACGTACTGCCAGGAGAACCAGGGGTTACCCGGGTCGGCCCGGTAGCTCAGGCGGAAGGACATACGTGGACGTTACCCCGGAGGCTGCCGGCGTGGCCCAATCCCCTCGCGCGGCGTCGATCTCCCTGGAGGGCATCCAGAAGCGCTACCCGAACGGCACTGAAGCTGTCCGGGACCTCAGCCTGGAGGTCCGGGCCGGCGAACTGGTCGTGCTGATCGGCCCGTCCGGCTGCGGCAAGTCGACGGTGCTGCGGATGATCAATCGCTTGATCGAACCGACCGCAGGTCGCATCACGCTCGGCGACGAGGACGTCACGAACGTCGACCCGGTGCGACTGCGCCGTCGAATCGGGTACGTGATCCAGAACGTCGGTCTCTTTCCACACCAGACCGTGCGGGCCAACGTGGCCACCGTGCCGGGCCTGCTCCGCTGGCCCAAGGGCCAGACCCGGGCCCGGGTCGACGAGCTGCTCGACCTGGTCGGACTGGACCCGGCGGAGTTCGGCGGTCGCTACCCGCACGAGCTGTCGGGTGGCCAGCGGCAGCGGGTCGGGGTGGCCCGGGCGCTCGCCGCCGACCCGGTGGTGCTGCTGATGGACGAGCCGTTCTCGGCCGTCGACCCGATCGTCCGGGCCCGCCTCCAGGAGGAGTTCCTGCGCCTCCAGGCCGAGGTACGCAAGACGATCGTGCTGGTCACCCACGACCTCGACGAGGCCGTCCGACTCGGTGACCGGATCGCGGTCCTCTCCGAGGGCGGGCACCTGGAGCAGTACGACACCCCGGCCGCGCTGCTCGGCGCGCCCGCCACCGCGTTCGTACGCGAGTTCGTCGGCGCCGACCGGGGCATCCGCCGGTTGGCGGTCACCCCGCTCGACCGGGCGGCGCTGGAGCCGGTGCCCGAGGACGCCGCACCGGACCTGCCCACCGTCGCTGTGGACGGCTCGGCGTACGACGCGTTGGCGGTCCTGCTCACCTCGGGCCGGGACCGGCTCCTCGTGACCGACGCCGGCCGGCCGGTGGGCGCGCTGAGCCGACAGCGTCTGCTCGACCTCGGCCGCCCGAGCAGCTGACCCCCGATCGGGGCAGGCACGACCGTCGCGCCTGCCCCCGCCTCGGCCGGGTCAGGCGCGACCGCCGAGGCTGGCGATGCCGATGATCCACCCGGTGAGGAAGCCGTAGCCGGCACCGGTGCTGGCGTCCTGCAGTGCCCCCAGGAGCGACGGCGCCGGGCCGAGCAGCGCCGCCAGCACTGCGGCCAGCCCGCCAGCCAGCACGTACGCGGCCCAGCCGGAGAAGAACTGGCTGACCGGGCCGGGCACCCGCGCGACCTGGGCGGCCGGCAACAGGTAGAGCAGCGCCACAGCGAGGACCACCAGCAGCACGGCGCGCAGGTCGGCGGCGAACAACCCGCCGGCCTGCCCGTCCGCGTCGAGCCGCCAGGCCGGCCAGGCGAGCAGGCGCGCGTAGAAGGCCCCGGCCGACTCCGGGTCGGTGAGGGTGACGGCCCAGCCGGTGTACGCCGGACTGCCGCAGATGCCGACCAGCAGCAACACGGCGAGCGCGCCGGTGCCGGCGGCCGTGCCGTAGCGACTGACCGGGCCGGACCGGTTGACGAGCGACGCGATCCGCCCAGGCCCCGAACCGGTGGCTCGGCTGGACCTGAGCTGTCCCGAGCGGCTCAGTGCTTCATCAGGTAGTCGATGAAGGCGGCCCGCAGCAGCGGCGCCGACTCCTCGTAGCCGTGACCGGTCAGCTCCCGCCACAGCGCGTTGGCCTCGTCGATCGTCGGGCCGATCGAGTTCGGGGCGCCATCCAGCACCGTGGCCTCGTCCGCGTTCGGCAGGTGGCGCAGCACCGACCAGAAGAAACCCACGTCCCGGTGCTCCCGGGCCCGGGCGAACGCCCGCTCCCGCAGCTCCTCGGTGGACAGCGCGTCAAGCTCCTCGAACGAGGTTCCGCCCGGGGTGGCGGCAGGTGAGTCGGTCATGCCGCCGAGCCTAACTGTCGAGATCAGCTCCGGCTCGGCGGACGCGACGCGGCTCACCGCTCGTCGGTGTCCCACCGTCGCGGGCCGTCCTCCCACCGGGGATCCCGCCACGGGTCGACCGGTTGCGGCGCGGCCTGGGTCGGCAGCGTGGGAGGCCAGTTGTCGACGGACTGCGGCTGCGGTGTGGTCCAGCCCGAGCTGATCGTGCCGTCGCTGACCGGCTCGGGCCGCTCAGGGCCGCCCGGTCGAGGCCGCCCGAGCGTCTCGACCAGCCGGGTGGCCAGCAGCCCGACGCCGAGCGCGGCCCCGCCGACCACCCAGTTGCTCAGCGTCCAGCCACGCTCCGGCGCGTACACCTGGAAGACAGTGACCAGGCCGACCGCCAGCAGCGTGCCGAACACCCCGCCCCGGCGGCCGTACGCGCTGGTGCCGGCGAGCAGGGCCACCCCGATGGCCAGCACCGTCCAGTCCAGCCCCGAGGTGGGCGCCACCGGCCCGGGGTCGTTGGCGGCGAGCAGCACGCCGGCCAGAGCGGCCAGCACCGTGGAGACGACAAGCGCGACGGCGGTCATCACTGCGGCCACCGCGCCCCGCCGACGGGCCGGGTCGGCGATCGGTCGGTACCTGCCGACGAGCCTGCGGATCGCCCGGATCGCGCCGAACAGCCCACCCAGGACGGCCACCGCGGCGAAGCCGGCGAAGAGGTAACCGGCGCTGCTGGTGGGGTCGTAGTCGCCCTGCACCAGCACTGGCGCCGAGCGGCGTTCGATGTACACCACCACGGCGGCGGCGCCGGCCAGGCTGGCGGCCCAGCCCGGCACGTGCAGCACCACCACCGCCAGCGCCAACGCCAGCCCGCCCACCGCGGCGACCGCCACGGCCGGGCCGAGCGACGCCGGCAGGCCCCGGTCACCCTGCTCGGCGTAGTGCAGGGCGGCCGCCACCGCGATCGGGCCGACGGCCAGGTTCGGCGCGGACGTCCGCAGGCTCAGCCCTGCGGCCAGGGCGAGCAACCCCAGCCCGACCGCGTCGATCAGCAGCGTGCGCAGGTTGCCGTCGCGCACCGCGGCCGGATCCTCCCGCCAGAGCAGCCAGCTCACGGCGGCCAGCCCGGCCAGCAGCAGCAGCTCCCACCCCAGGTGTACGCCGATCCGGTCCCGGCCGGGCTCACCGTGGGCGGGATCGTCGAAGACGTTGTCCAGGACGGCGGCCGGCACCCCCGACGAGGGTTCGGCCGACCGGTCCCGGCCCGCTTCTTCGTACCCCATGACGCCGCCTCCCCAGTGGCCGACCGTCCCCAGTCCGGCGCACGGACGGACCCTGGGCGGCCCTTGCTCCCCGATCGCAGGCACCGTACCCGCGACCGCAGCCGGGCGTAACCCCCTGCTCAGCGCTGGCCGGGGCGGCTTTCCCGCGGGTCCTGCTCGCGCTCGTCGTCAGGGCGTTCCGGCACCCGGCAGGAGCGCTCCAACCAGAGCGCGGCACCGACCAGTGCCAGCGAGGCGAGCAGGCCTCCGCCGGCGGCCGATCGGTCGTCCAGGGCGGCGCGGGTGGTCTCCACGAAGAGCCAGCCGGTGAGCCCAGCGTAGAAGCCCGCGAAGATCGCGGCGGCCAGCGCCGACGCCTTGGCCAGCACCACGAAGCGGGCGACCAACAGCGGATTGACCGGCTCCCGGCCCGGCTTGCGCTCGATCCGGCCCCGGGTGTTGATCGCGGCGTACGCCTCCAGCACCGCGAGCCCGGCCAGCGTCACCACCGGCAGCCAGGGCAGCCGGGGAATGCCGCTGTAGTAGAGGGTGCTGATCAGCAGCCAGGCCACCGCCGCGGCAGCCAGGCCTGCCACGACCAGGGTCGAGATCCGGGTGGGGCCCATCCGCGACCCGTCCGGGCCCGACCCGCCCGGTGGGGGCTTCGCCTGCGTCATGCCGGCCGGTTCCGCTCGGTCATGCCGTCGACTCTAACGCCAACTCCGGCCGGGGACGCAGTTCCAACGCCTCGTCCGCGGCGGGGCCGGTGGTCAGCAGGTCGGTCAGCCAACCGTGACCGGGCAGCCGACCGTACGGCTGGATGTCGATCCACGGACGCAGCACGAAGGCGCGCAGGTGCGCCCGGGGGTGCGGCAGGGTCAGCTCCTCCTCGTCGCTGAGCACCGGCTCGTCGTCGTCGCCCCAGACCGCGATCACGTCCACGTCGAGGGTGCGCGGTCCGAACCGCCGCTGCGGGTCACGGACCCGGCCGGCCGCGCGCTCCGCATCGCGGGCCCGCTCCAGCCAGTCGCGCGCTGTCGCGCTCTCGTCCTGCACGAGCACCACCGCGTTGAGGTACGCGGGCTGATCGGTGTCACCCCACGGTGGAGTCTCGTACACCCCGGAGAGCACGAGCACCGCGTCGCCGAGGGTGGCGACGGCCGTGCGCAGGTGCTCCAGGCGGTCGCCCAAGTTGCTGCCGAGCGAGAGAACCGCCCGGGTCACCGGGTACGCGCCCGGGTCATGGTGACGGCCACGTCGGCGAAGGTGTGCGGCACCGGAGCCTCCGGCTTGTGCACGGTGATCGTCGCGGCGTCGACCCGGACGTCGGCCAGGCAAACCGCGAGGAGCCGGTCCGCCAGGGTCTCGATCAAATTGACCGGCTCACCGGTCACCACCGCGACCAGGCGTTCGGCCAACTCGCCGTAGTGCACTGTGGCGGCGACGTCGTCACTGGCGGCGGCCGGGCCGAGGTCCAGCTCCAGGACGGCGTCGACCACGAAGTCCTGCCCCTGTTCGCGTTCGAAGTCGTACACCCCGTGCCGACCATGCGCCCGCAGGCCGGTCAGCTGGATCCGGTCCGTCGTCATCGCCGTACCCCCTGCTCGTGATCGTCTTGCGTCCGCTTCCCAGCGTGCGGCGGCACGGCCAGGCGGGGGCTGCCGGTCGCCGCCCAGACGGCGAGCGCGTCGGCGGTGGCCCGCACGTCGTGCACCCGTACGCCCCAGGCGCCCGCGGCGACCGCCAGCACACTGGTGGCCACGGTGGCCGCCTCCCGCTGGGCGGTCGGTCGCGGCGTGCCGTCCGGGTCGGCGAGCAACCCACCGAGGTACGACTTACGGCTCGCCCCGAAGAGCAGCGGGTAACCGAGATCCAGCAACTCCGGCAGGCGGGCGCTGAGCTCCCAGTTGTGCGCGGCCGTCTTGGCGAAGCCGAGGCCGGGGTCGACGATGAGGCGGTCGGCGGCCACCCCGGCGGCCAGCGCCGCGTCGATCCGTTGGGCCAACTCGGCCCGGACATCGGCCACCACGTCCGTGTAGGTGGCCAACTCGCGCATGGCACGGGAGTGCCCACGCCAGTGCATCAGCACCCAGGGGCAGTGCGCGTCGCGGACCACCCGGGCCATGTCCGGGTCGGCCAGGCCACCGGAGACGTCGTTGACCACTGCCGCGCCGGCGGCCAGGGCGGCCTCCGCGACCCGCGCGCGGCTGGTGTCGACGCTGACCGGCACACCGGCGGCGGTCAGCTCACGAATGACCGGCAACACCCGCTCGGCCTCGGTCGCGGCGTCGATCCGCTCGGCGCCCGGACGGGTCGACTCGCCGCCGATGTCGACCAGCTGCGCACCGGCGTCCCGTAGACGGACGCCGTGTCCGACGGCGGCGTCCAGGTCGGCGTACCGTCCGCCGTCGGAGAAGGAGTCCGGTGTGACGTTGAGGACGCCCATCACCACCGGGCCCGAAGCCCGCACCAGATCGGTCACGACTAGACGGTACCGGTCGCGGTGGCGGCGGCCAGCGACCCGGGTGGGCCCCGCACCACTGCCCCTGACGTGCCGATTAGAACAGGTGTACGATCGGTCATCTGGGCAGTATCGGGCAGCCCCTTCGCGGCTTGTCGCAATCCGGGGCGGCCCGTACGCTTTGGAATTGGCCAGCATCGAGATGGCGAAGCTTGGAGGGAGGGCCGAAGCGGGGGAAAACCGCCCAAACCTCGCCACCCTCCGTGGTGAGTAACGAACACAGGGTCAAGAACGCCATGCCCTGTGGAGCACTTTTCCCGCCAGGCTTGCCTATTGCACCGCCGCGGCACCGCCGGCCGCGCTATGGGGAGGTTCCAGTGATCGCCTTCGAGCTCATGGAGACGGCGTCGTCCGGCGTCGCCCACGCGCTCTCCACCCTGGCGTCGGCTCCGCTCGCGGAGCCGGCACCGAAGGGGATCGACACGAACAGTGTCGTCACCTTCTTCGCCAGCAAGATCGCGCCGATCCTGCTCGCCGTCCTGGGTGTCATCTTCATCGGCCGCGCCAGCCGAGGCGAGATCTCCAAGGTGCTGACCAGCTCCGCGATCGCCATCGTCGGGCTCGCCTTCATCGCGGGCGCGGCAACACTCTTCTTCGTCGGCGATTACCTGATCGACCTGATCTTCGAATAGGCGCGTTCACCAGATGCGGCTGCGCACCGACGACGACATCTACCGGGCCCGCCTGGTCTACCTCGGGCCGCCCGGTTACACCCTTCCGGTTCACCTGCCCTACGCCCAGTACGGGCTCTTCATGCTGCTGGTCCCCCTCTACATGTTCATCCACTGGCTGTTCACGTTGACGGTCGAGCTCTTCCCAGCCTGGGAGATCGCACTCGCCATCGTGACCACGTCGTTCATCTTCCGGCACGTCGACCCCGATCGGCCGGCGCGGGTGGTCATCCGCACCGCGCTGACCGACTGGCGACGCACCCGGGAGCCGGCGGTCGAGCAGCGCGATCCGCGCCTGGTCGGCAGCCGGATCAGGATTCGGGAGGAGCTGGCATGACCGGACGTACGTCGAGCGGTCCGTCGCAGGACGCGGGCATGGGTCTGCCGACAGTCGCCGAGGCGATCGCATGAGCCGCTCCTCCACGCCGGGCTCCCCGGCAGGCCGACCGGGCGCACCAGCCGGTCACCGTGCGCACTCATTCGACTACACCGAGGACGAGGACGAGGTCGCCCTCGACCCCGCGCTGGTGACGTCACCCGGCCACGGTGCCGTCGGCGTGTTCCAGGCACCCCGGCCGGTTCCCCGCCGGACGCCACCGGCCGAGCCCACCGCCGTGTCGGCCGGCGAGAACGCCGACATCGACTCCCCCTTCCTGGACCTCTTCGGCGGCGCAGGGCGACCCGCCTCGCCACGAGCGGTCACCGCCGGCCCGAGCACCCGCGAGCAGCCGGCGATCCCGCACCAGCCGCCGCCCACCGGCAGCCCGGCACCAGCCCGCGCGGTTCCCGAAGTCGAGCCACAGTGGACGCCGGCCGGCAACGGTGGCCGACCCGTCGAGCCACGACACGGAGGCCGCCACCCGACCAACGAGTCCCGGGTGCCGCACCAGGCCGGCGATCGACGGCCGATGCTGCGTCCGCCGGACGAGTCCGAGTCACCCACCGACGGCGGGTCGCCGTCGATGACCAGCAGCCAGGTCCGCCGACCCACCAACACCGTGCCGGGCGGCCGCCCCACAGCGACGTCGCCGGACCGACCGGCGGCTCAAGCGCCACCCCAGCCGACGCCCGCCGCCGGCCGCTCCACCGCTCCCTCGGAGCAGCCGGCCATGATCACGGCTGCGGATCGGCCAGCTCTCGAACGTACGGCGCGCCGGGCCACCGACTCGGAACGGCCCAGGAGCACCGGCACCGCGGCCACCGGCAAAGAGGTAGCCACACCCCGACAGCGCACGGCGAGCCGACCGGACCGACCGATCAAGCCGACCCGGGTTCGCGCTCCGAAGATCAAATTCGGGGATCGGGATCCGTCGGTCGAGCTGGCCATCACCGAGATCGCCGGCCACCTCACCTTCACACCGAACACCGTCACCGCGTGGTACTGGCTGCCCGAGGTCCGCTGGGCCTTCCGGCCGGACGCCGAGCGTGAGGCGCTGCTGTCGGCGATCTCCGAGCAGTACGCCGGACTGGCCGGCTTCCGACTGCACCTGCGCCGCACCACCCGGCCGTTCCCCGCCGACGAGTGGGCGCGCACTATCGACACGCACACCTCGGCGCCGCTGCCCGACGTCCCCGGCACCACCGGCTGGGCCGACCACCTGGTCGCCGCCCAACGCCACCTGATGGCGGTCAACCACGCCGAGGGCCAGACCTACCTGGGTGTCACCTTCGCCCGGCGTTCCCTCGGCGACTCGCTCACCGAGCGGCTGCTGCGCACCTTCGGCCGGGGCACCGCCGACGGGGAACGCCGCAAGCTGGGCCGCACAGTCGAACAGTTCGACGAGGTGCTCGGGGCGTTCGGCATGCGCGGCCGGCGGGTCACCGCCCAGGAGCTGGAATGGCTGCTCTACCGCTCGGTGGCGCTGTGCATGTCGCCGCCGAGCACCCTCTCCCCCGTCACCGACGGGCGCTGGGAACGCGGCGACCTGCTCGCCATGACCGAACAGGTCGAGCGCTACCGCACCCCGTACGGCTCGACGGTCAAGCTGGTCAACCGGATGACCGGCGAGGAACGGCACGTGGCAGTGCTCGCTGTCGGCCGGATGGAGCCGCTGGAGATTCCGGAACGGCACGAGCCCTGGCTGCACTTCCACGAGCGGCTGCCCTGGCCGATGGAGATCTCCACCCGCGTCGACATCCTCGGCTCCGGCGACTCCTTCCGGAATCTTGAACACCGGCTGCGGATGATCCGCTCGCAACAGCTCGACTACGCCGAACACGGCATCGACGCGCCCCCTGAGCTGGAGCGACTGGCCAAGCGCGCCCTGGTGATCGGCGACGAGATGACCACCGGCCTGCCGGTCGACTCGGCCCGGGCGCACGGCTGGCACCGGATCGCTGTCGGCGGCCGGACCAGGGAGGAATGCCTGGAGCGGGCCCGCCGGCTCATCCAGCTCTACTCACGCGAGCTACGGATCTCACTGCAACACCCGAAGAACCAGGACTGGCTGGCCCGCGAGTTCATCCCCGGCGAGCCGATCGCCAACACCGGCTACGTGCGTCGCATGCCGGTGCCGTTGCTCGCCGCCGCGCTCCCCCAGGCCGCATCCAACGTGGGCGACCGGCGCGGCGACCTGATCGGTCGAACCGCCGGCACCTGCCGCCGCCCGGTCTTCCTCGACCTGCACTTTCCCATGGAGGTCCGGGAACGCTCCGGGCTCGCGGTCTTCGTCGCCGAACCGGGCGGTGGCAAGTCCACCCTGCTCGGCGCCCTGGGCTACCTGGCCGCCCGCCGAGGTGTCCAGGTGACCCTGCTCGACCCGTCCGGCCCGCTGGCCCGCCTCTGCGCGATGCCCGAGCTGCGGCCGTACTCCCGGGTGTTGAACCTGACCGGCTCGGAGCACGGCACCCTGGCGCCCTACTCGCTCATCCCGACGCCGCTGCGCTCCGAGTTCGGCACCGGGGCCGCCGGCGACCGGGAGTTCGAGATCGCGGTCTCCAACGCCCGGGCCGAGCGGCGAATGCTGGTCCAGGACATCTGCATGATGCTCGTCCCGCCGCAGGTGGCCAGGGAGGCGTCGACAGCCACCCTCTTCCGGCACGCCGTCCGCCAGGTCCCCGCCGAGGAGACCTCCACCCTGGACGACGTGGTGAGCTGCCTCGGGCGCCTCGACGACGACGCCGGCAAGGAACTGGCCAACCTCCTGCTGGACACCGCCGAGATGCCACTGGCCATGCTCTTCTTCGGCCGACCGCCGGAAGGGCTGCTCGGCGCCGACGCGGCGCTCACCGTGATCACCATGGCCGGGCTACGGCTGCCCGACCTCAAGATCGAACGCGAGTACTGGTCAGCCGAGGAAGCACTGGCCCTGCCGATGCTGCACACCGCGCACCGGCTCGCCGTCCGGCGCTGCTACGGCGGCTCAATGTCGTCCCGCAAGCTCGTCGGTTTGGACGAGGCGCACTTCATGGAGGGCTGGCGGTCCGGACGCTCCTTCCTGGTCCGACTCGCCCGTGACTCCCGCAAATGGAACCTTGCCGCACTTGTCGCCTCCCAGAACCCCCGCGACATCCTCGGCCTCGACGTGCAGAACCTCGTCTCCACAGTCTTCGTCGGCCGCATCGCCGAGGACGCCGAGATCGCCTCCGAAGCGCTACGGCTGCTGCGGGTGCCGGTGAACGACGGGTACGAGGCCACCCTCGCCTCGCTCTCCGCCGCCGACACCAACTCGGCCTCCCGCCTCGGCTTCCGCGAATTCGTGATGCGTGACGTCGACGGCCGGGTGCAGAAAGTCCGAGTCGACGTCTCGTACGTCGAAGGACTGCTGGACCACCTCGACACGACGCCCGCCGCGATCGCCGCAGCGGCCGGAGTCCTGCCGAGCATCCCCCTGCCGGATCTGGAGGCGTGACATGGCTAGGGCCTGGGCAAGGACCGTGTCGTTCCTGCTCGCCCTTGGCGTACTGGCCGGGGCCACCCTCAGCTGGCCGCTGATCGGTGCGGAGGCCGCAGCCGCCGCACCGCCTGCTGCCCAGGCCCGCGCCGACCTCTGCACGACCGCCGAATGGCAAGCCGACTTCCGCGCCTGCGTGGCAAAGCTGAAGCAGGTCAGCAAGGCGGAGATCGACTGCCTCAAACCACCTGTGCCGTCCGCCCCGGACTCGGGCTTGGCTGGTTGGTTCGCCTCCCGACCGGACTCGTCCAAGCTGCCCGGACCGAAGGGCATCTACAGCGACTACGGCTACGGCGGTTACAGCTTCAACACCTACAACGTGGAGGGTGGATGCGCATCCACCGTCCTTCATCCGGACTACAAGTTCACCACCACCGTCGCCAACGGTGAGCTCATGATCGCCACGGCGGTCGTGGGTGCCTCTAACGCCCTGCGGGAGCGGGCCTGGGATCCCCGCTCCATGTGGAGTTGGGCCGACCCGCTGGTGGAGAAAGCCACCAAAGGCGTATACGAGAAAGTATTCAGCGTCTTCGGAATCGTCACGCTCTGCGTGGTGGGTCTATACCTGCTCTGGCGCTCCCGCCAATCGGACATGAGCAATGCGATGACGACGGCAGGGTGGGCGCTACTGGTGATGGTGGCGGTCACCGCGCTGGCGGCCTGGCCGGTCAAGTCGGCGAACATCGCCGACGGCACCCTGATCACTTCGCTCGGCGTCGTACACGACGCGCTAGGTCCGGCGTCAAAAGATATCCCGACCGACAAGTGCGTGCTTCCCAATCCAGACGCTTGCATCGACAAGCGGCCACCGGCCGTCCGGGCCAGCGACACCGCTACTGAATCGATGCTCTACCGCAACTGGCTACGTGGCGTGCTTGGCTCAGCGGACAGCGAGACCGCTAAAAAGTATGGCCGGGCACTCTACGATGCCAAATCGCTTAGCTGGGGTGAGGCGGAATCAGTCCGCTCCAATCCCACTACACGTGATGTGGTGATCGGGGCCAAGCAACAGCAGTGGATGACGGTTGCAGAGCAGATTAAGGCCGAGGACCCGGAGGCGTACGAATTCTTAACAGGAACCCGCGACATGGATCGGATTGGCTCCGGGTTCATCGCGGTGCTCGCGGCCGTGCTGTTCGCAATGTTCGACCTCACCGCGTCGGTGCTCGTGCTGCTCGGCTTCCTGATCTTCCGCTGGGCGGTGATCGCTGCTCCGATTCTCGGCACGATCGGCCTACTCCGACCCGCCAGCGCCGGGCTACGCCGACTGGCTAATGCGGTCGTTGCCGCAGTTTTCAACATCGCCATCTTCGGCACTGGCGCCGCGATCTACCTTTTCGCGGTCGACTTGATCATGAGCACACCGACCCTGCCGGGTTGGCTACAGGTGGTGCTGGTGTGGCTCTGCGGGGTGGTCGGATGGCTGCTGCTGCGGCCGTATCGGCGGATCACGCAACTCGGCGGCAAGGACAGCAGCGAAGCGGTCAGTTCGGCCGGGTCCTGGCACCGCCGGTTCTTCCGCGACATGCGTACCGCCGCACGACTCGACGTAGCCGAGCCGGGCGGCACCGCCGAGCCGGTGGGCGGACGTCGACGGTCGCCCGACGCAACGCAGACCCGGCTACGACCCGAGGCGCGGCGGGAGGACCCGGCCCCGGTGCCGACAGCCGCGGCCGAGGGCCGACGCGCAGACGCGGTGCGCCCAGACGGTCGCGAGCGGCCCGACGAGGCGCCGGCGGAGGAGGGCAGAGGTCGGAGCCGCCCAACGGCCCCGCAGCCCCGACGCCGACAGCCAGCGACCTGGACCGAGCCGGATGTTCCGGCTGAGAACCCGTCGTTCGTGGTCTACCGCCCGGGCTCCAGCGAGCGGGTAACGGATCGCACCGGACCTCGGGTGCGCTCAGAGGCGAGGTGACGGTGATGCGACGGGCGTTGGAATTCGTCTTCACCCGGGCGCTGCGGTCCCGGCTGGGCGTGGCGCTCGTGATCGGGGTGGTGGTCGTCGCTGTGCTCGGGGCGGCCAGGCTGATCTCCAACCCGGGCGATTCGGCCGATGGGTTGAGCACCCGTCCGGATGGGCCGATCATCACGGTGGACCCGACGGCCGGCGACGACGGTCTGCTCAACAGCGCGGCTCCGCCGTCACCCGTGACGTCGCCCGGCGCCCGCACGCCCGAACAGACCGCCGACCGCTTCGCCAAGGCCTGGCTGGGCCGTCCCGGGATGACCACCGAAGAGTGGCAGGCTGGTCTACGGCCACTCTCCACGCCGGCGCTGAGGGACAAGTTGACCGGCGCCGAGCCAGAGAGCGTGCCGGCCGAGAAGGTCACCGGTCCGCCAACCATGCGAGAGCGGACCGAGACGTTCGTCGAGTTGCTGCTTCCCCTTGATGCCGGCGGGCTCCGGTTGGAGCTGGTCAGCTCCGATGATGGTTGGCTGGTCGACGTTCTGGACTGGGAGCGGCCATGAGCGACGTTGGTAGCGCCAAACTCCGCCGCGGTCCCCTCCGGCTCGGTGTGGTCGCCGCAGTGCTCACCGGAATGCTGCTTCTGCTCTGCTGCACCGGCGGCACCGCGGCGTTCTTCCTCGCCGGGCTCGGAGGCGACGACGCCGAGAACGGCGACACCATGGCAGGCATGGAGTGCGGGCCGGTCCGACCGGTCAACATCGCGGGCAAGCTGCCGCGGTTCGCCCAGTACGGCGACACCCAGGTCCGCAATGCCGCGATCATCATCAAGGTCGGTCAGGACATGGGCGTACCTTCGCGAGGTTGGGTGGTCGCCCTCGCCACCGCGATGCAGGAGTCCGCCCTGCGCAACCTGGCCAACAGCGGCGTACCCGAGTCCCTGGCCCTGCCGCACGAGGGGGTAGGCGCGGACCACGACTCACTGGGCCTGTTCCAGCAGCGGCCGGGGTGGGGCACTGTCGCCGAGCGGTTGAACCCCACGTACGCGGCCCGCAAGTTCTACGAGAAGCTCGTCAAGGTGGGTAGCTGGCAACAACGACCGCTGACAGTTGTCGCGCAGCGGGTGCAGGTCAGCGCATACCCGGACGCGTACGCCAAGCACGAAGAGATAGCCAGCCGGATCGTGGACGCGCTGGCCGGCGGCGCGGCCCGCACCGTCGAGATCAACGGCAAGGCGGTGTGCAACGCGGCCGAACGCGGTCAGATCGCCGCCTCCGGCTGGACCGCGCCGATCCCCGGCGGAGTCGGCTCCGGTTTCCGCACCGCCAGCCGACCCAGCCACAACGGAGTCGACATCGGCGCGGCCAAGGGCACCGAGATCCGCGCGGCAGCGACCGGTCGGGTGCTGGTCTCCACCTGCGACGAGGACCGCCGCGGCCGCCAGGACTGCAACGTGGACGGCTTCCCCGGCAAGGGCGGCTGCGGCTGGTTCGTCGACCTGCTGCACGCCGGTGGCTACATCACCCGGTACTGCCACATGGTGGTTCAGCCCTTCGTCAAGAAGGATCAAATCGTGACTGCCGGTCAGGTGATCGGCAAGGTCGGCAGCAGTGGTAACTCCTCCGGCCCGCATCTGCATTTCGAGGTGCACCTGCGCAACGACCGCAGCGCGTCCGGGGCGGTGAACCCGGGCCCGTTCATGCGCGAGCGGGGTGCCCCGCTGCGCGCCGCCGGGTGAGGCCACCACGGCTATGACCGGACCGTTACCTGACCCATTCGCAGACCAGCCGGACTGGGCACCGCAGCCACCGAGAGCGCTCACCATCGTCCCCGCGACGCAGCGGGTCGAGCTTCGCGGTCGACGGGTGCTGGTCGGGCTGCCCGGGATGGGGTGGCGCGGGGACCTGCGCGCGGACGACCGGGTGGTGCAGAGCGCCCGGACCTATGTGCCGGTGATCCCCGAGCACGAGTGGTACCGGGCCGAAGCCGACCAGGTCGAGGTGTTCGCGCCGTTGGTGCCGGTGGAGCGGGTCTGGGTGGAGACGGTCGGCGGCCGGCCGGGAGTGGACGACGCCCGGGACACGGGCATCCGGTTGGTCTCGCTGGACGGCCCCGCACACCGGACCCCCACACCGGTCTTCGAAGCGGACGCGGTTACCGGTCGGCGGGTGGTGCACGTCGAGGGCGGCTTGGAGCACCGCGACCTTCGGGCGGTCACCGAGACCTACTCGGGCGCCGAAGGAGACATCTGCGTGCGAGTCACACCCGAGGTGGAGTGGTACCGCTGGGCCTGGCGCGGACAGTCACCCACCACGTTGGAAGTTCCGGTACATCTCTTGTGGATCGAGTGAGCTTGGTCAAGATCGTTCAGCCTTACATACCCGCCAGCCGTCTTCGTGCCGTGTCTCAAACCGCCACCGCTGACGATCGCTTTGCGAGATCCCGTCCACAAAGGCCGAAAGGATAAGGTCAACCTCAACTTTGGCTGAATTGTCCTGCCGCTGAACAGCAAAATTCTCCCAACTTGTCGAGATCTTTGCGCTGAAGCGCAGTTCACGCGCTACCAGATCTTCCCGAAGAAGCCGCAGAGCATTGGTATCTGCACCGCTCTGGCAGACGAATTCGCTTGCTCTCGCGTCGTTGCGGTCAGCAAGAAAGGTCTGAATATAACTGGCCACGACAACGTCCGGTGTGCTGCGGTCGGGCGTTGAGGCGCGGTTGTACCAAATCAGGACGGTGGCGACCCCGCCGAGGCAGAGCAGGGCGAGCACGCCAGCGACGACAGTGAGCACCGTCCGCATTCGGCGGCGTGGCGGCTGCGGTGCCGGCGTTGCCGGGGCGGGCGGCAGTTGCTCGGACGGTGTCCGCTGGGCCGGTACGCGGGAGACCTGGGAACCGGCGGGGGGCTGCACTGATTCCACCTCCTGAAGTTATCGGCTGGACGCTCCGGAGCCAATGCCTCAGATCCAGCGGATCGTGACGGACCCCTCCCCACCGGTGAGATCCACGACAACACCGGCGCAGCGCCGTGGCACCTCCCGGAGGAGAACCGTCGGCTGGGATACCGTCTCTGCTTGGGGAGGGGTTGCCAACCTCGGGTAGAGGGGGTGGACGCGGTGGCCGGTCCGAAGGCTCGCACGAACCGCGCCGCAGCCCTGCACCGTCGGGCGGCGGCCGTCGCGACCGCGGCTGCCGGGATCCTGGACGAGACGCGGCCGGCTCCGGCCGATCAACGCCGCCAGTACGAGGTGGCCGACCGGTTACGGACGGCTGCGGCCCTGCTGGCACCGGGCTGGTCGGGCGCGGCACTGGATTCGCTCACCGTGGACTCGCCGGCAGGTGATGGTCCGCCGCCGTTCGTCCGGGTCGGTACTGCGGCGCCGTTGGACGACGCTCGTTTCCCCGCGTTGGTGCCGCTTGTCGGCGTCGGTCACCTCAGTGTCGACGCTGACGCGCGGGAGCCACGGGTGGCGGGGTTGCTCCGGGCCGTACTTCTGCGGTTGTTGGGTGCGGCACCGGCGGGCGCCCTGCTGATTCGCGCGGTGGATGCCACCGGGGCGGTGCTGACGCCGTTCGGGGCACTGGCGGATGCTGGCCTGTTGCCGCCACCGGCGGTGGATGTGGCGGGTCTGCGCGCGGTGCTGACCGAGGCGGAGCAGTGGGTGACGCCGGGGGCGAGTGGGCGACGCCGTCACGACCGGACGTTGTTGCTTGTGGTGGCCGCGCTTCCGGAGTCGACCGGCCCGAGCGATCTGGCGCGCATCGAGACGTTGGCCGAGCAGGGGCCTGCCGCTGGGCTGCACCTGGTGGTGGCGGGTTGGCCGCCGGCCGGCCCGTACTCGGCCCGGGCACCGCTGCCGCACACCACTTCGCTGGCGTTGCGGAATGCGTACGCGCTGCTCGGCGATCCGCCGGGGGCGTCGTTCGCCGGTCCGGGCGCCGATCCGCCGGGCGGTTTGAACTCGCCGGTCTTCGTCGAGTCGGACCCGCCGGCCGAGCTGGTCGACGCGGTCTGTCGGCGGCTCGCCGAGCAGGTGGAGGCGGGTTCCCGGTTGGCGTTGGGTGCTCTGCTGCCGGCGACGGGCGAGCGACTGTGGGAGTCGGATTCGGCCGACGGGCTGACCACCACTGTCGGCGACGCCGGGGGCCGGTCGGTGCCGCTGGGCTTCACCGAGTTGACCCCGCACTGGCTGGTGAGTGGCCGGTCCGCAGCGGGCCGGGCGGCGTTCCTGACCACCGCGCTGCTCGGCCTGGCCGCCCGTTACGGGCCGGACGACCTGGCCTTCTACCTGGCGGATCTCGGCGACGGTGAGTCCTTCGTGGAGTTCTTGCAGACCGAGCGGGACCGATCGTGGGTTCCGCAGGTGCGCGCGGCCGCGATGGCCGCCGACCGGGAGTACGTCCGGGATCTGCTGGACGAGTTGGCGGCCGAGGTCCAGCGCCGCACGGAGGCGGGCGCTCGGGCCGGGGGGCAACGCTTTGCGGAGCTGCGTCAGCACCAGCCGCTGCCCCGGATCGTCTGTGTGGTGGACAATGTGCCGCTGCTCTTCGCCGAGCGGGACCGGCTGGCCGCCGAGGTGGCCGCCCAGTTGGACGGGCTGGCCCGGGCGGGTCGGGCGTACGGCGTGCACCTGGTCCTGGCGGGCGCGGGCGAGTTGGGGCTGAGTGCGCGCGCGGATGCTGGTCATCGGGATTCGGTGCTCGGGCAGTTTCCGGTACGGGTGGCGCTTCCGGGTGGCAGCCCGGTGTTGGAGCCGACGAACGATTCGGCAGCCGGTCTGCCGGTGGGCAGCGCGGTGGTGAACACGGCCGGCGGGCTGGGCGGCCCACGGGGGGCGATCCGGGGTCATGAACGGTTGATCCGTCATCCGGATCCGCTGGATCATCCGGAGGTCGTGGAGGCGCTGCGGCACGAGTTGTGGGCGGCCCGTCCGGCCGGGTCGGTGCCACCGGTGGTCTTCGCGGGTTACGCCCGGCCGCTGCTGGGAAACGATCCGCGCCACCGGGCGGCCCTGGCGGGGCAGGCTCACGGACCGGCCGCCCTGCTGGGCCGGGCGGTGGACGTGGCCCGTTCGACTGTCGCCGTGCCGCTGGGGCCGGCGGCCGGGCGCAACCTCGCGGTGCTGGGCTCGGGCACCGCGGCGGGCGGGTTGTTGGCGACGGCGGCGCGGAGCACGTCGGCTCACCATGCGCCGGGCGGGGCCCGCTTCCTGGTGGCGGTACCGGACCCGGGCGCCCGGGCCCTGGCGGAGGCGTTGACGGCCGATCTGGCGGCCCGGCATCCGGCCGAGTTGGTGGATCTGCCGACGCTGCTCGCGGACACCGCCGACAACCTGCCGACGTACCTGGTGGTCTTCGGGTTGGACCGGCCGGGTCCGCGGGAGCTGCCGGTGGAGCGGCTGCGGTCGCTCCTGCGGGACGGACCGCCGGCTGGGCGGCATCTGCTGGGCTGGTGGCGTGCGGTGCCGCCGTTCGCCGCGTTGTTCGAGCCGGCGGGCGAGGTCGACAAGCTGGCGGCGGTGGCCGTGCTGGACGTGCCGGTCGCGCAGCTCACAGCGGTCTTCGGTCGGCCGGTCGAGTGGCAGGTGCGCCCCGACCGGGCGGTGCTCTGGGACGGCCCGGACGAGCGGGGCACCGTCCTGGTGCCGTTCGCCGATGAGGCCGGCTGATCGGGTGGCGCGCGTGGAGGGTGTCGAGGTGGATCCGATCGCGACGGTGACCGGGCCGGGGCGGCAGCGGGCAGTTGCGGCGACCGGGGATGCCACGCCGCGGGTGGTCGAGCCCAGCACGGCCTGGACGGAGTATCTTGCGGCCGCCCGCCAGCTGGACGGGGTACGCCGGGGCGCGGCTGCCGCCGCCGGTGAGCAGGCCCGGTCGGCGGAGGCCGCCCGGGAGGAGTTGACGGTGGTCCGTACCGGGCTGGCGAGTCAGCAGGAACGGCTGCGCGAGTTGGGCGTACCGGCGATCTCCCTGGTGCCGTCGCCGCCTGAGCTGAGCGAGGCGTCCCGGTCGATGGCGGGTGGACCGGCGGCCGTGTTGGCGGCGCTGCGGACCGCGCGGGGTTGGGCCGAGGCGGCGGACGCGGCGCTGGCCGCGCGCCGCCGATTCCGGCCGGGGTCTTGGCCAGCGCGGGCGCGCAACCTCCTCGTGTACGGGCCGTTCGCGCTGCTGGTGCCGCTGATCCAGGTCGTGGTTCTGGCGGCGACGGGGGTCGGACCGGCCACCGTGGCGGCGTTGATCTGTGGGCTGCCGATGCCGGCGGTCGCGTTCGTCGCCGGTTGGATCGGCATTGGCCGGTTGTTCCGGGTCAGCCCCGCCGAGCGGCTGGACCGTACTGTGCGTTTCGGCGCGTTGGTGTGCCTGGTGCCGGCGGTGCTGGCCACGGCGGGCCTGCTGTTGGCGCTGCTCGCTGGCTGACAGGCCGGGCCGGGAAGCCGCCCGGCCGCAACAACGTGGGGTGGGTGGGGAAACGCGACGGCCGGCCGTCCCGGATGGGCGTCGGCCGGCCGTGGTGTGTCGGGGTGTCAGCGGGGGATGATCAGCGCCATCGCCTCGGCCCGCGACTTGGAGTCCGATTGCAGGATGCCGCGGACGGCCGACGTGATGGTCTTGGCACCGGATTTCTGGATGCCGCGCATCGCCATGCACATGTGTTCGCATTCGAGCACGACGACGACGCCGCGTGGTGCGAGTTTGCTCATCAGCAGGTCGGCGACCTGTGACGTGAGCCGTTCCTGCACCTGCGGACGACGGGCGAAGACCTCGACGAGTCGGGCCAGCTTGGACAGGCCGGTGATCCGCCCATCGGGGCCCGGGATGTAGCCGATGTGCGCGCTGCCCCGAAACGGCAGCAGGTGGTGCTCACAGAGGCTCATGACGTCGATGTCCCGGACGATGACCAGCTCTTCGTGGTTGGCCTCGAAGGTGGTGCTGAGCACCTGGGCCGGGTCGACCCGCAGGCCGGCGAAGAGTTCGGCGTACGCACGGGCGACCCGGGCCGGGGTCTGCTGGAGTCCGTCGCGGTCCGGGTCCTCGCCGACCGCGATCAGGATCTCGCGGACGGCCTTCTCGATCCGGCCGAGGTCGACCGCGTCCTCGACGGGGCGTCCGGTGAGTTTGCCGCTGATCAGCCGCGCGGCCACGTAGTCCAGCTCGTCGTCGCCGTCGGGTTCGGTCGCGGAGACGGCCAGCTCCCGGTGTGGGGAGCTGGCCGTCGGGTCGTTGCTCAGTGCGTGCCGTCCGAGTTGTTGGACGGCGCCACGCCGCCGACCGACGCCTGCGCGCCGTCGGCCTGGGCCTGCGCCTTGAGCTTGTCCTTCTCCGCAGGGGTGAGCACGGGCGGCTCGGTGGAGGGCTGGCGCTTGCCGAAGCCGTTGTACGGCGCCAGCGGCGGGCGCTTGACCACCCGGGAGCAGATCCGCGCCATGTCGGCAGTGGAGAGGGTCTCCTTCTCCATCAGCTCCAGCACGATGTTGTCGAGGACGTCCCGGTATTCCACCAGGATCTCCCAGGCCTCGTCGTGCGCCAGCTCGACCAGTGCCCGCATCTCGCCGTCGATCTCGGCGGCGACCGAGTCCGAGTAGTCCCGCTCGTGGCCCATGTTGCGGCCGAGGAACGGCTCGTCCCCGCTGGTGCCGTACTTGATCGCGCCGAGCTTGGAGCTCATGCCGTACTGGGTGATCATCGCGCGGGCCAGTTGGGTGGCCTTCTCGATGTCGTTGCCGGCGCCGGTGGTCGGCTCGTGGAAGACCAGTTCCTCGGCGGCGCGACCGCCCAGCGCGTACGCCAGGGTGTCGATCATTTCGGCGCGGGTCTGGGTGTACTTGTCTTCGGTGGGGAGCACCAGGGTGTGGCCCAGCGAGCGACCACGGGACAGGATCGTCACCTTGTGCACCGGCGCGGCGTGCGGCAGCGCCCAGGCGACCAGAGCGTGACCACCCTCGTGGTACGCGGTGATCTTCTTTTCCTGGTCGCTCATCACCCGGGTCCGCCGCTGCGGACCGGCGACCACCCGGTCGATCGACTCTTCCAACGAGTCGTTGGTGATCGCCCGCTGCTCCTTGCGAGCGGTGAGCAGGGCCGACTCGTTGATCACGTTGGCCAGGTCGGCGCCGCTGAAGCCCGGCGTACGACGGGCCACCGCGTCGAGGTCGACGTCGGGCGTGAACGGCTTGCCCTTGGCGTGCACCCGCAGGATGGCCTTGCGGCCCTCCATGTCGGGGGCGTCCACCGGGATCTGCCGGTCGAACCGACCCGGGCGCAGCAGCGCCGGGTCGAGGATGTCCGGCCGGTTGGTGGCCGCGATCAGGATGACCCCGCCCTTGGTGTCGAAGCCGTCCATCTCGACGAGCAGCTGGTTGAGCGTCTGCTCCCGCTCGTCGTGGCCGCCGCCCATGCCGGCGCCACGGTGCCGGCCGACGGCGTCGATCTCATCGACGAAGACGATCGCCGGGGCGTTCGTCTTGGCCTGCTCGAACAGGTCACGGACCCGGCTGGCGCCGACGCCGACGAACATCTCCACGAAGTCGGAGCCGGAGATGGAGTAGAAGGGCACCCCGGCCTCGCCGGCGACCGCGCGGGCCAGCAGCGTCTTGCCGGTTCCGGGCGGGCCGAACAGCAGCACGCCCTTCGGGATCTTGGCGCCCAGGGCCTGGTACTTGGCCGGGTTCTGCAGGAAGTCCTTGATCTCGTACAGCTCTTCGACGGCCTCCTCGGCACCCGCGACGTCCGCGAAGGTCGTCTTCGGGGTGTCCTTGGTGATCATCTTGGCCTTGGACTTGCCGAAGTTGAGCACCCGGGAGCCGCCGCCCTGCATCTGCGACATGAAGAACAGCAGCAGGAGCACGAGCAGCGCGATCGGCAGCAGGTTGACCAGCAGGCTCACCCAGATGCTGTCCGAGGAGACCTTGGCGTCGGCCGGGCCGGTGACCCGGTTGTTCGCCTTGGCGTCCAGCACCTCGTTCCAGATCTGGTCGCCAGCCTGGTACGGGAACTGGGCCTCGATCTTGTTGGTCTCGGTCTTGCCGAACTTGGTCTTCTGGGCCAGGTCCAGCTGGAGCGTCTGCTCCTTGTCCTGGAAGACCACCTTGTTGATCTTGGCGGTGTGCAGTTGATCGAGCGCAACGGAAGTGTCCACGCGGTGGTAGCTGGGACCACTGGTGAACAGCTGACTGAGCACAACGGCGCCGAGGATGACCAGGATGATCCAGACCACCGGTCGGCGGAAGAAACGCGTACGTTCCATACTGTTGTCGAGCGCCGGAGCGCCCGCATCCTCCTGATCGACGTCCTGACCGTCTGATGGTGTCGCCGCGTTGAGCGGCGGCCGGAGCCGCCGTGCGGGCCGGCCTCGACCCCGAGGCGCGAAAACTACCGCGCCGCGGTCATTCGACGGTACACCGTGTACGCGAGGAGTGAGCTTGCGAGCCCCGCAGTCGTGCACCATCAAAAGACCGTGTACGCCGACAGCGAACCTGCGGGCCCCCGCACTCTGCGCGCCTTCGACATCGACGACACGCACCGTGGGCAGGCCCACCAGCCCCGCAGTCAACATACGACGAGTCCGGGTGGAAGCCGGCGTGGCGGGGAGTCCGGCTCGGCCACCCGAGCGCCCGGTCACGCGATCGAGAGGGTCGAGCGCGGAGGAACCTCCGGGCCACCGTGCTACACGGTAACCGCATCAGCTGAGAGCGCGCTGAACGTCGGCTTGATGGATGCCGATACAAGTACAGCTCATGTCGACCGGCGGGCCGTCGCGACGGTTCGGGCCCGGCGTCAGGAGCGGGCGTAGACCTCGGGCTTGAGCACCCCGACGTACGGCAGCTCCCGGTAGCGCTCGGCGAAGTCGAGGCCGTACCCGACCACGAACTCGGTGGGGATGTCGAAGCCTACGTACTTCACCGGGACCGGCACCTTCACCGCGTCCGGCTTGCGGAACAGGGCGACCACCTCGACGCTCGCCGCCGAGCGCGACTCGAGGTAGCGCAGCAGCCAGGAGAGCGTGAGCCCGGAGTCGACGATGTCCTCGACGACGACCACGTGCCGACCAGCGATGTCCCGGTCCAGATCCTTGAGGATGCGGACCACCCCGGAGGAGGTGGTGCCCTGGCCGTAGGACGAGATGGCCATGAAGTCGAGCTCCGCCGGCGGGCCGTTGCGGCCCAGCGCCCGGGCGAAGTCCGCCATGAACATCACCGCGCCCTTGAGTACGCACACCAGCAGCAGCCCGTCGCCCACGTGGGCGTAGTCGGCGGAGACCTGCTTGGCCAGCTCCGCCGTCTTCTCGCGGATCTGCGCCTCGGAGATGATCACGTGGTCGATGTCGGCGTCGTACCAGGAGCCGTCAGCCATGACTCCTAGCCTGCCGTACGTCGGATGGCCTCCGTCGGCGGGGCCGCACCTTTTGGCGCGGTCCCGCCGAGGATTTTCTGCGCAAACAACGCTAATCACATCAGTTGGTGCGTGACCGCCAGCGGCGGCCATCGTCGCTCGGCTTCCAGTCGGCCGAATCGTGGCTGTCGACCGTGAGGCCGGCCGCCGAGGCGGCAGCGAGGAGGACGAGGAACAGGAGGATGAACAGGAACTCCATGGCGGCGCTCGCTTTCGCATGATTGCTGTCGGTTTCGCCGCCGGTGCGCACCGGACTGAGACCAGTCTGCGACCTCAGGAAGCGACCGGACAGTGGCAGGAATGCCATCGGCCATCGATTTACTGCCACCTGTCGGGTTACCCTCGTCACATGCTGCGGTCCGTTGCCGTCCTCGCCCTCGACCAGGTCGCTCCCTTCGAGCTCGGCGTGCTCGCCGAGGTGTTCGGCACCGACCGGACAGCCGACGGTTTCCCCGCCTACCGCTTCCAGGTGTGCAGCCCGGACGGCGCTCCCGTGCGTACCTCGTCCGGCTTCCACCTCACCCCGCACGCCGACCTCGGCCCGGTCGACGAGGCCGACCTGGTGGCCATCCCCGCGCACAGCCAGGGCACCACAGTCCCCGGCCCGGTGCTCGACGCGCTCCGCCGGGCCGACGCCCGCGGAGCGCACCTGTTCAGCGTCTGCTCCGGAGCCTTCCTGCTCGGCGAGGCCGGGCTGCTCGACGACCGCGAGTGCACCACCCACTGGCGGTACGTGGACGAGTTGCAACGCCGGCACCCGCGCGCCCGGGTGCTGTGCAACTCGCTCTACGTCCAGGACGGTCGGTTGCTCACCAGCGCCGGCACGGCGGCCGGCATCGACGCGTGCCTGCACCTGATCCGCCAGGAGCACGGCTCGGCCACCGCGACCCGGCTGGCCCGGCGGATGGTGGTCCCGCCGCACCGCGACGGCGGTCAGTCCCAGTACATCGAGGCGCCCATCCCGAAGGCGCCCGAGGCACCCACCCTCGAACCGGTGCTGGAGTGGCTGATGGGTCACCTGGACCGGACGATCACAGTGGAGGAGTTGGCCGCCCGCGCCGGCATGGCACCTCGCACGTTCGCCCGCCGGTTCCGCGCCGAGACCGGCACCACCCCGCACGACTGGCTCACCAACCAGCGGGTGCTGCTCGCCCGGCGGCTGCTGGAGGAGACCCCGTTGAGCGTGGAGGCGGTCGCCGACCAGTCCGGCTTCGGCGACGCGGCAGCGTTGCGCCACCACTTCAGTCGCCGGGTCGGTGCCACCCCGCACAGCTACCGGACCACCTTCCGGGACCGGGCGCACAGCGGCTGAGACCGGCCGGCCGAGCAGCACGGACGGCATTTGCCCTGCTCCACTCCAGGAAACACCCGACGGCCCGCGGTGTTGCGCGGATTGAAGCAGAGCAAAGGACGCCGGGCAGGTCAGGCCGGGCGCACCGATGCCAGCCGCCCGTCACGGCGGAGCACCCGGACACCGCCGGGCAGGTCGACCGGGCCCTGACCGTGCCAATCGGTCACCAGGGCGTCCAGAGCGGCGACGTGCCGGTGCGACAGGGCACCGGGCAGCGCGCCCAACTCGCGAGCCCAGGAGTGCAGCACCCGGCCGCGTACGGCGGGTACCAGGCCGAGCAGCGCCGGTACTGACAGCCCTCCGTCGGGGCACCGGGCCGCCGCCAACGCCGTCCCCGCCAACTCGTCGAGCGCGGCGTTGTCGGCGGCCACCAGCCGGGCGGTACGCGCCAGGTTGTCCACCACACCCGGCCCGAGCGCCCGCACCAGCGCCGGCAGCAGGTCGCTCCGCACCCTCGACCGGGCGTACGACGGGTCGCTGTTGTGCGGGTCCTGCCACGGGCTCAGGCCGAGGACGGCGCAGGCGGCGCGCGTCTGCTCCCGACCGATCTCCAGCAGCGGACGCAGCAGCGGCACACCGCCCAGGTCGCGCCGGGCGGGCATCCCGGCCAGCCCTCGTGGGCCGGCGCCCCGGGCGAGCGCGAGCAGCACCGTCTCCGCCTGGTCGTCGCGGGTGTGCCCGGTGAGCACCGCGACGGCGTTCTGCTGCCGCGCCGCCTCGGTCAGCGCCTGGTAGCGGGCCTCGCGGGCAGCCGCCTCCGGCCCGCCCGGACGCCCGGCCACTTCCACCCGGACCACCGTCGCCGACGCGAACCCGACCCCTCGTCCCCAGGTGGCCACCGCTTCGGCGCGCTCCGCTGAGCCGTCCTGCAAGCCGTGGTCGACGGTGACGAGCGTCGCGGCGCGGCCCAGCCGCGGCGCCACGAAGACGGTGGCCGCCGCGAGCGCGAGCGAGTCGGCGCCACCGGAGCAGGCGACCAGCACCGGGCCGCCGGACGGCAGACCGGTCAGGGCGCGGCGTACCGCCACCCGGATCGCGGCCACCGGCGGAGCGAGCGCGGCCACCGGCGGGTGGTCAGCCAGCGGCCGGGATGGTGCCGGCCGGGCCGTGCACCCGGGCCACCCAGGCGTCCGGGTCACCCAACTCCGACAGTCGAGGCAGGGTCAGCGGTGAGTTGAAGATCGAGTTGAACCCGTCCATGCCGACGCGTTCCACCACCCCGTGCACGAACTTGCGCCCCTCGGCGTACTGGCGCATCTTGACGTCCACACCGAGCAGCCGGCGGATCGCCTTCTCCAGTGGGTTGCCCGCCTCCCGGCGTCGGTTGAACGACGCCCGGATCCGCTCCACGCTCGGGATCACCTGCGGGCCGACGCCGTCCATCACGAACTCGGCGTGCCCCTCCAGCAGGGTCATCAACGCGGTGAGCCGGTCCAGTACGGCCCGCTGCGCCGGGGTCTGCACGATGTCCAGCACGCTGGTGCGGCTCTCCGGATCACGGACCGCGTCGGACAACGTGGCCACCCCGCGCCGCAACCGCTCGATGAGGTGCTCACTTCCGCTGGACGAGGCGTCGACGAACGCCTGCACCTCGCTGAGGAAGTAGGCACGCATCCACGGCACGGCCGTGAACTGGGTGCGGTGGGTGACCTCGTGCAGACACACCCAGAGCCGGAAGTCCCGGGGGTCGGCGCCGAGCTTGCGCTCCACCTCGACGATGTTCGGTGCGACCAGCAGCAACTGGCCCGGGTCAGCCGAGAAGACCTCGTACTGGCCGAGCACCCGGCCGGAGAGGTAGGCCAGCACCGTCCCGGCCTGCACCCCGGTGAGCCGGGACCCGATCGCCTCGGTCAACGCGCCCGGTTGCTTGTCGCCGGAGAGCCGACTCACCAGCGGAGTGATCACCTCGCGGAGACCGGCGATGTTGGTAGCGGCCCAGTCGCGGCGATCGACCACCCGGACCGGCGGATGCGACACCTGCGCCCGCAACCCCGTGTAGTCGGCCACGTGCCCGGCCGCCTCGTCGGTCAGCCGGCGCAGGTCGCCGACCACGTCGGTGGCTTCCGCGTACGACACGCGGGGGCCAGACTTGCTCAACGCCCCCGCGGTGGCGGCGGCCAGATCCCAGTCCACGAACTGCGCCATGAACCCACCGTACCCGCGCCGCGACACCCCGGCCCTGGCTCGCGCCCTCGATCGATGCCGATGGCGACAGCGTCACTCCCGAACCGACGACGGTCAGCCGCAGCCGCAACCGGCCAGCGCAGCGGCGATCCGGTCCAGGGCCGGCTGGGCGGTGTCCCGGTCCCCCGGCACCTTGTCGGTGAGCACCGCGAAGGTCAACAGCCGACCATCGGCGGTGGTGACCAGGCCCGCGACGGAGTGCACGCCGGTCAGGGTGCCGGTCTTGGCCCGGACGCTGCCCGCGCCCGCGGCGGTGCCCGCAGCGGAGCGGTAGCGCTCGTTCAGGGTGCCGGACCAACCGCCCACCGGCAGACCACCGAAGACACCGGCCAGCTCCGGGTGGTCCGGACTGGCGGCCAAGCGGATCAGATCGGTCAGCAGCGACGGGCTGATCCGGTTGAGCCGGGACAGGCCGCTGCCGTCGGAGACGCTGATCTCGTCGGCCGGCAGGCCCAGCTCCGCCACCTCGGCGTCCATGGCGGCGGCGCCGCCGTCGAACGAGGCGGGTTGACCGCGGGCCAACGCGACCTGCCGGGCGAGCGCCTCGGCCACCAGGTTGTCGCTCTCACTGATCATGACGTCGACCAGCCGGATCATCGGCGGGGACTGCACCACGCCCAGTTCGGTACCGGGTACCGGGCTGGCACCGGCCGCCGCCTGAGGCGGGGCCGCGCCCCGCTTCACCGAGTCGGTCGGCACCCCGAGCAACCGGGCGAACGCCTTGCCTGCGGCCAGGTCCGGCTCGGCGAACCGCGGGGCGGACCCGTGCTCGACGCCCGGGTCGGTACGCGCGCCGTCGGTCATCAACGCGGTCACCGCGCCGCCCGAACCGCCGGTGGGGATGTCGTCGTCCCAGCCAGGGCCGTAGACCGGGCCGGAGTAGACCGAACCGTCGACGGTGACGCTGGTCGGGGCCGTGCCGCCGAGCGCGGTACGCACCTGGGCGGCCAGATCGTCGAGGCGCGCCGCGCCCGGGTAGTAACCCTTCTTGTTGATCGCGAGGGTCGGGTCGCCGCCCCCGACGATCACCACCTCGCCGGCCTTCGCGCCGGCCACCGCACGGGTGGGAATCCGGTAGCCGGGCCCCCGGGCCGCCAGCACTGTCACAGCGGTGGCCAGCTTCGTCACCGAGGCGGGCACCGTGCCGTCGTCCGCCCCCTTGGCGAACAGCGTCTGACCGGTGATCACGTCGGCGACCGAGACGTTCACCCGGTCACCCAGGGCGGCGACGCCGACCAGTGGATCGAGCACGGCACGAACCCCGTCCGGGGTGGGCAGCGGGGCGTTGGAATCCGGGCCGCCCAGCACGTCCGACGGGGCAGGTTCCGGAGTCACGCCGACCGCGTTCGGCCCGGACCCGGCGTCGTCACCCAACCACCCGGCGACCGGGCCGGGACGGGTGATCACGACTCCGACGCCGGCGAGCACCAGCAGGAGCACGGCGGCCAGCACCACCGGCAGCCGCCTCCGGCGGCGCGGCGCGGCGGGTAAGGGCGCGGCGTCGGCGGGTGCCGGCAACGCGGAGATCGGCGGGCCCACCGGGGGGACCCCGCCCGGGCCGGGGGCGGTCGGCCCGGGACCGAACGACGGGCTGACCGGGGCAGGGCTGACCGGGACCGTGGCACTGCCGCGTGGCGGGCCGCTCACCGGTTGCTCACCGCCGGCCACCGGGAAGTGACCCGCGTTCGGAGCGGGCGACGCCGGGCCGACCGGCGGGCGCCAGGGCAGCGGCGGGGGCCGCTCGGGCACCGTCTCCGGTGCCGGGGTCGGTGCTTCGGGAGCCCGTGGCAGGTGCGCCTCCGGCACCGGGACCCGCCCCTTGGCACTGCCGGAGCCGGATCGTCCGGTACCGTGCGCGGAGCCCCCGTCCGGGCGGTAGTGTGAATCTTCCCTCCCCACGACCCCCTCCTCCCCCAGCGAAAATCGGCTTGGGTGACACTACTTCGGTCCGAAGACTATGCGGCGGCCGGAGTCGGCGGGTGGGCATTCACCTGTCCGGAGGGGCCGCCAGTGGTTCCGTTAGCCAGCGTGGGCAGACGAGGGAGCGTGCAGATGGATTTCGACGTGACGGTTGAGATCCCCAAAGGTCACCGGAACAAGTACGAGGTGGACCACAAGACCGGCCGGATCCGGTTGGACCGCACCCTCTTCACCTCCACCCAGTACCCGGCCGACTACGGGTTCATCGAGGGCACTCTGGGCGAGGACGGCGACCCGCTGGACGCCCTCGTGCTGGTCCCCGAGCCGACCTTCCCGGGCTGTCTGATCCGCTGCCGCACCATCGGCATGTTCCGGATGACCGACGAGAAGGGCGGGGACGACAAGGTCCTCTGCGTGCCCTACGAGGACCCCCGCCAGGAGCACCTGCGCGACATCCACCACCTGGGCGAGTTCGACCGCCTGGAGATCCAGCACTTCTTCGAGGTCTACAAGGACCTGGAGCCCGGCAAGTCGGTGGAGGGCGCGACCTGGGTCGGCCGCACCGAGGCCGAGGCCGAGATCCACGCCTCCTACAAGCGGGCCCGCGACGCCGAGGCGCGCGGCGAGTCCGCCCACTGACGACTGCTGACGCACCGGGCCCGAGGGTCGCTCATCCGAGCAACCCTCGGGCCCGTTCGTAGAGGTCGAGCACCGCGCAGGCGATCGGCACCACGGCGACCACCAGGGCCGTGTCGGTGAGGTCCGCGACCCTCCCGAGGTACGGCGAGACCGGCCGGCGGGCGTACCCGGCGCCGCTGGCGACCGCCACCAGGGCCAGCGCCGCCCCGCCGAGGACCAGCACCAACCGCCCGGTCTCGTCGGTCCGACCGACCAGCACGGCACCCAGCGCCGCGTAGCCGGCCAGCCCGGCGAGCACCGTCGGCACCCGGTGTCGCAGCGCCACGAACAGCCGCGACCGCAGCAGCAGCACGGCCGAGGTGACCGCCACCAGCACCCGACCGGCGGTGCCACCGGCGATCACGAGTACGCCCGCCGTGGCCACCACCAGCAGCGCGTGGCCGATCAGCATCCCGGTGAGCGTCTCCTCGGTGCGGATCACCGCAGCGTGCACCCGGCCCTGGTCCGGCAGGTCCCGCACCCGCTCCGGCTCCTCCGCGGAGGTGGCGGCCGGCAGGGTGATCGGCGGCAGGGGCAGCTTGCCCAGCCGGATGGCCAGCAGCGGGATCACGCCGACGGCGAAGACCAGTGCGCTGAGCAGAACCGCCGCCGTACCGGCCGTGGTCATCAGCAGCCCACCGAGCCCGGCCGCCGCGCCGATCAGGCCGACAGTGACACCGGCCACGAAGACCCGCAGTCGACTGGCCACCCCGAGGAGACCGATCAACGCCGCCAGCAGCAGCGCTACCGAGCCGGCCAGCAGTTCGGGAGCGCCCACCCAGCGGGCCGGGCCGATCGGCCCGACCGGGTCGCCGGAGCCGACGGCCAGGGCACCGGCAGTGAACGCGTAGGGCAGCGCGTAGCCGCCGAGCGTCGCCCCGGCGGCGCCGTCGCCGTTGGCGCGGGAGGCGACAGTGCCGGCCACCGTGAGCACCAGTGCCACAGTGACGGCCGCCAGCCAACCGGCTCGGTGCGTCGGGCCGCCGGCGAGCAGCGCGAGCAGGCCGACCGCGAGCGGAACGGAGGCACCGGCCAGACCTGCTGCCCGGGTGGCGGTGGGCGACCAGGCGCCGCCGCGGCGGCGAGCACCGTCGGCTATCGCCTCGATGACGTCGTCGTACTCCAACTCGGGCCAGTGCGCGCGGGCCGGCACCAGGTGCAGCACCTCACCGTCGCGGACACCCTGCGGCAGCAGCGCCTGTGCGGTCACCAGCAACGCCCCGTCGGTGCGGCGAAGCACCCAACCGCCGTGCTGCTCGCCGTCGTCGGCGAGCCCGACACCGGCGTGCCGGAGCACGTCGGGCAGCAGCTCAGCCAGTGGCACCTGCTCCGGCAGGGCGACGTCCACCCGTCGTTGCGGCGCGCTGATGGTGACGCGTGCCAGCCCGGTAGTCATCGACTGGTCTCCATATCGACTGGGATCGGAGGCTGCGCGGACGAGTGGACTTTACCTACCATGAGCCAGGCTCGGGTTACCCAGCGCTGTCAGGAGGCCGAGTGTCCACAGTCGTCATCAAGCGGCCGCCGCGCCGACCAGCGCCGGAGATTCCCGCCGGTGAGCTGTCGGTCGACGCGCCGCCGGAGATCCCCGTGGTGACCGGCGGGCGGTGGCAGCAGATGCTCATGCTGCTGCCCATGCTCGGCGGCACTGTCGCGATGGCGATGATGTTCGGCCGGGGCGGCGGGGCCTACTCGTACGTGGTGGGCGGCATGTTCGGGCTCTCCTCGTTGGCGATGCTCGTGACCTCCTGGGGCAGCGCGTCCGGCACACCGAAGAAGTCCGAGATGATGGCCGCCCGCAGGGAGTACCTACGCCACCTGGCCACGCTCCGGCGGCGGGTCCGACGGACCGCGGGCCAGCAACGGGCCGGGCTCTACTACCGGCACCCGGATCCGGGCCGGCTCTGGTCGACAGTGGACAGTCACCGGGTCTGGGAGCGGCGCCCCGCCGACCCCGATTTCGCTGTGGTGCGGGTCGCCGTCGGGCCGCAGACACTGGCCACCCCACTGGTCCCACCGGTCACCCGGCCGCTGGAGGAACTTGAGCCGATGACCGCCGGTGCGCTACGCCGCTTCCTGGACGCGTACTCCGTGGTGCCGGACCTGCCGGTGGCGCTGTCGCTGCGCAGCTTCGCCCGGGTGCACGTACGATCCGCCGGCCGCGGCCGGGCGACCACCCCGACCACCGGCGGGCCACCGACCGGCGACCCGGCGGCGCAGGCGCTGGTCCGGGCCGTGCTGACCCAGCTGGCGGTCTTCCACGCCCCCGACGAGCTGCTCGTCGCGGTCTGCGCCGGGCCGGAGCGCCGCGCCCGCTGGGAGTGGGTGAAGTGGCTCCCGCACGCCCACCACCCCGGCCGCACCGACGCGCTCGGCCCGGTACGCCTGGTCACCAGCTCGGCCGCCGAGTTGGAGTCGCTGCTGGTAGACGTGTTGGCCACCCGGTCCCGGTTCAGCCCGGCCGGCCCGGCCACCGACGGCCCGCACGTGGTGGTGGTCCTCGACGGCGGCGACCTGACCGGTGCCAGTGACCTGACCGGCGACGGCGGCATCGACGCGGTCACAGTGCTGGACCTGGACACCCCGCCGCCCCGACTGCTGGACCGGTACGCGCTGCTGCTGGAGCTGCACGGCCGGCGGCTGCACTCGCTGTCGTCCGACGGGCACGCCGAGGTGGGCACCGCCGACCAGGTGGAGCTGGCCGACGCCGAGGCGGTCGCCCGACGGTTGGCGCCGCTGCGGCTCGCCGGCGCGGCCAGAGGGCCGGACGCCCCGTTCCAGGCCGACCTGGGCCTCCCCGAGCTGCTCGGTCTCGGTGACCCGGAGAGCTTCACCGCGGAACAGGGCTGGTTGCCGCGCTCGGCACGGGACCGGTTGCGGGTGCCGATCGGGGTGGGCACGGACGGCGGCGCCATCGAGCTGGACCTCAAGGAGTCCGCCCAGGACGGCATGGGCCCGCACGGCCTGCTCATCGGGGCGACCGGCTCCGGCAAGTCCGAGCTGCTCCGCACGCTGGTGCTGGGGCTCGCCGCCACGCACAGCTCCGAGCAGCTCAACTTCGTGCTCGTCGACTTCAAGGGTGGCGCCACCTTCACCTCGTTCGACAGGCTGCCGCACACCGCAGCCGTGATCACCAACCTGGCCGACGCGTTGCCCCTGGTCGATCGCATGGTGGACGCGATCAACGGGGAGTTGGTCCGCCGCCAGGAGTTGCTGCGGCGGGCCGGAAACTTCGCCAGCGTGCGTGACTACGAGCGGGCCAGGGCGGCCGGCAGCCCTCTCGCCCCGCTGCCGTCGTTGCTGCTGATCTGCGACGAATTCTCGGAGCTGCTCTCCGCCAAGCCCGACTTCATCGACCTGTTCGTGCAGATCGGCCGGCTGGGCCGGTCCCTCGGCGTGCACCTGCTGCTCGCCAGCCAGCGCCTGGAGGAGGGCCGGCTCCGCGGGTTGGACACCCACCTCTCGTACCGGATCGGGTTGCGCACCTTCTCGGCGCTGGAGTCCCGGACGGTGCTCGGCGTGGCGGACGCGCACGAGCTGCCCCGCTCACCGGGCCACGGCTACCTGCGTGCCGGCACCGACCCGCTGGCCCGGTTCAAGGCCGCGTACGTCTCCGGGGCCGTCCGCCGTCGGGCCGCGCCGGGCGGCGTCAACGCCGAGGGCGGCGCGCGGCTGCTGACCTTCACCACCCACGTCGTACCGGTGCCCGAGCCGGCGGCCCCGGTGGTGCCCGTGGTGGCGGAGGAGGAGGGCACCAGGACGCTGCTCGACCTGCTGGTGGACCGGCTCGTCGGGCAGGGCCCGCCGGCGCACCAGGTCTGGCTCCCGCCGCTCGGCCAGCCGCCGGCCCTGGACGAGCTGCTCGGTCCGGTCGAGGCGCACCCGAAACGCGGGCTGACAGTCGGCAACCCGGAGCTGCACGGGGCACTAGGCGTACCGGTGGCGGTGGTGGACAGACCACTGGAGCAGCGCCGGGACCTGCTCTGGCTGGCACTGGACGGCGCTGCCGGGCACGTCGCTGTGGTCGGTGCGCCGCAGAGCGGCAAGTCCACAGCCCTGCGCACGCTGATCTGCGCGCTGGCGCTCACCCACACACCGGCCGAGGTGCAGGTCTACTGCCTCGACTTCGGCGGCGGCGGGTTGGCCGCGCTGCGCGACCTTCCGCACGTCGGCGGGGTGACCGGCCGCGCCGACCCGACCGCCGTACGACGCACAGTCGGCGAGATGACCACCCTGCTGGTCGACCGGGAACGCCGCTTCGCCGAGCTGGGCGTGGAGTCGATGGCCGCGTACCGGCAGCGTCGAGCGGCAGCGGGGACGGTGGGCCAGCCGGGCACCGACCCGTACGGCGACGTGTTCCTGGTGATCGACGGGTGGACCACCATCCGCGGCGAGTACGACGACCTGGAGCCACTCGTCACCGACCTGGCCACCCGGGGCCTGTCGTACGGGCTGCACGTGGTCGCCACCGGGCTGCGCTGGCTGGATTTCCGCCCCGCGATCCGGGACCTGTTCGGCTCCCGGCTGGAGTTGCGCCTCGGTGACCCGGCCGACTCGTTGGTGGCCCGGCGTGCGGCAGCCAACGTGCCGGAGCGCTCCGGCCGAGGCGTGACCGCGGAGGGCCTGCACTTCCTCACCGCGCTGCCCCAGCTCGGAACCGCAGGTGGAGACACAGCCGATCTGGTCAAGAGGGCCGCCGATGGGTGGGCGGGTGCCCCGGCGCCCCGGGTGCGGCTGCTCCCGCCGGTGCTGCCGTACGCGGACCTGGACCTCGCCTCGACGACCGGGCTGCGGCTGCCGATCGGGATCGCGGAGGCGGACCTGCGCCCGGTGTTGCTCGACTTCGCCACCGAGCCGCACTTCGTGGTCTTCGGCGACTCGGAGTGCGGCAAGTCGTCGTTCCTGCGCGCGCTGGCCACGTCGATCGTCACCCGGTTCACTCCCGAGCAGGCCCGGGTGATCCTCGTCGACTACCGGCGCAGCCTGCTCGGTGCCATCGAGACGCCGCACCTGATCGGGTACGGCACCGCGGCGGCACACACCGCCGACCTGGTCGAGTCGGCCGCCGGTTACCTGGAGCGGCGGGCTCCCGGGCCGGAGGTCACCCCGCAGCAGCTGCGGGACCGGTCCTGGTGGTCCGGGCCGGAGCTGTTCGTGCTGGTGGACGACTACGACCTGGTGGCGGCCGGGCCGGCGAACCCGTTGCGCGCGTTGGAGGAGCACCTGCCGCACGCCCGGGACATCGGGCTGCACCTGGTGCTGGCCCGCCGTTCCGGTGGGGCGAGCCGGGCCCAGTACGAGCCGATCGTGCAGCGCCTGCGGGAGCTGTCCACGGCCGGTCTGGTGATGGCGGGCAGCCCCGAGGAGGGCGCACTCGTCGGGCCGGTGCGACCCGGACCGCTGCCGCCGGGGCGTGGTCGGTTGGTCACCCGGCGGGAGGGCGTACGCCTTGTTCAGCTGGCACAACTGCCGCCGCAATGACCTGACTCGCCGGTTCTTCCCGTGACGGGTGGGGAAACCGGTAATCTCCGATCGTCATGGTTCCGTCGGGATGAATGGCTGGGTATGTGACTGGGGTGCGGTACAGCGGTCCGTCAGCGGCCCGACGAGCGACCGGCCGGGCGCTGCTCGGCGTGGCAGCGGCGCTTGCTGTCGTGGCCCCGACCGCGGCAGCCGTGCCGGTCGCCGCGCCCACCAACGGTGGACAGCTCGCCGGCGCGCCGATGGCGTTCGCCCCCGGTGACGCCGTCGCCCGCACCGACCAGGTCCGCGACGAGCAGTGGCAGCTCGACGAGTTGCAGGCCGAGACGGCGTGGCGCAGCTCGACCGGCCGGGGAGTGACTGTGGCGGTGGTCGACTCCGGCGTGGACGGCAACCACCCCGACCTTGTTGGCCAGGTGCTGCCCGGCAAGGACCTGGTCGGCCCCGGTGGTGCGCCGGGCCCGGACCCGGTGGGTCACGGCACCACTGTCGCCGGCCTGATCGCCGGGCGCAACGACGACAAGCGGGGCGTGGTCGGCCTCGCACCGGACGCCCGGATCCTGCCGGTCCGCGTGCTGGACGAGGAGAATCGGTACGACGACGCGCTGATCGTCGCCCAGGGCGTCCGCTGGGCGGTCGACAACGGCGCCCGTGTGATCAACCTGTCGCTGGGCGGCAGCGGTGACAGCCCGGCCCTGGCCGCCGCCCTCGACTACGCATTCGTCCGGGACGTGGTCGTGATCGCCTGCACCGGCAACCTGGCCACCTCCACCAGCACCAAGGTCTGGTACCCGGCTCGCGAGCCTGGTGTGATCGCGGTGTCCGGTCTCGAACGCAGCAGCGACAACCTGTGGTCCGGCTCGATCACCGGCCGGGCGACGGTTCTCACCGCTCCCGCCAGCGGCCTGGTCGGCGCCAAGCCTCCCGGCGGGTACTGGCGGGTGCAGGGCACCAGCTTCGCCGCGCCACTGGTGGCGGCGACCGCCGCGCTGGTCCGGTCCCGCTATCCGCAGATGCCCGCGGGTGAGGTGGTCAACCGGTTGTTGGCCACCGCCCGGGACCTGGGCCCGACCGGGCGGGACGACCGCTTCGGGTACGGGGTGGTCGACCCGGTGGCCGCGTTGACCGCTCAGGTGCCGTCGGTGACCGCCAACCCGCTGGACGACCAGACGTCGCCGGGAGTCACCGGTTTCGGTCCGGCGCCCGGCTCGGTCGACGACGATCCGGTGGCCGGCGCCGGTAGCGATCCGCTCGGTCTCGCCGCATCCGGTCAGCACAGCCGCTGGACGGCTCGGGCGGCAGGCGGTCAGGACACCTCCGCGCCGGAGCAGCTGTGGACCACTGTCGTGCTCCTCGTCGCGCTGGTCGCCGGCGCGGCCCTTATGGTGCGCCGGCTGCGTCAGCGGACCCGTTGACCGTGACCGGCCGGCAGGCCTGACCGGCCGCCCGGCCGGGTAGAACGGACCCATGAGTACGCACCGGCCGCCCACCCTCGCCCCCACCGGCCAGCCGTCCTGGCGGCACCGCCGATTCGACCCGGACCACGCGCTGGGTCTGCGGCTCACTCTCGCCGCCTCGGCGGCGTTCCTGGTGCTGGTGCCGTTCGCGCTGCTCACACTGCTGGTGCTCGGCGCCTGGGCACCGCTGCACCGGCTGGACACGGCGGTCACCGACGCGCTGCACGGCTACGCCCAGGATCACCCGGCCTGGGTCATGCTGATGCGGGTCTGGACCGAGGTGTTCGCACCGATGCCACTGCGCGCCGTCGCCCTGCTCCTGGTGGTCCTGCTGCTGCGCCGGGGAGCCCGACGGCTGGCCCTCTGGGCGGCCACCACAATGGTCGTCGGCGGGTTGATCGGTCCGCTGCTCAAGTTGCTGGTCGGCCGGGACCGGCCGGAGTTGCTGGACCCGGTGGCTCGGGCCGCCGGTTACTCGTTCCCTTCCGGGCACGCGCTGAACGCCACCCTGGCCGCCGGGGTGCTGCTGCTGGTGCTCCTGCCGTACGCCGGGCGGGGTGTGGCGCGGGCCGCGCTCTGGGTGGCGGCGGTCCTGCTCACTGTGGTGACCGGGCTGAGCAGGGTGACGTTGGGCGTGCACTTCACCAGTGACGTGGTGGGTGGATGGCTGCTCGGTGTGGCGGTGGTCGCGGCTACCACCGCCGCGTTCACCAGTTGGCGGGCACACACCGGTCTCCGGCCGGTCCGACCGACCCGCGACGGCATCGCTCCCGAGGTCGAGCGGCATCCGGGGGCAGCCTGAGGAGTGACGACGCGGCCGGCCGGGTACTGGCCGGTTCATGTCCGAGACCGTGGTCCAGATCGTCCGGCGGGTGCTGCTGCCAGTGTCCCTCCTGCTCGGGCTCATGGTGCTGCTCGGGGTGCTGGTCACCCGGGTGTTCGCCCGGACCTGGCCGTTCACCGTGGAGGACGCGGTGAACCGGGAGTTGGCCGCCGACCGCACCGGCGACTGGAACAACGTCTCGCTGGTGTTCAGCACGCTGGCCAGCACCCAGATGGTCGTCGCGGTCACGGTGCTGGTGGCGCTGGCGCTGCGGCTCTGGCTGAAGCGCTGGCGCGAGCCGTTGTTCCTGTGCGCGGCGGTGACCGCCCAGGCACTGGTGTTCCTGCTGACCACGCTGGCTATCGACAGACGGCGGCCGGCTGTGGAGCACATGGACGTCTCGCCACCGACGTCGAGCTTTCCGTCCGGGCACACCTCGGCGGCGGTGGCGCTCTACGTCGGCATCGCCGTGCTGCTGGCGTTGCGGGCCCGGAGTACCGGCGCGAAGGTCGCCTGGTGGACGCTGCTGCTGATGGTGCCGCTGGGCGTGGCGGTGACCCGGATGTACCGGGGAATGCACCACCCGAGCGACGTGGTGGCGTCATTCCTCAACGGCGGCACGTGCGTCGCGATCATGGCCCGTGCCGTGCTGGACCGGGGGCTGCGGTGGGGACGGGCGAAGCTACCGACCGTCGGGCGTCGCCCCCTGCCGGCTCAGGGCTGAGCTGGGCGCGCAGCGACGCTCAGGTGCACTCACCGGTGGCGACCTGCCGGTTGCGTTCGGCACCGGCCAGCGCCACCGGTCGGGCCTCGGCCGCCGTCACGGCGAAGCCGGTGTTCGGGTCGTCGGACGCCGCCGCGAAGATCACGCCGAGCACCAGGCCGTTGGCGGAGAGTAGCGGACCGCCCGAGTTGCCGCTGCGAACCAGCGCCCGGATCGTGTAGATCTCCCGGGTCACCTCACTGGACGAGTAGATGTCCGGTCCCTTGATCCGGTCGACGTCCCGGACCCGCGCCGACTGCGCGTTGTACGGACCGTCGAGCGGGAAGCCGAGCACTATGGCGTCGGAGCCGCTGCCCGCGTTGCCGGCGGCGAACCGCAGGGACGGCCCGGGCAGCCCGGGTACGAGCAGCACCGCCAGATCCCGGTTCGGGTCGTAGACCACCACCTTGCCGTCGTACCGCTCGCCGCCCAGCTCCACCGCGACCGAGCGGGTGCCGGCCACCACGTGCGCGTTGGTCATCACCCGGTCGTCCGCGTACACGAAGCCGGAACCCTCGATCCGGCGTGAGCAGCTGGGCGCGGAGCCGAGCACCTTCACCACCGACTGCTGACCGCTGACCACCACCTGCGAGCCGGCCAGAGCCGGGTCGGGCGGATCGACCTGCCGGGCCCGGGTGGGCGCGAGGTCACCGAAGACGTCCGGGAACCCGTCGGTGTCGACGGTGTCCTCCAGCGCCGTGGACAGCTGCTGGGCCTGCTCCGGCAGGACCTGGTTGACCACCGTGATCAACGCGCTGTTGCGGACCGAGGCGGCGAGCCAGGGCACCGAGGACGAGCCGAGCGGCACGGCGACCAGCCAGGCGAGCAGGAGCACCGCGAACAGCGAGACGAGTGCCCCACCGACGTCGTCGGCCCGTTTACCAACGTCGCTGGTGATCGTCTTACGCAGGTGCGAGCCGAGCCAACCGGCGAGTGCCTGCCCGACCACTGCCAGCCCGAAGATGGCCACCAGCGAGATCAGCACACGGGTGCCGGCGTCGACGAACTGTCTGGCGAACAGCGGCCCGAGCTGGAGACCCAGCAGCAGACCCAGGAAGAAGCCGGACAACGACGTGACGCCGATGACGAAACCCTGGCGGTATCCGCTGATCGCGAACACGAGCATGAGCAGCAGCAGGACGAGATCCACGACGGACACGGGTCAAGCGTACGGGCAGTGTGCCCACCGGATGACCATCGCTTGCGGATGGTGACCGTGCGGTCAGCGCAGGGCGTTCTCGTCAGCCTCGTCGGTGCCGGCGGATGGGGCCGGTGTGGCACCGGTCGGCGGAAGCTCCACCACCCGGCCGCGCGACCACGGACGGGCCCAGCCGCCCATTTCGAGCAGGGTGGCGAGCACCCCGGCGGTGAAGCCCCAGACGAGCATCCCGCGCGCCGAGAACGCCGGCCCGATCCAGCCGCTCGGATGCCGGACCAACAGTCGGTTGGCCGGATCGACCAGCTCGCTGACCGGCAGGCGGGCGACGTGAGCCACCTCGGCCGGCTCCCGTGGGTGCACCGGGTGCGGGTCGTGCCACCAGGCCAGCACGGGCGTGACCACGAAGTCGCTGACCGGGATCCACAGTTTCGGCAGCTCGGCCAGCACTGTCACGCTGGCCGGGTCGAGGCCCACCTCCTCGTTCGCCTCACGCAGGGCGGTGGCGCGGACGTCGGCGTCCTCCGGGTCGGCCGCACCACCGGGAAAGGCGGGCTGGCCGGCGTGGTTGCGCAGGGTCGCGGCGCGTTGCAGGACCAGCACGTCGGGGCCCGCGCCGGGCTGCTCGCCGAGCAGCACCAGTACGGCGCTCTCCCGACCGCCCTCGGCGGGCGTGACCAGCCTGGTGAAGTCCTCGGCGCGGGCGGTGCCCAGCCGGGTCAGCAACGGCTCGATCCAGTCGGGGGGCCGACGGGTCACGCCGACACCGCCAGGCCGAGGTGCTGGCCGACCAGCTTGGCGAGCTTCGCGTCGTCGAGAGCGCCGCTGGCGTCGATGTGCCGGAGCTGACCGTCGGCGTCGACGAAGAGGGTCAGCGGAATCGCGTTGCGTTTCAGCTCGCGCTGTAGCGCCTCGCCCTGGTCCACAAGGATCGGGAACCGGACGCCGAAGTCCTCCCCGATGGACTGGGCGCCGCCCCGGCTGTCCCGACTGTTGACCCCGACCACCTGGAGCTGACCGGCGGCCCGCTCGCTGAGGCGCTGGAAGGCGGGCAGCTCCTTGCGGCACGGCGGGCACCAGGAAGCCCACACGTTGATCACCGCCGGCCCGGCCACCTCCCGCAGCACCACCGGTGCACCGCCGGTGAAGCAGGAGAGCGTCAGCTCCGGCAGCGCCGACCCGCCAGCGGCGCGGGCCGTCGGGGCGGGCGTTCCGGGGGCCGTCGGGCTTGAGCCGGGCGACGCCGGGACCGTCGTTGCCGGGGTCGCCGTGCCGGAGCCCTGTGCCGCGGCAGTGGGTGCCGTGCTCAGCGCGGCGCAGTCCCGGAACGGGGACGGACGCTCAGCAGCGGCCGGCCGGGGGGCTGGCTCGTCGTCGGCCGCGCCGCTGGTGCAACCCGTGACCGCCAGCAGCAGCGGCAGGACGGCGAGGGCGACGCGTCGGCGGTTCACGGCACCTCCGCCGTGATCGCCTGTGCCGGGACCAGCTCCGGATCGACCCCGGCAGCCACCGCGAGGTCACGCGCCCGAGGGCCCTTGAGCAGCTTGGCGGCGGCCGCCGGCTCGGTCGGGCCGGTGCCGTACGAAGGGCAGAGCTTCGCGAGCGTGCAGGCGCCGCAGGCCGGCTTGCGGGCGTGGCAGACCCGTCGCCCGTGGAAGATGATCCGGTGCGAGAGCATGGTCCAGTCGCGCTTGTCGTACATGGCGCCGATCGCGTGCTCGATCTTGACCGGGTCGGTCTCGGTGGTCAGCCGCCACCGGTGCACCAGCCGCTGGAAGTGCGTGTCGACTGTGATGCCCGGGACGTCGAAGGCGTTGCCCAGGATCACGTTGGCGGTCTTGCGCCCGATGCCGGGGAGCGTCACCAGGTCAACGAGTCGGCCCGGGACCGTGCCGTCGTACCGGTCGAGGAGGGCCTGACCGAGCTTGAGCAGTGAGTCGGTCTTGTTGCGGTAGAAGCCGGTGGGCCGGATCAGCTCCTCCATCTCGCCCCGGTCCGCGGAGGCGTACGCGGCAGCGCTCGGGTAGCGGGCGAAGAGCTTCGGGGTGACCTCGTTGACCTTCTTGTCAGTGCACTGCGCGGACAGGATCGTGGCGACGGCCAACTCCAGCGCATTGGAGTGGTCCAGCTCACAATGCGCGTCGGGATGCGTCTCGGCCAGCACCCGGCCGATCTTGCGGGCACGGCGTTTGCGCCCGAGATCGGTCTCGCTGGCACCGGGAGGGCTACTGGTCACGACGGTCAGCCTACGTCGCACCCCGGACGCTTCTCGTCGGGTCAGCCGGCGGTCGGCGCCGAGATCTTCCCCTGCCCGTCGAGGCGAGCGCCGCCCTTCGGGAAGTCGGCGCGACTCAACTCGGTGACCAGGCCCAGGCCCCGATCGTCCGGGTCCATCGTCGGCTTGCCCGCCGAGTTCATGTACGTGGAGGTGAACGAGCCGCCGGCCCAACTGCCGTCCGGCTTGAGCGACACCTTCAGCACACCGCCCCAGCCGAGGCGACCGGCGTTGCTCAGCGAGTTGCCGCCGCCGGCGAAGTTGCCCAGGCTGTAGGCGATCAGGCGCCCCTGGTAGAACTCCATCCCGCGCAACACGTGCGGGCCGTGCCCGACGATCAGATCGGCGCCAGCGTCGATCATGGCGTGCGAGAACTTCACCGGGTCGCCCCGGTTCTCGCCCAGGAACATCTCGGTGCCCGGCTTCACCCGGGTCTTGTCGACGCCCTCGCCACCCATGTGCACCTGCACCACGACCAGGTCGGCCATGGTGGCGGCCTTGGCGACCACCGCCTTCGCCTTGTCGATGTCGACGAGGCTGTTGGACCAGACGTACGACGAGAACCCGGCGACGGCGACCTTGACGCCCTTGACGTCGACCACCGTGATCTCGTTCGGTGCGCCGGTGTGCTCCAGGTCGTACTTCTTCAGCGCCTTCTGGGTGTTCTCGTAGCCCTTGGGCCCGTAGTCGTAGCCGTGGTTGTTGGCCTGGTTGAGCACGTCGAAGCCGGCGTCGCGCAGGTGGGCGGCGTACTCCGGCGGGGCGCGGAACTGGAAACAGCGGGTGGAGTTCGCCCCGCACTTTCCGGTGCCGGTGTCGACAGTCAGCGGCTCCTCCAAGTTGCCCATCACCAGGTCGGCCTTGAGCGCCGCGGTGACCGAGTTGAAGAAGCCCTTGCCGCCGGCGGCGGGCAGCCGAGCGGGCGCGTTGCCCATGATGATGTCGCCGGTGGCGGAGAGCGAGATCGCGCCGCCCTGACCGGACGACGCGGACCCGGTGGCCTTCGGGCCGGCGGTGGAGACCGGCGCGCCGGTGCCACCACCCCCCGCGCCGGGCTGCCAGACGGGTGCCTCACCACCGGGGTCGGCACAGCCGGCCACGAGGAGGGCAGCCAGCAGCGCGGCGAGGCCGAGGGCGACGCGGCGGCGCGGGCGGGACGCGAGGGGGGCGGGAGCGTACATCGCCCGCGACCCTACCGGTCGTTAAACACGCCAACGACAGCCGATCGGGTGGACTTTGCGCCAGTGAGCTGGTCGGACCACGGCACGACCGGCCGGGAACCACCGGCGAGCACCGCCGCGTGCACCGCTCGGGCGAGCGGGGCGCCCCAGGTGGAGCGCGGTCCGCCGTACGCGGCCTCCGGCCCGTCCACCGGGCAGAGCACTGTGACCGCGTCGGTGGGCGTGCCGGTTCCCGGCACCCCCAGCTCGGTGATCGCCTGGGTCTTCGCCTCGGTAGCGGTGGCCACCGCGTTGACCAGCGCCGAGTCGGCGAGCCGGGCCGGCACGTACACCACGATGTTGACTGTGCCGACGTGTTGGGTGAGCGCGGCCGGCGTCGGCGCGGCCGCGGGCACCGGCGTGCCGAGCCCGACGGTCGCCCAGGCCCGCACCCCGGCGTCGGTTCGCGCCACCACCTCGGTCACATCGACGCCGGTCAGCAGACCGATCCCGGGCCCGTCGAGGGCCAGCTCGGCGGCGAGCGAGGCCAGGTGCGCCGCCGGGTCCTCCCGGTCGTACGACATCGGTACCGTCGCGTTCAACACCCACCGCCGGACCCCGATGCCACCGCCCAGCGGAGCGCTGCTGACCGCCCGCAGGGGCACGTCCGCGCGCCAGACGAGCAGCGGGACGTGCCGCCCGTCCTCGGCGCGGCTGGTCAGAGTCGGCTCGTTCAGCACGTCGGGCAGGTTACGCCCTGCGATCACGATTCCAGGGGCGACCTCTGATTCATGCTCACGTGCGCCTAGACTTGGCGGCGCGCGAGGGGATCAGCGGACGGCGGCCCCGGCCGACGGACGGCACGCGCAACCGGAGGTGCGCAATGGACGAGGTACTGGCCCGCAGCGGGATCTTCCAGGGTGTTGACCCGGAAGCTGCCGAGGCGCTTGCCAAGGAGATGGAGACGATCGAGGTCCGCAAGGGCGAGATCGTCTTCAATGAGGGCGAGCCCGGTGACAGCCTCTACATCCTGCTGTCCGGGAAGATCAAGGTTGGTCGCCGCGCAGCGGACGGCCGGCAAAACCTCATCGCGGTGATGGGGCCGTCGGACATGGTCGGTGAGCTGTCGCTCTTCGACCCGGGTCCGCGTACGGCGACCGCCACCGCGGTGACCGACACCCGGCTGGTGCGGCTGCGTAAGCAGGCGCTGCGGCCGTGGCTCAACAACCGCCCGGAGATCGCCGAGCAGCTGCTCCGGGTGCTCGCCCGGCGGCTGCGCCGGACCAACGACTCGCTCGCCGACCTGATCTTCACGGACGTGCCGGGCCGGGTCGCCAAGAACCTGCTCCAGATGGCGGGCCGCTTCGGCACCCGCGACGGCGGCGTTCTGCGGGTGACCCATGACCTCACCCAGGAGGAGATCGCCCAGCTCGTCGGCGCCTCCCGGGAGACGGTCAACAAGGCGCTGGCCGACTTCGCCTCGCGCGGCTGGCTGCGGTTGGACGGCAAGAGCATCATCATCCTGGACCCGGAGCGCCTGGCCCGTCGCGCCCGCGTCTGAGCAGCACCAGACATCCCCGCCTGCCGTCACCGACGGTGGGCGGGGATGTTTGCCGTCTGCCTGACGCAGAATCGCTGGTGCGGAGGCGGTGCCCCTGGTGAGGGTGGGGCCCATGATGAACCGAGTTGCGGTGCTCTCCGACATCCATGGTGTCCTGCCGGCGCTGGAGGCCGTACTGGCCGAGCCGGACGTCGCCGCCGCAGACCTGATCGTGCTCACCGGGGACATCGCCGCCGGCCCGCAACCGGTCGAGGTGCTCGACGTGCTCGCCGAGCTGGGAGACCGGGTGTGCTGGGTCGGCGGCAATTGCGAACGCGAGCTGGTCGAGGCCCGGGCCGGCCGCCCGGCGTCGATCGAGGTGTCGAACTGGGCCGCCGGGCAGTTGCGCGACGACCAGGTCGCCCGGCTCGCCGCGCTGCCGACGACGGCGACGCTGGAGATCGACGGCCTCGGGCCGACGCTGTTCTGCCACGCCACGCCCCGCGATGACGAGGAGGTCGTGCTCGTCGACTCCCGGATGGCGCGCTGGGCGGAGGTGTTCGATGGCCTGTCCGCCGAGATCACCACGGTGGTCTGCGGCCACACCCACATGCCGTTCACCCGGCTGGTCGACCGGCGTCTGGTGGTCAACCCGGGCAGCATCGGCATGCCGTACGGGGGCGCGGGCGCGTGGTGGGCGCTGCTCGGGCCGGGCGTCCAACTGCGCCGCACCGCCTTCGACGTGGACGCCGCCTGCGCTCGGGTGGCTGCCGAATCGACCTTCCCCGACGCCGCAGCCTGGGCCGACGAGTACCTGCGCTCCCGGCACAGCGACGCCGACGCGCTGACCGCCTTCGGCCCCCGCGACGGCCGCTGAGCCGGCCTCCGGTCGGGAGGTGGCCGCCGGTCGGGAGGTGGCCGCCGGTCGGGAGGTGGCCGCCGGTCGGGAGGTGGCCGCCGGTCGGGAGGTGGCCGCCGGTCGGGAGGTGGGCGGGTGGCGAGCGGGTGGCGGGCGGCGGGCGGCGGGCGGGCGGCGGGCGGGATACCGGTCAGGGAGCCTTTGGAGCTGAATCGTTTGCGGCATCAGCAGTAGGTGATTGGCAGGCCGATCCCCGCACGCGATCGACGGACGCGATCGACGGACGCGGTCGACGGACGCGGTCGACGGACGCGGTCGACGGACGCGATCGACGGACGCGATCGACGGGCGATTCGTTTGTGACATCAGCTCCATAGGGAGACCAGCAACCCAAGCCAACCTCTCGCGCCGCCGCACCGCGAGCCCACCCGAGCGTCGCGGGCTTGGAAAAAGTCAGTCTTGACTGTTTGTTTCGTAGGCAGCAGGCTGTCTCAGTGCCCACCGCATCGACGCGTGTCCCGCAGCAGGAACGCAGCCGCGCCACCCAGGCCCGACTGCTGGAGGCGACAGTCGACTGCCTGATCGAGCACGGTTGGTCCGGCACCACCACCACAGTCGTCGCGGCGCGGGCCGGTGTTTCGCGTGGGGCACAGCTGCACCACTACCCGACGAAGGCGGCGCTGGTGACGGCCGCGGTGGCCCATCTGGCCGAGCGCCGGGCCGACGAGTTGCGCACCGAGGCCGAGGCGCTGCCGGCTGGCCCGCAGCGGTTGGACCGGGTCGTCGACCTGCTCGCCGTGGCGTTCACCGGGCCGCTGTTCGTGGCCGCGCTCGAGCTCTGGGTCGCCGCCCGCACCGATCGGGAACTGCGGGACGCCCTGGTGCCGTTGGAGGCGACGGTCGGGCGGGAGATGCACCGGCTCACAGTCGCCCTGCTCGGTGTCGACGAACGTCGACCCGGTGTCCGCGAAGCGGTGCAGGCCACGCTCGATCTGCTCCGTGGGCTCGGGGTGGCCAACCTGCTCAGCGACGACTCCGCCCGTCGAGCCGCCCTGTTGACCACCTGGAAGCGCCAGCTCGCCACCCTGCTCACGCCCTGACCGCCGGCCGCACCGGCCACCACCGACCGGAGGCACCATGGTCGACCTCAGCGACCTGCTCACGGACCTGGCCGACGAGTCCGCCCAGCTGGACGCCCTGGTAGCGCCACTACCCGTTGCCGACTGGGCGAGGCCGACCCCGGCCCCGGGCTGGAGCATCGGGCATCAGATCGCCCACCTCGCCTGGACCGATCACGTCGCGCTGTTGGCCGCGACCGATCCCGAGGCGTTCTACGCGACGGTCACCGCAGCGCCGGACGTGACCCGCCTCGTCGACGTCGGCGCCGAGGAGTTCCTCGCCCCGCCGGCCGAGCTGCTCGCCCGCTGGCGGGCCGGGCGAACCGCGCTCGTCGACGCGCTGGCCGCCGTTCCGGCCGGCGGCAAACTGCCCTGGTACGGCACCCGAATGTCGGCCACCTCGATGGCCACCGCCCGGATCATGGAGACCTGGGCGCACGGCGCGGACGTGGCCGATGCCCTCGACGTGGTCCGCCCCGACAGCGACCGGCTCCGGCACGTGGCGCACCTGGGTGTGCGTACCCTCGGACACGGTTTCGCCGCGCACGGCCGGGAGGCACCGACGGCGCCGGTCCGGGTCGAGCTGGTCGGGCCCGGCGGGGAGGCCTGGAGTTGGGGTCCGGCGGACGCCACCGACCGGGTCACCGGCCAGGCTCGGGACTTCTGCTTGCTGGTCACCCAACGCAGAAACCGCGCGGACCTCGCTCTGGTCGCCACCGGGTCGGTCGCCGACGAATGGCTCGACGTGGCGCAGGCCTTCGCCGGGCCGCCGGGCGACGGACGGCGGCCGGACGGCGGAATCGGGGCAGGGACATGATCCGCATCGGCAACGCCTCCGGCTTCTACGGCGACCGGTTCACCGCCTGGCGGGAGATGCTCGACGGCGGTGAGCTGGACGTGCTGACCGGCGACTACCTCGCTGAGTTGACCATGCTGATCCTGGCCCGGGACCGTATGCGCGACCCCGACCTGGGCTACGCGAAGACGTTCCTGCGGCAACTGGAGACCTGCCTCGGCACCGCCCTCGACCGAGGGGTGCGGATCGTGACCAACGCCGGCGGGCTGAACCCGGCCGGCTTGGCCGCCGCCATCGAGAAGCTCGCCCACCGGCTCGGCCTACCGACCCGGGTCGGGTACGTCGAGGGTGACACGATCCAGCGACCGGACGCGTTGAGCGCGAACGCCTACCTCGGCGCGTTCGGGATCGCCGCCTGTCTCGACGCCGGCGCGGACGTGGTGGTCACCGGCCGGGTCACCGACGCGTCGCTGGTGGTCGGCCCGGCCATCGCCCGGTACGGGTGGGGCCGCGACGACCTCGACGAACTGGCCGGGGCCACCGTCGCGGGGCACCTCGTCGAGTGCGGCGCGCAGGTCACCGGCGGCAACTTCAGCTTCTTCACCGAGCTGCCCGACGGCGGCCACCGGCCCGGGTTCCCGATCGCCGAGGTGCACGCCGACGGCTCATCGGTGCTCACCAAGCATCCGGGCACCGGCGGCGCGGTCACAGTGGAGACCGTCACCGCCCAACTGCTCTACGAGATCGGCGGGCCCGCGTACCTCGGACCGGACGTGGTCACCCGACTGGACACTGCGACGCTTCGCCCCGAGGGGGCGGACCGGGTCCGGGTTTCCGGCGTGCGGGGCACGCCGCCGCCTCCCACGCTGAAGGTGGGCGTCAACAACCTCGGCGGCTTCCGCAACTCGATGACTTTCGTCCTGTGCGGTCTGCACATCGAGGCGAAGGCGGCACTGGTCCGGGGGCAGATCGAGGAGGCGGTGGGCACTGGCGGGCTGGAGTTCACCCTCGCCCGGACCGACCATCCGGACGCCGCCGACACCGAGGCAGCCAGCGCCCTGCTGCACGTACACCTGCGGGACGGCGACAAGGCGCGGGCCGGGCGGGCCTTCTCCGCCGCCGCTGTGGAGTTGGCCCTGGCCTCGTACCCGGGCTGCACGCTGACCACAGTGCCGGGCGACGCGACACCGTACGGCGTCTTCACCGCCGACGCGGTGCCGCAGGACGCGGTGGCGCACGTCGCGGTGCTACCCGGCGGCGAGCGGGTGCCGATCGCCCCGCCGATCCGCACCGCCAGCACCTCGCAGGACGACTCGACAGCGGGTGGCGACGCGGTTGTCGACGGCCCGACCCGGCGCGGGGCGCTCGGCGAGGTGGTCGGCGCACGATCCGGAGACAAGGGCGGCGACGCCAACCTCGGTGTCTGGGCGCGTTCCGACGCCGGGTACGCGTGGCTGCGGACCTGGTTGACAGTCGAACGGCTGGCCGAGCTGGTGCCGGAGACCGCACCGCTGTCGGTGCGGCGCTACGAGTTGTCGAACCTGCGCGCTGTCAACTTCGTGATCGAGGGCCTGCTCGGCGCCGGGGTGGCCGCGTCCACCCGGTTCGACCCGCAGGCCAAGGCACTCGGCGAGCTGCTGCGCGCCCGGATCGTCGACCTGCCGGCCGACCTACCGACCGGGGCGTCCCGATGAGCATCGTGGACTCCCCGGAGCGCCGGCAATTACGCGAGCTGACCCGGGCGTTCGTGACCCGGGAGGTGTTGCCGCACCTTGACGACTGGGAGCGGGCCGGCGAGGTGCCCCGGACGCTGCACGCGACCGCCGCGAAGCTCGGCCTGCTCGGCATCGGCTTCCCGGAGTCGGTGGGGGGCAGCGGCGGTGACCTACTCGACTCGATCATCGTGACCGAGGAGCTGATCCGCTCCGGTGGCTCGTCCGGGCTGGTGGCGGCCCTGTTCACGCACGGGATCGCGTTACCGCACATGGTCGCGGCGGCCGGTGCCCGTACCGGTGGCTCGCTGGGCGGGCGGCTCGGTGGCGTCTCATCCCCGGCCGACGACAGCCTGATCGAGCGGTACGTGCGGCCCACGCTGTCGGGCACGATGATTGGCGCGCTGGCCATCACCGAGCCGGACGGCGGCTCGGACGTTGCCGGCATCCGCACCACCGCCCGCCGCGACGGCGACCACTACCTGGTGAACGGGTCGAAGACGTACATCACCAGCGGGCACCGGGCCGACTTCGTGACAACGGCGGTGTGTACCGACTTCCCCGGCAGCGGTGAACTCACCCTGCTGGTCATCGACAAGGGGTCGCCCGGGTTCACTGTGGGACGCCGGTTGGAGAAGCTGGGCTGGCACTGCTCGGACACCGCCGAGCTGTCCTTCGCTGACGTGCGGGTGCCGGTGACCAACCGGATCGGTGCGGAGAACACCGGCTTCCTGGCGATCATGCAGCACTTCGCGGCGGAACGGCTGTCGCTGGCGACCCAGGCGTACGCGACAGCGCAGCGCTGCGTCGAGTTGGCGGTGCGCTGGTGCCGGGACCGGGAGACCTTCGGGCGTCCGCTGGCCAGCCGGCAGCTGATCCGGCACCGGTTGGCCGAGATGCACACCCGGGCCGAGGCGGCCCGGTCGTACGTGCACGAGGTGGCCAACCGGGTGGCTGCCGGCGAGCCGGTCGTGACCGAGGTGGCGATGGCCAAGAACATGGCGGTGGCCGCCTGCGACCACGTCGTCGACCAGGCGTTGCAGCTGCACGGCGGTTTCGGCTACCTGCGCGACGCCGAGGTGGAGCGGCACTACCGCGACGCGCGGATCCTCGGCATCGGCGGCGGCACCACCGAGATCATGAACGAGATCATCGCGAAAGGCATGGGTCTATGACCACACTGGACAGCGCTGTCGACCCGTCCGCGGCCTCGTACCTGGCGAACCGGGCGGCATTGCTGGAGCGGTTGACCGAGTTGGACGCCGCGCTGGACCAGGCGCGGGCGGGTGGTGGCGACAAGTACGTGACCCGGCACCACGCGCGCGGCAAGCTGCTCCCCCGGGAGCGGATCGAGCTGCTGGTGGACGCCGACAGCCCGTTCCTGGAGTTGTCGCCGGTCGCCGCGTACGGCTCGGACTTCCCGGTCGGGGCCAGCGTGGTCACCGGCATCGGGGTGGTCGAGGGGGTGGAGTGCCTGATCGTCGCCAACGACCCGACGGTACGCGGCGGCGCTGTCAACCCGTGGTCGCTGGCGAAGACCCGGCGGGCAGGCGAGATCGCCCTGGCCAACCGGCTGCCCATGGTCAATCTGGTGGAGTCCGCCGGGGCGGACCTGCCCACCCAGGCGGAGATCTTCATCCCCGGTGGTCGGGTGTTCCGTGACCTCACCCGGCTCTCGGCGGCCGGCATCCCCACCGTCAGCGTGGTCTTCGGCAACGCCACTGCCGGTGGCGCGTACGTGCCGGGGATGTCCGACCACGTGATCATGATTCGGGACCGGTCACAGGTGTACCTGGCCGGTCCGCCGCTGGTGAAGATGGCGACCGGCGAGGTCACCGACGACGAGTCGCTGGGTGGCGCGGCGATGCATGCCGGCACGTCCGGGCTCGCCGACTACCTGGCCGCCGACGAGCGGGACGGCATCCGGCTGGCCCGGCAGTGCGTCCGCCGACTGAACTGGCGCAAGCAGGGCCCGTCGCCGCGGACGGCGGTGCCGCAGCCACCGAAGTACGACCCGGAGGAGCTGCTCGGCATCACCAGCGCCGACCTGAAGGTGCCGTTCGACCCTCGGGAGGTGCTGGCCCGGATCCTGGACGGCAGCGACTTCGACGAGTTCAAGCCGGCGTACGGGGACGCGTTGGTCACCGGTTGGGGCGAGCTGCACGGGTACCCGGTGGGGGTCCTGGCGAACGCCCGAGGGGTGTTATTCAGCGCGGAGGCGCAGAAGGCGGCCCAGTTCATCCAGCTCGCGAACGCCTCGGACACCCCATTGATCTTCTTGCAGAACACCACCGGCTACATGGTGGGCACCGAGTACGAGCAGCGCGGCATCATCAAGCACGGCGCCCTGATGATCAATGCGGTGTCGAACTCGACGGTGCCGCACCTGACGGTGAACCTGGGTGCCTCCTACGGCGCCGGCAACTACGGCATGTGCGGCCGGGCGTACGAGCCGAGGTTCCTGTTCACCTGGCCGAACGCGAAGTCGGCGGTGATGGGCCCGGCGCAGCTCGCGGGGGTGCTGTCGATAGTGGCCCGGCAGGCGGCTGCCGCCCGGGGGCGCGACTACGACGAGGACTCCGACGCGGCGATGCGTTTGATGGTCGAGCAGCAGATCGAGTCGCAGTCCGGCGCGCTCTTCCTCTCCGGCCGGCTCTACGACGACGGGGTGATCGACCCCCGGGACACCCGGACCGTCCTCGGGCTCTGCCTCTCGGCGATCCACAACGGACCGGTGAAGGGCGCCGACGGTTTCGGCGTCTTCCGGATGTAAGCCGTGAGCGCGAGGAACGCAGCGAGGCGGAGTCCCGCAGTCGCGAACGAAAGGCAGGCTCAGGGGACCATGATCAACAGACTGCTCGTGGCCAACCGGGGCGAAATTGCCCGCCGGGTCTTCGCCACCTGCCGCGCGATGGGCGTGGAGACGGTTGCCGTGCACTCGGACGCGGACGCCGACGCGCCGTTCGTGGCCGAGGCCGACCTGGCCGTACGCCTGCCGGGAAGTTCGCCGGCCGAGACGTACCTGCGGGCGGAGCTGATCCTGGACGCGGCCCGGCGCAGCGGCGCGGACGCCGTCCACCCCGGCTACGGGTTCCTCGCCGAGAACGCGGAGTTCGCGGCGGCGGTGACCGACGCCGGGCTGACCTGGGTCGGGCCGCCGGCCGCTGTGATCGCCGCGATGGGCGACAAGCTGGCGGCGAAGGCGCTGCTCGCCGAGGCGGGCGTGCCGATGCTGCCGAGCTGGACCGACCCCGACGAGGTCACCGACTTCCCGGTGCTGGTCAAGGCGTCCGCCGGCGGTGGTGGCCGGGGCATGCGGATCGTGCGGGACGCGGACGAGCTGGCCGAGGCCGTCGCCAGCGCCAGCCGGGAGGCGGCTGCCGCGTTCGGCGACGGCACTGTCTTCATCGAGCGGTACGTCGAGCGTGGCCGGCACGTCGAGGTGCAGATCTTCGGCGACTCGCACGGCACGGTGGCCGCCCTCGGGGTGCGCGAGTGCTCGATCCAGCGCCGACACCAGAAAATCATCGAGGAGGCCCCCGGGGTACTCCCGGGGGAGCTGCGCCCGGCGCTCAACGAGGCGGCGGTCTCCGCCGGGCGTGCCGTCGACTACGTGGGCGCTGGCACCGTGGAGTTCCTGCTGGCCCCGACCGGTGAGTTCTTCTTCCTGGAGATGAACACCCGGCTGCAGGTGGAGCACCCGGTCACCGAGCTGACCGTCCCCGTCGGTCTCGATCTGGTCCGGTGGCAACTACTCGTCGCCGAGGGCGTACCACTGCTGGAGCACCTGCCCGAGCCGGGCGCACGCGGCTACGCGATCGAGGTGCGGTTGTGCGCCGAGGACCCGGCGCAGGGCTGGCTGCCCGCGACCGGCGTGCTGAGCCGGTTCGCGATTCCGGGGGTCGACCGGGAGTTCGGTGGCCTCCAGCGCACCGGACTGCGGTTGGACTCCGGCGTCGAGACGGGCTCCGAGGTGAGCGTGCACTACGACTCCATGCTCGCCAAGCTGATCGCCTGGGCGCCGACCCGGGCCGAGGCGGCCCGGGCCCTGGCAGGCGCGCTGACCCGAGCCGAGCTGCACGGGGTGGCCACCAATCGCGATCTCCTGGTCCGGGTGCTGCGCAGCCCGGAGTTCGCGGCTGCGGAGATCGACACCGGTTTCCTGGACCGGCACCCGGAGGTCTTCGCGCCACTGCTGCCCGCCGACCAGCTTCCGCTGACCGCGCTGGCCGCCGCGCTGGCGGGTGCGGCCCAGCGCCGAGCGAGCGCGCCGGTGTTGGGCGGGCTCCCCTCCGGCTGGCGCAACGTGCCCGCCGTCGCGCAGGTCAGCCGCTTTACTGGGCCGAACGGCGACGAGATCGAGGTCCGCTACCGCCTGGACCGGACCGGTGGACTCGCCGACTGGTCAGCGGCGCCGCCCGGCGACCCGGCGGCGTCGGAGGCGAAGCCGCCGGCAGTGACGCTGGTGGAGGCCACCCCGGAGCGGGTGGTGCTCGACGTCGACGGGCTTCGGCGCGCGTACCGCGTACACCGGGTGGGGTCGGCTGTCTTCGTGGACGGCCCGGACGGCGCGGCGAGCCTGGCCGAGCTGCCGCGTCTCCCGCTGCCCACCGCGGCGGTGGCGGCCGGGTCGCTGCTCGCGCCGCTGCCCGGCGTGGTGACCCGGGTGCACGTCCAGGTCGGCCAGCGGGTGGCAGCCGGCGATCCGCTGCTCACGTTGGAAGCGATGAAGCTTGAACATCCCGTGCTCGCCCCGATCGACGGCATGGTCGCCGAACTGCCGGTGCCGACCGGCGGCCAGGTGCAGACGGGCGCCGTGTTGGCAGTTGTCGACGAAAAGGACCCCCAATGACCTTCGACCTCACCCCCGAGCAGGACCAGCTGCGCGACGCCGTGCGGGCGTTGGGCCGCCGCTACGGTCACTCCTACTTCGTCGAGAAGGCGAGGGCCGGCGAACACACCACCGAGTTGTGGGCGGAGGCCGGACGGCTCGGCTACCTGGGGGTCAACATCCCCACCGAGTACGGCGGCGGGGGCGGCGGCATCACCGAGCTGGCCATCGTCTGCGAGGAGCTGGCGGCGGCGGGTTGCCCGTTGCTGCTGCTGGTGGTCTCCCCCGCCATCGCGGCGACAGTGCTGAGTCGGCACGGCACCGAGGAGCAGCGCAAGCGGCACCTGCCGGGCCTCGCCGACGGCTCCCAGAAGATCGTTTTCGCGATCACCGAGCCGGAGGCCGGTTCCAACTTCCACCGCCTCGGCACTGTGGCTCGCCGCGACGGCGACGGCTGGCTGCTGAACGGCCGCAAGTGCTACATCTCCGGAGTCGACGAGGCCGGTCACGTGCTGGTGGTGGCGCGTACCGAGGATTCCTCCACCGGCAAGCTGAAGCCGGCGCTGTTCCTGGTGCCGACCGACGCGGCCGGGCTGACCCGGTCCAAGCTGGACATGGAGATCGTGTCCCCGGAGAACCAGTTCCTGCTCTACCTGGACGACGTGCGGGTGCCCGCCGACGCGCTGCTCGGTGAGTCGCTGGACGCCGGGCTGCCGGCGCTCTTCGCCGGGCTCAACCCGGAGCGGATCACTGTCGCCGCGATGGGCGCCGGCACCGGCCGGTACGCCATCGAGCGGGCCAGTGAGTACACCGCCACCCGCAAGGTCTGGGGTGGTCGGAGCATCGGCTCGCACCAGGGGGTGTCGCATCCGCTGGCACACGCGGCGGTGCAGGTGGAGCTGGCCCGCCTGATGATCCAGAAGGCGGCCACCCTGTACGACGCCGGCCGCGACCTGGAGGCCGGGGTGGCCGGCAACATGGCCAAGTACGCGGCCGGTGAGGCCGCCGCGCTCGCCGTGGACACCGCGGTGCAGGTGCTCGGCGGGGCCGGCATGACCACCGAGTACGGGGTGGCGACCCTGCTCGGCGCGGTCCGGGCCGGCCGGATCGCACCGGTCAGCCGCGAGATGATCCTCAACTTCGTGGCCCAGCACGTCCTCGGCCAGGACAAGTCGTACTGACCGGCAGGCCGCGCCGCCTGCCTGCCTCGCCGCAAGGTCGACTCGGTTTCGTGGATTCCGGAGGGTCCGAGGGCCAGCGGACACCCCGACTTCCTGAAAACCGAGTCGATCTTTTGCTGCGGCTGACTGGCGCAGCCCTCCTCACCCCCCTTGGCTGCCCGGCCGCTCCCGGTGGTGCAGGATCGCCACGGCCACCGCGAAGAACAGCGTGGGCACCAGTGCCAGCACCAGCCACTGCGTCGGCGTGAGCGGGGCGAGGACACCGTCGTGGGTGGAACGCTCCCGGAACGTCCCCGCGGAGCCGAAGCCCACCCGGGTGAGCAGCAGCGTGACACCCACCGGAACCACCAGTGCGAGCAGGCGTCGCCGCAGCACCGCCGGCGTCGACAGGACGACAAGGGCGAAGAGCAGGTAGCCCGCCGTCAGCAGGATTGCCTCGATCCGACCGACGCCGACCGTGAAGACCCACGTGCCGTGAACCGGAGTCGTCGAGTCATCAGCACCAGTCACCTGGGCGATGCTCGGAGCACCGACGCTGACCAGCGTCGCCGCCGCCAGCGTGCCGAGCCGCCAGGGCGCGAGGGCAGCCGTCATGAAACGGGGAGCGCGGACGGCGAGCAGCAGCGGGACCATCGCGGCGAGCACGGCGGGCCAGAGATTGCGCACAGTGGAATATTGCCCGTAGTCCTCGGCGACCCGCACCACCTCGAACGCCGCGCAACAGACGGCGATCGCGGCTGCCGCCCGGCCCCAACCGAACACGGCCGACACCGCCACAGTGAGCCACAGCAGCGCCACGAGACCGACCGGCCAGAGGACAAACTTCTCTCCCAACCCCTCGGGATAGCTGTCCGCGAACATGGCCAGGTGCAGCACCGGAACGCGTGCGGCCCGCACGAACAGCATCAACGCGGCGATCAGGCCGAGCGCCTGCGCCGCCTCCCGCCACGCATCGCCCGAGAATCGGGCACCAGCCTGGCGGACATGCGCGTGCAACGCCCCGCCGAGCAGTGCGAGCACGTCTCGCGCCGCAGGCCTGCGCTGGCCCGGTGACGCGTCGTCCAGCAGCACACCAATCAGTTCGTCCTCGTACTGCCGGCGGTAGGCGCGGGGATAGCAGGCCAGCAGCGACCGGTAACCGTGTTCCAGCGTCACGCCGCACCGCCGTCGAAGATGAGGCCGGCACGGCGTAGTCGCACGCTCGCGGCGTCGGCGTTGCTGCGCAGACGCGCGGATTCCTCGGCCAGGCGACGTGCCCCTGCTGCTGTGAGTCGGTAGTACCGGCGCAATCTGGACTGCACCTGCTCCTCGCGCTCGATGTCGACGAGGCCCTCGGTTCGTAGCCGGTCGAGGGCTGCGTAGAGGGTGCCGGCGCGCAGGTCGACACGCCCGTCGGAGATTCGACGGACCTCGTCGAGGAGGGCGTACCCGTGCCGCGGGGCCTCGACGAGCGCGGTGAGGATCAGGTAGGTGGACTCGTGCATGGAAGCCTTCGCCATGGCCACAGCATATACAGTGCGACTGTATATACGGGAGTCGTACCCCGACGGCGTCAGGCTGGGGTACGGCAGGCGGCGTCGATGCGGTGCACCGGGCGGACCCGACGACCCATGCCCTCCAACAGGGAATCCTCGACGTGAAAGTCGTGGATGCGCAGTTGGTGGCGGGGCAACTCCTCCTCGCTGGGGCAGAGCACCTGGGCGCGGACCAGGCCGACCGGGACGTACCTGACGCCGCCCCGTTCCTGAAGGATCACCATGTTGACGTCGTCGGTGGTGACCACGTGCCCGCGTACGTCCTCGGTGGGCCCGCTCTCCGGGCCCACTGTGGTGACGGTCAGCGGCAACACCGGTGTGGTGATCACCGGCACCGCGGCCCAGATCAGGGTGGCGAGCACCGCCACCTCGGTCACCGACGCCAGCGGCCGGATCACCAGGCCCGGCAGTGGCCCCGCGATGAACAGGGCCAGCAGCGGGGGCACCACAATGAGCGCCAGCACCAGCCACTCGTCGCCCTGCCGCATCGCGTCGCGCATCGTGGGCAGCATCAGCCAGCCGTACCCGGCGAGCAGCGCGCCGATCAGCAGCAGCCGAGGCACCACCCGCTCGTGCAGCCGCGCCGGGCGCAGTTGGAACGCCGCCACGAACGCCGGCAACAGCAACGGCAGGTAGAGCAACGGCCAGGTGATCAGGGCGAGCAGGAAGCTGGCCAGCACCACCCAGGCCGGGGTGATGTCGGCCCAGCGGGCGAAGAGCGGGCGGCGACGGGTGCCCGGTGGAAGTCGATCCGCGCTGACGGCCAGCACCGCACCGAGCGCGAAGACAGCGACCAGACCGGTGGAGAGCAGCCGGGCGGCGGTGGTCAGGAAACCGGCGAGCAGGTTGACCGGCCCCACGTTGGCCACCAGCAGCAGCGTGGTCTGGAGTTCCCCGCCGGCCTCCACGCCCAGGCGGAGCACCGAGAAGATCGCCGGCACGCCCACCACTGCCGTCCAGAACGACTGGCTGGCGCGGGCGCGCCGCTCCGCCGGATCCCAGCGGACCCGCCCCGGCTCGACCTCGGCGACGACCGGCTCGGCCGGTTCGGCGACAGGCACTCCGGCCGGCCAGGCAACCTCACCGCCCGCGCCGGCCGCCGTGTCGTCGACTGTCGGCGAGTCGGCGGCGGGCACTGACGTGCGCGGCGGCGGGACCGGCCCGTCGCCGCTGGTGGCGGTCGGGGCCGCGCTCACTTCGCTGGCGCCTTGTCGTCGAAGTCGACAAGCTTCGGCACCTCCAGCGGCTGCGGCTGGCGCTTCTCGGCCTTCAGCCAGGGGCCCAGGGTCCGGTTGTACGCGGTCTGCCAGGGGCTGGCATCTCCGTCGCGCCCCTGCACGTAGCTCTTCTGCAGGAAGAACGCGACAAGGTCGCGCAGCGCGGGATCACCGATCGGCACGCCGATGCCCAGCAACTCGCTGGTGCCGAACGGCATGTCCACGATCTCGAACTCCTTGGGGAAGCTGGCCAGGAAACCGGCGAGGATCGACTCGTCGGAGCTGACCGCGTCGTACCGCCCCTTCCGGATGCCATCGACGCAGTCGCCGACGTCCTTGACGACGAACGTCTTGACCTGGTGTTTCTCCAACTCAGCCTCGGTGGTGGATCCGCCGCTGGTGCAGACCTTGTACGCCGGGTCGCGCAGATCCTCAATGGTGCGGATCTTGTCCTTGAGCCGCACCGGCACCATCACCTCCTGCGTGGTGACGAAGTACGGCCCGGCGAAGCTGACCAGTTGCTTACGGTCCTCGGTCATGGAGAAGCTGGACACCACCAGGTCCACGGTGCCGCCTTGCAGCGACGGAATGCGGTCCTCGGTGGCGACGGACACGAACTCCAGCCGCTGTTCCCCCTCGTAGCCGAGGGAGGCCGCTATGTACCTGGCGATCTCGACGTCGAACCCGACGTGCTGACCGTTTCGCAACTCACCCATCAGCGGCTCGTTCGTGGCGACACCGATCCGCAGCTTCGACTGACCGTAGATGTGTGTCTCACGCATCTTCTCCTGCACGGAGGGCAGGTCCGGTTCCTGCCTGCTGTCGCAACCGGCCGCGGCGGCGAGCACGAGGGTGAGAGCGACCGCCAGCGTCGATGCGACCGAGCGGAGCCGGGACTGCGAACTGCCTGGGTTCATGGGCGACCTCGCTACCGGAAGGGCCTGCGGAACACTGAGAGTAGCCGTTCTTGTCCAATCCGTGTGCGCGCGGTGGGTCCTGTCGAGTGGAGGGCTCGGATCGACGTCGATCGGCGCGGCGGTCGGCTCTGCGGTTGACAGCCGGCCTCGTCACGACATGCTGGACGGGTGAGCCGATTGTCCAGACCCGATGCGCGCACGGTGGCGGTGCTCGCGGCGCTGGGAGCCCTTGCGCCGCTGGTCATGCTGGTCGTGTGGCGCCGACAGGACCTCCTCGGCGTGGTCCTCGCGCTGCTCTGCGTGCTGATGACGATGGTCGCCGGGGTCGCGGTCTCCGCCGCCCGTCAGGTCGACGATCCGGAGCCGGCGGACCGGTCGGCAGTCCTCGGGCCGCCCGAGCTGATGCCGTACGGGATCGACGCGGACACTCTCGACGCCCTGGACCCCAGGGACGCGTTGCGTGCGGTGCGTGACCGCCGACGCGGGTCGAACGGGCTCAGCGGCCGGTGAGCGTGGGCGCGGAGAGCGCGTCCGCACCGCGCCCCGCCAGACACCGGTAGGTCCGGTCGATGCTGCCGTCGACCGGCGGTAGCACCTCCAGGTGCCAGCCGGTCGCCTCGGCGATTCCGGTGGTCAACCGGAACGTCTTGGCGCTGCACACCTGCCGCACCGGCTCGGCGGCGGCCACCTCGTCGTAGTCGGCGCCGACTAGCGACACCGGCAGGATGCCCTCGGCGTACGTCTCCCAGGTGTGTCGGCCGGCGCAGGACAGCCGAGCCGCCTCGGCGCGGCTGCCGCGGATCCGCATCGGGCCGAAGCACTCCAACTCGGGCAGGCAGCGGGCACCCTCGGGCAGGGCGGTGGGCGCACCGGTGCCGGTCGCGCAGCCGGGCAACGGCCCGGTCGCCGGTGCGGCGATCTGGGTGGCCGACGGGTACGGGGTGGGTGGTGGCGCCCGGTCGGCGACCCAGGCCCCGGCGGTGGCGGAAGCAGCGAGGGCGAGCACCCCGGCGCCGCCGAAGAGCCAGCGCCGCCACCGTCGACCGGCGGGGACGGTTCGCTGAGTGTCCTCGATGGGCGCTCGGGGCACCGGCTGGCTGGCCGCGTACGGGCCGGAGAGGGTCGCGGCACCGCTGACCGGAGCGCCGCTGACAGGTGCCGTCGGCGAGCCGAGTGGCAGATTGGTGAGCAGGTCGTGCAATTCCAGGGCGGAGGGACGCTCTCCCGGATCGTTCGCCATGCCGACGCGCAGCACGTCGATCAGCTCGTCGGGCACCCCGGGCAGGGCGGGGAGCGGCTGGTTGAACATCTCCAGCACTGTGACCAGGCTCGGGTTGCGCTCGGACTGCCAGCGCGGCGGCCGGCCGTGCATCACCGCGTAGAGGGTGGCGCAGAGCGCGTACACGTCGACGGCCGGTGACGGTGGGCTGTGGCTGAACATCTCCGGCGGCGCGTACGCCGGGGTGAGCACCTCCAGGGTGACCGAGGCGTCCCGGTGCTCGGCGAGGACGGCGAGCCCGAAGTCGGCGAGCACCGCCGAGTTGAAGTGCGAGTGCAGGATGTTTGCCGGTTTCACGTCCCGGTGCAGCACCCCGGCGGCGTGTGAGTGGGCCAGCGCGTCGGCGATCTTGATGCCGAGGTCGCGGGCCTCCACCGGGCCCAGCGGCGAGGTGCGCATCCGTTCGGCGTACGAGCCGTCGCACAGCTCCATGATCAGGTAGGGGTGCTGATCGACGGTGACCCCCACGTCGAAGAGGTCCACCACGTGCGGGTGGGACGACATCCGGCCGGCCGCCCGCGCCTCGCGCAGGAAGCGGGCCTGATCGCGCTCGCTGTCCAGCGTCCGGTTCTCCACTTTGACGGCGACCTCGCGACCCACCGAGATCTGGGTGGCCTGGTAGACGGTCGCGTACCCGCCCCGGGCAAAGACCCGCAAATCAGTCAGGCCGGGCACGATCGGCACTGGCAGGCCGCCGGTCGGGGTGTCGGTCACCGCTCGAAAATACCCAACCCGACCGATGGCTCAGCGCACCGCGTCCGCCGGAGCCGCACCGGCGGGACCGGTACCCTCCTCGGCGACCGCAGTCGTCCCGGCACCCTCGGACGATCCGACCCCGCCGGCCGGGATGCCCCGCCGGGCGTCCAGACGCAGACCGATGGCGGTGGCCACGGCGCCCAGCCCTTCCCACGCCGCCACCCCGAAGAACCGGTCGGGAGCGATGTCGGCCAGCACCGCGATGGTGAACACGGTGAACGTGACCAGCCGGAAGACCACCGTGAACCGGTAGAACGCCCGCCACTCGGTCACAGTGGCGAGCAGGTAGTAGACGCCCATGTTGAACGCCGCCATCGAGGACGCCAGCAGGAACGTCCCGGTGTGATCACCGACGGCCCGCGTCGCCGGCACCTCGAAGCCGAGCATGCGCAGCTGCGCCTCCGGCCAGAGCAGCCCAACCGCGCCCATCACCAGCGCCAACACGCCGAAGACCGCGATGGTCCAGCCCGCGATGGATCGCGGCAGCTTCATGAAGGGCCTCCCCAGGCACGGCGACGGTCACCACTGTGGACCCGTACGCGGTGGTGACACGCTAGCCGCTCCCCCCGACCAACCACATCCCCAGAACCGGCAAAACCTGCACCCCCTGCCACAAAGCCGTTGATCATGAAGTTATTGCCCTGCGCGTCGGCGTGTCGGGGCAATAACTTCATGATCAACGGCGACGAAGGGGGTTAGACCAGGGCGGTCAGGCGGGCGTGGAGGGCATCGGCTGCGGCGCGTTCGCTGCGTTGCTCGGTGGCGTACGCCAGACGGACCGCCTCCTGCGCGCAGGACAGCGCCTCCGCCGGACGACCGCAGGCAGCCAACGCCTCGGCCAGCACACTCGCCGCGATCACCTGACTGCGCACGTCCTCGGCCGGTGCGGTGACCGCTCGACGGGCCCAGTCCAACGCCTGCTCCCGCTGACCGTGCGCGAGCAGCGCCGCAGCGTACTGGGCCATCGTCTGGCGGCGGGAGAAGAGCAGCGAGGGTGCGTTCGCCGCCGCGGTGGCCACCGGGGCGAGCAGCCCGACCGCTGTCGCCGAGTCGCCGACGGCGAGACGGGCCGTCGCCAACAACACCCGGGGCGCCACCTGCGCCGGGGCCTGCGGGTTGTGCGGCTCCACGGCGGTCAGCACCGAACGGGCCACCCGCTCGGCCGTCTCGCAGTCACCCATGTCCAACGCGACGAAGCCACGCAGTGTCCCGGCCATCCCGGTGAGCAGCGGATGCGAGGTGCGCTCCGCGTACGCCAGGGCGTCGGTGAGCAGGTCCGCCGCGTGCTCCGGCTCGCCCAGGCCGCGCGCCACCACCGCCCGGACCACCAGGGCGAACCCGCGCCCCCAGTCGTCGGAGGCGGCGGCGAACTCCCGGTACGCCCGCCGGGCCTCCCGGTCCGCCTCGGCCAGGTCACCCAGCTCGGCCGTGGCGAACGCCGCCACAGCGCGCAACGTGCCCACCGCCCACGCCTCACCGACCCGCTCGCCGAACGGCAGGAACACCTGCGCCATCCGACACGCCTCGCGCAGCCGACCGGCGAGCAGCCGGGCGAAGGCCGTCGTGCCGCGCAGCCAGGCCCGCCCGTACGGGTCCTTCAGCTCGGCGAAGAGCCGGGCGGCCCGGCCGAGCACCGCGTCGGTGCCGGCGAAGTCACCCCGGGTGGTGGTCACCCAGGCCAGGTTCTGCAGGGACCACGCCTGCCCGCGTCGATCCTGCGCGCCGAGGCTGACCTGGTACGCGGCCGCCAACCGGCTGCTCGCCTGACTCAGCCGCCCCGCCACGAAATCGGCCATGCCGAGTCGGCGCATCGCCGTGGCGCGCTGTGTGGGCAGCCGCCCCTCGGTGGCCACCTGCAACGCCTCCTGCCAGGCGGTCACCGCCCGGCCCTGGTCACCGAGGGTCTCCTGGGCCTGCCCCGCCAGCAGCAGAGCACTGACCCGGGTCGCCTCGTCCCCCGCGTTCGCGGCGATCTTCTCGGCGTACGCCAACGCGTCGCCGACCCGGCCGACCTGGAGCAACGCCCGAGCGTGCACCACCCGATCGGCTGCCGGCACCCCGTCGCGGGCCAGTTCGGTGGCGCGCTCGGCGTACTCGACGGCCATTGCCGGCTCACCGGCCGACAGCGACCGGCGGGCGGCCCGACCGAGCGCGGCGATGCCGAGCGGAACCACCGCCCGGGCCGGCGCGTCCGGGCGCAGCTTCACCGCGTCGGCGAGCGTGGCGGCCCGCTCGACGTGCGTCGCCACGAAGTCGTCCCGGGCCTCGTCGGTGAACCCGCCCACCGTGCTGACAGTGGTCTCGTCCAGCGGCGCCGCCCAGCGGGCCAACGCGGCGTGCCGCTCGGCCAACTCGGCCTTGCTCACCCCGGCGTACGCGGCCTCCCGCATGAGCGGTGTCGCGAACGCGTAGCCGGCACGCGAGCGGTGCAGCATCCGACGTTGCAGCAACTCCTCGACCGCCCGGTCGAGCTCGACGGCGACCACTGCCGACGGCCGCCCGTCGCGGCCACCGCGCTGCTCCCGCATCGCCTCCAGGGCACCGGTCGGCACCGTGTCACCGGTGACCGCCGCGTCGCGCAGCACCGAACGGGCGTCCGGCGGCAGCGCGTCGATCCGGGCCGCGAGCACGGCGGCGAGGTCCCGGGAGAGCAGCCGGCTGCCCAGCGAACCCGGCACCAGACGCCAGCCCGCCGACCCCCCGCTCGGCTCCCGCTCGCCGGAGCCGGGCCGCTCCGCCGCGGCACCCCGCGCTGACGCGGCGCCGCGCACCGACTCGGTGGTGAGCGCGCCCCGCTCGATCAGCAGGGTGACCAGCTCAGCCAGGTAGAACGGATTGCCCTGCGCGGTGGCGAGCAACCGGTCGGCGTCGGCCTGTGGCAGCTTGCCGCCGCCGAGGTAACTGGTGAGCAGCCGGGCCGCGTCGGCACCGCGCAGCGGCGGCAGCGAGTGCACCTCGGCGTCCGCGACCCGGGTCAGCGCGCCGGCGGTACGCACCAACTCGGGGCGGCCGAGCAGCAGCACCAGCACCGGGCCGGTGAGCCTGGACAGGGTCAACCCGAGGGCACTGATCGTCTCGGCGGTGGCATCGTGCAGGTCGTCCACAACGATCACCAGCGGTGCCTCCGAGGCCAGCCCGCTGAGCAGGTCAGCGACCGCGTTGGGCACCACCTCGGCATCTGCGGCCGGAGTGCCCGACCCGCCCCACTCGCCGCTGTCGGTGCCGCCGTGCGCCGGGAGTTCGGCGTAGCCGAGCAGGGCGAGCAGCTGCTCGGTGGCGATCGGCGCGGTCTCCGCACCGGAGCGGGCGAGCCGCTGCCCGAGCCGGCGCAGCCGCTCCTCGACGGCCGGGCGGGTCAGCGCGGTGGACGCGTCGCTGGGCAGACCGACGGCGGCCCGCACCAGATCGGCCAGTGGGGCGAGCCGTCGCCGCTCCCCGAACGCGGCACAGCGCACCGAGAGCACCCGGGCTCCGGTGTGCGCCGCGTACCGGCCGGCACCGACGTCGTAACCGGCGGCGAGGCGCTCCACCTCTGCGGCGAACCGGGACTTGCCGATACCCGCCTCGGCGGTCATCAGCAGCACCCGTGGGTCACCCTGGTCGATGACCTCGGCGAGCCGGCCGGCGACCCGGCCGATCTCGGTCTCCCGACCGACGTACGGCGCCTCGTCGCCGAGCCCCGAGCGGGTGCCCGGCGCGTCCAGCAGACCCAGCAGCTCGTACGCCTCGACCGGCTCACGCTTGCCCTTGAGCCGCAGCGGGCGCAGCGCCCGCCAGGAAGCGACGTGCCTGGTGGCCGCGGCGGTGCGTCCACCGGCATAGACGGCCCCGACCGCTGCGGCGTCGGCGAGCCGGGCCGCGGTGTTCACCGTGTCGCCGATGACCGTGTACTCGATGGCGGCCTGGATGCCCGCGATGACGTCGCCGGTGTTAAGCCCGACCCGCAGCCCGAGCGGCGCGCCGCCACCCCGCTCGTCGTCGAGCACCCGGCGGACGGCCCGTTGCATGGACAGCGCGGCCCGGACGGCGCGTTCGGCGTCGTCCTCGTGGGCAACGGGGGCGCCGAAGACGGCCATGATGCCGTCCCCCGTCAGCTTGTCGACGTGCCCGCCGAACGTCTTCACCGCACCGGCGAGGGCGGCGAGCACCCGGTCGGTGACAGCGCCGACGCGTTCCGGGTCGAGATCCTCCGACCAGGAAGTGAACTCGGAGAGGTCACCGAAGAGCACTGTGACCACCCGACGCTCGGCCGCCGGCAACGTTGCGGCGGCCGGCAGCGCGGCACCGCAGTTGTGGCAGAACCGCGCGCCGGGAACGGCAACGGTTCCACACACGGGGCAGGTCACATGTGCTCCAACCCACTGACCCCGGGCGCGGATTCCCCGGTGTCGACGCCCAGATACTCCAGCTGGGCCCGGACCGACCATTCGGCCGCCCACCAGAGTGAGCGGTCCACGTCCGCGTAGACGGTCGCCACCACGTCGGCGGGGGTGTGGGCGCCGCCGGCCACCGCCGCCCGGACCTGGTCGAGCCGGGCCCGGCGGTGGGCAAGGTAGAAGTCGGCGGCGGCGGCGCAGTCGGCCAGTGCCGGGCCGTGTCCAGGCAGCGCCGGGATCCCCCGGTACGCGGACAGCAGCTCGAGGCTGCTCAGGTAGTCGCCGAGGTGACCGTCGGGGTGGGCGACCACCGTGGTGCCCCGGCCGAGGATCGTGTCACCGGTGAGCACCACCCGCTCGTCGCCGTGCTCGACCAGGAAGCAGACCGAGTCGGCGGTGTGCCCTGGCGTCTGCAACAGACTGATCTGCAGACCGAAGCCGCCGAAGTGCTCGCCCGGTTCGGTCAGCGGCTCGCCACCGATGGTGTGCGCCGGGTCGACGGCGAGCACGTGCACGCCGCCGAGCAGCTCACTCAGCCGGGCCGCGCCCTCGGTGTGGTCGGGGTGGCCGTGGGTGATCAGGATCAGCCCGATCGGGCCGTGCTCGGCGATCCCGGTCAGGTGCCCCTCGTCCGCCGGCCCAGGGTCGACCACGACGGCGTACTCGGCTGCCGGGGCGCGCAGCACCCAGGTGTTGGTGCCGTCGAGGGTCATCGGCCCCGGGTTCGGCGCACGCAGCAGTGAAACCCAGCGGGGCAACTTGTCGGCAAGCGCCGCCACCGCCCCCGTCACGTGCCCGCTCATGGCTGCGATCGTACGACCCCGCCCGCCACACCCCACGATCTTGCACTTGCCGCCCCTGATTCATCCCCGTTCAGGGCTTTCGTCCGAGCGGAAAGTGCAAGATCGCGGGGCGCTGGGGACGCGTCAGGCGACCTCGACGATCAGCTCGATCTCCACCGGGGCGTCCAGGGGCAGCTCGGCCACACCCACGGCGCTGCGCGCGTGCCGGCCGGCCTCCCCGAAGACGGTGCCGAAGAGGTCGGAAGCACCGTTGATCACGGCGGGCTGACCGGTGAAGCCGGGCGCGGAGGCCACGAAACCGGTCACCTTGACCACCTTGATCACGTTCTCCAGGCCGACCAGCGAGTCGACAGCGGCCAGCGCGTTGAGCGCACACCGCTGGGCCAAATCCTTCGCCTGCTCGGCGGAGATGCCGGCGCCGACCTTGCCGGTCGCGAGCAGCTTGCCCTCGGCCATCGGCAACTGACCGGAAACGTAGACGTGCTGCCCGGACTGCACGGCCGGGACGTAACTGGCCACCGGCGGCACGACCTCGGGCAGTTCGAGACCCAGCTCGGCGAGCTTCGCGTGCGGACCGTTGCTCACGCCTTGGGCCGCTTCAGGTAGGCGACCAGCTGGTCCGGGTTCGGGCCGGGGACCACGGCGACGAGCTCCCACCCGTCCTCGCCCCAGTTGTCGAGGATCTGCTTGGTCGCGTGGACCAGCAGCGGGACCGTGGAGTATTCCCACTTCTGCATCGCTGAAGGGCTCCCTCTCGGTGCGGAATTGTTCGAGGGACAGCCTACGGTCCGCTGGCCGGACGAGGTACGGGACGCTGCTCCGGCGCGGCCGGCAGCTCCCCGCAGCGCCCTTCGTGCTCGTACCCCTGGGGGCAGCGGGACCGGTCGGACAGCAGCAGGTCACAGAAGACCCGGTGCCGGTTGTTCTGATCGTCGGCGTTGGAGACTGTGGTCTCACCGGCGTCCAACTCGGGCAGGAAGCCCAGCGACACCGCGACCCGGCCGGCCAGCACGGTCGCCGCCGCCAGACTGGGCACCCGGATCGGCAGGTGGATGACGAAGCCGGGCTCGTCGTCCTCGCGGGTCCGCTCGGCGGGCTGGCTCGGCACCCGAGCCGTCTCCGCCTGCTCCGGCTGCCGGCGGTACGACCGTTCGTTGATCGGCTGGCTGGTGACCTGCCCGCCGGCCTCGACCACTGACCCGCTCCGGCGGGGCCGGTCGTTCGTCGGGAACTGGGTGCGAGGGATGTTGTCCGCGTCGCGCATGCACTGCCTCCGGTCGTACCTCTCGGACCATGCTTCCGGCCCGGACCCATTCGTCCGTTCCGGCCCCCGCACCGGGACGAAGGTAGGTCTGTGGCTGCGGTCCCGCCAACAGGACGCGCACAAGAGGTCACCAACAGTCACATATGCGACACACCGCAGGTCGGGGGGCCGACACCGAAACCGACGCGGGTACCGCTCACCGGATCGCTGGGCCGCTCGACAGGCAGGGGCGACACCGATCCGGTCATCGACCGCTACCCTTCCGGTCGGACGGTCGCGCAGCGCCCGGCCGCCCGCTCGATCACGCTCGGCGCCAGGGGTGGCGGCGGGCGCCGCACCCCTGGGGGAACGACATGACCCACCCGCCCAGCGGCGACCAGGCCGGCACACCCGCTCACCCGCCGGCCCACCCGGATCCCGCCGGTCAGCCCGCGCCGACCATCCCCAGCCAGCCGACCCCCGCTCCGTCGTCCGGGCAGCTCGCCCTCCCCGCCTCCCCCACCCAGCCGGCACTCTCCGCCGCCCCCACCTCACCGGCCTTCCCCGGGCAGCCCGGCGGCCCCGGGCAGCCAGCTTTCCCCGGGCAGCCGGAAGGGCCTGGCGGCCCCACCTCGACCGCCGCACCGATGCAGCCGGGCGCCCCGAACTCATCGTCGATCCCCCCGGCCCCGCCGGCCTATCCGCCCTACCCGGGCACGGCCACCGGGCCGAAGAAGAAGCGCGGTCTGCTGATCGCGGCGATCGCCCTGGTCGTGATCATGGTGCTCTGCGTTGGGGGTGGCGTGGTGGCCTTCCTGACCCTGCGCGATGCCGAGACCGGCGAGGGCGCCAAGGAACCGGCGGTCGCCGTCGACGAGTTCCTCACCGCGGTCTACAAGGATCGCGACGCGACAAAGGCGGCCGGTCGCGTCTGCGCCGCTTCCCGCGATGACGACAAGATCGCCGCGAAGGTGGCCGAGGTGGAGAAGTACGCCTCCACCTACCAGAACCCGCGCTTCCGGTGGACCACGCCGAAGGTGGACAACCAGACCGGGGAACGGGCCACCGTCTCCACCCGGCTCACCATGACCACCGCCGACGAGAAGGTGGCCGACCAGGAGTTGCGCTTCACTGTGGTGCAGAAGACGGGTTGGTGGGTCTGCGAGGTCGCCTGACCGGCAAGCCTGGATAGGCTCGACTGGTGTGTGCAGCTGAGCGTCCGATCGACCCGACCGGTACCGGATGGCCCGCCCGTCTCCACGTGGTGACCGGCAAGGGCGGCACCGGTAAGACCAGCGTGGCGGCGGCGCTGGCCCTGGCGCTCGCCGCCGGCGGCCGGCGCACCCTGCTGGTCGAGGTCGAGGGGCGGCAGGGCATCGCCCAGCTGTTCGGCATCGAGCCGCTGCCCTACGAGGAGCGGCACCTCGCCGACGCGCCGGACGGCGGTGAGGTGCGCGCGCTCGCTGTGGACGCCGAGGAGGCGCTGCTCGAGTACCTGGACATGTTCTACAAGCTCGGCGCGGCGGGCCGGGCACTACGCAAGCTCGGTGCCATCGACTTCGCCACCACCATCGCGCCCGGCCTGCGCGACGTCCTCCTCACCGGCAAGGTGAAGGAGGCCACCACCCGCACCACCGGGCAGCGGCGCGCGTACGACGCGGTGGTGCTGGACGCCCCGCCGACCGGGCGGATCGGCCGGTTCCTCAACGTGACGGCGGAGACCGCCCGGCTGGCCAAGGTGGGCCCGATCAAGACCCAGAGCGAGGGGGTCGCCGCGTTGCTGCGGTCCCCGATGACGGCGGTGCACGTGGTGACGTTGCTGGAGGAGATGCCGATCCAGGAGACGGTCGACGCGATCGCCGACCTGACCGCCCTCGGCTTCGGTGTCGGGAAGGTGCTCGTCAACGGAGTCCGACCTCCGCTGCCCGCCGGAGCGGCGGTCACCGCCGCCGAGTTGAAGCGCGGGCTGGTCGCCGCCGGGCTGTCGGCCGATCGGGACATGGTGGCCGGGTTGCACGATGAGGCGCGTGACCAGCTCATCCGGCGCGAACTGGAAGATTCGCTCCGCGCCGACCTGGTGGAGTTGGGGCTGCCGATGATCGAGCTGCCGTTGCTGCCCGACGGGGTGGATCGGGCGGGGCTCGCGACGCTGGCCCAGGCCCTCGTCCGCGCCGAATGACTCACACCTGAGCTCAGCACGGGCGCACGGACCCACTGGCCCGATACGCTCGATTGGTGCCTTCCGAAGACGCGGCGCCGCAGCTGGACGTCGACCAGATCCTCGCCGACCCGGGCGTGCGGATCGTCGTGTGCTGCGGTGCCGGCGGAGTGGGAAAGACGACCACCGCCGCGGCGCTGGCGCTGCGGGCCGCCGAGCACCACGGCCGCCGCACTGTGGTGCTCACCATCGACCCGGCCCGCCGGCTGGCCCAGTCGCTGGGCCTGACCGAGCTGGACAACACCCCTCGCCAGGTCAAGGGGATCGACGTCGAGAGCAGCGGCGGCGAGCTGCACGCCATGATGCTGGACATGAAGCGCACCTTCGACGACGTGGTGTTGCAGCACACCGACCCGACGAAGGCCGCGGAAATCTTCGCGAACCCGTTCTACCAGGCGATGAGCTCGACCTTCGCCGGCACGCAGGAATACATGGCAATGGAGAAGCTGGGCCAGTTGCACGCCCGGGGCGAGTGGGACCTGATCGTGGTGGACACCCCACCGTCCCGCTCGGCACTGGATTTCCTGGACGCGCCGGCTCGGCTCTCCCGTTTCCTCGACGGCCGGATGCTGCGACTGCTGCTGGCCCCTGCGCGCAGCGGCGGGCGGAGCATGTTCAGCCTGGTCACGGCCTCGTTCGGGATGTTCTCGAAGGTGGTGCAGAAGGTGCTCGGCGCGCAGTTGCTCACCGACCTGTCCGGCTTCGTGGCGGCACTGGATTCGATGTTCGGTGGTTTCCGGCAGCGCGCCGAGCAGACCTACCGCATCCTGCAGGCGCGGGAGACGGCCTTTCTCCTGGTGGCGACGCCCGAGCCGGACGCGGTCCGGGAGGCCGCCTACTTCGCGGGCCGGCTGCGGGACGAGCGGATGCCGCTGGCCGGCCTGGTGCTCAACCGGGTGCACCGTCCGGTGGTCCCTGAGCTGGACGCCGAGCAGAGCCGGGTGGCCGCAGAGCGGCTGACCCAGCTGGGTGGGCATGAGGCCACCGCCGACGTGCTGCGGGCGCACGCGGCGTTGGCTCGTCAGGCGGTACGCGAGCAGCAGGTCGCCGCGCGCTTCACCGAGGCGTTCCCTGCCGTGCCGGCGGTTTCGGTCACGGCGCAGCCCGCCGACGTGCACGACGTCGACGGGCTACGGACGATCGGCGCGGCGATCAGCCGGCCGTGACCGGCGTCAGTTGGCCGCGCTGACGAGAATCTTGTCCTTGCCGGCCTTGTCCTTGCTGTTCTTCTTCATCGCGGCCTCGAACATCTTGCGCCAGCTCGTCACCTGAGGATGACGACGCAGTAGCGCCCGCCGTTCGCGTTCGGTCATGCCGCCCCACACACCGAACTCGATCCGGTTGTCCAGCGCGTCGGCCAGGCACTCGTACCGAACTGGGCAGCTCCGGCAGATCCGCTTCGCCACGTTCTGTTCGGCACCCTGTACGAACAACGCGTCCGGGTCCCCGTTCTGACATGCCGCCAGTGACGGCCAGTCAGTGATCATGCCCATGTGTACACGTCCCCCCTTGCAGTACCTACCGACCTCGTCGATGCACGTCAGCCGGCAATTCCCCCCGATCGCCCGGCCTGCCTTCCCCAAGGCGGCACGGACGACATGTGGCGCTGTCGCCGCCCCCATCATGCTCTGTAGTCGACTGATTACGCAACGTTGTCGACGAAATCCATCATTCCGGACACTCCCGGCTTCCCGGGCCTTCGACCGCCGGTTACCCCGCCGAGGTCAGCGATAACGCTGCGCCGCCTCACTGAATCGGAGGAGACTCACGCCAGGTCACACGCAACCAAGCACCGGGGGTCGTGCGTTTAGCACAACGAGGGCAGCGCGCGCAGGAAATGGGGAAAGAACGCCCCAGCGCCCCTCGTTCCCTACTCGCGTACCCTGCTGAGGTGACCTGGATGCGGAAACGTGACCACAATGTGCTGACCAACGCCGCATCGCTAGCCGTGTGTGGCCTGCTGGCCGGCGTGGTGGTCGCTGCGGCGGCCTTCCCAGCGGTAGCGATGTCCGGCCTGGCCGCGAAGGCCGGCGCCGAGACATTCGGCGCCCTGCCCACGGAGCTGACGGTGGCCCGCGCGCCACAGATCAGCTACCTGCTGGCCTCGGACGGCAAGACACCGCTCGCGACGATGTACGACGAGAACCGACGGGACGTGAAGCTGCCCGACATCTCGGTACCCATGCAGAAGGCCATCATCGCGGCCGAAGACCATGACTTCTACAAACACAACGGCGTCGACATCAACGGTGTCGCCCGCGCGTTCGTCAACAACCAGAGCGAAGGCTCCGGCCGGCAGGGCGCCTCCACGCTGACGATGCAGTACGTCCGGCTGGCCATCGCCTACTCGGCCACCCACCCGGCGGACGTCGTCGCGGCCACCGAGGACACCAGCGCCCGCAAGCTGCGCGAGATGCGGTTGGCCCTCCAGGTCGACAAGGAATTCTCCAAGGACGAGATCCTCACCCGCTACCTCAACCTCGCCTCGTTCGGCAACGGCGCGTACGGCATCTACGCCGCCAGCCAGGTCTACTTCGGTAAGCCGCCGAGCAAGCTGAAGATCGAGGAAGCGGCGTTGCTGGCCGGCATGGTCAAGGCGCCGACGACGAACGATCCGACCACCGAACTCGGCTACCCGCTCGCGCTGGATCGGCGCAACTACGTCATCCAGAACATGGTCGACATCAAGGCCATCACCCAGCAGGAGGCGGACGCCGCCAAGGCGACCAAGCTGGTCGTGAAGGACAAGCGCACCCCGAACGGCTGCGTCGCCGCCAACGTCAACAGTTGGGGCTTCTTCTGCGACTACTTCTACCGCTGGTGGATGGATCAGGAGACATTCGGTTCGACCAGGTACGACCGGGAGCGCCGACTGAAGAGCGGCGGCTACAACGTCGTGACCTCGATCGACATCCAGGCGCAGCGCGCCGCGGACAAGGCGGTCCGTAAGTCGAAGAGCGAGAACAGCAAGGAAGCCGCGATGGTCGCGGTGGTCGAGCCGGGCACCGGCCGGGTGCGGGCGCTCGCGGTCAACAGGCAGTTCAAGCTCGACGACCCGAAGAACCCGAAGAACAAGATCTCCAGCGACCCCGCGAAGAGCAAGAAGAAGATTCGGGGCAATTACCCGGCGACCGTCAACCCGCTGCTCACCGGCGGCGACGGCATCACCGGCTACCAGGCCGGGTCGACGTTCAAGATGTTCACCATCGTCGCGGCGCTGGAAAAGGGCATCCCGCTCAGCCACACCATCAACGCGCCCAAGCAGTTCCGGTCGGAATACATCATCCGGCCCGGCCCGGCCGCCTGCCCGGGGACCAACCTCTACTGCCCCACCAACTCGACCGAGAGCATGGCCGGCGTACACAACATGTGGAGCGCGTTCGGCCGCTCGGTGAACACCTACTTCGTGCCGCTCCAGCAGCAGGTCGGCGCCGAGAACGTGGTCAAGGCCGCCAAGCGGCTGGGCATCAACTTCCGGTCCCAGGAGGACCTGGACCTCGAGAAGGGTGCCCACCAGTGGGGTGCCTTCACCCTGGGCGTCTCGCAGACCACCCCGCTGGACCTGGCCAACGCCTACGCCACCCTGGCCGCGGACGGCAAGTACTGCGAACCGATCCCGGTGCAGGAGATCCGCGACCCGGAGGGCAACAAGCTGGACATCGCGAACCCGCGCTGCGAGAAGCGGTTCAGCACCGAGGTGGCGCGCGCAGCGGTGGACGCGGCCCGGTGCCCGGTCGGTGACAAGTCGTCGTCGTCCCGGTGCACGGGGGCGACCGCCGGAAACGTCCGCGGCGACGTCGGTTACCCGGTGGCCGGCAAGTCCGGCACCACCGACTCGGAGAAGACCGCCGCGCTGGTCGCAATGACCAAGCAGTACGCGGTCGCCGGCATCATGGCCGACCCGGACTGGCCGCAGACCAATGTCGAGATGAAGCACGCGGAGAAGGACGGCATCAACCCGCCCGTGTGGGAGACGCTGCGGGATGCGATGAAGGGCAAACCGAAGGTCGACTTTGAGGCGCCGGGTCAGAAGATCTCCCAGGGTGACCAGCGCAGCATCCCCGACGTGAAGTGCGTTTCGGTGGAGCAGGCGAAGTCCCGGCTCAAGGGCGCCGGCTTCGAGCCGGTCGTCTCCAGCGCGAAGGTGCCGTCCTCCTGCAAGGCTGGCGACGCGGCCGGCACCAGCCCGGACGGACGCACGATCAAGGGTGGCGTGGTCACCATCGAGGTCAGCAGTGGCGGCGGCACGCCGGGCAACACCGACGGCAATCCGGGCGGCCAGCCCGGGGGCCGACCCGGTGGTCGCCCCGGCGGCTGAGCCGACGAGTAGGACACGACGGGCGGGCACCCTTCCTGGGTGCCCGCCCGTTCCGTCTGTTCGGACCGGCGAGCGGCTACGACAACCCGTCGTGCCGCGCCGCTGACCCCGCCGGGTCAGAGACCGAGCTGTCTGCGTACCTCGGCAGCCACCCGGCCACCCTCGGCCTGGCCCGCCACCGCGGCCTGGGCCGCCTTCATCGCCGGGCCCATCTGGGCCTTGCCGGTGAAGCCGCCGGCGGCGAGTGCCCCCGACACCAGCTCGGTCAGCTCGGCGTCCGAGAGCTGCTTGGGCAGGTAGCGGTCCAACACCTCACCCTCGGCGCTCTCCTTCGCGGCCTGCTCGGAGCGCCCGGCGTCGGCGAACGCGGTGGCCGCCTCCCGACGCTTCTTGGCTTCCTTGGTCAGCACCGCGAGCACCTCGTCATCGGTGAGCTCGCGCTTGGCCTTGCCGGCGACCTCGGCGGTGCCGACGGCGGCCAGGGCCATCCGCAGCGTGGAGGTGGTCAGCTCGTCGCGCGCCTTGAGCGCGGAACGCATGTCGGCAGTGAGGCGGTCCTTCAGCGTGCTCATGGACGGTCAAACTACCCTGAACGCCATGCGAAAGCGCACACTATTCCGGCTCGCCGCCGGAACCGCCACGATCGGCGCGGCCACCCTCGCGTACGCGTCGCTCATCGAGCGCAATATGTTCACCCTCCGGCGGTACGACGTGCCGGTGCTTCCGGCCGACGCGGAGCCGCTGCGCGTGCTGCACCTGTCGGACCTGCACATGATGCCCGACCAGGCGCGCAAGCAGCGCTGGGTGGCGTCGCTGGCCGCCCTCGACCCCGACCTGGTGGTGGTCACCGGCGACAACATGGCGCACCCGGGCGCGGTGCCCGGGGTGCTGCGGGCCCTGCAACCGCTGCTGGACTACCCGGGCGCGTTCGTGTTCGGCTCCAACGACTACACCGGGCCGGTGCTGAAGAACCCCTTCACCTACTTCCTGCCCGACCGGGAGTACACCGAGGGCGTCGACCTGCCCTACGAGGAGTTGCGTCAGGTCTTCACCGGCGCCGGTTGGGCGGACCTCAACAACGCCCGGACCATGGTGAAGGCTGGCGGTCGGCAGCTCGACCTGGTCGGCGTCGACGACCCGCACATCGACCGGGACGACTACCCCTCCGTTGCCGGCGCGGTGTCGTCCTCGGCTGACCTCTCCATCGCGCTGACCCACTCACCCGAGCCACGGGTGCTCGACCAGATGGCGGCGGACGGCTTCGGGCTGCTGCTGGCCGGGCACACCCACGGTGGTCAGGTCTGCGTACCCGGCTTCGGGGCGCTGGTGACCAACTGCGGCCTGCCCCGCTCGATGGCGCGCGGCCTGCACCGGTGGCCGGGCTCGGACTCCTGGCTGCACGTCTCCGCCGGCCTCGGCACCCACCCGACCGCCCCGATCCGTTTCGCCTGCCCCCCGGAGGCCAGCATCCTCACCCTCATCCCCCGCTGACCGCCCCCGCCTCGCCGACCTCGGCTACTGGGGGCGGCGGGGGTACCGAGTTTGACCATCGGGGCGGGTGGGCTACTATTTGTCGGCACGCCTCGGGGTGTGGCGCAGCTTGGTAGCGCGCTTCGTTCGGGACGAAGAGGTCGTCGGTTCGAATCCGGCCACCCCGACCGAGGTCAGAGGGCACATCCGATCCATGGATGTGCCCTCTGGTGCGTCCTGGGTGACCAACTGAGTGACCACGCCTCAGCAGCCGGCGCGAAGATGCGATCCATGAGCGCCGCGTCCTGGAGCGGCACCGGCGAAGCTGATGACGGTAGACCAGCTAGGTGCCCGTGGTGCCGGAGTGCTTGCGTTTCCAGTAGGCAAGGGCCTCGCGGGTGGTGAGGGTGCTGGGGTGGTCGGGACCGCGGACGCGCAGCATGTCAGTGAGCACTTGCTCGAGGGCGGCGACGGCGCCGCTCGCGTCACCAGCTTCGCCACGCCAGTAGGCGAGGTTGTGGCGGGTGGTGAGGGTGTTGGGGTGGTCGGGACCTAGGAGGCGCAGCCGGTCGGTGAGCAGGTGCTCGAAGGCGGTGACGGCGCCGCTCAGGTCACCAGCTTCGCGACGCCACTCGCCGAGGCTGCTGCGGGTGGTGAGGGTGTCGGGGTGGTCGGGACCGTGGACGCGCAGCATGTCGATGAGCACCTGCTCGAAGGCGGCGACGGCGCCGCTCGCGTCACCAGCTTTCCCACGCCAGTAGGCGAGGTTGTGGCGGGAGGCGAGGGTGTTGGGGTGGTCGGGACCGCGGACGCGCAGCATGTCGATGAGCACTTGCTCGAAGGCGGCGACGGCGCCGCTCGCGTCACCGGCTTCGCCACGCCAGTAGGCGAGGTTGTGGCGGGAGGCGAGGACGTAGGGGTGCTCAGGGCCGAGGACGCGCAGCATGTCGATGAACACTTGCTCAAAGGCGGCGACGGCGCCGCTCGCGTCACCAGCTTCGCCACGCCAGTGCGAAAGGTGGTAGCGGGTGGCGAGGGTGCCGGGGTGGTTGGGACCGAGGACGCGCAACACGTCGGCAAGCAGCCGCTCCGACCCGGCCTTGGCGGCGGCAGCCTGGCCGCTGTAGCCGAGGCTGTCGAGGTTGCGGAACAGCAAGTTATGCACGTCAGCCTGCAACAGAGCGTCACCGCTGCTGGCATGAAGCACGACGGCGTTCTCACGCAGAGTGTGGGTATAGCGAGATTCGCGGTCGATGTCGGGCCAGATTGCCAGCAGTCCGTCAGCCGCAGTGCGGGCGGTAGCCCTCAGTCGCGGAGCGTCGAGGTCATCGCGGGTGACACGTTGAATCAGGGCGTGCACGCGAGTCCGGCCGGTGGCCGGGTCGTGGCTGACCAGGTGGAGGCGGTGCAGGTTTCGCAGCGCATCCCAGACCTCCTCGGTGGTGACATCGCGGCCACTGATCCGCGTCAGATGGGCGGTGACCGCGTCGGTCCTGAATAGCGCGTCCGGGATGCCGTTCGGATCCAGCACCGCGGCCAGCTCCAGCACCCGCCTGGCTAATCCCGAAGGCGGGTGGCTGTCCGCCGCGTCGATGGAAAGCGACCAGATGGCACCAACAACTTTGCGCTGGTCATCGGGTAACGCATCCTCCGGGGGAACCAGGTCAGCCAACTGCTTATGTCGATCGGCCAACCGCGCCCGGTAGACGGAAGCATCGATAGCGCGGTCACGAATGAACGCGGCGGCTTGGGCTGCCGCTATCGGCAGATACTCCAATTCGGCAGCCAGTCCCTCCAGCTCCGGTTCCTGGTCGACGCCAGCACCAATGGCCGAGCGGAGGTAGGCGACCGCTTCGCCAGGAGTGAACAGGTCGACCTCGACCAACGACCGGCGGTCGGTGTCCAGGACAGCATCCCGCCGCCGGGTGGTGACGATTGTGCGGCCGTGCCGACTGTCGGGCGGCCACCACCGGGCGGCATCCCCCGGGGCATCAAGGTTGTCCAACACCACCAACCACCGACGGTCAGTGCGCCCGAACCACTCCATCAACCGCTGCGCCGCAGACTGATCGTCAGCATCTACCAGCGCGACACCCACCGCCCGCGCCGCCTCGGCATAACTGACGACGATCGCATCCTCGCTCGACGCGGTCACCCAGACCCGCACGTCCACCTCACCGGTGGACTCCAGATGCCGCACGAACTGAGCCGCCAACTGCGTCTTGCCCACGCCCCCCATGCCCGACAACACCTGCGTCAGCGCAGCCGTACGGCCAGCCTTCGCAGCTCTGATCAAATCGACACCGGCGGCCCGGTCCTGAAACCAGGCCGCCAACTGTGGCACCAGGCCAACCCGTACCCCACCCGCCGGCGCCGGTGGGCGTCCTATCCGGCGACGCTCCGACCAAGCCGTCAAGCGTGCATCCAGCACGGCAACGAGCGCGAAGACCGCGCCAACAATCCCCGCTAACCAACTGGCCTGCTCCGCTACGGCCCACCCCCACTGCGGCGCCCGCCAAGCAAATGGGTTCCACCACAACAACACCGCCACCACCGAGCAGGCACTCGCCGCCACCACCCACGTGACGACGCGCCGACGCCCACGCGGAAAGACCCGAACCATCTCTTCATAATCGACGCAACCAAATACCCCGGCAGTCATGTGTCGAGTTGACGTCACAGAGCCGGTACAGCAGGGTGCGCAGCCGACAACCGAGACCGACACCTGGAACCAGGAGTGATGGTGTTCGGATGACCGCTGGCACGGTGACGGCGGTCCGCGCCACGCCGTTCGAGGTAGCGGCCGGTCAATCCTGCCGTTCGGTGCGCTCGATCTCCGCGAACGCGGCGGCCAGGTAGTCGTCCAATGGCACGCTGGTCGCCGCCAACAGGTCGGCCACGAGCAGCGGGGCGTGTCGGGCCAGAGCCGCGGCGTCTGGCGGCGACTCGTCGCCGTCGGGGTCGTACACCCCCAACGCGCCGGCCAGCAGGACGAGCACCACGTGCGGGTCGACATCGGTTCGCCACCGCGTCGACTGCTGCACGCAATGGGTCAACACCTGGCGGATGTCGTCACCGGCCAACCCGTCCGGGTGGCTCTCCTCCAGCAGCAACCGGACCACCGCGCCGAGCACCAGGCCGGAACGCTCGTCAGCGGCGAGACCGCCGACCGCCTCGTCGTACGCCTGACCGTCGCGTGCCTGGGCGGCGGCGACGGCCGTCGTGGCGGTCACCGCGATGGCGCGGGCGGTAGCGGGCAGGTGTCGCCAGGTGCCGGTCATCGCGCCAGCATCGCAGACCCGGCGGACACCGACCGACAGCGATCACAGCCAGTGGATCAACGTGGGATTGGTCACAGTTGATCCCGGTCACCGCAAGGCGTGGTCAAAACGGTTCGCGCGGCGTCAGACCCACCGCACAGAATGCCGGCATGCTGCGTCGTGCCCTGCCCCGCCGTTCGGAAGCTCGCCGACTCCTGATCGGCACCCTGCTGTCGGCGATCGGGCGCGGTCTGACCCTGCCGTTCCTCTTCATCTACCTGACCGACGTACGCGGCCTCACCGACACCCGCGCCGGGCTCGTGATCGGCTGGTACGGCGTGGTCACCCTGGCCCTGTCGCCGCTGGGCGGGACGCTGATCGACCGGATCGGCGCCCGCCGGGTGGTGGTGCCCTGTCTCGTGATCGAGGCGATCGGCACCGCCTCGCTCGCGCTGGTCCACTCGACCGGTTCGGCGCTACTGGTGATGACGGTGATCGCCGTCGGCAGCTCCGCGATCTGGTCCGGGCAGAACACCATCCTCGCGTCGCTGACCGACGACGACGAGCGGCAACGCGTCTTCGGGTTGAACTTCGCCCTGCTCAACCTCGGCATCGGCATCGGTGGCATGACCTCCGGCGCGATCGTCGACACCGCCCGGCCCGGCACCTTCCAGGCGATCTACCTGCTGGACGCGGTGACCTACCTGATGCCCGCGCTGATCCTGCTCACCCTGCCCGGGGTGGGCCACCGACTCGGCAAACGTCGAGGCGTCGACGAGCCGTCAGCCGGTGGCTACCTGACTGTGCTCCGCGATCGTCCGTTCCGGCGGCTGGTGATCTTCGGGCTGATCCTCACCACCTGCGGCTACGCGCAGGTGGAGGTGGGCTTCGCCGCGTACGCGGTGCGGGTGGCCGAGGTGAACCCCCGGGTAGTGGCCTGGGCGCTCGCGGCCAACACGGTGATGATCGTGCTCGCGCAACTGCTGGTCATCCGGCGGATCGAGGGGCGCAGCCGCACCCGGGCGTTGGCAGTGGTGGGAGCGGTGTTCGCCGCCGCCTGGCTGGTCCTCGGCGCGGCCGGCCTGGTCAGTGCCGAGAACGCCGTGCTGGCCGCCCTGTGCGTGGTGCTCTGCTCGGCGATCTTCGGCTTCGGCGAGACGATGCTGTCCCCGGTGATGCCCGCGCTGACCAACGCGCTGGCCACCGACGAGCTGCGCGGCCGGTACAACGCCATGAGTTCGATGATCTTCGGCATCAGCGGTGTGATCGGCCCAGTGACCGCCGGCCCACTCATCGGCGCCGCCAACGGCATGGTCTGGGTGGCGACGGTTGTCGGCGGCTGCCTGGTGGCTTCACTGGTCGCGCTCTCCCTGCGTCGGCTGCTCACCACGGAGCAGGACGGCCTCGCGACGGCCACCCCGACATCCCCCACCCCCACGCCCGCCCCCGCCTGACCTCGAACACCCCGCCCTACCTCGCACCCCACGCCCCCCACCCCACACCCCCGCGCCCCGCCGTCCGCGCACCCCACCCCGCACCCCGCACACCCCACGCCCCACGCCCCACGCCTCACACCCCGCACCCCGCAGCCCACGCCCCGTAGCCCACGCCCCACGCCCCGCGCCCCGCGCCCCGCGCCATCTTGCAAGATCGCGCTCAATCCTGGATGTAGTGGCTTCCCCGCGCCCCGATGCCACTACATCCATGTTCGAGCGCGATCTTGCCCGGTGGGGCATGCGCGAGCAGAGCGGCAGGCGGCAGGCGCAAGCACGGACAGGCGCAGGCACAAGCACGGACAAGCGCAGGCACAGGCGCAGGCACGGACAAGCACAGGCACGGACAAGCACAGGCGCAGGCACAAGCACGGACAAGCGCAGGCACGGGTGGGCGGCGTCGGGGACGGGTCGGGCCCCGGAGCTGGTGCTCCGGGGCCCGATGTCGCGGGGGTCGGCCGTCAGGCGGCGGGGACCTCGGCGGTGGTGCGGATCCGGTCCAGCGTCGGTGCGGAGACCGGCGACTGGGCGGTCAGGTAGTCGACGAAGGCGTCCAGGTCGATCTGGCCGGTGACCAGGTTCGTGCCGCCGGTGAGGGCGCTGAAGCCGTCGCCTCCGCCGGCGAGGAAGTTGTTCACCGTCACCCGGTAGGTGGCTGCGGTGTCGACGGTGGTGCCGCCGAGGGTGAGGCTGCCCCGGACCACGCGGGTGCCGGCGCACGGGTCGGCGACCGTACCGGTGGTGCCGTTCGGGTCGACCACGTAGCCCACTGTGGCCGACGGGTACAGGGTCCGGCCGGTGACGAACTGCTGTTCCAGTACGCAGTAGAGCTGTGCGCCGGTGAGGTCCAGTGTCACCAGGTTGTTGGCGAACGGCTGCACGGTGAACGCCTCTTCGTAGGTGACCGAGCCGGCGTCGAGGTCGGCTCGGACCCCGCCCGGGTTCATGAAGGCGGCGACTGCGTTCTGTTCGTCGTCGGTGGCGGCGAGCTGCGCGTCGGCGATCAGGTTGCCCAGTGGCGATTCGCCCAGACTCGTACCGAAGAGGGTTTCCTGGCTGCGGGTGATCGCCTCGTTGGTCACGCCGACCTGGCGTCCGGCGACCGGGCCGAGCACGGTCTTGTACCGGTTGATCAGCGCGGTCTGCCGCGGGTCCTTGGCGACGTCGCGGGTCACCACCACGTTGTTGGCGGCGGCGGAGATCACGTCGCCGCTCCGGCGATCGATCTTCAGGTCGATGTCGGTGACCAGGCGACCGAACGAGCTGGCGCTGGTGACCAGCTTGCCGTTGATGTCGCAGTTGTACGCCTGGTGGGTGTGCCCGCTGACCACCACGTCGATCGACGGATCCATCCGGTTGGTGATGTCCACGATGGGACCGGTCATGCCGACGCAGTCGTTGATCCCGCCGGTCGCGGCCTGGGTGCCACCCTCGTGCAGCAGGACGACGATCGCCTGTACGCCCTTGCGACGCAGCTCGCGCGCGTACCGGTTGGCGGTGTCCGCCTCGTCGGCGAAGCTGAGGCCGGCGACGCCCTGCTGGCTGACGATCTGCGGCGTGCCTTCCAGGGTCATGCCGATGAAGCCGACCTTGACGCCCTGCACCTTGTGGATCGCGTACGGCGCCATCAGCGGCTTGCCCGTGGCGGTCTTGAAGGCGTTCGCGGACAGGTACTGGAAGCCGGCCCCCCGGTACGGGGTGCCGTCGATGCAGCCGTCCACCGGGTGGCAGCCGCCGTTCTGGATCCGCAGCAGCTCGGCGGCGCCTTCGTCGAACTCGTGGTTGCCGACGCTGGCGTAGTCCAGCCCGGCCATGCTCAGCGCCTCGATGGTCGGCTCGTCGTGGAACGCGGCGGAGAGCAGCGGGGACGCACCGATCAGGTCACCGGCGGCGACGGTGATGGTGTTCTTCTTCTTGGCTGCGGCCCGCAGCTCGGCAAGGTGGGTGGCCAGGAACTCGACGCCACCCGCGGTCTGCCCGGCGATGGTGCCGCTGGACCCGCTCGGCGGTTCGAGGTTGCCGTGGAAGTCGTTGAGGGCGAGCAGGGTGACGTCGACCGGCTTCGGCCGCGCGTCGGCTTGCTCAGGGCTGGTGGCGACCGCGCCGAAAGCGGCCACCGCGAGCGCGGTCAGGCCGACAGCGGCCCGACGCATCCCGGGTATGAACATGGATCTCCTCGTAAGAATCGGCGTGTACGGTGCCCGGCCTCTGGGTCGACCGGGGCCGCCGACGGACGCCGTCGAAAGGGTCGCGGATGACGGTGGTTGAGCATGGCCCCCGCCCCGACAGCCTCTCATCCGGACGCCCGCCGGTCGACCCGGGCAGCGCACCGGAGCAGCGCGTACGCCGAGGCCGCTATCGATCCCCGTTTAACGCGGTCTGCCGGACAACGTCGGACCCGGGGTCTAGAAAGGACGGGACACCTACGAGGAATGGGGACGGCATCGTGAGCGGAACGACACCGGTGGCGGAGCAGGTTCGGTCGGTCGACGGCACACCCATCGCGTTCGAGCGGTCCGGTGCCGGGCCGGCGGTCGTCCTCGTCGGCGGCGCGTTCAGCGATCGCAACGCGACCCGCGACCTGGGTGCGGCACTGGCGCCGGATTTCACCGCCTTCAGCTATGACCGTCGTGGTCGGGGCTACAGCGGCGACACCCCACCGTACGAGGTCGGCCGCGAGATCGACGACCTGGCCGCCCTGATCGCGGCGGCGGGTGGTTCCGCCGCCGTCTACGGCATCTCCTCCGGTGCCGTCCTGGCCGCCCTCGCCACCGCACAGGGCCTGCCGGTGACCACGTTGGTCATGTTCGAGCCACCGTTCCAGGTCGGTCCGCACGTGGGCGTCCGCAAGGACATCACTCCGCAGCTCATCGAGCTGATCGCCGCTGATGACCGGGACGGCGCTGTGGAGATCTTCCTCAGCGCCTCGGTGGGGCTGCCGGCTGAGCAGATCGCCGGGATGCGGTCGCAACCGATGTGGGGTGGGCTCACGGCGGTCGCGCACACACTGGTGTACGACGCGATCGTCACCGCCGGAGGGCGACTCCCCGCCGAGCGGCTGGCGGCCATCACCGCGCCGACCCTCGCGGTGGACAGCACCGGCAGTCCACAGTGGTTGCGGGATGCGAGTCGGGCGGCGGCCGAGGCCGTGCCGGGCGGCCGGTCCGTGAGCCTCGACGGCGGTTACCACGACGTGCCAGCGACGACGCTGGCCCCCGCGCTGCGCGAGTTCCTGCTCGGTTGACCGCATTAGCGGCCGCCGAGGCGCGAGCCGGTGCAAGATCGTCGGCTCAGCCGTCAGCCAGCGCCTTGTCGACGAGGGCTGCGACGGCGTCCGGCGGCCAGGCGCCCGCCACGCCGGGCCGGGCGGCCAGGTAGGTGCCGATCCGCTCGGCGGGCCAGCCGTGCGACTCGCGCAGCCCTCGGGCGATCATGCCGAGGTAGATCGGCGCGGGAGGCCGGCACGGCACGGCTGACGCCCCCTCGGGGGCGGTGAAGGTGAGCATCGGTACACCGTCACGGCTGCCTGGGCAGATCAGTGTCTCGTACCGCCCCGGGCCGAGCGTGGCCCGTCCGTCGGCTACGGCGGCGTCGATGGCCGCGCCGGTCGCCGGGATCAGCTCGGTAGTGTCGCCCGGCGGGCGGTACATCTCCTGGGCCGCGATGTCGGTGAACTGCTCCAGGGTGACCAGGTAGGCGCGGGCCGCGGCCTCGCCCGGCAGGTGCGGGTCGTAGAAGGCCATGCCGCCGGTCCAGGCGCCGGACTCGCCAGCGAAGTAGATGCCGCCGGGCAGCCACACGGGTGCCGATCGGCTGGGTGGACGCCGGTCGCGGCAGCCCGGGTACGTCCGCTTTCCGCCGGGCGGGCAGCCGCCCCCGATGTACCAGCCCAGCCGGGCGGCGTGCATGTTCGAACCGTACGAGACGTACCAGGCCAGCACGACGACCCCTCAGAAGCCACCGGTCTGCCCGGCGGAGTGGCTCACCTGCACGGTGTGGGTCACGCAGCCACCGGCTTCGACCGAGTGCAGCAGGAAGGCGGTGGGTTCGTTGACCCAACCGATCTGCTCGTCGGCGCTCATGGTGAGCGTGCTCTGCTTCCACGTGCTGGGCGCCACGGTGAGGACGGTGCCCGCGTACGCAGTGGTGACCGGGCGGTGGAGGTGGCCGGCGCCGACCCGCACCACGTGCCGGTACCGGCCGATCACCTCGGCGAGCGCGTCGCCGTCGGCAAGCCGGATGGAGTCGGCCACGGGGATGCCGACAGCGACCGGCGGGTGGTGCAGGAAGATCACGGCGGGTACCTCGGGCCGCCCGGCCAGCACCCCGTCGAGCCAGCCGAGCTGTTCCTCGCCGAGTTGGCCGCCGTCGCTGCCGGGCACCAGCGAGTCGAGCACCACGACGGACGCCGCCTCGTGGTCGACGTGGTAGTAGGCGGAGAAGCCGCCGCGAGCAACGGTGTGCCGCCGAACGTGTCGAGCAGGGCCTCCCGGTCGTCATGGTTGCCGGTGGTCAGGTGCACCGGCAGCGGGAAGCGGCCGATCACCTCGCGCAGCGCCACGTACTCGTCGGGCTGGCCGTGGTCGGCCAGGTCGCCGCTGATCACCACGCAGTCCGGTCGGGGCCGCAATGCCAGCACCCGGCCGAGCGCTCGGTGCAACCCGGCGGCCGGTTCGGCGGCGAGCAGGCCGGTGGTCAGGTGCGGATCACTGAGCTGGGCGATGAGCATGGGCTCGCCTCCTCGGCGCCGGGATGCTCCACGCTATCGCCGGTCGCGGCGTCCCGGGGGGAGGGTCAGGCGTCCACAGGCTGCGTCCACAGCCTGTGGATAGCACGTGTGTACGAAGACCGGGCGGTCCCAGCCACCGTGAGTACGCTTGATCGAGCGGTTCGGCGTCGGCCGGGCCCCTCCCCTACCTGGAACGACGTGCGAGTGGATCATCAGCGAGTCATCCGTGACGTCACCGTCCGCCTGCCGATGGCGTCGAGCACGCCGGAGGCGTGTCGGTGGACGGTCACCGCGCTGTCCCGCCACACCCCGGCGACCATCTCCGTGCTGCTCGCGGTCCACGATCGCCTGCGCTGCGTCGCGGCGACCGGGGCCTGGCAGGTCTTCGCCACCGTGCCGGCGGGGACCGGCATCGTGGGCCGGGTGTGTGCGACCGGCGCTCCCGCCGTCGTCCCGGACGTCACCGTCGACCCGGACTACCTGCCGGTCCGCCCGGATGTGACAGCCGAGTTGTGCGTACCGGTGCTGGATCCGACGGGCCGGGCGATCGGCGTGCTCGACCTGCAGTGGAGTGAGCCGACCGACCTGGAGCCGTGGCGGGAGACCGCGCAGCGGCTCGCCGACGGGCTCGGCGCGCGGATCGCCGCCCTCGGTGGCCCACCGGCGGAGAGTCGCAGTGAGAAGCTGCTGCGGCATGCGGCGGCGCTCTCCTCCGCACCGACCGAGGCAGAGGTGATGGGGGCGGCCGCCCGTGCCGCCCGGGAGGTCTCCACCCTCTCCACAGCACTGCTGCTGATCGGCGGTCAGCTCGGCCCGTCCCCGGCGACGCCGAGCGACCTGGAGACCCGGATCCGCGCCGAGCTGGCGGCGGCGGGTCCGGCCGCCCTGGACCGGATGGTCGAGCGGGCGCACCGGTACGGCGCCGGGTACACGCTGGGCGAGGCCGGGCACCCCCCGACCGAGGACTACCGTCCGCTGACCCGGGCGGGGGTACGGACGCTGGTCGCCGTGCCGGTCGGGCCGACGGACGCCGGTGGGGTGCTGCTGGTCGCCGACGAACGCGCCCTGCGCCCGGACCCGACAACCGTCAGCCTGATGGAGTTGCTCGCCGGGCAGTCCTGGACGAGCGTGGACCGGCTGCGCACGCTGGCCCGGCTGCGGGAGCAGGCCAGCTCCGACCCGCTGACCGGGTTGCGGCACACCGGCCCGTTCGGGCAGCGGATCGCTGCGGCCACCCCCGGGCGTACTGCCCTGCTGGCGATCGACGTGGACGGCTTCAAGACCGTTAACGACACGTACGGTCACCAGGCCGGCGACCAGGTGCTGGTCGGGTTGGCCCGGGCGCTGGAGGGGGCGCTTCGGCACGGCGACGAGTTGTACCGGATCGGCGGCGACGAGTTCGTCGCGGTGATCGAGGTGAGCCGCCCGGAAGAGGCGGTCCGGATCGCCGAACGGCTCACCGAGGCGGCCCGACGCATCGGCCGCACGATCAGCGTGGGCGTCGCACTACCCCGCCCCGGCGAAACACCCGACCGCACCCTGAAAAGAGCCGACCAGGCCCTCTACGCGGTCAAACGCCAAGGCCGAGACGGCGTCCTACTCTCCGCCGCGTAGACCGCCCCCACATCCCCGCCGATCTTGCACTTTCGGTTGCCGTTTTGTCGCTCTCGCCCCTTGTGCCGGCACACAAACTGCAAGATCGCGGAGGCGCGGACGGGCACGGACGGGCTCGGACGGGCGCGGGGGTGTGGGAGTGCGTGGGGTTAGGGGGTGCGGAGTTCTTTGGCTAGGAGTTCGGCGATCTGGGCGGTGTTGAGGGCCGCGCCCTTGCGGAGGTTGTCGCCGGTGACGAAGAAGTCGAGGGCGCGGGGGTCGTCCAGGGCGCGACGGATCCGGCCGACCCAGGACGGGTCGGTGCCGACGGCGTCGATCGGCATGGGGAACTCCCCGGCCGCGGGGTCGTCGACCACGATCACCCCGGGGGCGTTGCGCAGCGCCTCGCGGGCGCCCTCGGCGTCGACCTCGGTGGCGAAGTTCGCGTGCACAGCGACCGAGTGGGCGGTGACCACCGGCACCCGGACGCAGGTGGCGGAGACCTTGAGGTCGGGCAGGCCGAGGATCTTCCGCGACTCGTTGCGGATCTTCATCTCTTCCGATGACCAGCCGCTGTCGGCCGGGGAGCCGGCCCAGGGGACCACGTTGAGCGCCATGGGCGCCGGGAACGGGCCCAGGTCGTCGCCGACCGCCTGGCGTACGTCGCCGGTGCGCGAGCCGAGCGCCCGATCGCCGGCGACCTTGGTGAGCTGGTCGTGCAGGATGTCGACGCCGGACTGACCGGCTCCGGAGACCGCCTGGTAGGAGGCGAGCACCAGCTCTCGTAGGCCGTACTCGCGGTGCAGCGGCGCGACAGCGACGATCATCGCGAGGGTGGTGCAGTTGGCGTTGGCGATGATGCCCCTGGGTCGGTTGCGGACCTGCTCGGGGTTGATCTCGGGAACGACCAGCGGGACGTCGCGGTCCATCCGGAACGCGCCGGAGTTGTCGACAGCTATCGCGCCCCGGGCGACGGCGATCGGCGCCCACTCGGCGGAGACCTCGTCGGGCACGTCGAACATTGCCACCTGGACCCCGTCGAACGCTTCGGGGGTCAGCGCCTGGACGACGAGCTCCTCGCCCCGGCAGCGCACCCGGCGCCCGACGGAGCGCTCGGAGGCGAGCAGCCGGATCTCACCCCAGACGTTGCGTCGCCCGGTGAGCAGCTCGCACATCACGGTGCCGACGGCACCTGTCGCTCCGACCACGGCGAGGGTGGGCAGCGCCGTCATTGGCGCTACCTACCCGTCCCCGCGTAGACCACGGCTTCGGTGTCGCCGCTCAGCTCGAACGCGTCGTGGATGGCGCGGACGGCGGCGTCGAGGTCGGTGTCCCGGCAGACCACCGAGACCCGGATCTCGGAGGTGGAGATCATCTCGATGTTGACCCCGGCCGCGCCGAGCGCGGCGAAGAAGCCGGCCGCCACACCGGGGTGCGAGCGCATGCCCGCGCCGATCAGCGAGACCTTGCCGACGTGGTCGTCGTAGAGCAGGCCCTTGAACTTGACCGGCTCCTGGATCTTGCTGAGCGCCGCCATCGCGGTGGGCCCGTCGGCCTTGGGCAGGGTGAACGAGATGTCCGTCCGGCCGGTGCCCTCGGTGGAGACGTTCTGCACGATCATGTCGAGGTTGATCTCGGCGCTGGCGACGGTGTCGAAGATCCGCGCGGCGGCACCCGGCTCGTCGGGCACCCCGACGATCGTGATCTTGGCCTCGCTGCGGTCGTGCGCGACCCCGGTGATCAGTGCCTGCTCCACGGAAAGGTCCTCCATCGATCCGGTGACCATCGTGCCGGTGTTGGTCGAGTATGACGAACGGACGTGGATCGGCAACCCCGCCCGGCGGGCGTACTCCACGCTACGCAGGTGCAGCACCTTCGCGCCGCAGGCGGCCAGCTCCAACATCTCCTCGTAGGTGATCTGTTGGATGTGCCGGGCGTTGGGCACGATCCGCGGGTCGGCGGTGAAGATGCCGTCCACGTCGGTGTAGATCTCGCAGACGTCGGCGTGCAGGGCGGCGGCGAGCGCCACGGCGGTGGTGTCCGAACCGCCACGGCCGAGCGTGGTGACGTCCTTGGTGTCCTGCGAGACGCCCTGGAAGCCGGCCACGATGACCACCGAGCCCTCGTCGAGCGCGCCCTTGAGCCGCCCGGGGGTGACGTCGATGATCCGGGCGCGACCGTGCACCGAGGTGGTGATCACGCCGGCCTGCGAACCGGTGAACGAGCGGGCTTCGTACCCCAGGTTGTGGATGGCCATGGCCAGCAGGGCCATGGAGATCCGCTCCCCGGCGGTGAGCAGCATGTCCAGCTCGCGGCCCGGCGGCAGCGGGCTCACCTGGTTGGCCAGGTCGAGCAGCTCGTCGGTGGTGTCGCCCATAGCGGAGACCACCACCACCACATCGTCGCCGGCCTTGCGGGCGGCGACGATGCGCTCGGCCACCCGCTTGATCCGCTCGGCGTTGGCGACGGAGGACCCGCCGTACTTCTGCACCACGAGCGCCACGACGGTGCACTCCCTCCCAGCGACCCTGAGCGTGCCGACGCCGCCGGAACCGGGGCCGGCGGCGCGTGTCAGACCCCATGAGGGTATCCGGCGGATAACGAAGCCGGGTCAGGTGATCCCACCATCCGGCCCGGCCGGGACCGGCCCGGCCGGTCCCACCAGGTCGGACGGGTACGCCGGAAAGCCCCGCCCGACACGCCGGAACGAGCTCGGTACGCACCGGCACCCGCCAACCGCCCGCACCCACCAGAATGGGCCGGTGCCCGTCCTCATCCGCTCGGCCGGCCGCGTGATCGGGCCGCTCGTCCTCGCCCTGCCAGCCCTCCTGGTCGCCTGTACCGGTGAGCAGCCCCCGACTCCGCCGCCCGCCGATCCGGCGCCGGTCGAGGTGGACGCCGCACGGGATGAGCTGGCCGCGCTGGCCGCGGCGGCTCAGGACCGTCACCTGGTGGCCCAGTACGTCTACAGCCAGGCGGGTCAACCGGACCGCACCATCGTGTTCACCAGCGCGAACGACGGGAGCTGGCGGGTGGACGTGCCGGGGGGCGCCCTGGGTGGCACCGCCGACGTGTCGATGGCCAGCACGGCGGACGGGCTGTTCCAGTGCGCCCTGCCGTCGGCCGGTCACACCGAGTCGGCGACTTGTGTACGCCTGGGTGATCGCGACGATGCGATCCCACGCCGGTCGGATCCCCGGGTCCAGCACCTGCTCACCGGTTGGCTGGACGTCCTCACCGACCGACGCGCGCCGTTGGCTGTCGCTCCGGCCAACGCCCCCGAGGGCCTCACCGGCGCCTGTTACTCGGTGGATTCCACTTCGGCGTCGCTCAACGCCCCGCTGGACGTGGGCATCTACTGCTACGACCAGGACGGCACGCCGACGGGCGTCCGGACCGGGGCCGGGACGTTGAGGCTGGCCGCCGCACCCGGCCCGGCACCGGCCACGGTGCAGTTGGCCGGGCCGGTGGTGATCGACCGGGAGCCGCTCGACACCGCGGCGCCGCCCACCCCGGACCCGTCGGAGAGCCCGGGCGCGGGAACGCCCTGATCTTCGTCCCGTTACGGGTGCTCTTGCCCACATTCAGGCACCCCGTCCTGAGGGGCGAATCACCCATACAGGACGATCCGGTGTATGGCCGACCTCACCCCGCTGCTCGCCTACCGCTGGAGTCCACGAGCCTTCGACCCGAGCGCCGAGCTGACCCCGGAGGAGTCCGCCTCGCTGCTTGAGGCCGCGCGCTGGGCCCCGTCGGCGGAGAACGGACAGCCCTGGCGGTTCGCCCTCGGCCACCGCGAGGACGAGACCTGGAAGCGGATCCTGATCAGCCTCCCGGTCGACGACCAGATCTGGATCCGGCACGCCGCGACCCTGGTGGTCGGCGCCCACACCGGCCTCGACGCCGAGCGGGCCGCGTACGACCTGGGGCAGGCGATCGCCCACCTGACAGTGCAGGCCACGGCGCTCGGCCTGCACGTGCACCAGCTCACCCGATTCGACCGGGCCGGCCTCTCCACCGAACTCGACCTGCCCGGCGGCGTCCGCCCGTTGGTGGTCGCCGCCGTCGGCCGACTCGGGGACCCGTTCGCCCTCCCGGCCGACCTGCACGCCCGCGAAACCGGCCTGCGGCACCGTCGCCCGGTCGCCGAGTTGCTGCTGCGCTGATCGAGCGCCGGGGTCACCCGCCCCGGCTGGCCCGGAGCAGGACCGCCGCGGCATCGGTGTTGCGATAGCGCACGTGCCGACCCTCGCGGGACCGGGACACCAGGCCGGCGCCGTGCAACGCGGCCAGGTGCTGGGAGACGTTTCCGGCGGACATGCCGGTGAGTCTGGCCAGGTCGGTGGTGGTCAGCGCCGTCTCAAGCAGGTGCAGCAGCGCGGTCCGGCCCGGCCCGATCACCCTTGCCAGTGGGTCGCCGGGCGGCGACGCGCTCGCCTCCCAGAGCGTCCCGACGGCACGAACCGGGTACGCCCCGGCCGGCAGCGAATCCTCCAGCAGGTTCCACAGCACGTGCTGCTCGGTGAACACTGTCGGATTCAGCGCCAGCCCACGCCCGCGGAGGTCGAAGTCCCGCTCGAACGTGTCGTCGCTGATCACCCGGTCGCCGTGCCAGCGCAGGCTCGGGTGGAGCTGCTCGAAGAACCGACCGGCGCCGCTCTCGGCGAGTTGGGCGGCCCGGTACGCCACGTCGGCGTCGAGCAACGCCCGCATCCGCTGCCAGTCCGGGGCGATCGCCTCGTCGTACCAGACCCGCACCGCGTCGACGACCTGCGGCAGCAGCCCGCCGGGGTCGGCGAGCAGCGCCCGGCCGAACGGGCTCAGCGGCTTTTGCCAGGTGGTCGACAGCAGGTCCTGGACCACCACGGCCGGCGGCGTCGCGGCGATCTGGTCAAGCTGCTCGGCCATCTCCACGTTCGGTCGGGCCGCCGGGGTGAGGAAGTCGGGCAGCCAGCGACCCGGCACCACCAACCCCACCAGAGGTCGGACCCGTTCGGCCACCTCCGGGCGACGCAACGTCACCCGGGCCCGGTCGATCCACTGCAGGTGCACCGCGTAGCGGACCGGGTTGGCCAGCGCCCACATGCTCATGACCGTCTCGTTGACAGGTGACACGGCGAGCCGTACTCCCGCCACGTCGGCCAGGCTGAACCGCAACTCGGACACACGCCCCCCTGGAGCAGGATTCGGTCCAGCCTAAAAGACTCGACCGCAACGATGGGAGCCCGCTTCACTCCCCGGACATGGGGACCAGAGAAACAATCCGCACCGTCGTTCGAGACGTCGTACCGCCGGCCGGGCTGACCCGCGCCCTGGCCGTGCAGGCAATGGTCTACGCCGTAGGAAGCGGCCTGTTCCACGCCGGCAGCGCCGTCTTCTTCACCCGGGCCCTCGGGCTCAGCGCCGCCCAGGTCGGGTTGGGGCTGTCCATCGCGGCGGGGGTGTCGCTGCTGGGCACGGTGCCGCTGGGTGGGCTCACCGACCGGTACGGGCCACAGCGGGTCTGGGTGGTGGGGCTGGTGCTCAACGCGGCGCTGTTCGCGACCTACCCGTTCGTGGGCGGCTTCGCGGGGTTCCTCGCCGTGGTGGTGGCGCTGGCCGCCGTGGACGCCGCTGTCGGCGTGGCCCGGCAGGTCTACTCGATCAACGCGCTCCGGCCGGCCGAACGGGTCACGGCGATGGCGTACCAGCGCTCGTCGCTGAACGTCGGCTTCGGGCTCGGCGCGGTGATCAGCGGCCTGGTGCTGACGGTGGACACCATCACGGCGTACCGGGGGATGGTGTGGTTCATCTCGACCGTCTTCCTCGTGACGGCCCTCTTCGTGCGGCGACTGCCCCGGCTGCCGCAGGTGGCCCGGCCGGCGCAGCCGACGAGTCGGCTCGCCGTGCTCCGGGATCGGCCGTTCATGGCGGTGTCAGTGCTGTCCGGGCTGCTCACCGCGCACCAGACGCTCTACCTGACGGTCATGCCGCTGTGGATCCTGACGCACACCGACGCCCCGAAGACGATGATTGCCGCTCTGGTGCTGCTCAACACGGTCCTGATCGTGCTGCTCCAGGTGCGTGTCAGCCGGGGCGCTGACACGGCGGCGGGCGCGGCCCGGGCCTCCCGTCGGGGTGGACTGCTGATCGCCCTGTTCTGCCTGGCCCTGCCGATTTCCGGCGTCACTCGGGGCGCGCTCACCGTCGTGGTGCTGGTGGCCGCCGCGTTGCTGCTGATCCTGGCCGAGCTGATCGAGTCGGCTGGCACCTGGGGGCTCACCGCCACCCTGCCGCCGGCCGACCAGCGCGGCGCGTACGTGGGGGCGCTGGAACTCGGCGTGCAGGTGCAGTACCTGATCGCGCCGGCCGGACTGACCGCGCTCGGGGTGACCACCGGCGGGTGGGGTTGGTTACCGACGGCAGCGATCTTCGTGCTGGTCGCGCTGGCGATCGTGCCCGCGGTGGCCTGGGTCGGCCGCACGCCGCGGTTGGGTGCCGAGGCCGCAGCGCCGGCCATGACCCCGGTCCCATAGTCCGGACCTGTCTTTCCACCCCCCGTTCCATCACGTAGGGTGACCTGGTCATGTGGCAGGCGCTGCTCCTCCTTAGCCGCCGCGACGAGGCCTGACCGGCCGGCACCTCGTCGCGGAGTCGCATCGCGCCGTCCAGCACATCCGAACTTCTTCTCGGCACCGCCGCGCACCGTCGCCCGGCATCTCGCCGACACCTTCCGATCTGCTGACGCCACATGTTCCAGGGAGCACTCTGAGATGGCTCAACCTGTCACCGACGCCGAAACCGATCCGATCGCCCGGCAACGCCCGAGCCGGATGCCGTACCACCGCTACCAGCCGTACCGGGAGCAGTTCCGGGTCGAACTGCCGGACCGCACCTGGCCCACCCGCACCGTCGAGGCCGCCCCCCGCTGGTGCGCCGTGGATCTCCGCGACGGCAACCAGGCCCTGATCGACCCGATGTCGCCCGAGCGCAAGCGCCGGATGTTCCAGCTGCTGGTCCAGATGGGCTACAAGGAGATCGAGGTCGGCTTCCCGTCGGCCAGCCAGACCGACTTCGACTTCGTCCGGCAGCTCATCGAAGACGACATGATCCCGGACGACGTCACCATCCAGGTGCTCACGCAGTGCCGGGAGCACCTGATCGACAGGACGTTCGAGTCGCTGCGCGGCGCGAAGCGGGCCATCGTGCACTTCTACAACTCGACCTCCACCCTCCAACGGCGGGTGGTCTTCGGCCTGGACCGGGACGGCATCGCCGACATCGCCACCACCGGGGCGCGGCTCTGCCAGAAGTACGCCGAGATCCACACCCCGGACACGGAGATCTTCTACGAGTACTCGCCGGAGTCGTACACGGGCACCGAGCTGGAGTACGCGCTGGAGGTCTGCTCCCGGGTGATCGACGTGATCGACCCGACCCCTGATCGGCCGCTGATCATCAACCTGCCGGCCACCGTCGAGATGGCCACCCCCAACGTGTACGCCGATTCGATCGAGTGGATGCACCGGCACCTGCCGCGGCGCGACAGCGTGGTGCTGAGCCTGCACCCGCACAACGACAGGGGCACCGGCGTCGCCGCCGCCGAGCTGGGCCTGCTCGCTGGCGCGGACCGCATCGAGGGCTGCCTGTTCGGCAACGGTGAGCGCACCGGCAACGTCGACCTGGTGACCCTGGGGCTCAACATCTTCTCCCAGGGCATCGACCCGATGATCGACTTCTCGAACATCGACGAGATCCGGCGAGCCGTCGAGTACTGCAACCAACTGCCGGTGCACGAGCGCCACCCGTACGCGGGCGACCTGGTCTACACCGCCTTCTCCGGTTCCCACCAGGACGCGATCAAGAAGGGCTTCGACGCCCTCGCCGCCGACGCGAAGGCGGCCGGCGTGCCGGTGGAGGAGCACACCTGGGCGGTGCCGTACCTGCCGATCGACCCGAAGGACCTGGGCCGCACCTACGAGGCGGTCATCCGGGTCAACTCGCAGTCCGGCAAGGGCGGCGTGGCGTACATCATGAAGAGCGAGCACCAACTGGACCTGCCGCGCCGGCTCCAGATCGAGTTCTCCGGGGTGGTGCAGCAGGTCACCGATCACGATGGCGGCGAGGTCGACCCGGCCGCCATGTGGGAGATCTTCGCGACGCACTACCTGCTCGACCACCAGCCCGACCCGGCGGTCCGGCTGACCGGCTACACGATCAGCACGGTGGACGGCAAGGTCGAGATCGAGGCCCAGGTCGGTGTGGGCGGCGAGCAGCGGTCCCTCGCCGCGGTCGGCAACGGCCCGATCGACGCGTACGTGAACGCGCTCCAGTCGGTCGGGGTGGGCGTACGGGTACTGGACTACCACGAGCACGCGCTCTCCTCCGGTGGTGACGCGCAGGCCGCCGCGTACGTGGAGTGTGAGGTGGACGGCAGGACGGTCTGGGGTGTGGGCACCGACGCCAACATCGTCACCGCGTCGATCAAGGCGGTCACCAGCGCCGTCAACCGCGCCCGCCGCTGACCTGGGCGCGACACCCCCGAAGTGGGCTTCCTACTTCGGGGGTGTCGCGGCGGGCAGTGAATGGCAGGGCTGGGACGGCGGGGCTTTCCGGGGCGGTCGGTGGACCAGCACGAGGGCCAGCAGCGCGCCGGCCACGAGCAGCCCGGCACACCACTGCATGGCGCCCCGGAACGCGTCGGTCAGCTCGGCCTTCTGCTCGTACCCGCCGCCGGAGAGCCCGACCAGCAGTGGCAGCGCCGCCACCGCGAGCAGTCCGCCGGCGCGGGACGCGGCGTTGTTGAACCCGCTGGCCACTCCGGAGAACCGGTCCTGCACGGCGGCCAGCACCGACGCGGTCAGCGGTGCCACCACCAGGGTCAACCCGATGCCGAAGAGCAGCACTCCGGGCAGCACGTCCCGCCAGTACGACGCGCCCGGTCCGACGCCGCGCAGCAGCAGCAGGCCGATCGCGGCGACCACAGGTCCGATGGCCAGCGGCAGCCGTGGGCCGATCCGGGCGGAGAGCGCACCGGCGCGCGCGGAGCCGACCAACAGCAGCAGTGTCATCGGCAGCAGCGCGATGCCGGTGCGGAAGGCCGACCAGCCGACCACGTTCTGTAGGTAGACGGCGAAGAAGAAGGTGAAACCGCCGAGCGCCGCGTACACGACGACTGTGAAGATGTTCAGCACCGAGAAGAGTCGGCTGCTGAACAGCCCGGTGGGCAGCATCGCGGCGTCGCCACGCCGCCGTTCCAGCAGGACGAAGGCCACTGCGGAGAGCACCCCGACCGCTGCCGCGATGAGCACCTCGGCGGAGTCGAACCCGCGGGCCGGCGCGTCGATCAGGGCGTAGGTGACGCCGGCGAGCGCTAGCGCTCCGAGCAGGGCTCCGGCGACGTCGAACCGCCGTCGGATCCGACCCGGTCCCTCGGTGCGGGAGGCGCTCTCGTCCCGGCTCTCCGGCACCCAGCGCAGGGCGGCGAGCAGCACCAGCACGGCGATCGGCAGGTTGAGGAAGAAGATCCAGCGCCAGGAGAGCGCGTCGATCAGCCAGCCTCCGATGAACGGCCCGAGCGCGGTGGACACCCCGGACAGCCCGGCCCAGGCACCGATTGCCCGGCCCCGGTCGTCGGGATGGAAGCTCGCCTGGAGCACCGACAGCGACCCGGGCGTGAGCAGCGCGCCACCGGCGCCCTGGAGGAACCGGGCCGCGATCAGCATGCCGGTGTCCTGGGCCAGCCCGCAGAGCACTGAGGCGGCGGTGAACCAGACCACGCCGATGAGGAAGATGCGTCGCCGGCCGAAGCGGTCGCCCAGCGCGCCGCCGAGCAGCACGAACGCCGCCAGCATCAGCAGGTAGCCGTTGATGGTCCACTGGAGATCGGCCACGTTCGCGCCGAGGTCCTGCCCGAGTTTCGGCAGCGCCACGTTGACGACAGTGCTGTCGAGGAAGACCATGCCAGAGGCGAGTACGGCGGCGAGCAGCGTGCCCCGGCCGGCGGTGGTGCCCATCCGGAGGGCAGTCGCCGGTACGGGTGCGCTCATCCCACCAATCTGCCTTGCATCATGTGGGAGACGCCACGAAACGCCGAAACCGCGCCCGGGTACTGTGCGCAATCGCCGGGAGCCCCCAAGCTGGAGAGGTGTCGTCTGTGCGTACCAGATCAGGACCGCGAGCGGCGGTGGCCGCGTTTACCGCGGCGCTGGCGCTCGGCGTGGCCGGTTGCGTCCCGCAGGATGAGCCGACCACACCGCCGTCGAGCGACGGCGGCGGCGGCAACGCCGCGGAGCAGTTGAGTCAGCTCACCGTCGCTACCGCCGGCTCGATGAAGGGCTACAGCCGGGAGCGTTTCCCGCACTGGCGGGACACCGGCAAGAACTGCGATGTCCGCGACAGCATCCTCCAGCGCGACGGCAAGGATGTGAAGCTCTCCGGCTGCAACGTGGTCGGTGGGCGCTGGGAGAGCGTGTACGACGGTCGCAGCTTCTCGGATCCCTCCGACGTGGACATCGACCACATGGTGCCGTTGGCCAACGCGTGGCGCTCGGGTGCCGATGAGTGGGACAACGCGAAGCGCGGTGATTTCGCCAACGACACCACCCGTCCGCAGCTTTTCGCGGTTTCCGCCTCCTCGAACCGGGCAAAGGGTGACCAGGACCCGTCCCAGTGGAAGCCGGCAAACCGGTCCTACTGGTGCAAATACGCTCAGGACTGGGTGACTGTCAAGCACTACTGGCGGCTGACCGTGACGACCGCCGAGAAGGCCGCCCTGACCGACATGTTGGAGGGCTGTTGAGTGGGGAGCTGTTCGTGACCGCCGCCGAGGAGAGCGGCCCGTCCGCCGCCGGGATGACCGCCGACGGCACCGCCGAGACCCCTGCCGCCGTGCCCGGTGCCGGCATGGTCGCGGATTCCGGCGGCGCGGCCGGCCCGCAGAACCGCAGCACCGACATCGTGCCCGGCCCCGGCGGCGTGATGACCGACGAGGTCGGCGTCGTCACCGGTGATCTGACGCTGCGCACCGAATACGCGGACGGCAAGATCACACTGCGGGTGCAGTACAAGGACGCTGACGAGTGGTACACGGTGACCGGCACCTCGGTCACACTGGCCGATCCGGCTGGGCTGGACGCGGTGCACGGCGTCGCGGTGGGGCTGCTGAACCGCCCCGAGGGCTGACGGCCGCCGGCACCGCGTCCAGTCTCAGACGTACGAACCGGGCTCGGTGGGTGCGGAGACCACGCCTGGCGTCTCCCCCTCGCCCTCGGGCCGGACGACCTGCGCGCTGACCCCGTGCGGCCGCAGTTCGCCGCTGGCGATCTGCTCGGCGAAGTGGCACGCCACCCGGCTGGCGCCGATCTCCCGCAGCACCGGTCGCTCGTCGGCGCAGCGGGTGGGCTGCGCCCACGGGCAGCGGGTGTGGAACCGGCAGCCGGACGGCGGGTTCGCCGGCGACGGCAGGTCACCCGCGAGCAGGATCCGCTCCCGGCGGTCCTCCACGTCCGGGTCCGGCACCGGCACCGCCGACATCAACGCCCGGGTGTACGGGTGCAGCGGCTCGTTGTAGAGCCTGTCGCTCGGCGCCTCCTCGACAAGCGCGCCCAGGTACATCACGCCGACGGTGTCGGAGATGTGCCGGACGACAGCGAGGTCGTGCGCGATCACCAGGTAGGTCAGCCCCAGGCTGTCCTGGAGTTCGTCCAGCAGGTTGACCACCTGGGCCTGGATCGACACGTCGAGCGCCGAGACCGGCTCGTCGGCGACGATCAGCTCCGGCCCGAGCACCAGCGCGCGGGCGATACCGATGCGCTGCCGCTGCCCGCCGGAGAACTCGTGCGGGTAGCGGGACAGCGCCCAGCGCGGCAGCCCCACCGCGTCCAGGGTCTCGCCGATGATCCGTCGACGGTCGGTGCGGTCGGCGCCGATCCCGTGCGTCTGCAGGCCCTCGGTCAGGATCGACTCGACGTTCTGCCGGGGGTCCAGGCTGGACATCGGGTCCTGGAAGATCATCTGCATCCGGCGACGCATGCTGCGCAGCTTGCCGGACGGCAGCGTGGTCAGCTCCACGCCGTCGAAGCTGACCTCACCGGCGGTCGGCGGGGTGAGCTGGAGCAGCGCCCGACCCAACGTGGACTTGCCGCAGCCGGACTCACCCACCAGGCCGTACGTCTTGCCGCGCGCGATGCTCAGGTCGACCCCGTCGACGGCCTTCACCTGGCCGACCACCCGGTCGAAGAGCACCCCCCGTTTGATCGGGAAGTGCACCTTCAGGTCGCGCACCTCGACGAGGATGTCGTTCTCGGTTCGCTCGCTCACGCTGATTCCTCCTCGCGCGGGGCGGGCACCATGCCCGGCAGCGGCTCCGGGTTGACGCACCGGTAGCTCCGTCCGTCGTGCGCGTGCACCAGCTCCGGCGGCTCACCCACGCACTCGTCGGTCCGTCGGGCGCAGCGCGGGGCGAAGGCGCATCCGTCCGGCCAGGGCAGCAGGTCGCGGACCGAACCGGGAATCGGGTTGAGCTTCTCGCCCCGCCCGGCGTTCAGGCGCGGCACCGAACCGAGCAGACCCACCGTGTACGGGTGACGCGGCTGGCGGAACAGCGGACGACGGCGGGCGGTCTCCACCACCCGGCCGCCGTAGAGCACGTTGACGGTGTCGCACATGCCGGCCACCACGCCCAGGTCGTGCGTGATCATCAGCAGTGCGGTGCCGGAGTCCCGGACCAGCTCCTTGAGCAGCTCCAGGATCTGCGCCTGGATGGTGACGTCCAACGCGGTGGTCGGCTCGTCGGCGATCAGCAGTCGAGGCTGGCAGGCCACCGCCATCGCGATGAGCGCACGCTGGCGCATCCCACCGGAGAGCTGGTGCGGGTACTCCTTGAGCCGCCGCTTCGGGTCGGGGATGCCGACCCGGTCCAGCAGCGCCGCCGCTTCCTTCGCCGCGGTCTCGCCCTTCATCCCCCGGTGCCGGGTGAGCACCTCGGTCACCTGCAACCCGATCGGGATCACCGGGTTCAACGAGGAGAGTGGGTCCTGGAAGATCATCGCGATGTCCCGACCCCGAATGTCGCGCCGCGACCGGTCGTCGAGCTGGAGCAGGTCGGTGCCGTCGAAGACGGCCTTGCCGCCAACCGAAAGGCCGGGCTGCTTGGGCAGCAAGCCCATGATCGCGAGCGAGGTGACGCTCTTGCCGCAGCCGGACTCGCCGACCAGGCCGACCACCTCACCGGCGTCGACGGAGAAGGACACCCCGTCGACAGCGTGCACGGCCCGCTGACCGCGGCGGGCGAACGTGACGGAGAGATCTTCAACTTCGAGCAGTGCCATTGCGGGCCTACTTCCGCAGCTTCGGGTCGAGGGCCTCACGCATCGCCTCACCCAGCAGGGTGAAGCCGAGCGCGGTGATGATGATCGCGACGGCCGGATAGATCGCCAGCGACGGCCGGATGCCGAGGTACTGCTGCGCGTCGGCGAGCATGACCCCCCACTCCGGTACGGCGGTGTCCGGGTTGCCGAGGCCGAGGAAGGAGAGCGCCGCGGCCTCGATGATCGCGGTGGCCAGGGTCAGCGTGGCCTGCACGATCACCGGGGCGAGCGAGTTCGGCACCACGTGGGTCAGCGCGATCTTCGACTTCTTCACGCCGAGCGACGTCGCCGCCAGCACGTAGTCGCTGTTGGCCTGGGAGATCATCGAGCCGCGCAGCAGCCGGGCGAAGACCGGCACCGAGACCACGCCGACCGCGATCATCACAGTGGTCAGGCTGGCCCCGAGCAGGGCGGCGATGCTCACCGCCAGCAGCAGGCTCGGCATCGCCAGCAGCATGTCGATGAACCGCATCAGGGTGGTGTCGATCCACCGCCCCCACCGGCCGCCGAGACCGGCCGCCGCGCCGGAGACGCCACCGATCAGCGCGCCGATCGCCAGACCGATCAGGGTGGAGACCACGCCGACCAGCAGGGTCTGGCGGGCACCAACGATCATCCGGCTGAACTCGTCGCGGCCCTGGTGGTCGTAACCGAACCAGTGATCACCGGTCGGGCCGGGGATGACACCCGGCTTGATCAGCCCCTCCCGGATGCCGATCGTGTCCGTCGCCGCGTACGGCACGAGGAACGGGCCGACCACCGCTACCAGCACGAAGAGCGCCAGGATGATCGCGCCGACGATCGCGGCAGGGTTGCCGCGCAGCCGGCGGAACGCCTCCTGCCAGAGGCTGACGCCCCGCTCGTCGTCGCGGGCGGCCAGTTCGGAAAGCCGGTCGATCTTTTCACGCTTCTTGCCTGGGCTGAGTGTCATCGCACCCTCACCCTCGGGTCGATGAAGCTGTAGGAGAGATCGACCAGGAGGTTCACCAGCACGTACACCACCGCGATGATCAGGATGAAGCCCATCAGCACCGGATAGTCGCGTTGGCCGATGGCCTCGGCGACGAACGCTCCGATGCCGCTGAAGGCGAAGACGGTCTCGGTCAGCACCGCGCCGGAGAGCAGGCCGCCCGCGAGCAGACCGATCGAGGTGGCGACCGGCAGCATGGCATTGCGCAGGACGTGCCGGCGACGAACCGTCTGCTCGGTCAGGCCCTTCGCCTCGGCGGTCCGTACGAAGTCCTCGTTCAGCACCTCCAGCACGCTCGCCCGGGTGATCCGGACGATGATCGCCAGCGGGATGCTGGCCAACGCGATGCTGGGCAACACCAGATGCCAGAGGGCGTCGGCGGCGGCGTCCCACTCACGGGTCATCAACCCGTCCAGGACGAAGAAGTTGGTGACCCGGGTCGCCCCGAGAGTCGGGTCCTGCCGGCCGCTGGACGGGAACCAGTGCAGGTTCTCCGAGAAGATCGCCTTGAGCACGTAGCCCAGGAAGAAGACCGGGATGCAGATGCCGATCAGCGAGCCGCCCACCGACGCGTGGTCAAGGAAACGGCCGCGACGACGGGCGGCCAGGTAACCCAGCGGGATACCGACGCCGATCGCGATGATCATCGCGGTGATGGTCAGCTCGACGGTCCCAGGGAAGCGCTCGATGAACTCAGTGGTGACCGCCCGCTTGGTGGAGGTCGAGGTGCCCAGGTCGAGCTTGATCATCCGCCGTACGAAGCGGCCGTACTGCACCAGGATGGGCTCGTCGAGCCCCATGTTGCGGCGGATGGCGGCCCGCATCTCGGGGGTGCCGCGCTCGCCGAGGATGGCGGTCTCGGGGCCGCCGGGGAGACGGCGGAGCCAGATGAAGAGCAGGAGGGAGAGCCCGAACAGCGTGGGTATCAGCTGAAGCAGGCGCCTGACGATGAACCGGAACACGGCGGCCTCGAAGGGGTGCGGAGGGTTGCGGGCGGGCGCTGTGCGACAGCGCCCGCCCGCGTTCCTTGCTGCGTCAGATCAGGACTTACTTGTACTCGGCGGTCGCGTACCGCTCGTCGGTGAGCGGGCTCGCCTTGACGCCGGTCACGTCCTTGCCGAACACGATCGCCGGCGGCGAGTGCGAGATCGGCACACCGGGCAGGAAGTCCATCACGGACTTGTTCAGGGCCTTGTACTTCTCGGTCCGGGCCGCGATGTCGGCGGTGCCGTCCGCGTCCTTGAACTGGTCGAACAGGGCCTTGTTGTTGAAGCCCCACTCGTCCTTCGGCCGGTCGAAGAAGGTGCCGATGAAGTTGTAGGCGTCACCGTAGTCACCGGTCCAGCCCAGGAAGTGGATGTCGTGCTTGCTACCCGAGGTGGTGGCGTTCAGGTAGTCCGGGCTCCACTTCAGCGGGATCGCCTCGACGGTGATGCCAACGGCCTTCAGGTCCGCCGAGAGCAACTCGAAGATGTCCTTCGGGTTCGGCATGTACGGCCGGGTGACCTCGGTCGGGTAGTGGAACCTCAGCGTCAGGTTCGACGCGCCGGCCTCGGCCAGCAGCGCCTTCGCCTTGGCCGGGTCGTAGGTGTACTTCGTGACGTCACCGTTCCAGCCCTCGACGGTGTCCGGCATGAAGTTGTCGGCGACCTTGGCGCCCGGCGGCAGCTTGGAGGTGACCAGCTGCTGACGGTTCAGGGCGTACGCGATGGCCTGCCGGACGCGGAGGTCGGCGAGCTTCGGGTTGCCCTTCTGGTTGATCGCCAGGTAGAGCACGTTGAACGCCGGGCGCGTGAGCATGTTGAAGCCCTCGCTCTTCAGCGGCTCGACGTCGGCCGGGCCCACCAGGTCGTAGCCCTGGATGTCGCCGGAGCGCAGCGCCTGCTTGCGGGCGTTCTCGTCCGAGATCGTCTTGAAGATGACGGTCTTCAGCTTGGCCTTGGTGCCCCAGTAGTCCTGGTTGCGCTCCAGGGTCAGCGTCTTGTTCGCGACGTCCCAGGTCTTGAACTTGAACGGGCCGGTGCCGGTCGGGTGCTCCGTCGCGTACGCCGGGTACTTGATGTCCTCGGCGGTGCCCGCGACGTTGCTCGCGTCGAACTCCTGCAGCGCCTTCGGGCTGTGGATGCCGAACGAGGGCAGCATCAGCGCGGCCGGGACCTTGCTGGAGACCCGGGTGAAGGACAGGTCCACAGTGGTGGCGTCCTTGGCGGTGCAGGACTTGAAGAGGCTCGGCGGGAGATCCGCGTTCTCGTTCTTGGCGAAGCCGCCCATGACGTCCTGCCAGTACGCGGTCACGTCCGGGCTCTGCATGAGGCCCTTGGCGTTGTACCAGCGGTTGAAGTTGACGCAGACGGCCTCGGCGTTGAAGTCGGTGCCGTCGTGGAACTTCACGCCCGAGCGGAGCTTGAAGGTCCAGGTGGTGCCGGCGGCGTCCGGGGTCCAGGACTCGGCCAGGCCGGGGGTGACCTTCGTGCCACCCTCCTCCGGACGGACCAGGGTCTCGAAGACCTGACGCGCCACGCGCAGCGACTCACCGTCGCTGGCGAAGCTCGGGTCGAGCACCTTCGGGTCTCCGGCGACGCCGAAGACGAGGGTGTCCTTCTTGCTACCGCCTGATTTGTCGTCGCGGTTGCTCTCGGCGCAGCCTGCTACCGCGAGGGCCGCGACCGCGATGGCCGCGATCGCGACCTTCGGCCTGGGTGCACGCATGTGTGCTTCACCTCGTCCTTGGGGGTACGGACAACGTGGTGACAGGGGTCACCGATGGCGGTGACCATAGCTCCCGATGCGTCCACCCGGAAACCGCTGAGTGGACGGTTGGTATCGGATCGTGCCTCAACCGCCGTTTGACATTCGATTCGTAGGTAAACAGCGGCAAAAACCGATCAATCAGTGCCCGCGATGCCAAACTGTTACGTCGAACAGCCCCGATGAGGGCACAGGTGTCAGATCATTTCCGGGCAGAGACGCAGCGGTGGCCGGCACCCACCCGGGGTGCCGGCCACCGGCAGTACGTCAGGGAATCAGACCGCGCGACGCCCCTCGAAGGCCCGACCGAGGGTGATCTCGTCGGCGTACTCCAGATCGCCGCCGACCGGCAGCCCACTGGCCAGCCGGGTCACCGAGATGCCCATCGGCTTCACCATCAACGCCAGGTAGGTGGCGGTCGCCTCGCCCTCGGTGTTCGGGTCCGTGGCCAGGATCAGCTCCCGCACCCCGCCGCCACCGAGCCGGATCATCAGCTCCCGGATGCGCAGATTGTCCGGGCCGATCCCCTCCAACGGATTGATCGCGCCACCCAGCACGTGGTAGCGACCGCGGAACTCACCAGTCCGCTCGATGGCCACCACGTCCTTGGGCTCCTCCACCACGCACAGCACCTCGTCGGTGCGACGCTGGTCGCGGCAGATCCGGCACTGCTCGGACTCGGCCACGTTGTAGCAGGTCGTGCAGAACCGCACCAGCTCCTTGACCTTGCGCAGCGCGCCGGCCAGCCGGTTGACGTCGGCCGGATCCGCCGAGAGGACGTGGAACGCGATCCGCTGAGCGCTCTTCGGACCCACGCCCGGCAGCCGACCCAGCTCGTCGATCAGATCCTGGATGGCACCTTCGTACATCTGCCGGCTCAGAAACCGGGCAGGCCGAGGCCGCCCATGCCGCCGGCGACCGGGCCCATCTTGCGCTCGGTCAGCTCCCGGGCCGCCTCGGCGGCGTTGTGCACGGCCGCGACGACCAGATCCTCAAGCGTCTCCACGTCGTCCGGGTCGACGGCCTTCGGGTCGATCTTGATGGCCTTGAGCTCACCGGAGCCGGAGACGGTCGCGGTGACCAACCCGCCGCCGGCGGTGCCGGTCAGCTCGGCCTCGGCCAGCTCGGCCTGGGCGGCGGCGATCTGCTGCTGCATCTTCTGCGCCTGCTTCAGCATCTGCTGCATGTTCGGCTGTCCACCTGGGCGCACGGGATGGCTCCTTCTCGCACTCGTCTGCTCGACCGCCGCTCAGCCTATCCGCTGGGACCGACCTCGCCCCGCCCGGTGCGTCCGCCCACGCCGAGCCTTCGGGTACGGCTACCCCTACCCCGAATCGGCCATCTGCTGGTAGTGCGCCCACAGCCGTCGCACTGGTCTGCTCATGACATGAACCTCAACCGCACCGGCCGGGTCGGCGCACTGTGCTGGCTCGCGGCCGCGCCCATCTTCCTCGTCGCCAGCCTGATCACCGGGCTGCGGTGGCGCGAACCTGCCTACAGCTGGGCCACCCACAACATCAGCGATCTCGGCAACGCCCACTGCGGCATCTGGGACACCACCCGCCCCCGCTACGTCTGCTCACCGTGGCACCCGCTGATGAACACCGCGACACTGGCCACCGCCGTCCTGCTCGCCGGCGGGCTCGTGCTGACCTGGCGGGCTCTCGGTCACGGCCCGGTGGTGCGCACGGCCCAGACACTCCTGCTGCTGGCCACCGGCGGATACGCCCTCGTCGCCCGCTACCCGGCCGACATCGACGAGAACCTGCACGTCCTCGGCGCAGTCCTGATCATGGGCATCGGCAACGTCGGTCTGCTCCTCGCCGGCTTCGCACCAGGCAGCACGACGCTCGGCCGATGGCGACGACTCACCGTCACCGCCGGGCTCGTCGCGCTGGCCGGAACGACACTGTTCGCCGCCCAACAGGGCCTGGGGATCGGGGTCGGCGGCATGGAACGGGTAGCAGTCCTACCCTTCCCCCTCTGGGCCTGCGCCCTGGGCGTCCTACTGGCCGAAACCCCCGCCCCTGCCCCTGCCCCTGCCCGCGCCGATCATGGAGTTGTGGTGCCTGAATAGGGCAGCGATGAGGGATTTGCCACCCACCACAACTCCATGATCGACGGCACCGCGCGGGGCCGTCAGCGGGCGTCGACTTCGTTGATCTTCTCCGCGCCGAAGGTATCCCGGAGCAGCCGTACCGCCTGCTCCTCGCTGGACTCCCGCGCGGTCTTCTCGTCGATGATCTCGTCCAACGGCTCGTCGCCCGGGTCGAACCCCTCAAAGGCCGGGGCCGGTGCCGCGCCGCCGGGTCGGCCGGCCCGCGCAGGGCCGTCGAAGTCCGGGTCGTAGGGCGGCTCGCCCGCCCACTCGGCGTCCGCGACGGGCCGGGCTGCCGCTCCGGTACGCGCACCGCGCCCCGCCGCCGCCGCGCGAGCCGCGGCGATGGCGCTGCTCACCGGCGCACCACCGGCTGCCGCCGGCTGCCGGGCCCCCGGTGTCGGGTTACCCCGTCCGCCCGGCTTACCGCCACCGGCCACTGACCCCGGGCCGCCCGAACCGCCGGGCCCGGTGCCGTTGGTGCCGCTGCCGGTGCTGCCGCTGCCAGCGTTCCCGTTCCCGGTGCTGCCGTTCCCGGTGCTGCCGCTGCCGGTGCTGCCGCTGCCGGTGCTGCCGTTCCCGGTGCTGCCGTTCGCGCCGCTCGACGCTCGTGCGGCGTGGGGGCCCGATTCGTTTCCGGCCGATGCGCCGCCAGGTCGGGCGGCCTCCGGCCAGTCCTCGTCATCAGTAGCCTCGGCGGCGAGGGCCGTGCCGCCGGGGCGGGCCGCCTCCGGCCAGTCGTCGTCGGATGCCGGGGCGGACGGCGCTGTGCCCTGCCCACCAGCACCGTGACCAGCGGAACCCCCGCCGACACCGCCACGCGAAGCCGAGCCGTCAGCGGCGGTCGGGTTCGCCGCGGTCGGCGCGGCGGTCATCGGACCGGCGGCGCTCGCACTCGGCGCGGTGTTCGAGCCAGACGCGTTCGAACCAGGCGCGGCGCTCAAGTCAGGCGCGGCGTTCGAGCCAGGCGCGGCGTTCGAGCCAGGCGCGGCGTTCGAGCCAGGCGCGGCGTTCGAGCCAGGCGCGGCGTTCGAACCAGGCACGGGGTTCGAGCCTGATCCGGGGTTCGAGCTTGGCGCGGGGTTCGAGCTTGGCGCGGGGTTCGAGCTTGGCGGGGCTGGCGGCGCACTCGTCGGGCCGGCGGCAGTCGGGGTCGCTGCGGACGGCGGGGCTGGCGGGGCGGCGGGTCGAGGCGGTGCGGTCTGCTGCGTGCGCGGTGAGCTGGGCAGCGACACGCCACCGCGCTCGCCGGCCACCTCGCACCGGATCTGCCAGCGCCCGCCCAACTCCTCGTAGAGCGCGTCGGTGAGCACCGCCGCGTGGTCGGCCATCATCTTGGCCAGCACTGTGGACTTCACAGTCAGCACCAGCATGTCGCCGTCGAGTTCGCGGACGACCGCGTCGCGCATCAGGGCGGCGATCCGCTTGTTGGTCCGGTTGACCTTGCCGACCACGTCGGGCCAGACGCGGCGGACCGCTACCGCGTCCAGCGCGGCGGCCGGCGCGCCCGGTCGGGGCGGCGCGGGCGTGGCCGGGTCGGGGAGCACCGCCGACGGTGGCACCACGCGACGCGGGGCCGACCCGGCGGGCGAGACGGGTACGGCCTGGTCAGCGGTTGCCGACCCGGTCGACGCGCCGGGGGAGGCCGGGATCGGCGAGTCGGCCGCCGAGACGTACGAGGCCGGCGCACCGGAGGTCGGAGCGGGTGGGGCCGGTGTCTCGGTGACCGAGGCAGCCGGGGCGGGAGCGCCCTGGGCCGGCGACGCCGCCGGGCCGACCTCCCACGGCGGTGCGGAGGTAGGGGCGTTCGCGGGTGCCGGGGTGGCGGCAGCCGGGACCGGGGTGGCTGGCTGTGGGCGTACCCCTGGGTGGTTGGTTGGCGCGGAGCCGGCGGCGGCCGACGGCGCTTCGGTGCCGCCCAGGGTGAGCCGGCGTTCCATCCGCTCCAGGCGTTGGAGCAGGCCGCCGGTGGAGTCGTCAGCGCCGGGCAGCAGCATCCGGGCGCAGATCAGCTCCAGCAGCAGACGGGGCGCTGTGGTGCCGCGCATCTCGACCAGGCCGTTGTGCACGATGTCGGCGCAGCGGGAGAGCGTGGCCGAGCCGAGCTGTGAAGCCTGGGCTGCCATCCGCTCGATCTGGTCGGCCGGGCCGTCGATCAGGCCCTTCGCGGCGGCGTCCGGCACCTGCTGGATGACGATCAGGTCGCGCAGCCGTTCCAGCAGGTCGGAGGCGAACCGGCGCATGTCGTGCCCGGCCTCGGCGACCCTGTCGACTGTGGCGTACGCGGCTGCGCCGTCACCGGCGGCCAGCGCGTCGCACATCTCGTCGATCAGCGCCGAGTCGGTGACCCCGAGCAGCGCGACGGCCCGCGCGTAGCTGACCCCCTCGGCGCCTGCGCCGGCGATGAGCTGGTCGAGCACCGAGAGGCTGTCCCGCATGCTGCCGCCACCGGCGCGGACCACCAGCGGAAAGACCGCCGGCTCGACTGCGACGCCCTCGGCCTGGGTGAGCTGCTCCAGGTACGGGCGGACCACCTTCGGCGGAAACAACCGGAACGGGTAGTGGTGGGTCCGCGACCGGATCGTGCCGAGGACCTTCTCCGGCTCGGTGGTGGCGAAGATGAACTTGACGTACTCCGGGGGCTCCTCGACCAGCTTGAGCAGGGCGTTGAAGCCCTGCGTCGAGACCATGTGCGCCTCGTCGATGATGTAGATCTTGAAGCGGCTGCTGGCCGGCGCGAAGAAGGCGCGCTCGCGCAGCTCGCGGGCGTCGTCGACACCACCGTGGCTGGCCGCGTCGATCTCGATCACGTCGATCGAACCAGCGCCGTCGGCGGCCAGCGAGCGGCAGGAGTCACACTTGCCGCACGGCTCGGGAGTGGGGCCCTGCTCACAGTTGAGCGAGCGGGCCATGATCCGGGCGCTGGTGGTCTTGCCGCAGCCACGGGGGCCGGAGAAGAGGTAGGCGTGGTTGAGTCGTCCGCTGCGCAGCGCCTGCGACAGCGGTTCGGTCACGTGCTCCTGGCCGATGACCTCAGCGAAGGTACGCGGCCGGTACTTGCGGTAGAGCGCCAGCGTCACTCGTCCCGCCTCCTCTCGACCGAGCCATTCTGCGCCGGTCGGGCGCGGGTGACCACCCACCACCCCGGGCGCCTGGGTTGCCGCCTGGCCACCGGGCTTGATCGACTCGGCTTCCTGGAAACCGCTGTGTCCGCGTGGCCGGGACACCGCGACATCACGGATGCCGAGTGGATCAACCGGTCCACAGACAAAAAGGCCTCCCGTGCACCCGGCAGAGCTCGCTTATCCTTGCTGCCTTCCGGCCCTGGGGAGGTTCACGAGATACCGCCGCACGGGAGGTGACGCCCAGCCTACCCGACCGCCGGTCGATCTTCAGGGGGTGGTGGGGTGGCCCGGCCGACACGGGCCTGTATCCTGGCTCGCGGAGGATTCGCCTAGAGGCCTAGGGCGCACGCTTGGAAAGCGTGTTGGGTTTACACCCTCACGAGTTCGAATCTCGTATCCTCCGCTCGCCTGAGCTGCACGAACGACAGGGCCGGCCCCACGGGGACCGGCCCTGAGTCGTCTGTGCTTGGCAGCCGTTGCATCCGGCGCCGCCCAGCGTGCACCACCGCAGGTTGGCGACCTCCAGGTTGGCGTCCCGTTCGCGGATCTCGTGACCTCGGGGTTCAAGGTTTGTCGAAGGTCTGGACAAGCCGGCATCGCAATGATCAAGCCAATCGGCACCGACCGAAGGGCCGGAGCGAGCGATGCAGAGGAGTGCGACGGACATGACACGAGCCCTTGCCAGGCGGGTACTACTGCCGCTGACGGTGGCGCTGACCGCGATCCTGGCCACCACAAACCCGGCGGCTGCCGCTGGCAACGACGACTACACGGTCTACACCGGCCAGTCGGGCGGCGCAGTCGACTTCATCGACTACGGCCCCGGCGCGGCCGGCGGCGGTAACAACGACGACTATCTGGTCATCCGCGACATCGCCGCCGATGGCCACGGGGTGCAGGTCTGGGCGTGGCTGCACGGGAAGTACCTCGGCACGAAGTACAACGGCAACGGCGCGTGGACTTCGGTCATCTACGACCCGTACACGATCTTCCCGAACAACGTCGCGAAGAACGAGGTCATCGGGCTCAAGATCTGCCTGGTCGACGGGATGGACAACCTGATCCAGCCGAGCTGTTCGAGTCTTGAATGGCCCAGCATCGACGGCTGACCGGACGAACAGGGCCGCGGGTCGGCGCCCTTCGGAGGTCCGTGGGTACTCCGAATGGCGCCGGCTCTCCCACCGGTCAGCGACACCGCGTTCAGGCGGCCGTCAGCCGCCGACCCACCGCAGGCCGACAGGAACCTGCATGCCGGTCTGAATCGTCTGGGCGGCGGCGTCAGCCCACCACCTGGACGTGCTCCGCGCCCTGCGCTGAGAACCACGCCTCCAGTTCAGCGCCGCCGAGGGACCGGGTCGCTTCCTCATCGACGAGGACCGGGCCGACGACGGCGCCCTTCGCGCCCTCGAACTGACAGCCGAACATCCTCGTGCCGGTCAGCACCGTCGGCATGCTCGTGCCGCCGAGCGTGCACCAGCGCAGGCTGGCCAGCTCAAGGTTGGCGTCGCGCAGATCGGTCTTGTAGAGCGTGGCGGAGTTGAGAATGGCGTGGCGGAGATCCGCCCCTTTGAGAACGGCATCGTCGAGCTGCGCCGCGAACAGCCGAGCCGAACAGAAGACCGCCCTACCGGCCGAGCAACCCGCCATTTCCGCCTTGGCCAGGTCGGCGCGGGAGAAATCCGCGCCCTGCACGTCGGCGTTGGTCAGGTTGGCGTCGCCGAGGTTGGCCTCCTCGAATCGGACACCGGCCAGGTGGGAATTGGCGAGATAAGCGCCGGCCAGATCGAGCCGGCTGAGGTCCGCCCCGCGAAAATCAAGAAGATCCCCGGAGAGGTACGCCGTGGCCGAAGCGTCGTCGAACCATTCCTGGAGCGCTTTCCGCGCGTCCGGGCTGTCCGGCCAGCGGATCACGTCGTCACCGGCCCGCTTGTACCTGCTCATGTGCCGAACACCACCTTGCCGTCCCACTCCGACCCTCCGGAACCTAGCGTGTTCTCGCTTGGCGGTGCGCTCGCGAGGTCAGGCGCGGGCGCGGGCCCAGGAGAGGAAGCGGTCGGTCAGCCGGGCCGGGTCGACGTCGACGAGGTGTTCACCGGCCTCTGCCTGCAGCGTCGCCAGGTAGACGGTCAACGCGAGCCGGTCGTGCCGGTACTCGCCCAGCAGCCGCAGCTTCGCCGCCGAGCAGGGCCAGGCGATGCCGCACGCGGCGCAGCGCCAGGTCGGTCGGGTCGGCAGGTGGTTGCGGTGGCGGCGGCGGGGCATGCGCGGATCTCCTTCGCGGTGGACGGAGGCCGCCCCGCCTCCCCGTCGGAGCGGCCTCCGGACTGACGCAGACCGCCGGGCTCCTGCACCTCCACCGGCCACGCCGTCTTCTATCGACCACCTTTGGGTGAGTTACCAGACAGGTACACCGCGTAGCGATATGGTGCCCGGATATTTAGGACATCCGATGGAGGGGCCGTGAACGATGCGCTAAGGGTGGCGCTCAGCGACACCGGGCACACCACCGAATCCCTCGCCGAGACCGTCGGCGTCGACCCGAAGACCGTGGGGCGCTGGTTGACCGAGGACCGCATCCCGCATCCACGCCACCGGCTGGCGGCAGCGGAGGCTCTACACAAGGACGTGTCGGACATCTGGCCGGACACTTCAAGACGTCGTGATCCCATTTGGTTTCGTCCGTGGCAGGAGATCGAGCGCGAGGCGGTGTCGCTTCGGTCGTACGAATCGACAGTTCTGCCGGGGTTGCTCCAGACCGAGGCGTACGCCCGCGCGGTGCTGGGCGGCGCGGGCCTGATCCCCCGCGGTGAGATCGAGCGGCACCTCGCGGTCCGGCTCGGCCGGCAGGGCATCCTCAAGCGGGACGACCCTCCGCAGTTCACGGCGGTCGTCGACGAGGCGGTCATCCGCCGTCCGGTGGGCGGCCGGTCGACGATGCGGGAGCAACTGCTGGCCGTGGCGGCGGCGTGCGTCGAGCCGCACATCCGGGTGCACGTCGTGCCCAGCACTGTCGGCGCCTACGCCGGCCTCAACGGACCCTTCGTGATCGCGCACAGCCACGACCACCGGGTCGCCGGCTACCTCGACAACCAACTCCAGGGACAAGTGGCTAGCGACCCCGAGGACATCGCGGCCATGATGGCGGCATGGGAGAACGTGCGCGGCGAGGCGTTGTCCCACTGGCAGTCGGTCGAACTCATCCAGGAAGTGGCGGAGTCATGGAGCTGAACGGCGCCCGGTGGCGCAAGAGCAGCCGCAGCAGCGGCAACGGCGGCAACTGCGTCGAGGTCGCCGACAACCTGCCCGGCGTCATCGGCGTACGGGATTCAAAGGACCCGACCGGCCCGGCGCTCGCCTTCGCGCCCACGGCCTGGCGCGCGTTCGTCAGCCAGCTCACCCGACGCACCTGACCTGCGCCCCGTCACACGCCCATTAGGGCAGGGTCAGGAGCCGTCACGGAGATCACCCAGACGCTCTGCCCGGAACGTGATCTCGTCGAACGTCACGCTGCACCCCTCACCGGTCGGGGACTGGCCCGCGAAGCCGATCCGGTCGCGAGACGTGTCGGGGTCGAGGAGGAAGACGCGGATCAGCTGCCAGGTCTCACCGTCGACCGAGGCGTGGTACGCGTAGACCCCGTCGACCCGGGAGACCCGCAGCCACACCGACCGGTCGGGTACGACGAAGGCGTTCGCGTCGTCGGCGACACCTCGGCAGATGACCGACACGATCATCGGTTCTCCTGCCGGGGAGAGTTCGAAGCACAGCTTGGCCCAGCGCCGCTCGTCGAGCCACAGCAGGAGCACACCGGCATCGAACGTGGCGGCGAAGCCCACTGTGACCCGGGCGCTGAACTGGAAGTCCCCCGTCGGCAGGTCCCCGAGCAGCGTCGCCGCGTTGAGCGTCGACTCGGCACTGACAGTGGTGGTCTCGGCCGCGTCGGCGGAACCGGTGCTGGGGTCGATGAAGATGTCGGTGCGCGGCTGCGCCTCGACCGCCACGGTGCCGGTCGCCTCGTCGACCCGCCACAGTTCGGCGGACGAGGGCACGAGCGGGAACGGCACACCGGAGACGCTCAGTTGATTGGCCATGGCCAGGACCGTACAACTGTCGCAGTGCTCGCCGAGGCCCGCTCATCGAGCGGGGCCCGGCACGTCCACCCTTCGGCCGGTACCGTCCCAGGAACCGACGACGGGGAGCCCGTCGTACACATGTTCTATCCACAGGCTGTGGACGGCGGAGGGATCGATGGCTTACCAGCTCAGCGCGGTGGTCGCGGATGTTGAGCTGCTCCGCGAGCAGACCGCTGGGCTGGATCACGCGGTCCTCGGCGAGCTGCGCCAGGACTTCGCGTTGCTGCCGGTCACCCCACAGTTGGTGATCGAGCTGACCGGGTCGTTGCCTGATTTCGCCACCGACGACCGCAGCGCCGCGCACCCGTTCGGCCTGGTGTTGTCGACGGCACTGGTCGAGGCGTTGACCCGGTGGTCACAGTCGGGGCCGGTGGCCTATGTGGAGGCGGAGTTCGGTGGTGGCGTCGGCTACCAGTCGGCAGTGGTGTGGTTGGGCGGGGTGCTGTCCTGGGGCCCGCGCTTCGACGACGAGTTGAGCGCGCCGCGCGCGCAGTGGCCGATCAACTGTGCGCTGAGTCAGCTCGGCGTGGAGCCCGGCACCTGGATCGACAGGTTCGCCGAACTGGGGTTGCACCTGGAGCGGAGCACCGAGGGTTGGCTGGCGCACGGCCGACGTCGACTCAGCGCCGACTACTGGGATGAGCTTGTCGAACAGTGGGAAAACCAGTAATCCGGCGATCGGCAGCAACCTGAACGCTCCCGTTCCGTTGGGGACTGGGGGATTCCATGAAATTGCGACAATTTGCTTTTATCGCCACGCTGTTGACGGCTGCCTCGATCGCGGGCAGCGGCGTACCGCCAACCGGGCCGATTCCGAACGGCCGACCCGCCGGCAACGTGGAGATCATCGACCTGAACGGCCTGCGCAACATCGAGTTCGGTACCACCGAGGACGAGTTGACCCGACGCGGCATCCTGCGCACCAGCCTGGACGCCTGCGGGCCGGTGCTCGCCGGCCACGACACGGTCAGCCCGGTCTTCATGGAGGACAAACTCGTGCTGCTCTGGGTCGGCGACCCGATGCGGACACCGGAGGGCATAACGGCGGGCTCGCCCGTCGACGAGGTCTGGGACCGCTACCCGGAGGTCAGCCGGCTGCGCGCTCCACAGGGGACACACCGGCTCGACGGGTTGCTCGCCCGCAGCGGCGACCGCGCGTACCTGTTCCTGCACGACGGGCGCACTGTCCGAAAAACCATCGCCGGGTACGCGGACTGGGCCCGCCGCCTCTTCGCCGAGGGTGCGGGCCCGTGCTGAGCCGCTACGGGCTGACCTGTCGGTCGCCCCGATCCACGATGGATCGAGGCGACCGACAGGTCAGTCGTCGTTCAGCGGCGGAACGACCGCCAGAAGTCGTACGAGTGGGCAGCCGCGAAGTCTGTCCTGCCCGACTCGCCGGCACTGCCGAACACGCGCAGGTACGGGGCTTCCGGGCGCAGTCGAGGCCAACCCGCCCGACCCGTCCGGGCGAAGTCGCTCCAGGTGCGGACCATCTCGTCGGAGAGCCTCCGCCGGGTCGGCGTGAGCGCCTCGGCGTAGTCGACAGTGAAGAGGTACGGCAGTTCGGCGCAGTGGTACGCGCCGGTGTCGAACGTCGGCTCGGGCCCTTCGGTGAAGAACGGCGCGTCCTCGTCGGCGAACTCGTACCCGAAGGTCGGCACCCGCCGCGCGAACGCCAACGCGGCGGAGTAGACCGGCTCGGCGTAGTCGTGATCGGTCAGCACGGCGCCCAACGTCACGCTGGCGGGTTGTGCGGGGTCGCGCGGGTAGCGGGCCAGCACCTTGGCCGCCTGGTCACCGAACATGGCGCGCACCTGGTCGCGGTACTGCTCATCGGTGAGCGGGCACGACTCCGGCTCCTGGTTCGGCTTGGGCGGCTCCGAGCAGTTGAGCCCGATCCGTTCCATCCCCCACACCACCAGCCGGGACTCGTCACGGTTCAGCCCGGTCAACACCGGCACCCGATGCAGCCTCCCGGTGGTCAGCGCTTCGGCCGGGTCCACCGGCAACGTGTGACCGTCGACGACCGGGCCGAGGTCGACACCCGCGCCGGGGTAGCCGACCGTCTCGATCAGCCGGGCGGGAGTACGTCCGCGTAGGCAGGTGGCGACCACAGCCGGGTCAGTGCAGCCGATCCTTTGGGCGAACTCGTCGGCCGCCGCGATGGCCTCGGTGCGGGTCTGGACCCGGTTGGCGCACGAGTTGCTCTGCATGATCGCGCGGTGGAACAGGCCAGCGGAACCCGGCGCGGCGAGCTGGGCGCAGACGCTTGTCGCTCCGGCGGACTGGCCGAACACTGTGACGTTGCCCGGGTCACCACCGAAGGTCGGGGCGTTGCGTCCTACCCAGCGCAGAGCGGCCTGCTGATCCTGCAAGCCGAAGTTGCCGGTGGTGCCGTCCCGGCCGGCCAGCGCCGGATGCGCCAGGAAGCCGAGCGCGCCGATCCGGTAGTTCACCGTGACGACGATGACGTCGCCAGCGGCCGCCAGTCGCTGTCCGCCGTACCCGTCGCCGCTGCCGAACCGGAAGTCCCCGCCGTGCAAGAAGACCATGACCGGTCGAGGTGTTCGTGCGGAGGAGCGCGGGGTGGTGACATTCAGGTAGAGGCAGTCCTCGGACTCCGAGGGGGTGTCCATCGGCAGTCCTTTCAGTTGCGCGCAGGCACCACCGGGCCGGGTCGCGTCGCGTACTCCGGTCCACGTCGGACCGGGCTGTGGCGGGGCCCACCGCAGCGCGCCCAGCGGTGGGCTTGCGTACGGGATGCCCTGGAACGTGCGGTGGTCGGCCGCGACGGTCCCCCGCACCGCGCCCTGGTCGGTCCAGACGACGATCGCGCTGCGGCGGTGGTCGTTGGCCGCGGCCGGTCCGACGGTCACCGTCGAACCGGCGAGGACGACAGCGCCCACCGCGACGGCCCATCGGGGGTACGAGATGCTGGTCATGACTCTCCCCATCGGTCGATGCCGGTACGGCGTACGCACCGGGCTGCGCCGAGCATGTCGAGCTGACACCCACCCGACCAGGGAGCTCTAGTACGCGCCTGCGGGAAGCGCGCGACCATCGACGGGGCACCGCCCGGTGCTCTAGAGCGCTACGGTCACCGCGAGGCCGAGGGAGGCGACCGTGGCGGAGATCGGCGAGGCTACTCCCCCTTATCTGCGCATCGTCGGGGAGTTGCGACGGCGCATCATGGCGGGCGAGTTGGGCCCCGGCGACCGGGTGCCGTCCACCCGGCAGATCGTCCGGGAGTGGGGCGTAGCCATGGCGACCGCCAGCCGCGCGCTCACCGCGCTGCGGCAGGAGAGCCTGGTGCGGGCGGTGCCGGGTGTGGGCATGGTGGTGACCGGCGCGGAGCCGACCGCGCCGGGTCGGGGTGCGCCGTCCAGCGGTCGACGTCTGCCGGCTCAGGGGCTGACCCGCGACCAGGTGGTGCGGACCGCCATGAAGATCGCCGACGCCGAGGGGTTGGCGGCGCTGAGCATGCGGCGCATCGCTACGGAGTTGGACGTCCCCACGATGTCGCTGTACCGGCAGGTTAGGGGCAAGGAGCAGCTCCTCGTGCTGATGGCGGACGCGGCGTTCGCCGCGCACCGGTTGCCGCGTACGTTCCCGCCCGGGTGGCGAGCCCAACTGGAATTGCTCAGCCGGCTTCAGTGGTCGATCTACCGGCGGCATCCATGGCTGGCCCAGGTCATCTCGCTGACCCGCCCCCTGATGGCACCGCACGCTGTCGCGCACACCGAGTGGGCGCTGCGTGCCCTCGCCCGGCACGGCCTGGACCAGCACACCCAGCTCCACCTGGTGGCCGCACTCGCCAACCACGTGCGAGGCACCGCCATCAACCTGGAGCGGGAGGCCGAGGCGGAGCAGGACACCGGCCTGACCGACGACGAGTGGATGGCGGCCCAGGCCGACGTGTTCGGTGGGTTGCTCGCGGCGGGCGAGTTTCCGCATCTGGCCCGGCTCAGCCGGACGGCGGTCGACCTCAACGTCGAAAGTCTCTTCGAATTCGGCCTGCAACGACTGCTCGACGGGGTGGCAGCGCTACTCGAACGTTGACCGCTCAGACCGGGTCGGTGGCCCGCTCGGGCGGGCGCGCCCCGGACGCGGCGGCGAAACCGGCGAGCGCGATCTCAGCGGCCTGCCGCAGGTCTTCCCTGCTGACTCCGGCGGCGGCATGCACCGCCTGCCCCTCGGTGACGATCATGACGAAGCGGGCGAGCGCGACCGGATCGGCCTGCGCGGGTAGGTCGCCTTCGGCGACGGCGCGGGCGAGCCGGTCGGCGAGGGCAACCTCACCGCCCAGGCGGCTGCTGGCGAGGAATCCGGCGATGGGCGCGTTCTCGGTGGAGCAGCTGGTGCCGCCCTGGATCGACAGGCAACCGGCCGGTCGGTCGGTCCGGGTCACGGCGACCACGTTCTCGCGCAGCAGAGTGGCGACCACCTCGTACGCGGTCGGCTGGGCGAAGGCGTCCCGCGCGTACCCCATGTCCTTTTCGGCGTAGCGGGCCACGGCCTTGCGGAACAGCTCCTCCTTACCGCCGAAGGCGGCGTAGAGGCTGGGCTTGTTGATCCCCATCGCCTCGGTGAGGTCGCTCACCGAAGCGCCTTCGTACCCCTGACGCCAGAACACCTCCACCGCGCGCTCCAGCGCCTCGTCGGCGTCGAAGCCCCGCGGTCGACCTCGCTGCGGCACAGCCCACCACCCCTTCTCCGCCCATCCTACCGGCAACGAAAACCGATCGGTACAGAAATTTGCGGACGCGGCAGTCGGTTGCTACGGTCGGATACGTACCGCTCGGTACAGAATTGGCTGGAGGTTGGTGTGACGGCTGAACTGAACACCTCGCTGCCTGCGTTCGGGCTCTGGAGCATGGAGCTGCGTGGGGCCGCCGAACCCGCCGTCCGGGACGCGGCGGCCGAACTCGACGAGCACGGTTTCCGGGCGCTGTGGGTGCCCGGACTGGACGGCGTCGGCGCGGTGGACGACGTCGGGCACCTGCTGGAGGCGGCGCCGCACGCGACGGTCGCGCTGGGAGTGCTGGCGATCTGGGGCCAGGACCCGACGGCTCTGGGCGATCGGTTGGCCGCGCTGGACGCCGCGCACGGGCCCCGGACGGTTCTCGGCTTCGGGGTGAGCAACGCCCACTCCGCAGCTCAGGCGGGCCAGGAGTACGGCCGACCGGTGGAGACGATGCGTCGCTGGCTGGACGCCCTCGACACCGCGCCTCGGCCGGTTCCCGCCGGACGACGCATCCTCGGCGCGCTCGGGCCGAAGATGGCGGACCTGGCCGCCGACCGAACCGCCGGCTGGCACCCGTTCCTCGTGACACCGGACTACACGGCAACGCAGCGCGAGCGCGTCGGGGAGCAGCCGCTGATCGCGCCACACCTCGCCGTCGTCCTCGACGACGACCCGGAACGGGCCCGCGCCGCCGCTCGGGCTGGCATCGGCATGTTCATCGGCTTCCCGACCTACCGGGCCAACCTGGCACGCCTCGGGTTCACCGACGACGACCTGGTCCCCGGCGGCAGCGACCGCCTGATCGACGCCCTCGTCGCCTGGGGTGACCTGGACGCGGTGGCCACGCGTATCCGGGAGCACCTGGACGCGGGCGCGGACCACGTCGCACTCCACGTGCTGCAGCCCGGCGGCCTCGACCGCCCGACGCTGCCCCTGCCGCAGTGGCGCGAGCTGGCCACCCTCCTGCCGAGCTTCGCCTCCGCAACCCACTGACCACCGGCCCAACGGCCGGCCGCACCACCACACCCCAACAGAGGAGATCCATCGTGGGACAGCTCGACGGCAAGACCGCCCTCATCACCGGGGGCACCACGGGCATCGGCCTAGCCGCCGCCCGCCGCTTCGCCGCCGAAGGCGCGTACGTCTTCGTCACCGGCCGCCGCAAGGGTCCGGTGGACGAGGCAGTGGCCAGCATCGGCGCGAACGTCACAGGCATCGCCAGCGATGTCAGCAAGCTCGACGACCTGGACCGGGTGATGCGGGCGATCGAGGAACGGGGCGCAGGGCTGGACGTGGTGTTCGCCAACGCCGGCGGCGGTGAGTTCCGCTCACTCGACTCGATCACGGTCGAGCACGTCGCCAACACCTTCGACACCAACATCTACGGCACCATCTTCACAGTGCAGAAGGCCCTGCCCCTGCTCAACGAGGGCGCGTCGATAGTGCTCACCGGCTCCACCGCCGCCAGCAACGGCACCCCGGCGTTCAGCGTCTACGCCGCGTCCAAGGCGGCCATCCGCTCGTTCGGCCGCACCTGGGCCGCCGAGCTGATCGGCCGGAAGATCCGGGTCAACACCCTGGTGCCCGGCTCGACCGAAACCCCCGGGCTCGCCGGCCTCGCGCCAAGCCCCGCAGAGGCCCCCGGGTTGCTCCAGGCCATCGCCTCGGGCGTGCCCATGCAGCGGATGGCACACCCGGACGAGATCGCCAACGCCGCGCTCTTCCTCGCCTCCGACCAGAGCAGCTTCATGACCGGCGGCGAACTGTTCGTCGACGGCGGCGAGCAGCAGCTCTGAACGCGAAAACGCCCGGTCGATCCTCACGGATCGACCGGGCGTTTCTGCATTTCAGAGCGGTGGCGGAGGGATTTGAACCCTCGGAGGGCGTTAACCCTCACACGCTTTCGAGGCGTGCTCCTTAGGCCGCTCGGACACGCCACCGCCGACGAGGGTACAGGACCGCCGGTTCCGACGCCGAACCGGTATCGCCCGGGCCGGCCTGGCAGGATCTTTGCCATGAGTACGCACATCGGCGCGAAGCCGGGCGAGATCGCCGAGCGGGTCCTGATGCCGGGTGACCCCCTGCGGGCCAAGTGGATCGCGGAGACCTACCTCGAGGGCGCCACCTGCTACTCGACGGTTCGGGGCATGCTGGGCTTCACCGGCCGCTGGAACGGCGTCGAGGTTTCCGTCCAGGGCTCCGGCATGGGCATGCCGTCGGCCTCCATCTACGCCCATGAGTTGATCAACGAGTACGGCGTGAAGACGCTGATCCGGGTCGGCTCCTGTGGCGCCCTCAGCACCGACCTGCAACTGCGGGACGTGGTGGCGGCGATCGGGTCGTCCACCGACTCGAACATGAACCGGATGCGCTTCGACGGGCTGATCGACTACGCCCCGGTGGCCGACTTCGGGCTGCTGCGTACGTCGGTCGAAGTGGCTGAGCGGCGCGGCATCACCATGCACGTGGGTCCGATCCTGGCGGCGGACGCCTTCTACACCGACCGGCCGGACCTGTACGACACCCTCGCCGACTACGGCGTGCTGGCGGTGGAGATGGAGTCGGCGGCGCTCTACACGATCGCCGCCCGGTTCAAGGCCCGCGCGCTGACCGTGTTGACCGTCAGCGACCACATCAAGACCGGCGAGAAGACCACCTCCGAGGAGCGCGAGCAGACCTTCAGCCAGATGGTCGAGATCGCCCTCGACACGATCATCGCCTGACCCGTCTGACCGGCCGGGCAACACCGCGGAGAGCGTGATGACTGTGGGACATCTTGATGTCTCCCAGTCATCACGCTCTTTCGCGTCCGACGCCCGACCGTGGCAGGCCCCCGCGCCACCGAAGGCCACCCCGGGCCACCGCGGCCACCGAAGGCCACCCCGGGCCGCAGGAGTCAGACGGCGGCCAACGCCTCTGTCGGCGACAGGCGGGCGGCGCGCACCGCCGGGTAAAGGCCGGCGAAGCCGCCGATGACGAGTGTCGCGCCCACCCCGCCGAGCATCGCCCAGGCCGGCACCACCGTCGGCCAGTCCTGCGACAGCGCGTACCCCGCCGTGACCAGGATGCCCAGCAGCACCCCACCGATCCCGCCGAGCGCGGAGAGCAGCAGCGACTCGGTGAGGAACTGGGCCCGTACCTGACCGCGGGTCGCGCCCAGTGACCGGCGCAGGCCGATCTCGGCTCGGCGTTCCAGCACCGAGATCACCATGGTGTTCGCCACGCCGACCCCACCGACCAGCAGGGCGACCGCGCCCAGGCCGAGCAACAGGCCGGTGAACGCGTCGTCGGTCGCCTCGGCGGCGGCCAGCGCGTCCGAGGGCCGGGACACCTCGACCTCGTTCGGCGCCTCCGGGTTGGCGGTCGCGCCGAGCACCGACCGGACCGCCTCGACCTGCGACTCCTGCGCCCGCGTGTAGACGGTGGTCGGGTGACCGTCGAAGCCCAGGTAATCGGCCGCCGCCGCCCAGCCGACCAACGCCGACGTGTCCAGCTCCGGGGCGAGCGGTGCGGCAGCGAGGGTGCCGACCACTGTGAACGGCCGCCCACCCAGCCACACCTGCACCTGCGGGTCCGCCGAGGTGATCCCGAGCCGCTGCGCGGCGGTGGCGCCGAGCACGACCGCCGGGTAGCGGGCGGTCGCCTCGTTGAGCCAGGTGCCGGTGGTCACCTCGGCTCCCACGGTGCCGAGCAGGTCCAGCCGGGCCGCCCGGGTGGCGATGCCACCGGTCTCGGCCGCCGGGATCCGGTCCGAGCGGTACACCTTGGCGTCGGGCACCTGCCCGGTCGCGGACACCTCCGTCACCGGGCCTATCCGCCCGATCATCGCGATCGACTCCTCGGGCAGTTGCGCGTCCGCGCCGAACAGTGTGGCGCCCGGCTCGACCGTGAGCAGGTTGGTGCCGAGCGCGTCGAGCGCCCGGTCCAGCTCGGCCCGGGACGACGAGGAGATACCGACCACCGCGATCATCGCGGCGATGCCGATCGCGATGCCCAACGCGGAGAGAAACGCCCGCAGCGGACGGGTCCGCAACCCCACCCCACCGACGCGCACGACGTCCGCCGGCCGCAGTCGGGCCGGGGTCAGCGTCGCCATCAGCCGACCCCGCCCGACGCGAGGGCCGAGTCGTGCCGCACCGCGCCGTCGCGCATCCGCACCTGCCGGGGCAGGCTTCCCGCGATCTCCCGATCATGAGTGATCACCACGACTGTGGTGCCGGCCCGGTGCAGATCGTGCAGCAACTCCAACACGCCGGCACCGGAGTGGGAGTCCAGGTTGCCGGTCGGCTCGTCGGCGAGCAGCACCGCCGGCTCGCCGACCACAGCGCGGGCCACTGCCACCCTCTGCCGTTCCCCGCCGGACAGCTCGTGCGGCCGGTGCCCCAACCGGTGGCCCAGGCCGACCTGGACCAACGCGGCCTCCGCCCGGTCCCGCCGCCGCCGCAGCGGCACGCCGGAGTAGAGCAACCCGTCGGCCACGTTGTCCACGACCGGAACGCCGGGAGCGAGGTGGAACTGCTGGAAGACGAAGCCGATCCGGGTGGCCCGCAGCGCTGACAACTCCCGGTCGGTCAGCTTCGCCGCGTCGTACCCGTCGATGAGCACGCTGCCCGACGACGGCCGGTCCAGGGTGCCGATCAGGTGCAGCATTGTCGACTTGCCCGATCCGGATGGGCCGACGATCGCCACCAACTCGCCGTGACCGATCCGCAGCGAAACGTCGTCCAACGCGACGACGCCGCCGGCGTACCGCTTGCTGACCCGGTCGAGCACTATCACCTCGCCGCTCACGTCGGCACCACCACGGTCGTGCCCTCGGTGAGGCCCGTACCGGTGACCTCCACCCGGCCGTCGGCGAACAACCCGGTGGTCACCGCGAGGACCCGGCTCCCGTCGCCATCGGCGACCTGGACGCCGTAGCCGCCCTCGGCCAGCGCCAACAGGGCCGCCACCGGCACCGTGAGCACGTCGCGGCGCTCCGACACGGTGAACGTGACGTCCGCGCTGGCCTTGTCGAAGCCGGTGAGGGCCTTCGGGTCGGTCACCGCGACTGTCACCTCGATCTTCGTCTCGGCGTCGCCGGCCTGCCCGTTGGCGCCGGTCGCGCCGGCCTGGACGACGGTCTCGACAGTGCTGACCGTGCCCGCCACCGACCGTCCGTCCGGCAGCCGCACGGTGACCTTCGCGTCGCGCTTGGCCAACCGCTGGTCGTCCACGTCCAACTCGACTGTGACGACCCGGCTGGTGCCGGTGTAGGTCAGCACCGCCTGCCCGGGCTGGGTCAGGTCGCCGACGTCGACCTGGTGGCTCTCCACCCGGACCTCCCGGTCGGCGTACACGACCCGCCCCGGCTCGACCCGACCGTTCTCGGTCAGGCCCAGGTCCTCCTGCCAGTCCCGGACGGCGTCCGCGGTGGCACCGGTGTACTCGTCGTCGACGGTGAAGCCGGTGTAGCCCAACGCTTCGAGGTTCTTCTCGAACTGCGTGACGTCGGGCCCCTCCACCCCGGGGGCGAGGGTGCGGTACGCGGGCAACCCGCCGTAGAGCAGCACCACCTCCTCGTTGTCGACCAGGTAGAGCGCCCTGCCCCGGCGTAGCGTCGACCCGGTGGCCGCCAGCGCGGTGACGGTGCCGCTGAGCTTCGCCGTGGCGGTACGCGTCGCGCCGTACCCCAGCTCACCGTCCGCGGTCTCCGAGTCGGCGAGGGTCTGCCGGGTGACGGTGGCGGTGGCGGGTGGCGCGCTGCCGGCCTGGGCGCGGCCCCCGTCGGCGCTGCCGTCGAAGCCGACCGCGGCGATCACGCCCACGGCGGCGACCAGCAGGACGACGCCGCCGGTGACGGCGGCGCGCAGCCGCGAGCGTCGGATGGCGCCGGTCACCGGCCACCTCCGAACTGCGGCGCGTGCTGCCGGCACTTCTCCAGCGCGGCCTTCATGGCCGGGTCGCCGATGTTGATCGCGTTGCCTCCCGCCCCGATGCGGACCCGCCCGTTGGCATCCGGGTCCGGGAAGTCCGGCACCCCGTTCTCCCGCATGCACTTGGCCAGCGTCCGCATCTGCTCGGCCTGCTCGGGGTTGAGCTGCGGTCCCTGCCCGCCGTTGGGCAGCTTGTCCTGACACTTCTCCATGGCCGCCTGGACCTTCTGCTGATCCACGTCCGCCCCGAGCCGGAAGCCGGGACGACCGCCCGGCTCCGGGTCGGGCATGTCCACGCCGTTCTCCCGCATGCACCGCGCGAAGGCGAGTTGCCGCTCCGAGTCGCTGACCGGCGTGGCACTCGCCGCGGTCTCGGCCTTCGCCCCACCGGCGGTCGCGACCCCGCCGCCATCGTCGCCTCCCGCGCCGCACCCGGACAGCGCCAGGGCGAGCAGGACGGGGATCGCAAGCATCTGTCGTCGCATGGTGTCCGCTTCCGCTCAGGTCCGGCGCGGTTCGCCGAACGAGACACCCAGTGCACGGCGGCGGGCGTATCCCCGGCGTTACCGTCGGCGGTTATGCCGGCGTTACCGCACCCCGAGCACCATGGAGGGGTGAGAGTGCTGGTGGTCGAGGACGAGAACGTGCTGGCCGACGCGATCGCCGAGTGGCTGCGTCGGGAGTCGTTCGCTGTCGACGTGGCGTACGACGGGGACGCCGCCCTGGAACGGCTCGGCGTCAACGAGTACGCGGTGGTGGTCCTGGACCGGGACCTGCCGGTGGTGCACGGCGACGACGTGTGCCGGGCGATAGTGGACGCGGGCGGGGAGACCCGGGTGCTGATGTTGACCGCGTCGGCGGCCGTCCGGGAACGGGTGGCGGGGTTGGCGCTCGGCGCCGACGACTACCTGACCAAGCCGTTCGCCCTGGTCGAGCTGTCGGCCCGGGTGCACGCGCTGACCCGCCGGTCCCGCCCGGCGGCACCGCCGACGCTGCGTCGCGCCGGCATCCAGCTCGACCCGGCCCGACACGAGGTACGCCGCGACGACAGGCACGTGGCGCTGTCCCGCAAGGAGTTCGCGGTGCTCGCCGAACTGCTGCGCGCCGAAGGCGCTGTGGTTTCCGCCGAGGACCTGCTGGAACGCGCCTGGGACGAGCACATCGACCCGTTCACCAACGTGGTCCGGGTGACAGTCATGAAGCTGCGCCGCAAACTCGGCGACCCGCCGGTGATCGAGACGGTCCCCGGGGCGGGGTACCAGATCCGATGAAACGCCTCACGATCCGCGCCCGGCTCACCCTCATCTACGGCGGGCTCTTCCTGTTGGCCGGCGTGGTCCTGCTCGCCGTCACGTACGTGCTGGTGGATCAGCGGATGCCGCAGCCGTTCGGGGTGAGCCTGCGGGACCTGCCGAAGACCGCCCCCACGACGCCCAGCGGGCAGAACGTCGACAACCTGCGCGCCCTGTTGCAGGAGGTGCAGGAGGAGGCGAAGCGCAACGCGCTGGAGTCGCTGCTCACCCAGGGCGGTATCGCGTTGATCGTGGTGTCGACGGTGGCGATCGCGTTCGGCTGGCTGCTCGCCGGTCGGGCGTTGCAGCCCCTGCTCCAGATCACCGGCACGGCCCGCCGGATCGCCGGCGCGGACACCGCCGGCCGTGGCCTGCACGAGCGGATCGCGCTCACCGGCCCTGCCGACGAGGTGCGCGAACTCGCCGACACCTTCGACGAGATGCTGGAACGGCTGGACCGCTCCTTCGACGGGCAGCGCCGGTTCGTGGCGAACGCCTCGCACGAGCTGCGTACCCCGCTGGCGCTCAACCGCGCCCTGGTGGAGCTGGCGGTCACCCGCCCCGACGCCTCGGCGGAGACCCGGCGACTGGGCGAGTCGCTGTTGGCGGTCAACGAACGCCACGAGCGACTGATCGACGGTCTGCTGACCCTGGCCGACTCGGAGAACGAGCTGACCGACCGTACGCCGGTCGACCTGGCCGAGGTGTGCGCGCACACTACCGAGCAGGCCGGGAAGCAGGCACCCGACGTGCCGGTTCGGCGGGTCCTGGCCCCTGCGCTGACCAGCGGCGATCCGGTGCTGTTGGAGCGGCTCACGTTCAACCTGGTGGAGAACGCGTTGCGCCACAACCTGCCCACCGACGGTTGGGTGGAGGTGCGCACCGGGCTGGTCGACGGCCGGCCCACCCTCACCGTGAGCAACACCGGCCCGGTCATTCCCGGCTACGACGTCGAGACGATGTTCCAGCCCTTCCGTCGGCTGTCACGCGAGCGGGTCGTCGGCGCGCGGGGCTTCGGGCTGGGGCTGTCCATCGTCCGCGCGGTGGCCCGCGCGCACGGCGGCACTGCCGAGGCGCAGCCCCGCCCGGACGGCGGTCTGATCGTCACTGTCACCCTGCCACCGCCCTGACCGGGGCCGGCCGAGGCTCTGACACACGCCCTAGCGGAAGAACGCGCGCAGGACGGTGGCGGTCTCGGCCTCAAGCACCCCGCCGTAGACCTCGGGGCGGTGGTTGAGCCGACGGTCCCGCAGCACGTCCCAGAGCGAACCGGCCGCGCCGGTCTTGGGCTCCCACGCGCCGAACACGACTGTGGAGACCCGGGCCAGCACCAGCGCCCCGGCGCACATGGTGCACGGTTCGAGGGTGACCACCAGGGTGCAGCCGTCCAGCCGCCAGCGGCCGGTGCGCTCGGCGCCCCGGCGCAGGGCCAGCACCTCGGCGTGGGCGGTCGGGTCACCGGTCAGCTCGCGCTCGTTGCGTCCGGTGGCCAACTCGGTGCCGTCCGGACCGTAGAGCACCGCCCCCACCGGCACGTCGTCGACGTCGGTGCTGACAGTGTCGTCGACGGGTGGACCGGCGACGGCGACCTCCAGGGCGCGGCGCATCCACAGCTCGTGCCGCTGCCGTCGGCCGACCTCACCCAGGTCGGCCAGGCCCTCGTGGGCGCCGGGCCCGGCGCGGCTCACCGCGCCCGGGGTCGGCTGGCCCGGTCGGATCGACTCCAGCGACGGATCGGTGGCGTCGGCCGGCTCAGACCTCACGCAGCTCCTCGACCTCGTCGGCGCAGCCGAGCACCTGGCAGATCTCGGCGGTGACGTCCGCCGGCATCATCCCCTCGTGGGTGCAGAGGGTCAGCAGCTTCTGCGCGGAGATGCCCAGGTTGGCCAGCAGGTCGGCCTCGCCGACCGGGTCGGCTTCCGGGTCGACGACGGGCTGTTCGCTCTCCTCGTCACCGGTGCTCACCGGGCGTGGCTCGTCGTCACCGTCGAGCCCGGTGACCGAGGTCTTCAGGTCACCGACCAGCAGCGCCCCGAGCTGTGACTCCTCGGCGTACGCGGAGTCCGAACCGAACACCCGCAGGTCCTCGCCCTCGTCGAGGCGCAGGATCACCAGGTAGGCGTCGTCGGCCTCGACGAAGAGCAGCGACACGTCGGCCTCCTGGTCGACGTCACGCAGCCGGTCGGCGACCTCGTCGATGTCGGTGGCGCCACGCAGGCTGACCTCGGCGGCGGTCCAGCCACTGTCGTCGCGCACCACGGCCGCAGCGAAGTACGACACGGTCCCCCCAATAGCCCTCGACACAGCGTCGACTCGTTACGCGTGCACGTTAGCCGGTCGGGTCGGCAGGCGACCCGTCAACGCCCCGAAGGGCGGGTCATTCCTGACAAAGTCGGATCAGCCGACGACTCGACGGCGGGTGGCGATGAGCTGGCGCAGACGCTCGGTGCGCTGCCGCTGGGGTCGGCTGCGCTGGCGGACCGCCCGGGCGCCCGCCAACTCGGCCAGCAACTGCAGTCGACGGCGATTGCGATCGGGATCCTGCCGGGGAGTGGTCCAGGCCATGGTCCCGAGCGTGCCGAGTCTCGGCGGCCACGTCAAGACGGCGTTCGCTACGCAGCCAACCGGGCACACGGTGCAGTCACCGAGCGCCGTTTCGGGGCCCGTCCGTACCGGTCACCACAGCGGCCAGTCACCACTGGTGGCCCAGCGGACCGCCACCACGGCGGCGGCGATGCTCCAACCACCCGCGGTGACGATGGCGACCCCGGTGGCCACCCCTCGGTCGCCATAGCGGACCAGCACCAGGGCGGTGACCCAGGCCAGCAGGCCGGCGAACACCGTCCACCACGCGTAGCTGGCCACGTCGGTGCCGAGCAGGCCGAACAGCAGCAGCCAACCGGCCGCCGCGCCACCACCGGCGGCGACACCACCGCCGGTGACCGGGTGCGGCTCGCGGTAGGTGGGCCGCGTCGGTGGCCCCGACGGAAAGAGACCTGACGGGGTACGCGGCACCTGGCGGACGGCACCGAAATCCGGGCCATTGTCGGGTCGGGCAATGGTCACCGTCGTTGCCCTCCCTCACGCGTGCCGCTCGTGCCCACGGTACCGGCTCTGCCAGGATGACCGGATGTCCTCGCCGACGATCAGCCGCCGCGCTCGTCCGGCGTACCCGATCCTGCTGCTGCTCGCCCCGGTGCTGGCCGCCGGCTGTGCGACCACCCGACCGGGGGTGCCCGACGGCGCCGCGCCGACGCCACCTTCGGTCTGGGCGACCGCCGACCAGCCGGCGTCACAGCCGCCCGCGCCGGCGGCGACCGGGTCGAGTTCCCCGGCGTCGCCGTCGGCCAGGCCGTCGGCGACGGCACCCCGCGCCGGGCTGAAGCACGTCTTTCCGGTACGCGCGGACGACGTCGACTACCACCCGACGCACGGGGCGTACCCGGCGACGGATCTCTTCGCCGACTGCGGCGAGCCGTTCGTGGCGGTGACCGACGGGACGGTGTTGGAGGTGAGCCGCGTCGACCGGTACCGCAAGCGTGGGCCGCAGGGCCCTGACAACGGCGGTCTGTCGGTCGCCCTGCTCGGCGACGACGGGGTGCGCTACTACGGCTCGCACCTGAGTGTCGTGACCAGCGGAGTCGACGCCGGTGCGCGGGTCCGCGCCGGGCAGCAGCTCGGCAAGGTGGGCCGCACCGGCAACGCGAACAACGTGTGTCATGTGCACTTCGGCATCTCGCCGTCGTGCGCGGGCAAGGACGGCTGGTGGATCCGGCGCGGGGTGATCTGGCCGGCGCGTTACCTGGACTCCTGGCGGCGCGGCGGCAACCGGGAGCCGGCCGCCGAGGTCACCGCGTGGCAACGCCGGCACGGCTGCCCGAAGGCGCCCTGACATGGCTCGCGCGAGGGATCCCATCGCCGACCTGCGCCGGATCGCGTTCCTGTTGGAACGGGCGAACGAGGCCACCTACCGGGTACGCGCGTTCCGGTCGGCGGCGAAGGCGCTGGCCGGTCTGCCTGCTGCCGAGCTGGCCGAACGGGCCGGCAACGGCACGCTCACCGAGTTGGCCGGTGTCGGTGACGTCACGGCCCGCTGCGTGGCGGAGTCTCTCGCCGGTGAGGAACCGGTCTACCTCCGCCGCCTGGTGGCGACCGAGGGCAGCGACCTGGACGCCGAGGCCACGGCGCTCCGCGCCGCCCTGCGCGGCGACTGTCACACCCACTCGGACTGGTCCGACGGCGGGTCGCCCATCGAGGAGATGGCGTTGGCCGCTGTGGAGTTGGGCCACGAGTATCTGGTGTTGACCGACCACTCGCCCCGGCTGACGGTGGCCCGGGGGCTGACCGCGGAGCGGCTGCGCCGGCAGCTCGACCACGTGGCGCAGGTCAACGCGGCGCTGCCCGAGGGTTTCCGGATCCTCACCGGGATCGAGGTGGACATCCTCGCTGACGGTTCCCTGGACCAGGACGACGACCTGTTGGCGCGGCTCGACGTGGTGGTGGGGTCGGTGCACAGCGGTTTGAAGGATGAGCGGTCGAAGATGACCCGGCGCATGCTGAAGGCGGTCGCGAACCCGCACCTGGACATCCTCGGTCACGTCACCGGCCGGATGGTGTCGTCCCGCCCGGCCGGGGTGACCGGTCCGGGCGATCGGGGGCACCGCGCGCGGACCCGGGCGGAGAGCGACTTCGACGCGGAAGCGGTCTTCGCCGCCTGCGCCGAGCACGACACCGCCGTCGAGATCAACTCTCGTCCGGAGCGGCAGGACCCGCCGAAACGCCTGATCCGGCGCGCGTTGGAGGCCGGTTGCCGGTTCGCCATCAACACGGATGCGCACGCCCCCGGCCAGCTCGACTGGCAACGGTTCGGCTGCGAACGCGCCGCCCTTTGCGGGGTCCCCGCCGACCGTGTGGTCAACACCTGGTCGGCAGAGCAGTTGGTGGCCTGGACGCACGACCGCTCCTGATCAGCCCGCCTCTGCTCTTCGGGGCTGAACCACTCGCGTTTCATGAAATCGGGGTGTCCGGTCCGCCGGACACCCCGATTCCCAGGAAAACCGAGTCGATCAGGTGGTCTGTCAGCGGTGGGCGGGTTCGGCGGCGGGGGCGGCGGGAGCGCCGACGCCGACGACCGGGCTGCTCCGGCGGCGGCTGAACATCCCCTGCGAAACCGCGACCCCGAGCAACACGATCAGCGCGCCGACCGGTTGGTGCCAGTTGAGTCGTTCGTCGAGCGCCAGCGCACCGATCAGCACCGCGAAGATCGGAATCAGGTACGTGACTGTGGACGCGGTGCTCGCGCCGGCCACCCGGATGTTGCGCATGTTGATCACGAACGCGAGCCCGGTGCCGAGCGCGCCGAGGGTCAGCACACTTGCCACCACCCCCGCCGACAGCTCGGTGGGCAGCGGCGGCAGGCCGGCGACGAAGGGGGCGACGATGGCCAACTGCGCGGCCGCGAGCAGCAGTTGCGCGGTGGAGAGCGACAGACCGGAGTACGCGCTGCCGGCGACGAACCGCTTCTGGTACGGGATGGCCACGCCGTAGCAGGCCGCCGCACCGAAGCACATGAGCTGCCCGGTGAAGTGCGCCCCGCCGATGCCCTCCCAGACCCCGAGCACCACCAGCACCCCGACGAAGCCCAGCCCGAGCCCGACCGCACGGCGCACTGTGAGCCGCTCGGTGCGGAAGACCAGCACCGCCAGCGGCAGCACGATCAACGGCGTGGTGGCGTTCCAGATGCCGGCCAGCATCGACTCGACGCGCTGCTCGCCGTAGCCGAAGAGGGTGAACGGCACTGCCACGCCGAAGGCGGCGACGACGGTCAGGTGGGCCCAGACCCGGGGCTCGCGGGGCAGCCGGTCGCGCAGCGCGGCGAGGACCACCAGCAGGGTCAGCGCGCCGGCGACGACCCGGTAGAGGGTGAGTTGCACCGGGTGCAGCTCGGCCACCCCGACCTTGATGAAGAGAAAACTGGAACCCCAGATCGCGGCGAGGGCGACAAAGCCGGGCAGCCAGGCACGGACCGGCGCTTTGTCAGGAGTGGTATCGGTGTTCACCCCTGACACTCTGCCGCAACCGTGCGACAAAGTCGCGCGCCTTTCGGCCGTCACGCCGTGCCTCAACCCGCAGCTCCAACACGGCAAACGTCGGCGACATGGGGGCGGCGTGGTCACGTAGGGTCGCAGCGTGGGACGAATTGATGAACTCGCCAACCGCTACGTGGCCGAGTGGGCGCCGTTGAGCCCCACCGGCGCCACCTTCGTCGGCATCGCCGGCCATGACGACCAGCTCGACGACCTCTCGCCCGACGGCTACGGGGCACGCGCGGACCTCACCCGCCGGACCCTCGCCGAGCTGGAGGTGACCGAGCCGGAGACCGAATCGGAACGGACCGCCAAGGAGGCCATGCAGGAACGACTCGGCCTGGACCTCGCCCGGTACGACGCCGGTGAGGTGACCAGCGAGGTCAGCGTGATCACCAGCGGGCTGCACGAGATCCGCATGGTGTTCGACCTGATGCCCACCGCGACCAGCGACGATCAGGCCAACATCGCGGCCCGGCTCAACGGCTTCGGCGCCGCGCTGGAGGGCTACAAGACCACACTGCGTGCGGCGCTCGCCGCCGGTGAGGTCAGCTCGAAGGTGCAGCTGGTCGAGGTGGCCAAGCAGTGCGACATCTGGGTCGACCCGACCGGTGACAACTTCTTCCACGGGCTGGTCGAGCGGCTCGGGGCGGAGGGCACCCTCGGCTCGGAGCTGCGTCGGGGTGCTGCTGCGGCGACAGCGGCGACAGCCGAGTTCGGCCAGTTCCTGCGTAGTGAGCTGGCCCCGCACGGGCGGGACAAGCAGGCCGCCGGCCGGGAGCGCTACGAGCTCGCCTCGCAGTACTTCCTCGGCGCCAAGGTCGACCTGGACGAGACGTACGCCTGGGGCTTCGCGGAGCTGGCCCGCCTGGAGGCGGAGATGCGGGTCGTGGCGGGGCGCATCGCCGGCTCCGGTGCCACAGTCGACGAGGCAGTGGCCACCCTGGACGCCGACCCCGCCCGGACCATCCAGGGCAAGGAGGCGTTCCGGGACTGGATGCAGGCGTTGGCCGACAAGGCGATCACCGAGCTGCACGGCACCCACTTCGACATCCCGGAGCAGGTCCGCCGCATCGAGTGCTGCCTCGCCCCGACCAGCGACGGCGCCATCTACTACACCGGCCCCAGTGAGGACTTCTCCCGCCCGGGTCGGATGTGGTGGGCGGTGCCGCAGGGCATCAGCGACTTCTCCACCTGGCGCGAGGTGACAACGGTCTATCACGAGGGCGTGCCGGGTCACCATCTCCAGGTGGCGCAGACCGCCGTCCGGGCCGATCTGCTCAACCGTTGGCAGCGGCTGCTCTGCTGGGTCTCCGGGCACGGCGAGGGCTGGGCGCTCTACTCGGAGCGGCTGATGGACGAGCTGGGCTACCTGGATGATCCGGGCGACAAGCTGGGCATGCTCGACGGCCAGGCGATGCGTGCGGCACGAGTGATCGTGGACATCGGCATGCACCTGGAGCTGGAGATCCCGAAGGACAACCCGTTCGGTTTCCACCCGGGCGAGCGGTGGACGCCCGAGCTGGGCTGGGAGTTCATGCGGGCACACTGCCGGGTTCCGGACGAGAACCTGCGCTTCGAGCTGAACCGCTACCTGGGTTGGCCGGGACAGGCGCCCTCGTACAAGGTGGGTGAGCGGATCTGGCTCCAGGCCCGCGAGGACGCCAAGGCCCGCAAGGGCGCCGACTTCGACCTGCGGGAGTTCCACCGGCAGGCGTTGGACCTGGGTGCCCTGGGTCTCGACCCGCTGCGCCGGGCGCTGGCCCGGCTCTGACCGGGCGGTGGCTGCGCGCGCCGACGGTACGACGAGTCCGTCGCCGCGCGCGGCCACCTGCGCGCCGAGGCTGCTGGCGCGACCGAGCGCTCAGCCGAGGGTGAGTGCCAGCGCCGGGCGGGCGGTGAGCGTGTCGCTGGTGACGTACGCCAGGTCGATGGTGGGGTCGGTGAACGTGATCGGGATGGGCGAGGTGATCGGAAGGCCGTCCGGTAGCGGCAGATCCGGGGTCAGAGTGATCTTGATGCCGAGCAGTCGGCCGACGAACCGGGTCGCATAGAAGGCCACGTCTCCCCGGACGGTCAGCTGGTTGGTCGCGTACCGCTGGTTGCGGCCCGCAGGGCCGTCGGCCCGCAGCAGGAAGTCGGCGGTCACCGCCTCCCGCATGCTGAACTTCAGCACCTTGAGGTCGCCCTTCACGGTGTGCAGGTCGGTGACCCCGTCGAACCGCAGCCCGGTCATCCGCACCGACGACCCGGTGAGCTTCGACGGCGTCTGGGCCACCGTCGGCAGGGCCGGATCGGCGACGATGCGCGGCAGGAGTTTGCCCGGCTGCACCGTTGCCGGCCGCTCGGGTGCCGGTTTGCCGGGCTTGCCAGGGGCCGGTTTGCCCGGGGGCTGCGACGGACAGTCGGCGGGGCCGGGGCGGGGCGTCGCCGTGCTGGTCGGCCGGGCTGTCGGCGTGGCGGTGGGACGCACCGAGGGCGCGGGGTCCGCCTGGTCTCCGATGCCGAGCAGATCCCCGATCCCGTCCAGGATGTCGGTGATCACGTTGCCGCCCCGCGTCGGGCTCGGGGTGGGCGTCGGCGTGGCGGCGCTGCGACCGGGCGACGGGGTGACGGCCCGGGGCGGGGTGGGACAGCCGGTCGGGGCCTGTCGATTCGGTGCGGCCTGCACCGCTCGGGGCTGGGCGGCCAGGCCGACGGCGGCCAGGCCGAGGACCACGAGAGCGATGGCGAAGGCTCGCGGATCAGCGGAACGCCCCGGCCACGCGGGCGGCGCACCCTCGTCGGAGGCTCCGGCCCCCGGATGATCGACCCGCACGACAGCGCCCTCGCCGGCACCGCCCTGGTCATCGTTGCCCTGGTCATCGTCTTGCTGCTCGATCTCGGCCGGCGGCAGGGTGGGTGGTGTGGGGTGGATCGGCGTCCAGGCGAAGGCGAGCGCGCTGCCGACGATGCCGAGCAGCAGGCCGACGAAGAAGCCGCCCAGGTTGAGCCCGATCAGCGAGTACACAGCGGTGACCGCCGCGACGACCGAGTAGAACAGCCGCTGTGCCGGGGTGAACCAGAGCAGCAGGCCACAGGTCACCAGGATGATCGGGATCAGTAGCGAGAGCAGGCCGGTCGCACCGCTGTGGAAGCTGAGGCCGTTGAGGGTCATCCGGGTGGAGGCGAACATCTCCAGCCCGGCCAGGGCGATGAGCAACCCGCCCCAGAACGGCCGGCTGCGCTGCCAGCGGCGGAAGGTCCGCCACGCCTGAGCCGGACCACCGGGCCGGGCGTGGGACGGGTTCGCGGTTGTCACGTACTCCTCCTGGCCGAGCGGGGATGGGGGCATGGGCCCGGCCCGCGGTGCCGACCACCGCGGGCCTCGGCTCAGCTCAGAAGCACTCCTTGCCCTTGGCGTCGTCACCCACATTGACCTTGAGTCGGAGGCCGACCAGGTTGAACGTGGCCGCCGTGGTGTAGCGGGACACCTGTTGCAGGTTGGTGATGGTGACGTGGTCGGAGTTCTGGCCGAACGAGCCGGCCTGAGCCGTCGGGTTCAGGTCGGTGGCGTCCCGACCGATCCTGATGTTGGTGAAGGTCGCGTTGCCGTTCAACGTGTCCATCGCGATCAGTAGGTCCTTGGCGCGGGCGGGTTCCTTACCCTCGCCGGCGTTGATGGTGAGCACCACAGGCAGGCCCGGCAGGTCGGCGCGGACGGACTGGCAGAGGCTGTACAACTCGGCGCTGCTGATCTCGGAGAGCGCGATCGGGTGGACCTTGCCGGACTTCCCGTCGGTGCCCTTCTCGCGGACGATGCCGCCGTACTGCTTGAAGCCGTCGCCCTCCAGGCGGTCGGCGCCGATCTTGAACGTCTGCCCGGAGACAGTGATGTCGGACGCGATCGCGCCGGTCGACATTCCGAAGAGGATGGCGCCGGCAGCCGCCGTGGCGGGCACCATCATGGCGGCGAAACGCCACCATCGGGTACGACCCTGACTGTCTATCCGATCCTGCACGGGTTCCTCCTCGGGTCGATGCGCGCGAGTGGCCGGTCCCGAGCGGGCGGCCCGCGCTGGGAGCCCGCGTTCTGTTACCGGCTGGTAACCATCGGGCTTGATGGTGCACCCGTTGCGGCGCAGGTCACAACCCCCCGATTACCGAGCGGTAACAGTCGGGCGACGCGGCGGAGCTGGGACATCACGGAAGGTGAGCCGATTCGTCCCCGCAACACTCCTATATGTCCACAAGCTGGGCGCGATGCGGCAGATCGATCAGCGCAACGTGACGCTGCATTGACTAATTACAATCGAATAACAAATGTAAAGCACGCAGGTCGTACGGGGTGTCACACAGGTCGAGGGGTGGACCGCGTAGCGGTCCACCCCTCGGTCGTACGTCCTGTCCTACGCGCGTCAGCGCTGCTCCACCTCGCCCGGAGCCGGACGCTGGGTCGGCACGGTCGGGTCCTCCGACTTCCAGTTGGTCGAAGCCGGCGGGATCTCGTCGGTCAGTGGCCCGCCGACCGGCTGCGGCCTGGGCTGCTCGACGGTGTCCGTGTCGCGCACCGGCTCCTGGTCCACCCGGGTCGGCGTCGGGTCGGCGACCGCCGGCTCGGCGCGGTGCCGGGCCGTCCCACCCTCGGGTCGGGTCACCAGCCACACACCGAAGATGACAGCGATCAGACCGAGGACACCAGCGACGATCGGGCCCCAGAAGCTGATCAGGCCGATCTTGAAGCGGTTGTCCTTGACCGTCTCGACACTGCGGCTGACCGTGTCGTCGGTGTAGTTGAAGTCCGCGTCCAACAGCACGGTGGGGGTGCCGGTGTCAGGGCGCAACTCCTTGTGCTGCTGCTCCCGCACGTTCACGTAGGAGCCGGTGACCGGGTCGACCCAGAGCGTACGGATGTTGCTGTAGACGATCTGGCCGTTGGTGGCACCCGGGGCGAACTTGCCGACCAGCGTCTGGATGCTGCTCTCCGGGGTGGCCAGCACCTCGTTCTCGATCCGCTGCTCGAAGCGGTACGCCTCGATGCCCTTGATCTTCTCGGTGCCGACGAACTTGGCCGGGACGGCCCGCTTCAGGTCACGGTCGAAAACCTGGTAGTCGCGCTTGGCAGTGCCGAACGGGAACTTGTAGATCTGGCCGGTGTACTTCACGTTGCCGACCGGAGTCCCGTCCGCCCCGGTCTCGTTGAGCCACTGGTCCTTCCACGAGGCGGCCGCACCGGAGATCCGGTAGAGAGCGAGTTCGGTGCTGTACTGGCTGACCACGTCCTGGTTGTCGGTGCGCCGGACCGTCTGGTAGACGTCCCAGATCACCGCGTCACCCTTGAGGTCCTCGGGCAGCCGATCCTTGGTGTCGTCGGGCTGTGGGATGACCTCCACGTTGGACACCAGGTCGCCCTGCGGAACCTCGATGCTCACCGAACTGCCGGTGGCCGTGATCTTCAGGAACCTGGCGTTCTTCGCCTCGGCGACGGACGTCGTCGGCTCAAGATCGTAGGGGAGCTTGGTCACGGCGGGGGCCACGTAAAACGGCAGCCCGGCCGCGAAGACCAGCAATAAGACGCCAAGCCCGAAGAGCGCGGCGCCCACGCGAAGCTTCACTCATCCTCCTGTAACCTGCCGCCCTACGACCTGTTGTCCGGGGCACCCGATCCTTAACATGGCGGGAGGTTACTCCCCGGTCACCTTCAAAGCGACCCCCTGGATGTCCAGATGTCCACAGCCGCCGCGCCAACAGTTTCGGAGCCTTCGGCAACCGGCCGACTTCCCGCCCTCGACGCGCTGCGAGCAATCGGCGCGGTGGCGGTCGTCGGTCACCACGTCGGGTTCCAGACCGCCGCCACCATGAACACCACCTGGGGCGGCTGGCTGGCTCGACTGGACGTCGGCGTCGCCATCTTCTTCGTACTGTCCGGGTTTCTGCTGTTTCGGCCGTGGGCGCTCAACGCCGCGACGGGCCGGAAGCGACCCCGCGCCGAGCGTTACCTGTGGCGGCGAGCAGTGCGCATCCTGCCCGCCTACTGGTTGGCGACAGTGGTCTGCCTGATCGTCCTGCCGCAGAACGGGCAGGCGTCCGTCGGCGACTGGATCCGCCACCTCACCTTCACCCAGATCTACCAGGCCGGGCAGTTGCGCGCCGGGCTCAGCCAGACCTGGAGCCTCGCCACCGAGGTCGTGTTCTACCTGATCCTGCCGCTGGTCGCCGTGCTCGCCGTCGGCAGGTCCTGGCGTCCGGTCCGGACCATCGTGATCGTCAGCGGAAGCGTGCTGGTGACCGCCGGGTGGCTCACCCTGATGGGGCTGGGCTGGCTCGACACCGCCCTGCACACCATGTGGTTCCCCTCGTACGCCGCATGGTTCGGCACCGGCATGGCACTGGCGGCGGCGCACGTCGCCCTGCGCACCGGGACCGCGCCCGCGGCTCTCCGGGTCCTTGACGACCTGGCCTCGGCGCCGGTCACCTGCTGGGCTGCCGCCGTCGGCCTGATGGCGATCGCGACGACGCCCGTCGCCGGCCCCCGCGACCTCAGCAAGCCGACGGCCGCCGAGTTCGGCGTCAAGCTGGCCCTCTACCTCGTGATCGCGGCGCTGATCCTGATCCCGGTGGCCTTCGGCGGGCCGAGCCGGGCCAAGGAGATCTTCGGCAGCTCGTCCGCCCGGTGGCTCGGCGCGGTCTCGTACGGGCTGTTCCTGTGGCACCCCATGGTCATCGAACTCATCTACCTTGTCGGCGACCGACAGTTGTTCACCGGCGGGCTGCTCAACACCTTCGCCCTCACCATGGCCTTCGGCCTGGTGTACGCAGCGGTCAGCTACTACGGCGTCGAGCGACCCCTGCAACTGCTCGGGTCGCAGGGCCGACGCCGATCCGCATTGCGTGGGCAGACGCCCGGGACCCCCGTCGCCGACGTGGCCGCACCGGCCACCACGCCGCCGACCGTCGCGGCTGGCACTCCGGCGCCCACCGTCGGCGGCTAGCGCACAGCGCTGGCCCATCGGGGCATTGCCGGCCGGCACACCAGCCCCTAATGTGACGCGGGTCGCTAAATTACTTGAGAGTAGGGTTCGCGTGGAGCGTCGCTTCGGCATGCCCGGACACGTGTTGTTCCTCAACTGGCGAGACACCCGCAACCCCGAGGGCGGCGGTTCCGAGGTGTACGTCGAACGGATCGCCGCCGAGCTGGTCACGCGCGGATTCCGTGCCACTCTCTTCTGCGCCGCCCACAGCCAGGCTCCCGCCGACGAGGTCAACGAGACGGGCGTACGGCTGGTACGGCGCGGCGGCCGACACAGCGTCTACCTCTGGGCGGCGCTCTGTTACATCGCGGGCGCGCTGGGCATCGGCCCGCTGGCGGCCCGCCGCGGCGGCCGGCCCGACGTCCTGGTCGACGTCTGCAACGGGTTGCCCTTCCTCTCCCCGCTGTGGGCACGACGCCCGGTGGTCAAGCTGATCCACCACGTGCACCGCGAGCAGTGGCCCGTTGTGCTTCCACAGTGGGCCGCCCGGTTCGGCTGGTGGATCGAATCGTCGCTCGCCGTACGCGTCTACCAGCGGTGCCGGTACGTCACCGTCTCCGAGGCGACCCGCCGGGAGTTGGCAGAGCTCGGCGTGCCGCCGGAGCAGGTCTCCGTGGTGCACAACGGCACCCCGACGCTGCCCCGCACCGACGCCGAACGGGCTACGTTCCCGCTGCTCGTGACGCTGAACCGTCTGGTGCCACACAAGCGGGTGGAGGTGGCGCTGCGGGCCGTCGCGGCCCTCGCCGACGAGCTGCCCCAACTACGTCTGGTCGTCGCCGGCCAGGGCTGGTGGGAGTCGCACCTGCGTGACCTCGCCGCGGAGCTGGACATCACCGAGCGGGTGGACTTCCGGGGCTTCGTGACCGAGGAGGAGAAGGCCGCCCTGCTCGCCTCGGCCTGGGTGGCCCTGACCCCGTCCCTCAAGGAGGGCTGGGGCCTCACGATCGTGGAAGCTGGTTCGGCGGGCACCCCGACCGTGGCGTTCCGGGGAGCGGGCGGAGTCGCCGAAGCTGTCGTCGACGGGCGTACCGGCCTACTGGCCGACGACATCGACGACTACCTGATGAAGGTGCGCACGCTTCTGCACCGGGATGAGCTGCGGCGGGAGATGGGCGCCCAGGCCCGGGAGCACGCCGCCAGCTTCACCTGGCAGGCCGCGGGTGGGCGCTTCGAGGCGATCCTCACCGGTGTGGAGTCGCCCCGCCCAGTGCAGCAGCGGGGCGAGCCGTCCTACCTGTCGCCGTAAACCGCCGGGGCGTACGGGTCCTTCTTACCGGCCCGCTTGGCCGCCTCCGTGACGAGCTTGGCCTCCTTTGCGGCCTCCTCGTCGGTGGCGGTCGCGGCGGCCGAGATCCCGCCGAGAGCCAGGATCCCCAGCAACGCCGCCACCAGGCCAGACACGACCAGGGTCAGAGCTCTACGCATGCCAATCCTCCAATGGCGAGACGTGCGAGCGGACGTTACCACGCGGTAGCTCGCCGGTGTAGTGCCGAAACGGCGGCAGCGATGACCACCAGAAGGGCAGCGCTGAGGGCCGCCACCACCGCCAGTCGGGCCGGTCCGGACCCGCCCGGTTGCAGCACGGTCTCCGGGTTGCGGTACAGCGTCAGGAACGGTCCGTCGTGGACGCGTTCAAGGCCGCCGAGCACCTGAGGATCCACCTCGCCGGAGACCTCGTGCTGCACCAGGACCCAGCGCACCCCGGTGGTCCAGACCGGCCGCCCCTCGGCCAGCGCCCGGCGTATCTCGCGGACGCGCGGGTTCTCGCCGGCCACCGCGACGTCGCCGACCCGGAGCGTGTCGTCGGTCAGCACCGTCCCCGGCAGGTAGCGCGGCGCCGGGTCCAGGACGACCCGACCAGGATTCCACGGGTACGCCCGGTAGGCGCTCAGCGGCAACGAGAGGATCTCCCCCGGCTCCTCCTCGATGTGCTCGGCCACCCGCTGCCACTCCGCCGGATAGCTCACCGGACGAAGCCGACCGGCACCGCCGAACGCCAGGTCCGGCAGGACCGCCACCGGCAGGAACAGCAGCCCGACCAGGACCACCCCGGCCACCTCCCGGTCGATCCGGGCCACCAGCCGCTCGGCCCCCAACGCCGCGCACACCACCAGCAGCAGGGCGTACGGCGCCAGGAACTTCTGCCCGTCCCGCAGCAGCCCCGCGCCGGGCAGGTGCACCACCGCCCAGCGCAGCGCGGCATCCCCGCCGGGGAGCAACCCGAAGGCGGCGAGCAGACAACCGGTCGCGGCGAGCACCGCCAGCCGCGCCGCCCCACCCGGGGATAGCCGACGCCGCAGCAGGCCCGCACCGACACCGGCCAGGATCAGCAGCACAAGAGTCGCCACCGGCACCAGTGGCGTCGCGCGACTGGCGGGGGTGGCCTGCGCGCTCCAGATACCGCCGGTGCCGGCCAACGCCACCAGCGGGCCGGCCCAGTTCTCCGCACGCGCCGCGAACGCCGCCACCCCCGCCGGGTCCGAGGAACCCGCGGCGCCGGTGACCACTGCCGCCACCACCCAGGGGGCGTTGAGCACGCCGACCGCGGCCAACGCCTGCCGGGACCGGTGCGGATGCATCCGCTGCGACACCAGCAGCGACCGGGGCGCGCGCATCCGGTCCGACGTCAGCACCAGCACCGTGCCCAGCGCGATCAGACCACCGGTCGGCGTGATGGCGGCGGGAGCGGCGGCGAGCACCACCCGGGCGAGCGCGCCGTCGCGCCCGGCCCGCAGGCCCAGCGCCGCCCGCACCAGCCAGGGCAGCGCGGCGTACGCGAGCAGCAGCCCCCACTGCCCGATCAGCAACCGTTCGGCGAGGTACGGCGACCACGCGTACGCCAACGCGGCGAAAAGCCGGACCGCACGCCGTTCGGTCGGCACCAGCCGGCCGGCGCCGACCGCCGCGAGGAAGACCGCCCCGGCGAGCGCCAACCGCTGCACCACCCAGCCCGGCATGAGCTGGGTGACCAGCGAGACCAGCGCGTCCATCGGCACCGCCCGGGGCAGGCTCTGCGCCGGGGCGACGAGATCCCAGGTCAACGGCTGCCGGGGTACGAACACCATGTCGTACAGCAACGCGTGGCCGGGTGCCGCCAGCGGGGCCAGCACCACCACGGTGACCGCCGCCGCGACCGCGTACAGCGACAGCGTGTCGGGCCTCCGCCGAGCCGGTGCGGCCTCGACGCCGCCGGTCGGCTCAACCATTCACGATGCCGGCACCGCCCGGCCGACGGTGATCAGCTCGGTGCACACCCCGACCCCTGGCGTTTGGACGGTGACCTCGACGGCGTCCCCCGCGCCCTCCAACAGGAAGAACAGGTCGTTCAGCCCACGCCGCAGAGTGATCTCGCGGGTGGCGTCCCCGAGCCGGAACAGCGCTGTCGAGTCACCCGAACTGAGATAGCCGAAGTGCACCACGTACGGCCACTCCACCAGGTAGCCGTCCAACGGGATCCGCGTGGGTCGGCCGCCCTGGGCCAGGTGTCCGCAACCGTCCACCGGGCCGGGCACGATCTTGCGTCCCTGGACCACCACCGGACGGATCCGGCCGAGATCATCGAACGTCGACGGACGCGCGGCCTCCGTCACGAAGGTGGGTCGACGCTCGGCCGGGCGGAAGAAGTGCGACTGGAGATTGTCCGGCCAGAAGTAACCGGCGATCACCCGGTCCGGGACCGCGGTGTCGAAGAAGACGGTGCCCGGCGGCGCTGCGGCCAACTCGGCCTGCGTCGTCGCGAGATAGTCCCGCCCGTACTTGGTACTCCAGTTGTCGCCGAAACGCGCAGTGCTCCACAGGGTGCCCACGCCAATGGTCACCAGGACGACGATCATCGAGACCAGGCCGACAGCGAACGCGCCCGGCTCCCGCAGGACCGTCGGCACCGGCCACGCCGACACCTCGTCCTCGTCGGTGTCCTTGATCCCCAGCAGGGCCGCACCCACACAGATCGCGGCGACCAGCACCACGTCGGCGACGTACCGGGGGACGACGCCGATCAGTGGGCCGAGCGGCCCACCCAGCCGGGTGATGGCGAAGAGCGCGGCGACCAGGCCGAGGTAGGAGGTCAGCAACAGCCAGGCCCGGCCGGCCGACGGACGCCGCCGGACGGTGACCACGACGAGCGTCGCCAACACCGCCCAGGACAACCACTTGGCGATGTCGTACGGATCGACGAGCGGGGGACCGTCACCGGCGTAGGTCCAGCGCCAGGGACCTCCGAGCAGACCCGGCACCACTGTCTCGCCGACCAGGTCACCGAGGAAGTTGAGGACCGGACCGACCGAGGTCGGGTCCCGCAGTTCACCAGAGGGGCGGGTCAGGTAGAACGCCAGGTATCCCCCCGACAGCGCGCTGAGCACCAGCCAGGCTGGCCAGTGCCGGCGGATCGCCGCCGCGAGACTGCGCCACACGCCACCGGAGGTGAAGAGGAAGACGGTCAGCAGGAACAGCAGCGGCACGATCAGCAGGGACTTGGTGTCGAAGAGCAGGCCGAACACCAGCCACAGCGCGACCGCCACGAGATGCCGCAGGCGACCGGTCCGCACGTACCGGACCTGGGCTGTCACCGCCATGACCAGTGCCAACTGCATCGGCAGCACGAGCAGCCCGACCAACCACAGCGAGGAGACCTCAAGCGTCAGCGGGCTGAACACGAACAGGCACAACGGAATGAGCAGACCCCAGCCGGGCCGGAGCAGATCGCGCAACAACCGGTACACGGCGATCCCGGTCGCCGCCTGGCCAACAGCCAGCAGCAACACCCACGGCCAGGTGGCGAAGCCCGCCGCCCGCACCATCGCCCACGCCACCAACAGGCCACCCGGCATGAGGTGGTTGTTGAACGTACGCAGGAGGTAGTCGGCGTCCAGCCCGGTGTCGAGGACCTGGGCGGCGATGACGAACTCGTCCTGCGAGAACCAGCCACGGGCGGCGAGGCCGGCGCGCCAGGCGACGGACACCGCGATGAGGGCGATCGCCACGGCGCGGACGGGGTCGGCGCGGAGCCATCGGCCGATCGGCCCGGGCCCGTCGCCGTCGGACGCGACGCGTTCCGGATGCGTCTCGGCCTCAGCTTCTGGCATTGACATGGTCGGCAGCCTGCCACACGCTTACACGCCGTGGGGACGGCCGTTCTCCCGATAACGCCGCCGCAGCGCCCCTGGTCGCCCGTCCGTGCCCGGTCCGGATAACGTCGCGCGACAGTCGTCGGCTGCAGGTGCGCGTCCGGCCGGTGAAGACAGGAGCCGAAATGCGTGCAGAGGTGGCCAGTGACGCCGCTCCGGGGTCCAGCCGGAGCCGGCACACGGCCCGACGGTTCCGGCACCTGGTCATCTGCATCGCTCTCACCGCCCTCGCCTTCCAGCAGGCCCCGGGCCAGGTCGTCCCGGACACCAAGGTCGACCTCAACGTCAACCCGGCCGGGTGGCTGCTCCGCTCGCTGCACCTGTGGGATCCCACCGGCACGTTCGGCCAACTACAGAACCAGGCGTACGGCTATCTCTGGCCGATGGGCCCGTTCTTCCTGCTCGGGTCGGAGTCCGGCCTCGCGCCGTGGGTGGTGCAGCGGCTGTGGTGGGCACTGCTCTTCTGTGTCGCCTACCTGGGGGCGGTGCGCCTGGCGGGCCGGCTCACCATCGGAACCCCCGCCGGGCGCATGATCGCCGGCGTCGCCTTCGCGCTGTCACCGCGCATCCTCACCCAGCTCGGCTGGTCCTCGGTGGAAGCCTGGCCCAGCGCCGTCGCCCCCTGGGTGCTCATTCCACTTGTCGGTCTCACCGCCGGCACGCGACTGCGACGCGCCGTCGCCGCCTCAGCCCTCGCCGTCGCCTGCGCCGGTGGGGTCAACGCCACCGCCGTGTTCGCGGTGGTGCCACTGGCCCTGCTCTGGCTCGCCACCGTTCAGCCCGTACGCCGCCGGATCACCGCCATCGCCGCCTGGTGCGGCGCGGTGGCCCTGGCCACCGCGTGGTGGTTGGTCCCGCTGCTGGTCCTCGGCCGGTACAGCCCACCCTTCCTGGACTACATCGAGACCGCCCGAAACACCACGAGCGTCACCGACGGGGTGACCACCCTGCGCGGTGCCTCCTACTGGGTCGCCTACCTTGCCTCTCCGTTCGGACCGACCATCCCCTCCGGCGCGCGACTCGCCAACGAGGCGGTGCTGGTCGCCGCCACCCTGGCGGTCGCCGCCCTCGGTGTGCTCGGGCTGTCCCGACGGGGGATGCCGCACCGCCGGTTCCTCATCACCGGTCTGGTGCTCGGCGTCGCGCTCGTCGGTCTCGGGCACGTCGGCGACCTGCCGAACATCCTCACCGGGCCGCAGCAGGAGTTCCTCGACGGCGTCGGCGCACCCCTGCGCAACGTGCACAAGTTCGACGTCCTGCTCCGCCTACCAGTGTGCCTGGGCATGGCGCACCTGATCGGGCTGGCCGTCCGGGCGGCGCGCATCGCGCCCGCGCGGCACCGTCAGCAAACCGTCGCACGCGCCTGGCTGACCGCAGGTGCCGCGATCATCGCCGTCACGGCGGTCGCCACGCCCGCCCTCGCGGGAGGTCTCGCCACCCCGGGCAGCGTCAAGGAGGTGCCCGGCTACTGGCACGACGCCACCGACTGGCTCGACGCGAACACGGGACGCGGGCGGGTGCTCGTCGTACCCGGGGCGCGTTTCCCGTCGTACGACTGGGGCAACACCACCGACGAGATCACCCAGCCGCTGCTCAACAGCCGGTGGGCAGTACGCAACGCCATCCCCTTCACCCCACCGACCACGATCCGACTGCTGGACGTGATCGAGTCGACGCTCGCCACCGGCGCCGGGTCGACCGGCCTGGCGGACCTGCTGGCCCGATCCGGAATCAGTCACGTCCTGTTCCGCGCCGACCTCGACCACGGCCGCTCCGACACGGCCCGCCCAGCGGTGGTCCGGCAGGCGCTGGAGCGCTCACCCGGGTTGACCCGCGTCACGTCCTTCGGCCCCCTGCGCGGCGGGCCCTCGTCCCCCGACGAGTTCCGCGACCACGGGCTCGACGTGCCCGTCCGGGCGCTGGAGGTCTACCGGGTCGACAGGCCCGTCGAGCCGGTGGTCGCCTACGACAGAGCCGACGTGGCGACAGTGGTCGGTGGCCCCGAATCACTGCTCGACCTCGCTGCGGCCGGGCAGCTCGGCTCGGCGCCCACCGTCCTGGCCGGCGACGCGTCGACCGCCGACGTTGCCGGACCGGTGGCGATGACCGACGGCCTGCGCAGGCGGGACGTGTCGTTCGGCGGGCTGCGCGACAACACCTCACAGACGATGACCGCCGACGACACCTTCGACGTCACCGCGCCCGCCCACGACTACCTGCCCGAGTGGGGTGCGGAACACTCCACAGTCGCCCGTTTCGAGGGCATCGACACGATCCGCACCTCCACCGCCCGTTCGCAGGTCGACTCCCCCGGCGGCGCCCGCCCCGAGCACCAGCCGTACGCGGCGATGGACGGCAACCCGGCGACCTCCTGGCAGTCCGCGCCGTACTCGCCCAGCGACCAACAGTGGATCGAGGTGGGCCTCGCCAACCCGACGACTGTCACCCGGGTCGAGGTGTGGTTCGACCTGAAGGCCGATGCCCTGCCCACGACGGTGACAGTCAGCGCCGGGTACGAGAGCAGCACCGTCGAACAGTTCAGCGACCACATGGTGTTCGAACTGCCCGGCGTCCACGCCACCCGCGAGGTCCGGGTCTCGGTCGACAGCGCGTACGACCTGCGCCCGTTCGGAAACGGCTCGGTAGGTGTCGCAGAGATCAAGATTCCGGGCATCCAGACCAGCCGCACCCTGGTCCTGCCCACCGCACCGGTCACCGACCGGCCGGCGACCGTCGTCGTGTCCGCGGCACCCACCACGCCGGCCTGCTTCTCCGTCGACGGGCACCCGCGCTGCTCCAGCGACGCCATCCGTGGTTCCGAGGACGGGTCCACCATCGACCGGACCCTGAGCCTGCCGGCCGGCGGCGCGTACGACGCCAAGCTGTGGGCCCGGCCGACGGCCGGCCCCGACCTGGACAACGCCCTCGACAAACTGGTGACCGACGCGCAGCCGCTGCGCCTCACGGCGCAGATCAGCGCCTCCTCCACCGCCGTGCCCGACCCGACCGGCCGGGCCGGGGCGGCGCTCGACGGGAACCCGGCCACCAGTTGGTCACCGGCGATCGACGACGAGGCGCCGATCCTGCGACTCAAGTGGCTCAAGCCGCAGACCATCACCGGGCTCCGCTTCTCGGCCGACGACAAGACAGCCGCCACCCGTCTCGGCAGTGTGCGCGTGGTCGGCGACGACGGCTTCCGCAGCAGCCTGCTCGGCGACGACGGGCTGCTCCGCCTGGACCCGCCGATGCGGACCGACGAGATCACCATCCAGTTCCTCGACAAGCCGTCCGCCACCAGCACCGACCCGTACAAACTGCGGTTACCCGAGCGGTTGCCGGTCGCGGTCGGCGAGGTGACGGTGCTACCCGGAGCACCCACAGTCGGACCGCGCCTCGACACACCGGTGTCGCTGGCCTGCGGATCGGGGCCGACGCTCCAGGTCGGCGCGGCGCGGGTGACCACCACGTTGCGCGGCACGCTCCGCGACCTGCTGGAAATGCGCGAGATGCCGGTGACGCCGTGCGGTCGGAACACGCCCCGGCAGCTAGACCTGGGCCGCGGGGAGCACCGTGTCGTCGCCACCGCGAGCCAGCTGGCCTCGCCCACCAGGGTCGCCCTGGTACCGAAGACGACCACGCCGACCTCGGCGACCGCCACTGCCAGCGCCGCCGAGATCGAATCCTGGGCGGCCACCGAACGACGGGTACGGGTGGCCAGTCACCCCGTCGAACGGGTCCTCGCCGTACGGGAGAACACCAACACCGGCTGGCAGGCCACCCTTGGCGGGCGGACGTTGAAGCCACTGGTGGTGGACGGGTGGCAGCAGGGCTGGATCCTTCCCGCCGGCGCCTCCGGAGAGGTGCTGCTGCGTTTCGCCCCGGACACGCCGTACCGCCTCGGGCTTTTCCTCGGCGGCATCCTGCTCGCGGTGGTGGTCCTGCTCGCTGTGCTGCCCGCCGGACAGCCCACCGGGCGAACCTCGACGACCGTCAGACCACGCGGCCGACGTCGAGTCACCCGCTCGCTGCCGCTGCTGGCAGTCGGGGCCGCCGCGCTGGTGCTGTGGAGCGGCCTCATCGGCGGCCTGCTGGTCGCGGCGGGATTCATGCTGGCGGTACCCGGCCCACGCCGCCTGCAGTGGCCGGCCGACCCACGTCGGGCCAGGACGCTCAGCCGGGCCGTCGAGACCTGGCTTCCCGGCGCGCTCGTCCTGCTCGCCGGGTTGCTCTACCTCGACTCGACGCGGCGGAACACCGACGCGTTCGTGCAACTCACTGTCGTCGCCGCCCTGGGTGCCCTCTGGCTCTCCACCGCCGCCCGACGACGCCCGGTACGCCGGCCCACGCCAACCGCCCGGACCTCAGCCGCTGCGGCGGCGGCGCTGGTCGCGGAGGGACCGAATCCGTACCCGGCCGAGCCGGACGGGACCGGGCCGGTTGCGGCTGAACCGGACGCGAGCGAGCCGGGCCCGACCGAGCACGACGTGGCCGAACCGGCGAGGTCCGGCCCGGCCGACGGGCCGCTCCCGACCTTCTCCGAGATCACATGAGCCCTCGACGACCCGTCCGTCGGGAGACGACGGCCCAGACGGAGCTGACACGCGGATGGAGTACGGGCCTCGGCGCTGCTGGGGTCAGCGTCACAATGGCCGGGATCCTGGTCAACGGCCTGGCCTACCTGGTGCCGGTCCTGGCCGCCCGGCGGCTCGACCCGGCCGACCTCAGCACGCTCGCCACCGCCCTCGGTCTGGTGGCCATCGTCGGTGTGCCCGGGCTCGGCCTGCAACTGGCCGTCGCCGTGCACCGCGCCCGGCACGGCGCGTCAGACACTCGGCGGCTCACCGCCGTCACCGCCGCAGTGTGTGCGGGAGTGCTCGTCGCGGCGACACCACTGCTGGTCACCGCCCTGGATCTCCCGGTCGAGATGCCCGCGCTGCTGGCGGTCACCACCGCGGCGATAGTGCTCTCCTCCCGGTCCCTCGGAGAGTTGCAGGGTGGCCAACGCTTCGTACCACTCGCCATCGGGATGGCAGTGCTCGCCGCCGGCCGCTACGGCGGCGTGATCGCCGGGTTGCTGCTCGGCGCGGGACCGACCGGCGCGCTTGCGGTCAGCGCGTTGACCGCCGCCCTCACCCCTGCGGTGCTGGCCCGGCTCGCCCGCGAGCCCCACCTGGCGTCCACCGCCCCACGGCTGACCGTCGCTCAGGTCGTCGCCGGCTGCGGTGCGACAGTGGCGATGCTCGTCGTCTCCTACGCCGACCTGCTGCTGTCCCGGCAGCTGCTGTCCCCGTCGGATTCCGGGGCGTACTCGGTCGGCACCGTGCTGAGCAAGGGCGCGCTCTGGGCACCGCAGGTCGCCGCCGTCCTCGCCCTACCGCGGCTGGCCCGCGGTGACCGGCGCAGCCGAACGGTTGCGCTGGCGGTGACAGGCGGATGTGGAGCGGTGCTGGTCCTCGCCTCGACGCTCGCCGGAGGGCTCGCCTTCCGCCTCGCCGGTGGGCCCGACTACGACCACCTCGGCCGGTACGCTCCCCTCTTCGCGGCGGTCGGTGCGCTCTACGCGGTGACGTTCGTGCTGCTCAACGACCGCCTCGCGGCCGGCGCGCGCTGGGCGTCGGCACCGCTGTGGGTGGGCGTGGCCGGCCTGGTGGTCGTCGCCGCGACCCTCCGGCCCCACACCGTCCCCGGTCTACTCGTCGCGGCAGTGGGCACGGCCATCGTCACCACCGCGCTGATGGCGGTCACGGCCCGTCGGCCCGCGCCGGTTGCGGCAGCCGAGCCGACTAGCCCTCCGCGAGCCAGTCCGTCAGCAGCCGGTGGTCGATCGAGTCCACCCGACCGAGCGGACGACCCGAGGCTGCCCGGTCCCGCAACTCCGCCCGGGTGAACCAGCGCGCCTCCAGCAACTCCTCGCCGTCAACGCGTACCTCGTCGGAGGTGGCGGTGGCCCGGAAGCCCACCATCAGGCCGGCGGGGAACGGCCACGCCTGTGACCCCTGGTAGGTCACGTCGGTGACGGTCACGCCAGCCTCCTCGCCCATCTCCCGACGGACCGCGTCCTCCAGGCTCTCGCCGATCTCGACGAAGCCGGCCAGCGTCGAGTACGCGTCCTCTGCCGCGCCCGCGTGCCGGGCCAGCAGACAGCGCCCCGACCGCCCGGGTGCCTCGACCAACACGATGATGGCCGGTTCGATCCGGGGGAACAGCAGACGTCCGCACTCCGTGCCGGTGCAGGTCCGCAGGTGCCCGCCGCCGCCGACAACGGCCGGCGCGCCGCACGTCCCGCAGAATCGCTGCTGCCGGTGCCAGTGCAACAAACCCCTGGCGTACGCCAGGACGGCCGCGTCGCCGGGTTCGAGCCGCCCGACCAGGGCCCGCACGTCCACGGACCGCACCGCACCGGTCATCTCGACGGCGGACCGCTCGGGGAGCGCGGAGAGGTCCGCGGCGAACACGGCGGCCTCCCCATCGAGCCCCAGGAAGACGGTCTCGCCGGCGGCGGACCGCACCAGCGCCGCGCGCTCCGCGCTGAGCCGAACCGGCCCGTGCCCGTCCACGAGACAACGGTCCCGCCACATCGGCAGCAGCACGCTGGTCGCGTCGGTGAGCAGCGCGCCCAACCTTGTCGGATCGGTGCGCAATGGTCCCGCCCGGTCCAGCGATCCGCCCCCGTACGCCAACACCCGCTCCGCAGTGCCCACCCGGTCACCGTGCCACGTCGGTGGTCGGCCGTCGGCACCGCCCCCGGACCACTGCGACACGCCGAACGACACGCGGTAGCAGCGCCTGACGGGCGCAGCCGACGAGGACGGCCGGGCATTCGTTACCGTAGGTGCCTCCGGGAGGGAGGACCTCCCGCGGCACCCTGGCGATCGAGGTTGCAGTGACGCTGTACGGCGAAAACAGTCCACCCGCCGACGACCGGCCCACCGTGCAGGTCACCGCTGTCACCTGGCCGGACGACGGGGCTGAGCCGGTCACCACAGCCGCCCCCGGCGAGCCGGACGGTGGCCCGCGCCGGCCGCGTCGGGTGCGCATGCTGCTCGCCGCCGGCATCACCGGTGGCGTCCTCGCCGCGGTGGCGGGTGCCGGCGCCTGGGCGTACGCCGGTGATGTTCCCCGTGGCACCAGCGTGCTCGGCACCGAACTGGGCGGCCGGAGCCGCGCGGACGCCGACCGGGAGTTGCGGGCCGAGCTGGACCGGCGGGCGGCCGAGCTGGCCACGCCACTGAAGGTCACCGTCGACGGGCGCACCGCCGAGATCAACCCCGCCGACGTGGGGCTGACCGTCGACGTGCCGGCGACCGTCGCGGCAGCCGCCGAGGCCGACGCGCACCCGGTCAGCCGGTTGGTCGGCTCCCGCACCGTCGAGCCGGTGGTGACCGTCGACGTGGGCCGGTTGGACGACGCGCTCCGTAAGGTGCTCGGCGACCAGGCCCAGGGCATGACCATGCCGGCGATCACCTATCAGGGCACCACGCCGAAGGTCGTACAGCCCAAACCCGGGCTGGCTCTGAACCCGGAGCGCTCCGCCGAGGTGGTCCGCACCGGCTGGTTGGCCGGCACCCCGGTCACAGTGCCCCTGGTCGAGACTCACCCGGCGACCACGCCGGACGAGTTGGACCGGATGGTCACCGAGCTGGCGAAGCCGGCGGTCGCCGCACCGGTCACCCTGCGCACCAACAAAGGCCAGGTGACGATCCCGCCCACCGCCATCGCGAAGAGCCTCCGGTTCGCTGCCGACAAGACCGGCAAGCTCACCCCCTCGGTGGACGTCAAACGGCTGCGGGCGGCGCTCGGCGACAAACTGGCCGCCATCGAGGTGCCACCGAAGGACGCGACGATGACGATTTCCGGCGGCCGGCCCACCGCCAAGGAGGGGCAATCCGGGCAGCAACTGGACACGGCAGCCCTCAGCCGAGACCTGCTGGCAGTACTACCGAAGGCGGACGGCCGCGAGGTGACCGGCGAGTTGAAGCCGACGCCGCCGCAGCTGACCGGGGAGAAGCTCGCAGGCCTGGGCATCAAGGAACGGGTGTCCACATTCACCACCCGGTTCACCGGCGGCATGGCCTCGTCGCGCAGCCAGAACATCGCGACCATCGCGAAGAAGGTGGACGGCACCGTCGTACTACCTGGGAAGACGTTCTCGCTCAACGGGCACACCGGCGAGCGCAGCTACGCCCAGGGCTACCGGGACGCACCTGTCATTCTCGACGGCAAGCTTGTGCCGGGCGTCGGAGGCGGCACCTCGCAGTTCACCACCACGCTGTTCAACGCTACCTACTACGCCGGCCTGGAGGACGTCGAGCACAAGCCGAACTCGTACTGGTTCGACAGGTACCCGGCGGTGATCGAGTCGACAATCTTCTGGCCGAACCTGGACTTCAAGTTCCGCAACAACACCGAGTACGGCGTACTCATCGACACCTCGTACACGTCCAGCACGATCACCGTGTCGATCTGGAGCACGAAGATCTACGACAGCGTGAAGACCGAGTACGGACCGCGCCGCAACATCACGACACCGAAGCAGATCCATCTGGCTCCCGGCCCCTCGTGCATCGAGACCAACGGCATCAACGGCTTCACCCAGGACGCCTTCCGGGTCATCAAGAAGGGCGGCGTGGTGGTCAAGCGGGAGAAGTTCACCTGGCGCTACGACGCTGAGCCCCGCTACGTCTGCGCGCCGAAGACGTCCTGAGGTCCCACCCGAACCGGTTCGCCCTGCTCTGAGATCAGCCCGACTCTAAGGTCAGCCCTGCTCTGGGTCGGCAGTGCTCTGGGTCAACACTCTCTGGGTCAACCCAGATCTGGGGTCGGCGCTGCTCTGGGATCGGCTCAGGTCTGGGTCAGCCCAGGTCTGGGATCGGCCCAGGTCTGGGATCGGCCCAGGTCTGGGATCGGCCCAGGTCTGGGTCAGCCCAGGTCTGCGTCGGCCCAGGTCTGGGGTCAGTTCGGCGGTGTTGCCGTCGTGCCCGTTGCGCTCCCATTGCGCTTGCCGCCCTGCGGCGGCATTGGCACCGTGCGAGTCTCCTGCACCCGGATCTCGGCCCGGAAGCGGTGCACCGCGGGGTGCCACATCTCCTCGAACGGACCCATGACCTCACCACCGATGCCACGACGACGGACCCGGGACGCGAGCCACCAGAGGATGCCCAGGACCGCCGCAACGCAGCCCACGAACACCGCAGTTATCAGGACCTCATCCACAGGCCGAGCCTAACCCTGGGCGCCGGCCCGGCCCTGGGCGCCAAGCCGCCCTGAACCGCCGCGATCTTGCACTTTTGGTCGTCGAACCACGAACTATGAGCCGGTTTATCGCCGCAGAAACTGCAAGATCGCGGGATGAGGGGGAGCGCGGGTTCGGGGTGGGGGCAGCACCGGCCCGGACTGCTCACCTGCTGACCGCGAGTGGCGCTGACTGCCGCCATGGCGGCCGGCCGGCCGCAAGATCGCGCAACATCCTGGTTCTAGTGGCCTCACGAGGCGCGGACGCCACTACAACCAGGATCGAGCGTGACCTTGCCGTCGGGCCCCCTGTTCCCGACCTCGCCGGCCGTCCTGCCGGGAGGTCAGGGGAACGGGGGCGATCATCCACGGGAACCTTGAACGCAGAAAGGGCCACCCCCGTGTTGGGGGTGGCCCTTTCTGAAAGATTGTCCGGCGGCGTCCTACTCTCCCACACCCTCACGAGTGCAGTAC
>NZ_JBEZFJ010000014.1:0-238049 GCF_040649335.1 Micromonospora sp. NPDC048986
CCGTCCGGCGGCGGCACCCAGGGCGTCGGTCGGGGTCTGGTCGGGGTACGCGGGCCCCGAGGCCCGCGCGCCGGTGCCGGCCGAGGTGATCGACCCGGACAAGGAGTCCGCCGGATGGGTGCGGGCTCTGCCGGGGGCCACACCCACGACGGCGTGGCGCGGCAGCCGTGGACGCCAATAATTGGGACCAAATGGTCCAGCGAATTCCTCATGAGAATTGCTCCATCCTTCTAGCGTGCCGTTCATTCAGCCTAATGAACCCATGTTCATCCGCCCCGTCAGGCCGGCTGCGACACGGCACCGAATGGACTTCAGGGTCCCAATCCCCCTGGATTATCTGGTGCGCTGGATACACTTGACAGATGAGCGACGAGCAGGTGGCTGCGCCGACGAATAGGCGGAGGATCAGTCAGCGGGGCATCGCGACCCGAGAGCGGATTCTCGAGGCAGCGAACCGGCTGATGCTCGTGCGCGGAGTGAACGCGACGACCCTTGACGACATCCGCGAGGCGAGCCAGACGAGCAAGTCTCAGCTCTACCACCACTTCGCCGACAAGCAGGAACTCGTGCGCGCCTTGGTCAACTATCGAGGCGCGCTCGTGCTTCAGCGTGAGCGCGCAGGGCTCGAACGACTGAGATCGTTCTCAGGGCTGGTGCGGTGGCGTAACGCGCTGGTCCAGGCCAACTCGCTGAACAACGGCAAGTACGGGTGCGGCCTCGGGTCAATGGCTCTCGAGCTGTCCGATCAAGATGAGCAGGCTCGTTCGTCTCTGTCGGAGACGTTCGCGGCATGGGAAAAACTGATCAGCGATGGTCTGCACCGGATGCGGGACAGCGGTCTTCTCCGCCAGGACGCCGACCCGGAGAAGTTGGCGACGGGGTTGATGGCCGCCTTGCAGGGCGGCTACCTGCTGGCGAACGCCGCGCACGACGTCGCACCCATGGAAGTCGCTCTGGACATGGCGCTGGAACACATCAGATCGTTCCTCGTGCAGCCGGCCGGTGAGCCTGCCCGCTAATTGGGCCCACGCCCCACCCTCAAGACCTAGAAAATCCTGGCCGATAACCGACAAAGGACTAGTTGGTCCATCGCCGGATCGGGGTCCGATCGGCTCCAGTTCGGGCAGGCATGGCTCTGGCCATCCCGTAACGGCAGCCTGATCCACCACTCCCCCAGTTTCGCCTGGGCGGACGACTCCTGTCGACGAACGGCTGGTTGGACTATTCAGTCCGGTGAGGCTAATCTTCCGAGGCACCCGGCACCTGGGGTGACACGCCTGGCCGCAGCCTCGCTCAGACTGCGGCTCGGCCACTGCTGGTTCCGTACCCACGGACCTCACCACTGGATCTAGAGGAAGGCGCGGCTGATGGAGACCGATCAGGATCATGTCGTCGCATCGGCCCGAGTTGTCCTCCCGGCCACTGAGCGCCGGCGCACGGACATGACGACCCGCGGCTTCACGTTCGTCGCCGATGAACCACACAACGGCGCACCCGGTGAAGGCCCGACGCCGACGGAGTACCTGTTGATGGCGCTCGCGTCGTGCACTGCTCAGACGCTGCGGCAGTACGTCGACTACAAGTACGACACGGCCGGCGATATCACCGTCGAGATCGACTACCACGAGCCCGAGCAGGAAGGCGCGGAGCGTTACCTGCAGCGCACGATCACGCTGAGCGAGGAACCTGACCCCGACGACCTGAAGGTGATGCACGACATTGCCGAGAGGTCACCGGTGACCCTGCTGATCCAGTTCGCCTGGAGCGTGAGGACCGACTTCGTCGGGCCGCGCTGAGGACATGCCGCTCGCTGCTCGGCGGTCACAGCCGCGCAGCGGGCGGTTGCCGTTGCGCCCCAAGCGCGCGTCGGAAGGTGAGTGTGACCGAGACCAAGACCGGCCGGACGACCTGGAAGCCGAACCAAGCGTCACCGCTGCGAGCATTCTTGCGAATCGAGTCCGGCAGCGCCGGCGTGCTCGTGGCCGCCATCGTCGCCGCACTGTTCTGGGCCAACATCGACCTCGGTTCCTACGAAGCCGTATGGCGCACCGCGTTGTCAGTGCGCATCGGGCACCTCGAAGTCTCCCGCGACCTGCAGACCTGGATCAACAGCGGCCTGATGACGCTGTTCTTCCTCGTCGTCGGCCTTGAGGCGCGGCGCGAGTTCGACCTCGGCGACCTGCGCGACCGGCGACGTTTCGTGCTGCCCTGCGTGGCCGGCCTGATCGGCATGCTGATCCCAGTACTGATCTTCCTGGCGATCAACCGCGGCGGGCCGGGCGCGCACGGTTGGGGCGTGGCCATGTCGACTGACACCGCCCTCGCGTTGGGTCTGCTGGCACTGCTCGGCCGGGGTGTGCCCGACCAGGTCCGAATCTTCCTGCTCACCGTGTTCGTGGTCGACGACCTGATCGCACTCATCGTGATCGCCCTGGTCTACAGCGACGACATCGCCGTGATGCCCATCGTGGTGGCCGTGGCGGCATTCGCGGTGATGGCGGCCATCCGCGCGGGCGGCGTCCGACGGGGCTGGGCGTACGTGCCGGTCGCCGTCGTCATGTGGGGCGCGCTGCTGGTCAGCGGAGTCGACCCTGTGGTGGCCGGACTGGCCATCGGGTTGACCGCCATTGCCTACTCTCCCGGCCGAACCGAGCTCGAGAAGGTCAGCGGGCTGTTCCGATCGTTCCGTGAACAGCCGACGCCCACGCTCGCGCGTACGGCTTCGATCGGCCTGGCGAACACGCTGTCGCCCAACGACCGCCTCCAGCGCATCTACCACCCATGGTCCAGCTACGTCATCGTGCCGCTGTTCGGCCTGGCCAACGCCGGCATCAGCATCGACGGTCCGTTCCTGACCCAGGCGCTCGCGTCGCCTGTCACCTGGGGCGTGCTGCTCGGGTATGTGGTCGGCAAGCCGCTCGCCGTGATCGGCACCTCGGCCGGGCTCACCTGGCTCTCCCGCGGGCGCATCCGTCCGGCAGTGGGCTGGGCGGGCGTGCTCGGCAGCGGCACGATCGCCGGTGTCAGCTTCACCGTGTCGCTGCTGGTCGCCAGCCTTGCCTTCACCGGCGACCAACTGGCCGAGGCCAAAGTCGGGGTGCTCGGTGCCGCGATCGTATCCTCGGCACTGACCTGGATCACGTTCCGCGTCACCAACGCGTTGCCCCAGGACAAACGCATCCCGGCGCTCTTCGGCGACATGACGGAACTGATCGATCTCACCCCGGCGGTGGACGAGCAGCAGGACCACGTTCGTGGCCCAGCCGGCGCGTCGGTGACGCTGGTGCAGTATGGCGACTTCCAGTGCCCGTACTGCGGGACGGCCGAACCGGTCGTCCGACAACTGCTGGGCGACGCCGACCTGCGTTTCGTGTGGCGTCACCTACCCCTGTCGGACGTGCATCCGCAAGCCCGACTGGCGGCCGAGGCCGCCGAGGCGGCCGCCGCCCAGGGCAAGTTCTGGCAGATGCATGACCTGTTGCTCGGCCACCAGGACGAGTTGGACAGCACTGCTCTGATCAGGTATGCCGGCGACCTCGGCCTGGATCAGAGACGGTTCAGCGACGATCTGGCAAGCCAGGCGCACGCCGACCGGATCGACAGCGACATCGACTCTGCCGACGACAGCGGAGTGTCCGGCACCCCGACGTTCTTCATCAACGGCCGCCGCCACTACGGCGCCTACGACATCACGGCCTTGACCGCGGCCATTCGTATGGCTCGGGCCCGCGCCCGCCTCGGCCGCGACGCAGAGCCGACCCGCACGTGAGGCGTGGCGCCGCGAGGCGCGCGCCACGGAGGCAGAGGTACGACCCAGACCGTGCGACGGGTCTGCCGCACCGATGTGGACGTCCCCACCACTGGTGCCGTCGTTGTCACCTGTAGGAGGTCACCTCTTGGACACCAGGATTCAGAACGTCCGACTGAACGTCACAAACGAACACCTCATGGCGCTGGCGAATGCCGGGGCCGCAGCCTTCGGCCATACCGCCACACTCCAGGTGGACCCCGCCCTGGCTCAGCTTCTCCGACTACGCGTCGCTCAGATCAACAATTGCAGCTACTGCCTTCTGGTGCACCACGCCGCCGCCCGCGCCGCCGACATCCCGCCGGCCAAGGTCGAGACCCTCACCGCGTGGTGGGAGACGCACCTGTTCACCGAGGAGGAGCAGGCCGCGCTGGCCTATGCCGAGGCGTTGACCCGGGCCGCCGACGCCACCATCAACACCCGGTTCCAGGAGGCACACGACAGGATGGCTGCGCACTTCACGGACGATGAGATCCTGGAAATCGCGGCGATTGTCATCAACATGAACATCTGGACGCGACTCAAGCTCGCCGAGGGTGCCATGCCCACGACGGCGCCTCCCGTGTGAGGTGATACCCGGCGCTGTGATGGTGGAGGCTGCGCACCTGCGGAGGGGGCGGTGGGCGAGTCCCGCCGCCCCCTCCCGGGGCGAGATCACTTCCCGTACACCTCGAATTCGTAGAGCGAGAATCCGTACGAGGTGGCTCGCCTGACCCCGTACACCCGCACGTAACGGGCGGTGACCGGGGCGAAGGTGGCGTTGTCGACGCCGCCGTTGCCGGTGGTGGTGGTGAACACCGGCGTCCAGGAGGTGCCGTCGCCGGAGACCTCGATCCGGTACGAGGTGCCGTACGCGGCCTCCCAGCGCAGCACCGCCCGGCTCACCGTGCGGGCCGAGCCGAGGTCGACCCGGAGCCACTGGTTGTCGTTGTAGCTGCTCGCCCACCGGCTGCCGAGGCTGCCGTCGATCGCCTTGTCCGGTGTGTGGCCGGTCAGGAACTGGGTGCTCGACGCGGTGGCCGGGCGGCCCTGCACCAGGTTGGTGACGTCGTCGCCGCGGCGCGCCGGGAACGAGACGACCTGCTGGTACGTGGGGCGGTTCTGCCAGGCGATCACCGGGTGGGTGATGCCGCCGAGCCCGGACTGGGCGATCGAGTCGGCACACCACTGGTCGCCGGCTCCGCACGACTTGTCTCCGGGGTAGACAGTGGTGGCCGGCACCACGGCGGCCTGGCCGAGCGCGGCGAGCAGGGCCTGCCGGCATACGCCGAGGTTGCCGTTGCCGCAGTACGCGCGGCCGAGCCCGCCGGCCACCGGATCGCCGAGCACCGTGCGCAGGTCCTTGTCGACGTAGCCCCACCAGCCGTACTGGAACGACGAGCCCTTGTGTGCCTGGCCCTGCAACGCCCAGCTCGCGGCGCCGTCGCGTCCGCCGTTCTGGCCGCCGGACGGCGCCTCGTTCACCTCGATGGCGTCGACCAGCGCGGCGTAGAGGTCCGGCCCGAGGCCGGGGCGGAACTGCGCCGAGGCCAGCAGCGGCCACCAGGCGTCGAAGATCCGGATGGCGTCGGCATGCTGGTAGACCTTCGAGCCCGGGGACGTCTCCACCCGACGGGTCCCGGCCTGCTGCCAGGCGCGCAGCTTGCCCACCGCGTCGGCCAGCGCCGGATCGGTGACCGGCGTGCTGTCCAGCACCCGCAACAGGTCGCCGAGAACCTGCTGGCCGCGCAGGTCGGTCACCGCCGCATCCGCCATGATCTTGACGACGTCGGCGCGGCCGAGCTTGCGCTGGGCGATCGCCGCGCGCACCGGACCGTCGAGGAGCTGAGCCCGGTGCACGGACCCGAAGCTGAAGTTGCCGTCCGCGGCCCCGAAGTCCCGCGCCTGCTTGTTGTTCCAGCTGACGTAGTAGTCCTGATTGATCGACTGTGGATGCGCCGACGCCGGGGTGTAGGTGGCGTCGTTGGTGTCCGGGTTCCAGCCGGCCCACTCGTACGCCGGTTCGGCCTTCGTGGGCAGGTTCGGATCGGCGGTGGCCGGACGGACCGGGTTCGAGCCGGAGTTGAAGTACGCCGCCTCGGTCGAGTTGACGTAGAACCAGTTGAACGCGTACCCGACGGTGGCCGCGGACGCCTGGAAGGCCGCTGCGCTGCCCATCGCCGCCGGGTCGTTGTAGGCCTGGAAGCCGATCGCCGAGTCAGCCTCGTGCCGGTAGGTCGAGCGCAGTTTGGTGAACGCGGTCGGCTGCCCGTTCACCAGCCCTCGGTAGGACACCAGCCCGTACTTCGTGCGCAGCGCGCGCAGCGTGTACGAGCCGGCCGGGGTGGAGTCGGCGAGCGTCGGGGACCAGGAGTTGCGCTGCTCCAGCGCCTCCATGGCGAGGCACTGCCCGTGGTAGAGGTAGCTGTTGGTGCGCAGCGTGGGGGCGCTGCCGTCGGTGGTGCACAGCGGCACCGCGTACGTGTCGGTGAGGTCCTGTGCGGCGGAGGTCGCGCTCCACGCGTAGTCCTGGCCCCGGCCGAGCAGCACGTAGAGGTTGAGCCCGGCGAACGCGGCGCCACGCGCGCTGATTCCCGGCCCCTGCAACTCCTGGAGCATCAGCAACTGCGGGGCGAAGTAGCCGGTCTGCGGCCCGAACACGGCAACCGGGTTTCCGGTGGTGGTGTGCCGCCCGGAGACCACTACCGCGTTGGACATGCCGTGCGCGCGCAGATTGGACAGGCCGCCGAGCAGTTCTTTCGTGGCGGTGCTGGCACCGGTGCGGGCGGCGGCCCCGCCGGTGGCGTCGTAGGCGAGGGGTTCGGCGACCACCGAGCCGGCGTCGGGGAGCACCGCGCTTGTCGCGCCGGGCGGCGTCGCCCCGTACGGGAAGCTCTGCCCGTCGTGCACTGTGAGCACGGTCTCCGGGTCGTTCTGCGAGCGGAACGCCGCCCATACCCGGTCGCCCTCGGTGGCGCCGTATTCAGCGCGGGCGGCCACCCGGACCAGCGCGGACTGGATCTCGCTTCCGCCACCCCCGCCGAAGAGCCCGCCGACGACTCCGGCGGTGGCGATGAGGTCGGTCATGGTGAAGTGCTTCGGCTTGCCGGCGCCCGCGAGCACGTACTCGCCGGGGTAGTTGTCCTCGGCGATCGACTTGTCGATGTAGGCGTTGATGCCGGCGATGTAGTCGACCACGTCGGTGTAGAGCTGCTGGCCCCGGGCACCCTTGGTGCGCAGCGCGTCCACCTGGGCCTGGAGGTCCGCCTCGGTGTAGGGCGAGTTGGCCCAGACGCTCTGCTCCAGTTCCCGGTTGCCTGGGGCGCCGCCGGCGAACGAGGTGACGTTGCCACGACCGACGTGTCGCAGCAGGTCCATCACCCAGAGCCGGTCCTGGGCCCCGGCGTAGCCGGCGCCGAACATGGTGCCGGCGCGGGTGGTGCCGGTGATGTGCGGGACGCCGGTGGCCTTGTCCCGCACGATGGTGACGTCCGATCGCGGCGAGACGGTGCTCTCGACCTGCGCGGCCGGCACCCCGAACGAGGCGTCGTTGTAGAAGTGGGTGATCTGCTCGTCGGTCAGCCCGGCGTAGTTGTAGACCAGGTTCGCGTGCTCGTCGAGCTGGTCGCTGGAGTGCGCCGGTCGGGTGCCGAGCGTTTGGTGCGCCAGGATGGCGACGAGCGTGGCGTTGCCGTTCTGCCCGGGGGGCAGGATGTCGGCGCACTGGCCGAGGCAGTAGTCGTTGGCGGCGAATGTCGTGGCGGCCAGCGCCGGTGACGGCGGGGTCACCGTCAGGACGCTCGCGGTCAGGACGGCGGCGGTGAACGCCGCGAGCCGGGTACGGGAAGCGGGACGGGGCATGGCGATCCTCCGGGGACGCGGAGTCGGGCCGTTCGGTCACGCCCGGCTTCCGGTGCCGACGTCTCGCCCTCCGCGCCCGGGCGCTCCAGCAGGAGGTGAGAGTGACTCGCATCTATCTTCGGGCAATGATCGACGCAGGACCCCCGCCCGGGATACCCGTCGTTCACCACGCGCCAATGCCGACGTTTCGCTGCCTTTCGCCAGCGACAACAGGGTCACCCCGTGGTTCCCGACGCGACAGCGGCTCGGATGCGGCCAACGCCGCCGACGGCGGATCAGCCGCGACGCCGCCTCAGGCTGACCGCTGCGCGGTGTCGCCGCTGCGGAGGCGGTCCAACTCGGCGAGGTACATCGCCTGCATACGGTCGTAGTGCCGGACCAGCAGCACGACCTCCTCGACGCTGTAGCCCTCGATGAGCCGTTCCGCCCGCTCGGCGAACCGCTCGTACGGTCGCTCCAAATCGGCGACCCGCTCCGGCCGCAGGGCGACGATCACCCGCCGCCGGTCCGCCGGATCGCGCTCGGCCGTCACGTAACCTGCCTGCTGGAGCCGGCGCAGCATGCTGGTCACCGCCCCGGTGGTGAGGTTGGTCCGCTCGGCGACCTGCCCCGCGGTGGCGGATCCGACGTCCGCCAGGTAGTCCAGGCACTCCAGATCACTCACGGCGAGGCCCAGCCGCTCCGCGATGGCGTACCGGAACACCATGGACAGCCGCGACATCTCCCGCCCGGCGCGCATGAGGTCGGCGATCGCGGACGCACGGGCCGGCTCGTGGGACATGCCCGCAATCATGCCTCCGGCACTGTGACCCGGTGCAGCCGAGGCAGCACGCGGGTCAGCACCCAGTGCGGTGCGGCCGCTCCCCCGGTGAGCCGGCGCATCAGCCTGTCGGCGGTGTCGACGGCCCGGAAGGCGTAGGACACCATCTCGTCCTGGTAGTTGGCGATCGCCTCCTCCACCGGCGCGCCGGTGGCCCGGGCCTCGACCAGCTTGTGGCCGAGCAGGGCGGCGTCACGCAGCGCGGTGTTGCCGCCGTGCGCGCCGAACGGCGGCATGACGTGCACGGCGTCGCCCATCATCGTGGCCCGGGGCACCGCCCACCGGCGCGGGCGCTGGCCGGTGGCGAAGAGGTTGAGCACAGTGGCGTCCAGTTCGGCCGTGCCGACGAGCCGCCGGACGACCGGGTGGAAGTCCATGCTCATCCCGGAGGCCAGTCTCCACAGTGCCAGCAGGTCGCCCCGGATGCCGATGGGCACCTCCTGCTGTCGGAGCAGCAGCCCCCACATGACGTAGTCGTCGCCGGTGGGCGCATAGCTGCCCGGGGCCAGGCGCGCGAACGCTTCCGGCGGGCTCTCGCCGAACCGCATGGAGGTGAAGAAGAAGGCGCGGCCCGGCCGGTCGGCGATGGCCAGAACTCCGCTGGTACGCAGCGCGTCCGGGATGATGCTCTCGCCGTTGCGTCGCAGCGGCGACCGGCCGTAGATGCCCGCCATCGGGGTCTTCGTCGGGTCCGCGTCCGGCATGATCTGCGCGCGCAGCGCCGATCCGACGCCGTCCGCGCCCACGACGACGCTTGCCGCGGCGGCCCCGCCGTCGGCGAACAGCAGCCGCGGCCGCGCCGGGTCGCCGCCGTCCACCGCGACGGCGTCCTTGCCGTAGTGGATGCGCCCGTTAAGCCCGGACTGCAGGATCGACCGCAGGGTCAGCCGGTCGACCTGGCGGGTCGCGTGCGGCTCGTCCTTGAAGGTGATGGTGAATGCGTCCCGCAGCCGGCTGTCGGTGAAGCGCAGGTGCCCCCCGGGCTCGTCGCCGGTGGCCAGCGCCAGGTTGTGGAGCGAGCGCGGCAGGCTCTCGCGCAGCGCCTTCAGGCCGTACCGGTCGAGAATGATCCGGTAGCCCTGCCGCCGGACGAAGGGGCCCGGGTCCCGCTCGTAGACGTGCACGTCGATGCCGGCGCGCATCAGGTACTGGGCGAGACAGAGGCCGGAGAGGCCGGCGCCAGCGATCGCCACCGAGAAGTCCGTCGATATGTTCACAGGATTATCTTAATGACTAAGATGATTTGGGCAAGGCCCACAGAACCCGATCCTGGGAGGATGCCGACGTCTTCGTTGAGCGTCACGAAGGCTGACAACGCCGCCGCCTCCGGAGATGACGTTGGCGAGCTGCCTGTTGGGTGTCGTTTACGGCGAGCCTCCCCGGACCGGTCTCGCTTGTGGGGAGGATGAGTGGTATTCGCCCGGGGACGCGGTGAGCGGGGGTCGGTCTTGAACGACGGATTGGTGACCAGACGCAGCGCCCGGGGTGTCGGAGAGACGATCTCCGCGCTGAGGGCTGAGGCGGAACGCGTAGGCGCCGCGGTGGTGGCGGTGGTCGACCATGCGGCCGCCGCCGGCAGGGCCGGGCTGGGCTGGGCTGGGCATGCCCGACACCCAGGTGATCATCTTCGGGAACCCACAGGCGGGCACTCCGCTCATGCAGGCCCGCCCCGAGATCGCGATCGACCTGCCGATGCGAATGATGGTGCGAGACGACGACCAGCCCGACACGTGACGTCAGCTTTGTCGATTAGTGTCGATGCATGACGCCAGTCCTTGCCGCCAGCGCCTTCGACTCGCTGCGCCTCGACGCCGTGCCCGACCAGGAGGCGCTGCGCCGGGCCTACGAACTTCCGAGTGACGCGGCCGTGCGAAAGCAGATGACCGAGCTCACCGAACAGACCCGGCGGTTGATCGGCTGCTCGTCGCTGGTCCTGGTCGCCACAGTGGACGCCAAGGGCAACTGCGACGTCTCCCCGCGCGGCGGCCCTGCCGGCTTCGTCACCGTCCTGGACGCACGGACGGTGGCAATACCGGATGCCACCGGCAACAAGCGCCTGGACACCCTGCAGAACGTCGTCGCCACCGGGCGAGCCGGGCTGCTGTTCATCATCCCGGGACGCGCCACGACGCTCAGAGTGAACGGCCGGGCCTGCGTCTCCACTCGCTCCGAACTGCTGTCGCAACTGACCGCCGTGGGCAAGCCGCCGGCCAGTGCGCTGGTGCTGGGGATCGACGAGGTCTACCCGCACTGCCCCAAGGCGTTGCTGCGCAGCGGGGCTTGGAAGCCCGAGCAGTGGCTGCCGGCGGACGCCCAGCCGACCTCGGCCGAGGTGACGCTGGCCCAGCTACGCATGCCCGAGCTGACGATCGCTGACATCGAGAAGGCCGAGGCTGACTCGCTGAAGTACCGGTACGAGTAGCAAGCCGCACAGCGATCGTTGTGGTGCCTCGCGCTGCTTCAGCGAACCCAGCGGCACATATTGCTGAGTTTCGATGAATTCAGGTTCGTGTCTGGTGGGTTTCCGCCGGCCTGCTCTAACCTCGATACATGGTTTCGCGTCGATCCGTCCTGCGGGCGGTACCGCTTGCCGCCGCTGCCCTCACCGCCGCCCCGGGCGATGCCCGTCGGCCCGGCCCGCCATCCACCTCGACGGATGGGGACCGCGTACCACCCGACCCGGCCACGATGCAGGCTGCCGCCGCCGCCGTTCGCGGCTTCACGGCCGACCTCTACCGCACTGTGGCCGCAACCCAGACTGGCGGCAATGTGGTGTGCGCCCCGTACTCGGTCGGGCTAGCGCTCGCGATGACCAGGGCGGGCGCCCGCTCGACCACGGCGCACGAGATGGACGCGGTGCTCCACGCGCCGCATCCCCGCCCGCGCGCGCTCCACAACGGGCTCAACACCGTCGAGCAGACGCTCGCCGGTCGGTACCAGGACGGTGACGGAGTCAAGCAGCCTCGGCTGACCAGCGCCAACGCGCTGTGGACACGACTCGATCTGGGCCTGCGCCCCGGGTTCCGCGACATCCTGACCGGCTATTACGGTGCCGCGCCGCGACCTGTCGACTTCCGCGGCGCGCCGGAGGCTGCCCGCCAGGAGATCAACACCTGGGTGTCCGATCGGACCAACGCGAAGATCCCGCAGCTGCTGCAGTCCGACGCCGTGAACCCCGCCACCAGCCTGATCCTTACCAACGCGATCTACCTCAAGGCTGCCTGGAAGTACCCGTTCACCGCTGCGGCCACGTCGCCGGCACCGTTCACAAGGGATGACGGGACCGTTGTCGACGTCCCGGTCATGCGCGGGCCGTTCGACAGAATGGGCTACCTCGAGGGAGACGGGTGGCGCGCAGTCGACGTGCCGTACGCGGGCGACGGGCTTGCCATGGCCATCGTCATGCCGACCCGGGACGATCTCGCCGCGATCGAGGCGAGCCTCGACGCGACCTGGCTGGGCGCGTTGCTGACCGGGTTCCAGATCACCGACGTCGAACTGCGCCTGCCCCGGTGGACGTTCCGCCTACCGGCCGAGCTGGGTGCCGCGCTGGGCAGCCTCGGCATGCCCACGGCCTTCACGTCACAGGCCGATTTCACAGGCATGAGCACCGACCCGGCCCTGTGCATCGACAACGTGGTGCACGAAACGTTCATCGCGGTGGACGAGAAGGGTACCGAAGCCGCAGCCGCGTCGGCAGTCATCGTCCGGCCGCCGTCGATTCCGCAAGGACCGCAGTTCTTCGTCAACCGACCATTCCTGTACGTCATCCACGACCGGCTCACCGGCGTACCGCTGTTCCTCGGCCGGGTCCACGACCCGCTGGTCGACGGCCCAGCCTGACCGGCCGGGACGCGGCAGACGCGCACCGAACCTGACGGACAAGCCGTGGCTACACCGCACGTCCATGCGCTCCGCCGAGATGGGCACTCGGCGTCGTTGCCGCCGCCACGGACGGCAGCGGAATCCGGCAGCTGCCTGCCGAGTTCAGCGACGCTGTCGACGTGCCTGATGACGTGCCGCATCACGTCGTCGAGCAATCACTCGCCGGACCCCCGGCTTCACCGGTCGGCAGGACGAGTCATGGCTCTACCACTGCGGCGATGGCGCGGCTTTTCTCGGCCCGGCCGGCTACCGCGATGTCTAACCTCATCCAGTCGCCCTGAACATGCTTCGCGCGAGCCACCGGCAACTCGGCTGGTCACCCGAGGAAGCCGAAGAGTTCCTGCACCGGCTCGACCGCAACGGTGAGCCCACCGCGTACCTGTTCCAATGCCTGCATTGCGGAACTCACCTCGCGTCCTGGGATATCGGTTAACCCCACCTCATTGCCGAGACACAGCCGCACTCCCTACAGCACAGACCACGATCGCGGACCGTGACGCAGAGCTCGCCCAGCACCGGGCCGAGGTCGGTTGGACTGCTATATGGTCTGTTTTCATGGCAGATTCGCGGGCCAATTCGGGGGCCAGATCAGCGTCGTTGTTCGGCGTCGACCTACATCTGGACCTGACCGGCCCCGGCCTGCGCGCCGGGCTCACCGACGCCCTGCGGGAGGCCATCCGGACCGGACGTCTGGTGCCCGGCACGCGGCTACCGTCGTCCCGCTCACTCGCGGCCGATCTTGGCGTGGCCCGCAACACCGTTGCCGACACCTACGCCGAACTGGTCGCCGAGGGCTGGGTCACCGCCCGACAGGGTTCCGGAACGCGGGTGGCCAAGCGGGCCGAACCGCGCGGCGCGGCGCGGACCGCAGCGCGGCCGAGACCCGCTCAGCGCCGTCCCACGTACGGGCTGCTGCCGGGTGCGCCGACTCTCGCGGAGTTTCCCCGTACGCAGTGGCTCGCCGCAGCTCGGCGGGCTCTGTCGGCGGCCCCGAACGATGCCTTCGGCTACGGCGACGCTCTCGGCCGGGTGGAGCTGCGTACCGCCCTCGCGGACTATCTGGCGCGGGCTCGCGGGGTGTACGCCGAGCCGGACCGGATCGTGGTCTGCGCCGGCTTCCACCATGGTCTGACGCTGATGGCGCAGGTCCTGCGGGCACGGCGGGTCTCGGCGCTGGCTGTCGAGTCGTACGGCCTCGACGTGTATCGCGATCTGTTGACCAGCGCTGGCCTGCGCATTCCGCCCCTCTACGTCGACGAGCACGGCGCGCGCACCGACGACCTGGCGGGGTTGGACGGGGCGGGGGCGGCACTGTTGACACCGGCGCATCAGTACCCGACGGGGGTCGCGTTGACCCCGCAGCGGCGGACGGCGGCGGTGGACTGGGCCCGCGCCACCAGCGGGCTGATCTTGGAGGACGACTACGATGGGGAGTTCAGATACGACCGTCAGCCGGTGGGAGCGCTGCAGGGCCTCGACCCGGAGCGGGTGGTGTACTTCGGCACGGCGAGCAAGTCGCTGGCGCCCGGGCTGCGGCTCGGTTGGATGGTGCTGCCGAAGGAACTGGTCCCTGAGGTCGTAGCGGCCAAGGGGGACATCGACTATATGTCGAGTGCGCTGGAGCAGTTGACCCTCGCGGAGTTCATCGCCTCGGGCGCGTACGACCGTCAGGTGCGCTCGATGCGGGTGCGCTACCGGCGCCGCCGCGACGAGTTGGTGGCGGCGCTGGCTCAGCGGGCACCCGGTGTCCGCGTGACCGGGTTGGCCGCCGGGCTGCAAGCGGTCCTCGAACTTCCGCCCGGCACCGAGGGTTCGGTCGTTCAGGCGGCCGACCGCCAGGGTCTGGCGGTGGCCCGGATGGCCGACTTCCGCCACGAGCTGGCCGACCCGGGATGGCAGTCGGCCGAGCGGGACGCCCTGGTGGTCAACTTCGCGGCGCCCTCGGACAGCGCGTGGGCGGGAGCGCTGGACGCCTTGTGCAGGGTCATGCCCCAGTAGTGCGTCGTCAGGTCGACAGGTCTGGATCAAGGCCGGATTGGCCCATGGATTCGCCATCGAATTGGACCAGCACACGGTGCCAGTCAACGCGTAACTTTGCGGCCGTGACCACGAACCAAGCACCAGCAAACAGACAAAACCCCCAGCGCGCATAGCGCGCCCGAACCGGGCGATGTCTACCCGAGCGGCGCGTCTCGCTCCGACCCATGGGCGATCAGGCGGCGGCGGATGGCAGGACATCCCTCTCCGCCGCTGAGCGACCGGGCGTTACCGGCGTTGCCGCAGCGGCCAGTCGTCGCGCGGACCTTTGCGAACCGGCGGCGGCAGCGCACACAGCTCGACGTACCGAACTACCAACAATTGGGAGAAATGATGCGGGTATTTCTTGCCGGTGCGTCCGGCGTCATCGGACAGCGGCTGATCCCCCGACTGGTGCAGCTGGGGCACGTGGTCGGCGGTATGACGCGATCGTCCAACAAGACGGAGCTGCTGGCGCAACTCGGCGCCGAGCCGATCCTGTGCGACGTCTTCGACCGGGACGCAGTGATCCAGGCAGTTCGAGACTTCGCACCGGACATCATCCTGAACGAACTGACCGATCTACCGGATGAGGTGGAGAGGATCGGTGATCATGCGGAGCTGAACGCTCGCATCAGGACCGAGGGCAACCAGAACCTCATCGAGGCGGCGCGGCAGAGCGGATCGCCGAAGATCCTGGCCCAGACCGTCGCCTGGCAGCTTCCGGACGGGCCCGACGCCCGGGCTGTCGCCGAGTTGGAGCGCGCCGTCCTCGCCGAGGGTGGCGTGGTGCTGAGCTACGGACAGTTCTACGGGCCCGGCACCTACAACGAACAGCGAATCCCGGCCGAGCCTCGGGTCCAGATCGATCGGGCCGCCGAGCGCACTGTGCAACTGCTGGATGCGGCGTCGGGCGTCGTCGTCATCACCGACTAGCGATCACGATCCGGCCGCCGCGTCGCGCCGAACCCGGCCGTGGGCCAGACCCGGGCCTGACGGCAGTGGCCCGGCGGCCGAATCCCCTTCCCACCGTCACCAATTCGCCGGCCCATCGCTGCGGCCACCCCATGGAGCTGTCATGTCCTCGATTCCGGGAACCATCGACGCGCCCTCGACCCGCCGGCGGCGCACCCTCCCCGCCGGCCTGGCGTTGACAGGTGCGGCGCTCGCGTTCACCAGCCTGTATCTCGCGGCGGGTGTGCTGACGCCCCTGCTGGTGCTCTACCGCCAGCAGTGGAACTTCGCACCGTCGCTCCTCACGCTGGCGTTCGCTGTCTATGCGATCGGCTTCCTCGCCGCCGTCCTCACCCTGGGGTCGCTGTCCGACCACGTCGGCCGGCGCCCGGTGCTGATCGGCGCACTGGTGATCCAACTCGCGTCGAACGCCCTGTTCCTCGTCGCCCCCGACGTGAGCTGGGTGATCGCCGGGCGCATCGTGCAAGGTGTCGCCAGCGGCGCGGCGACGGCAGCCTTCACCGCAGCGCTCGTCGAACTCGCCCCGCCGAACAGGAAGAGACTGGGTACGGTCCTCGGCAGTGTCGGCCTCACCGGTGGGCTGAGTGCCGGCTCCCTGCTGGCCGGTCTCGCCATCCAGCTCACACCCAGGGCGAACTCGATCATCTTCGCCGCCCTCATCGTCCTCACGATTCTCGGTGCCGTCGTCATCGCCCTGTCTCCGGAGACCATGCCCCGTAGCGCAGGTGCGCTCCGCTCGATGGTTCCGCGCGTTGCCATCCCGCCCGCCGCCCGAGCGGAGTTCGCCGCCGCGGCACCAGTGGTCGCCGCCGTCTGGATGCTCGCAGGTCTCTCCGGCGGGCTGGCCCCGAGCATGGTTCGCAGCGTCTTCCATCTGGACAGCGGCCTGCTCAACGGCGTGGCCGGGTTCATCGCGCCGGCGGTCTCGGCAATCGTCGGACTGGCCTTCACCCGCATCGACCCGCGGCGAGCGATGATCATCGGAATCTACGCGTCCCTCGCCGGGGCCACCGGCATCATCGGTGGAGTGTTCGCCGGAAGCCTGGCCGTCATGATCATCGGGCAGGCTGTCGCCGGTGTCGGCTTCGGTGCGTCCTTCACCGCCGCCCTACGCCTCATCTTCCCGCTCGCGGCAGCGCACCAGCGCGCGGGAGTCGTCGGCGGAATCTACGTCGTCTCCTACCTCGCCTTCGGGCTGCCCATCGTCATCGAGGGGCAGCTCGTCGGCCCACTCGGCGAGGTGCCGGCAGTCGTCTGCTACACCGCGTTGACCGTCCTCCTGACGCTCGTCAGCCTCGCCGGCCAGACCCGGATCAGCGGCCGCACCCGCGGCTGACAAACGCTCGGGTCGGTCAACGGCGCACCCGGCAGCGCAGGTGAAGCACCCGGTTGCCCTGAATCACCACGTCAGGATCGTCCAACAGGTGCTGCGCGTGGACCGACCCGAAGTAACGCTTGCCGGACCCGAACACGACAGGTACGACGTCCATGCGCACCTCGTCGACCAGGCCCGCGGCAAGCACCTGGCCGCCGACGTCGCCAGCGGCGACCTCGACGATGCGGTCCCCCGCGAGCTCCTGCGCCCTGGCCACGGCTGCCTTGACGCCGTCGACGAAGTGAAACGGCGCCTCAGGGTCCCACCCCTCGGGCTTCGGCCGGTGCGTCACGACGACCACGTGGTCGATCCCGCTCGGAGGCTTCCCGTCCCAGCCGTCCGTCATGTCGAAGACGTGGCGGCCGGCGATCGTCACCCCGATCTGGTCCCAGTACGGTCGGATGTAGTCGAAGGACACCTGTGACACCTTCAACGCGCCACTCTCGTCCAACGGGACGTCACCGCTGGTCAGCCAGTCGAACAGCGGTCCGGGCTGGTCGTTCTCGTCGGCGATGAAGCCGTCCACCGACACCGAGCTGTACATGACCACTTCGCCCATTGGCGAGCTCCTCTGCTTCGACTGCGCCCAGGTTAGGGTCTCGTGAGCTGTCGCTCTTGTAAGGAATCAATCGGTCGGTAGCGGCCAGCCGTCCAGCACGTGGCCGGGATGTTCGCGCAGGAACCGCCGCCTGACCTCGACGTACCGGGTCGGTGTGAGCCCGGTGAACGCCCGGAACTCGTGGCCGAAATGGGCCTGGTCGAAGTAGCCTGCGCCGCCGGCGAGGTCGGCCCAGTCGATCGGTTCGGCGGGGTTGATCGAGAGCAGGACGGCGGCGAAGCGGTAGCTGCGGGCCAACCGCTTCGGCGTGACGCCGATGAGCTCCTTGAACCGCTGCGCCAGGTGCGTGTTGCTGACACCGGCGGAAACCCTCAGCTCGTCGATCGCCACCGCCCCGCTGGTCGCGGCGATGATGCGGCTCGTATGGCGGACCAGCCCCAGGCCGGCCGCGTCGCCCAGCCGTCGCATCAGCTCCTCCTCGAGCAGCGTCAGCATCTCGTGGGGTCCCTCGGCAGTGGCCAGCCGGTCGCGCAGCTCAGCAGTGGAGGGTCGGCCCCACACCTGCTCCACCGTCACCGGCCGGTCGCACAGCTGCACTGCGGGCATCGGCAGGAACGGCGCCAGCCCCCACGGCTTGAAGTGCACGCCGACGGACCGGGTCCGGGGTGGATAGCCGAACTCGAAGGCGCGGGTGGGCGTGGTGACCACGCAACCGTCGGCGTACTCGGCCGTCTCGATCTCGGTGCCGGCCCGAATGTGAAACGGTGCCCCGAGGTTGAGGATGAGCAACGCCGCCGGACTTGCCGGCAGCGTCAGTCGGGCGTACGGCGGCGCACCCTCCAGGTAGTAGAGGTCGTCGATCAGCCCGTCCAGTGGCGGTCGCGGCACTCTGGACACGTACTCCACGCCCACAGTATCGCCGACGTGACACCGGGGAACGTGGATCACCACCAGTCGAAGTAGCGGCCCGCGTGGAAGATCCCCACGCCGATGGCGGCGACGATGCCGACCACGAGCACGACCGGAGCGATCACCACGCTGCCGGCCGCGATGCCGATAGCGCCAGCGGCGATGGCCAGACCCGCCCCGATGCCGACGCCGCCGGCCACCACGCCCGGCGTGTCGCCGGCCTCGGCGGCCCGGTTCATGCTGACGTACGAGACGGCGGCCAGACCGATGCCACCGATCACCAGTCCGGCGGTCATCGCGCTGACTGTGGCGACAGTGGCACCGGGCACGGCGATGGCGTACAGCTCCAGGCCACCGCCGACCGCGCCGAGCGCGTCACCGACGCCCATCTCCCAGTCGCCGTGCTGGTAGTCGCCCCACAGGGCGAACGCCGACAGGCCGAACCCGACGACACTGAGCCCCTTGCCGAGCATCCCCGTCCGGCCCGGCAGTCCGCGCACATGCTCCGGCGTGGTGGCACTGGGCGGGATGTCCCGCCCGCGTCCCGGGTTGGTCGCCGTGCGGATCGCGTTTCCGGCGCTGGCCGGCGCGTCGGTCTCGGTGATGATGACGGCCTGGGACCGCTTGCCGGCCATGGTGCCGCTCGGGTTGGCCTGGATCGCGGCATCCGCGTCCCGGGTCGCCTCCCGGGCGATGTCACCGGCCTTGCCGTACCGGTCGGTCGACTTGATCTGCTTGACCGTGGTGCTGGTCTCCAGGTCGAAGTCCGCCGTGTTGTCGCGCCACGGCATGCCGTAGAGCCATTCGAGGATGTTGCCGCGGAACGTCCCCCGGCCGCCCTTGAACTTGAAGTTCCAGATGAACTTCTCGGCGGCGGGCGCGGTGTGCGCGGCAGCGCCACCGGTGACGCCGGGTGCGGCCGGAGCCTTGCCGCCGTTGTCGGCCGGCGGCGCGGCCGGGGGCGGTTCGGGTGGTGGGGCCGGTGTGGGTGGTGGCGGCTCGGCCGGTGGCGGCTCCGGTGGCGGCGGAGGCGGCGCGGGCTTCGGTTTCGGCGGTGCCGGGGGCGGCAGTACGGCGTGCAGCACCCAGGTGCCGCCCGGATGCTCGGACCAGTTGCCGCCCTCCAGGTTGAGGGTGACGTTGGCCTGGTAGTAGATGACCGAGTTCTTGTTGTTGATCCGCGGGTCGAGGGTCGCGCCGTGACTGTTGAGATAGCGGCGGAAGTCCTCCACGGTGGGGTTCTCGGACCCGGTGAAGTGGGACTCCGTGATGGAGATGTCGTGGGTTTCCGGCCCCTTGACAGTGGTGGGCTTGAACCCGGCCGGATCGGCCATTCCCACCGGATTGTTGCGGCAGTACCGGAACAGGTTGCCCCCGTCGGTGAAGCCGCCCGGATCGCTACTCGCCCACCTGCCCAGCCACGGCACGTAGTACCGAGCGCCGGCGTAGCAGAAACCCGTCTCGTCGTCGACCTCGTGCCCGCCGAAGCGGTACCGCTTCAGGCTCAGGTCGTTGCCCGGCCGGCCGTACCGGTACGCGGTGGTGCCGTACGGGTGGTACTCCTCGTAGCAGATGAGCATCCCTGCCGCGTCGGTCTCCAGCGCGGCCGAGCCGAGATGGTTGGTGAGCTGGTAACGGATCAGCGCAACGCCGAGCGGGTTGGCCGGGTCGAAGCCGCCGACGTCGACGGTCTTGACGTCCACCTGGGCGACCGGGCCGGTGTCGTCGGCGATGGTGGTGGTCCACCGTTCGTGCTGGAGGGTGCCGGTGACCCGGTTGCACCGCCGGAACACTGTGACCGCACCCAGGAAGATCCATTCAAGTTGGACGCTGCCCGGCCGGTCCACGACCTTGCGCAGCCGCTGCCCGCTCGCGGCGTAGACGAACCGGGCTTCGCCACCGCCGCCGAGGTCGACCCGGCGGAGCTGGTCGTGGACGTTCCACTCCAGGGCCGGCAGGTGCGGCATAACGGTCAGGTTGCCGACGGCGTCGTGCGCGTACAGGGCCGAGTAGGGGCCGGCGTCCGCGTCGCCGGGCAGGCTCGTGGCGGCCAACCGGTTCGTGGCGTCGGCCGGGTCGTCCTGGTACGCGTACCGGTAATGCCGGGTCCAGCCGGCACCCACCCCGGCCTGCGTCCGGAACCGGTGCCGGAGCACCGTGAGGTTGCCCAGCGGGTCGTACTCGTACTCCTCGGTGTAGGCACGTACCGCGCCGGCATCGGTGAGGCTACCGGCGGGCGGCACGTCGGTCTGGTCGCGGATCGCGTCGTTCGGCGCCCCGGCCAACTCCCGCCCACTCGCCCGGATCAACTGGTAGAGCGGGTCGTACGCGTAGTCGCTGGCGGCCGGCACCGCCGCGTTGCCGAAGAAGGTGGGCGCGCCCGGCTCGGCCACCCGGGTCAGGTTGCCCACCGGGTCGTAGGTGTAGCGAAGGTCGCGCACCCCGGCGGTGAGCAGTCGTTCCAACCGGAACGTCATCGGGTCGTAGAAGTACTCGGTGACCAGGCCGTTGCCGTGCCGGGCGAACCGCCGCCGACCCAGCGCGTCGTAGTCCTGCTCGGACAGGAACTCCACCTCAGCGCCCTGGCCGCGCAGCCGCGCGGTGAGCCGGCCCAGCATGCCGCCCTCAAGGTAGGTCGGTCGCAGCTCGGTGGCGTCGGGCAGGGTGACCTGTGTTGGACGGTTCACCGCGTCGTACTCGGCGGCGGTGCCGAAGACCTCGCTCTCCAGCAGCGGCGCCGCTGCGGCCAGCAGCGCCGCGTGGTCGGGCGCGGCGGCCACCGCTGACCAGTCCGGGCCGTCGACATGGTCGGTGGCGAGTCTCCGTTCGGCGCGGCGCGGGTTGCCCTTGAAGTCCACCTCGGGCACCCGCACCTGTCCCGCCGGGTCGAACACCAGGTACGGCACGCCGTGCAGGCCCAGCGTCGCCGCGTCCGGATGCCGGTCGCCGAAGACCACGTACTGCACACAGCGCTCCGCGCCGGCGGACTCGCTGACGTACAGGCCGACGGGCCGGTGCAGGGCGTCGTACGTCGTGCGGAACGTCCGGCCGTGTTCGTCCCAGATCCGGCGCACCCCACCGAGCACGTCCTGGAACACCCACCGCTCGCCCTTCTCCGCGCTCCACGACCGCACTCCCGCGCCGTGCATGGCGGTGGCCGCGGTGGCGATGTGCCGGCCCAGCGCGTCGTACCCGTCGCAGGACCGGCCGGTGAGGTCTCCGGTGGTGCGTACGCCGAACCGCTGGCCGGCGCCCCGGTCGGCCACCGTGTAGACGGCCCGGCCGAGGCTGTCGAAGTGGATCACGGAGGGCGTGTCGGCGTGCGTGGCGGCGAGCCACGCGGCGCGGGTGGCCGGGTCGGCCGGTTCCGGGTCGGACACGGCGGGGCTGCCCCGCTCGGCGTACCACTGGCTGTCGAGCACCGTGTCGTTGGCGTCGAACAGCCGGTGCGACCAGGCATTGGACTCGACCCGGCTGAGGGTGCCGTCCGGATACCGGGTCAGCACGGCCCGGCCCAGCGGGTCGTAGTAGCGGATCGCTGTGGCGCCGATCTCGCGCAGCGCCGCGGCGTCCTCGTACTCGTGGGTGGTGCTGAAGTACGGCTGGTACCGCTTCACCGGGTTGCCCTTGTTGTTGACCACCGTGCGGCCGGTGCCGACCCAGCGGGGGTCGGCGTCCACCTCGACGGCCACCCCGTCCGCACCCACCTCCAGGGCCCTGCCCGGATGCACCAGCGACTTGGTGATCGCCACGCCACCGGTGCCGGTGCTGTACTCGTAGCTCTCCAGCCAGCGCGGGTTGGTCGGGCCGTGCCGTTCCCGGTGCCGGCCCCGGCTGTACGCGGGCTGGCCGTTGACCACCCAGTTGAACGGGTCGTAGGTGAACGTCAACGTCGGGTCGTCCAGGGTGTCGCCGTCCCCGGCGCCGGGCCGGCCGAGCAGCGCCGAGGCCACCACCCGGCCCAACTCGTCGTAGCGCACCGCGCGGCGCTGCCCGTTCGGGTCGGTGACGAGGCTCGGGCCGAGCACCAGGTAGTTGTTCACAGCGGTGGTCACCGACCAGGGCGCCTGGTCGATGGTCACCCGCTCGGTGAGCAGGTGGTAGCCGTCGAAGGTGACAGCCGTCGTCAGGCCCAGCGCGTCCCGGGCCCCGTTGGACAGGTAGAAGTGCGCGGCCGGATCGGTTGGATAGCGCAGCTCGCCGGAGGGGATCCACCAGTCCGGGCCGCCGTCGAGGTGCACGTAGCCGGCGGCGGTCAGGTCCGCGCCGGTCACCGCGGTGCCGTAAGCCGCGGCCAGCGCGGCCGGGGTGAAGGCGAGTTGGTACGTCTGGTGCCCCAACCCCAGGCTGTCCCACTGACCGGCCGGCAGCGGCGTCAACGCGTTGTCCCGGAAGCGCACCTGTGACCGGGACAGCAACCGCCGTTGCGCGCTGACCTCGTCCGCCACCACCTCGTACCCGATCGGGGTGGCCGCGGCGAACCCGGCGAGCAGTTCGGCGCGGGTGAACAACGCGCCGGCCGGGGCCAGTCCGGTCAGCTCGTGCCCGACCGCCTCGTACGCGGCGCGGATCCGGTACGCCGGCACCGGCAGCGTCTCGTCGACGTCCGGGGTGTACCGCTGCTCGCCGTAGGTGACGTGACGGCGTCGCTGTTCGGCGGTCACCTCGGCGGGCAGTTCCGGGTCGGGCGTGGTGCGGCCGTAGACCACGGCGGCGGCCTGGACGACGGTGCCGTACGGGCCGAGGACCAGGTTGAGCCGATGGCTGATCCGGGGCTCGCCCGGCTGCCTGTCGTAGGAGAGGCTGACCGCCTCCCGCTCGACGGCGACGAACACCCGCGCGTCCAGCCGCTGCACCTGGTACGTCTGCTCGACCACCCCGTACGGGTGCTCCTGCGCGGCACTGCCGTCGTACGAGTACACCTCCTGCCGAAGCGGCAGGCCGCGCAACGCCCGACGGCTCTCCCGCAGCTCCGCGGCGGAGACGCCGACCGGCAGCTCCGCGGTGGGCAGGTGCCGGCCGGCGTACCACTCGGCGGACAGGTCGACCGGGGCGCCGGTGTGGTACCAGGTCTTCGTGGTGACCGGTGGCTGGAACAGCTCGGGCGAGGTGTCCTGGTTGCCGTCGACCGCCTCGACGCCCAACACGTGGTCCACGAACGACTCGCCGTCGATCTGCTCGACCATGCCGAAGCCGGCGAACTCCCGCTCGACGCCGTCGTAGTGCCCGTGGTGGTAGCGGTAGCCGGTGACCAGCCGGGTCCCGGTGATCCGGTCCACCTGTTCGACCCGCTCGACGACCTGCACCGGGAACGGCAGTCCGGTCACCCACGGCTGGCCGGCCCGCCGGTCGGCCAGCTGGAAGGCGGTCGAGGCGGCGTACCGGATGGTGGTCTCGCCGCCCAGGTTGTTCACCACCCGGGTGAGCAGGTGTGGCTTGCCGTCGGCGGCCAGATTCAGGTAGCGCACCGGGCCGGCCGCGTCGCCGGGCAGCGGCGACGACCACACCAGGCAGCCGGTGCCGGTACCCAGCAGGTCGGTCACTGTCACCGTCGAATCGGGCGTGACGTGCGGCAGGTCGGGCAGGTCGGCTGGGGCCGACCAGCCGTTGCCGGACTGGTTGTACCAGAGCCGGATCTCGCGCCGGCCCAGGTAGCACAGGTCCATCACGCCGGTGCCGTCCACGTCGGTGAGGAGCACCCGGGCTGGGTCGAACTCGTCCAGCCCGGTGAACCACGGCGCGTCGTCCATCTCGACCTTGGCGCCGAATCGTCCGTAACCGACGTTGGGCCAGTAGCAGACGGAACCGTCGCGGACCCGGACCAGGTCGGTGAGCCCGTCGCCGGACATGTCGGCGAGGAAGACGCTCTGCCGGTCGTCGGAGCGCAGCAGCCGCGGCCCACGGTCCTCGTCGGCGGGCCAGAGCGCGGGTCGCGCCGGGCCGTACCCCACCTCGGCCAGCGACTCGTGCCAGGCCAGCACTGTGTCACCGGCGATCAGCAGGTCGGCCCGGCCGTCCCCGGTGAGGTCCAGCAGCAGCAGGTCGGGGCTGGCCCAGTCGACGGCGGGCAGCTCGCGGAACGGCTGGAAGCCGGACCAGCCGGCGTCGTCGGTGCGGCGGACGAAACCGGCCGGTACGGTGCCGAGCTGGACCAGCTCGATCCGCCCGTCACCGTTCACGTCGACCAGTTGCTGGCGTCCGCCGGCCAGGTCGGTCAGCGACGGCACTGTGGGCAGCGCGGTGACCGGCCCGATCCGGCCGGCGCCGAGGTTCGGCCGGTAGTAGAGGGCCCCCTCGTGCCCGGTCAGCACCCCGGCGATTCCTTCCCCGTCCAGGTCCACCCACAGTTCGGTCCGCCCGTCCACGCCGGCCGGCAGGTTCTCCAGGCTGCCGCGCTCCAGTTCCCGGGTGGTCGCCGCGATGGTGGCCGGTGTGTATGCGAAGGTCACCGGGGGCAGTGCGGCGCTGGTGTGCCCGCCGCCGGCGGCCGGGGCGTAGCCGCGCTGGGTCACCTCGACCAGTGTGGACAGCACCGGCCCGCTGGCGTATTCCAGCTCCACTGCGCGGACCAGGCAGTCCGCGCCCACCTCGGGCTCGTCAGGGAAGTGGTGGAACATCAGGATCCGGTGGCACAGCCGGTAGGTGCGGACCTCGAAGCCGGCACGGTAGGTGGAGAACGGGTCCGGCCGGCAGGTCCAGTCTGCGGTGTCAGCGGGCAGCGGGGTGTCCGGGTGGTGCTCGCCGTAGTCGAGCACGACCTCGAACAGCCAGCCGGCGTCGGCGATCCGGGCCGGTGTCAGGTCCACCGGGCGCCGGCCGTCGGGGTCGAGCAGCGGCACGGTGTTGCCGTACCGCACCGACTTGAGGTAGCGGTTGGCGTTCCGGTCGGTGCGGTGCCGTTCGTGCGGCCGGTCCAGGTCCAGGCCGGTGGTGTCCTCGGGCTTGTAGGTGTAGACGACAGCGTTGCCCCGGTCGTCGCGGGTCTCGCAGAGCAGCCAGGTGTGCACCCGCCGGCCCAGGCCGATGCGGGAGCCGCCGTCGCGGCCGTACACGGCCAGCAGGTTCGACCCGGACAGGGTGCGCCAGTGCACGTCACCGTCGGAGTCCCGGGTCCACCGCTCGATGCGGGCGAACGCCCCCTCGGTCCGGGGCCGGAACCGCTGCACCGTGTGCCCGGCGACCGGAGTGCCGCCGGGAACCGGAATCAGGTCGTCCTCCCCGGACAGCAGGAAGGTGTCGGTGTCGTCGTATCGGGGTAGGCCGCGGTCGGTGCGCCGGCTGATGGCCGGCACGGGCAACTGCCAGCCGAGGCCGAACGGGCCGTTCCCGGCGCCCGAGTCGTAGCTGAGTGTCAGGTCGGGTTGGAACCCGGACCGGCCGCCGCTGACCGGGATGGGAACGGACATGCCGCCGGTCCCGGTGACGGGGTGGGCGGCGAACGTCTCGCCGATGGCCCGGATCGCGCCGCCGCCGGTGGGCAGGCTGATCGCCGGTCCGCCGAGTCCCGGTCCGGTCGCGGCCCGACCGGCCGGCGGCGGCCCGGTGCCGGTCGCGTCGGTCGGCGGCCCGCCCGGGCCGAACGCCCCGCCGGGAGCGCCGGCGCCGGTCGGGTCGGCGGAGCCGCGCCACCGGGAGCCGGGCCCCGGCGATCCGCCGCCGACCGGGTAGCTGGTCGTCACCGCTCCCCCTCAGCCGTCGAGCCGGTAGTGCAGCAGGACTACCAGGTCGCTCAGGCCGTCCGGGTCGGCCGCCAGCGTGACCGGGGTGCCGAGAACCAGCGGGTCGGACTGACCCACGCACTGCCGCAGGTCGGCGTCCCGGTTCAACGTCACCGGGTCACCGGCCACTGTGAGGTCGTACGTCCCGGGATCACCGTCCACCCGGGCGTACCAGGTCACCTGGTCCACCACCGGCTGGTGGTCGCGGGCGAGGTACGGCAGGTGCTCCGGCCCGATGGCCAGCTCGGTGCTCTGCTGCTGGGTGAGCTGCCACCACTCGTCCGGGAAGTGGTGGCGCAGGCTGTATGCCTGGTACAGCCCCGTCCGTCCGGCGTCGACAAGCATCTCGTTGAGCACCTCCCGCAGGGAGTCCTCGACCAGGCCGCGCAGTGTCGAGCCGCCGTCGCGGGCCGTGTAGCGCAGGTGCAGGATGATGTCGCTGATGCTGTCGTAGTCGAACTGGCGGACCGCCGTCGGCAGTTCCAGCCGCCAGGTGCCGATCGCGCCCTTGCCCTCGAACGGCAGGTAGCGGTCGTCGGCGAAGTTCAGCTCGAACATGCCGCTGTCGCTGAGGCCGCTGCTGGTCGCGATCGACTCGATCCCGCCCACGTTGTACGCGAAGCGCTCGTCACCGGGCACCTCTGCGTACTTGTCCTTGGCGCTGGTGCCGCCCTGCCGGGCCGCGGTGGAGCTCCGGTACCTGTTGCCGATCAGGGAGAGCTTGGCGGTCACCGGGGTGTACGGGCCGGCCACGCACGGGATGGAGAGGCTGACAGCGCGGAGCCGGCGGAAGTAGTGCCCGGGGTGGTCCAGGTCGAACAGCGCCTCCGGGACGTTGACGACGCAACTGCCGGTGGCCCGCAGCTCGATCAACGCCGCCGGGTCGAGCTGCGCCAGCGAGACGTGCCGGGTCAGCTCGCGCTCGCGGCTGTGCCGGTCGAGGTAGGCCACCTCCATCCGCTTCAGGTCGTGGCGCAGCGCGTCCGCCACTGTCAGCCCCTTGCGCAGGCTGTCCCAGTAGCCGGGTTGCAGGAACGTGGCCTCGCTGCCCAGCTCGTGGGCGAAGCACCGCTCGGCCTTCTTCGCCACGTCGAAGGCGAGCTGGTACGCCCCGAAGTAGACGGAGCTGGCCCGGCTCACCATCCACTGGTACAGCTCGGTGTTCGTGTACTTGCCGCGCAGGTACTCCTCGGTGGCCCGGGCGTTGTCGGCTTCCCGGTCGTGCGCCGCCAGCTCGTCGGTGAGCATGGCCACGTGCAGCCGCCCGGTGAGGAGCTGCTGGTCGAGCTGGGTCAGTTCGAGACCGGCCAGCGCCGCCTGGTGTTCCCAGTCGTCCATCCGACGGCGGTAGCCGCCCTGGTTGGCGGCCATCCCGGCGGCCTTGTCCAGGGCCCGGGCGATCGCTTCCAGGGTCATCACCGCCGAGTCGGCGGCGGCACCGGCCTTGTCCCCGCCGAGGGTGAGGGTCACAGTGGGTGAGCCACCGAAGCCGGCGCCACCAGCAGTGAAGTTGGGTATCAGCTTCAGCCCGCCGGACAGGATGTAGCCCACGGCGATCGCGGTCTCGCCGAGCAGCGACACCCCTGACAACGCGGTGGCGGTGATCTCCCAGGCGTTCATGTACGGCCGGCCGGCGTAGTAGCGTTGCCGCTCCTCCACCACCTTGCGGCTCAGTTCCAGCGCCGCGACGTTGCCCTCGGCCTCCGCGATGGTGGCGAGCTTGACCGCCCGTACCGCGTCGAGCAGGGCGATCTCCTGGCCGGCGCGCAGCCGGGCGAGTTGCTCGGCGTCCCGCTTCTCCATGGCCGCGAGCAGCCCGCCGCCCAGCTCACCGACGTACCCGACGAGTTCGGTGGCCTTCTGGGCCAGCACCCGGAACCGGTAGTTCGGCAGCGGTGCGCCGAGCCCGGCCAGGAACGACGAGACGGACATGCCGGCGGCTGCGGCCCGGACCAGTGCCCCCGGGTCGATCGGCGGCGAGAACAGGGCGAGCATGCTCTCCACCCCGTCGATGTTCTGGCAGTTGCGGATCTTGAACAGCCGATCGGCGATCAGGTCCCACAGCCGGAGCATCTCCTCGTTGGGCGGGACGCAGAAGTACAACGCGGAGTAGCTCAGCGGGCTGGGCAGCTCCGCACCGCCGTGCGGCAGCAGGTCCAGGTCGGGGATCAGGTTCTCCAGGTCCAGCAGCGCGTTGCCGAACAGGTCCACGGTGGCCTGAAGCTGGTTCACGGTGGCCGGAGCCGGGCTGACCAGCGGCGGCACCACGCTCGGCTTCGGCCCGAGCAGTTTGTCGGCCAGAATGTAGAGCTGAGTGGCCTGGGTGACGGACTCCCTGGTGAACTGCCGGAACAACTGGTCACCCCAGTCGACAAGGTTCTTGATGTAGCTGACCACCACGGCGAGCTGGTAGGCGACCGGCCGGCTGCGGGCCACCACGTGCGGGTTGAACGGCTTCGCCCGCCACTGCTCCACGGCGAACTTCAGATCGGTGATGCTGGCCCCCGACGGGTCGGCAGCGATCGCCGTGAGAATGTCGCCGATCCGCTGGTTGAGCAGCTCGGGCACTCCGGTCTGGAAGAACGGCTTGGTGACCCAGTACTTCTGCGGGGCAGCGGCGCCGTCGGCGGTGCCGACCGGGTTGAAGATGTGGTGGAACCAGTTCCGCGCCTCGGCGAACCGCTGGTCCCGGTTGAGCCGCAGCGCGATGTCGAACGGAAGGTGGTAGAACAGCTCCCAGTTGTAGCCCGCGTACGCGCCGTCCGCGGCGAAGTCCAGGTCCTCCACCGGGTACGGCGACACGACCACCGGCGCCGGCTGGTAGGTGGCGGTGAAGTCGAACCCCGTGTTGGTGAGCTGGGTGGTCCGGCTCAGCAACGCCGGCACGCCCGACCGGTGGACGGTGGCCCGCAGGAAACACAGCAGCGGGTGGTAGAAGTTCGCGAACCGCACCCCGTACGACAGGGTGCCGTAGACCTCAAACTCGGCCACCAGCCGGTGGTACTCCGCGTCCTCGGTCATCGCCTGCACGGCGGCCGCGAGGTCGTGCGCCGGATCCTCGGCGTATCGGCGCAGGTACTCGGTGAGCAGAGCCAACACGTCGCGGGCGAACTCGTCCACGTCGCTGTACGTCTTCTCGATCCGGTCCGCCGGGTCCTCGGCACGCCTGTCGTAGAAACCCGGGATGATCACGTAACCGCGGTCGTAGTCGCCGTAGAAGTACGGCATCAAGGTGCCCAGTGGCAGCACCGGCCGGCGGTCGTGGGTGCCTCGGACGCTCTGCGCCAGCCCCAGCAGCATGACGATCCAGTCGAGCAACGACATCTGCATGGGGTACGTCACCCGGAACCGGCCGGGCGTCTGCGCCACCAGCGTCTGGAACGCGCCCATCAGCGGAGTGCTGATCGCCAGGTCATTCTGCGTCCGGAAGACCAGTTCGGTGAACCGTTCGGCCAGCAGTTCGGTGTCCTTGAACACCGGCGACAGCTGCAGGTTGCCGGAACCGCCGCCCGGCATCGGCTCCGGATAGCCTCGGCAACCGGTCAAGGCGAACGAGCCGACGAACTCGGAGCCGGTGAGCACGCTGATCGCCTGACCGGCCGCTCCGGCCGCGTACGCGAAGCAGGTGAACTCGTCCGCGGCGGGGAGGTCCTCCCGGTAGCCGCTGGCCGGGTAGTACAGCGCGTCCTTGGAGATCTTCTTCGGCTGCCAGCGCTCCTGCGTCCGCTCGCCGATGGCCAGCTGGATCCGCCACCGCCGACGCGGCCGCTCCGTCTCGGTGCCGCCGGGCGGGATGCCGTCCGGGTCCGGGATCTGGGAGGTCTGCGCCGTGTCGGTCTCCTGCGTGAAGACCGGCCAGGCCAGTGTGAGCCGGCTGTTGCGGTCGAAGGCGAGCAGGTGGTCGCCCGCGATGTCCAGCGGCACCCGCCGCCACGGCGTCCAGTACCGCTCCCGCTCGAACTGCCTGTGGTAGTACACGGTCGGGTCGCCGCCCCGGGTGCGGGCGAACACGTGCATGAGATGCCTGTCGTGCTGGTAGTAGCAGGCCATCACGTCCAGGTGCGCCAGGTCGTCCAGCTTCTCCAGGTACGCGATGGTGGCGTTCTCCACCGCCAGGTCAGTCAGCTCGTCCTGCTGCAACTGGTCGTCCAGCTCGGTGAACAGCTCCGACTTGTCGTCCCGCAACTCCGGCAGGATCCAGTTCTCCGGATACAGGAAGATCTTCCGGTTGGCCTCCCACACCCGGTAGTTGGCCATCCAGTTCCACTGGTCCCAACCCGGATCCTCGGTGACCGCCGCGACGCTGTCCGGCTCCAGGCCCAGCAGGCAGCGCTGCACGAACAACTGAACTGTGGCGTGCGCCTGCACGATGCGTGACGTCGCCATGCAGGCGCCCATCTCGACATCGATGAGGAAGTGGTCGTACAGGTCGTTGGTGTCGCGCAGCCCCGGGTTCTCGGCCAACAGGTACGCGACGAGCGCGTCTCGTTTGGCCACCCGCAGCCGGTCCTGCACCCCTTGGAGCACCCCGAACCACTCGGCCTCGGCGTAGCGGGCCTTCAGGGCCTGCCGCATGGTGGCCGCCCCCGCCGCCGTGGTGACCGGCTGGCCCAGCGGCACCGCCGCCGCCACCGGCAGGCCCAGCCGGCGCAGCACTGTGAGCGCCTGGGCCAGTCGCTGGATCGTCGCCGGTGACCGGTACGCGGTGAGGTCCACCGCCGACAGTTCGAGGTGGGTGTCGAGGTCGGTCAGCACCGCGGCGTCCCAGCCACCGAGCTGCGCCAGCTGGGTGTGGACCTGCGTGGCGGTGGTCCCGGCCGCCAGGACCAGGTCGAACAGCCCATACACCGTCCACGGCGCGGCTGCGTCCAGCGGGTTCGCCACCGGCGGGTAGGTGCGGGCCAGCTCGACCCCGGCGGCCAACCGGATCCAGTCGGTCAACGGGGCCGGCGGCCGGCCGGTCTGGTACGGCACCCGGTCCGGGGCCAACCAGCCGAGCGACAGGGCGTTCGCCAGCAGCCAGCCGAGGTCCGCGTCGGGCACCCTCAGGTGGTCGACGAGCCGGCTCAGCACGTGCAGCAGGCGCAGTGCCCGGTACTGCTCGTCGAACCCGGCCGGGGTGAGCACCGGCGGCGCCGGCGGCTCGTTCACAAGGTCCACCAGCGCGTCGTCGGTGAGCACCGCGAGCAGCGGCCGGGTCAGCTCCGCGCCGGCCAGCACTGTCGCGGCGGCGTCCGCCGAGAACCCGAAGGTGTCGGCCACCGCCGCCGCCGCCAGCTCCTGCTTGGTACGGGTGTACGCGTAGCTGGACAGGGTCGTGGTGATGGCCAGCAGCAGCGTGGTCTGCTGGGCCTCGGTGGGGCTGGCCACGATCGCTGCGGTTATCGGTGTGGTGTCCACCAGGGCGGCGAGCTTCGCGTCGACGAACTGCGCCGGGGTGGTCACCGCATCGGTCCAGCCACCGTGCACTATCGAGGCGAAGCCGGCCAGGTCCGCCTCGGTCATCCCGGGCACCGTGGCCAGCAGGGCACGCATGCCCGGCAGGTTCTCCTCGGGCGGCGCCGCCGGGTCGACAGCGGGTCGGGTCGCCGCGTGGCCGCTCTGGTAACCGGCCTGCAACCCGGTGAGCACCGCGGTCAGCGTCTCGTCCGGCAGGTCCCGCGCGGCCAGGTCGTCGGCTTCGTGTCGCAGCAGGTAGCGCAGGTCGGCCGGGCTGATGCCGGTGCCGGCCCGGGCGGCGTCGAGCAGTGCGACGAAGGCCAGCGCGGCGGCCGGTGTGGTGAGCGGATCCGGCCCGATCAGATCCTTCATGATCAGGTACTCGCTGACGGTGAGCCCGAGCGCCCGGGCCAGCAGCGTTCCGGCGTACACCGTGTGCAGGCCGACGTTGCTGACGATCGCCGGGGCCGGAAGGTCGGCCACCAGCAGAGCGGTGTCCGCGGTGGTGGCACCCAGGCAGGTCGCCAGGTACGCCTCGTGCGCCGACAGCGGAGCACCGGAGCCGGGTGTGGTCAGCTCCGCCTGCTCGTTGGCGAGCACGTTCGCCGGCTCGAACGCGTCGAGGACCGGGCCGTTCGCCGTGTTGCGGAACACCTCGGCGTACCGCGACTCGTCCAGCGGCGCGAACAGGTCGACCACCTCGGGCAACGGCAGCCCGAGCCGAGCGGCCAGTCGGTGCAGCGCCGCAACCGTGACCAGGAGGTCGTCGTCCAGGGCACCGCCGCCCAGCGCGTCGGCCCGGATCGTCCGGTCCAGCAGCGGCGGCGTCCAACCGGTGCAGGCCGGCGCGCGCAGCAGACGCAGGAACCTGTGGATCCGGTCCAGGCGCGCGTCGGTGAGCTGCTGGATCCGCTTCGCGCTGAGGTCGGACCCGGTGTCCAGGTGCTTGACGAACATGGCGTTCCCGGGATTGACCCAGGTCAGCGCCAGCAGTTCGGTCAACTCCCGATAGTCCAGGCGCGCCCGAGCGAGGAAGTTGTCCACCCGGGCGATGCCGCCCAGAGCGCCGAGCGGCGCGGTGTTCCAGATGTCGTCCTGAGCGGCCGGGTCGGCGGTGACCACCAACTGCCGCTGCGCGTCGCTGATCCCCAGTTCCTCGGCCGCGATGGCCTCGTCGCTCGGGCCCGCCGACCGGCGCAGCGCCCGCATCACGTCGGCCCGGGCGATGTCGAACTGGGCGAAGTAGCTGCGGGTCTCCTCGTGCGCCAGGTCGAACGGCAGGGCGAACGCGTACCGGCTGCCCGCCAGCAGGGCGTACGCGGCGGGATTCACGTACTGCGGCGCGGCCGCCAACTCCAGCGCGGTGCCGGTGCTCTGGCGCAGTCGGCGCACGAACCACCCGCCCGCCCCGTCCGGGCTCGCCTTGGCCACCACGCCGACGTCCCGAACGACGCGAGCCCCGGCCAGGTCCGGCTCGTACACGAGGGAACGGTCGGTGAACGGCCAGCCCTGGCCCTGCAACAGGCTCAGCAGCCCGGCCGACGGCGCCTCCACCGGGTCGACGCCGCCGCTCAGCGGGCCCCCGAACGCCAGGCCCGCGTCCGGCGCCACCGCCTCCTCCAGGAGCTCACACACCAGGTCCAGGTAGGGCAGCGGAAGGTCGGTGTTCTCGCAGCTCAGATCCAGGTCACCGAGGTCCGGCCGGCGACCGTACAGCACGTCCCGGGCGACCTTGGTGGCCGGACCCGGCGTGTCGGCGTCGGTGACCAGCCGGTCACCGAGGAACTGAAGGGCGTCCACCAGGTACGCGGCGGCGCTGTGCACGCTGCGGCACGGCTCGCAGTAGCTGGAGTCGGCGAGCTGGAACAGGCTGCTCAGGTTGGGAAAGTCGGCGCTGACGGGGGTGAGGTCCGGTGCCACCGAGCCGCCCAGGGCCCGGACCGGCAGCGCCCGCGCCGCGCTCTGGAGTTCGCCGGCCAGCAGCCCGCTCGCCACGTGCACGTCCACGGCCCGGCGATACACCGACCGGGCCTGCTCGTCGGTGAACCGGCCGGTGTTCACGGCGGTGGCCACGAACCTTGTCTCGCCGAGGGCGTGGATCCGGGCCGCCGACGGCACGTCGGCCGCCAGCAACGCCGTCGTCTGCCGATAGGTCGGCGCCAGCTTGAAGATCCGCTGTGTGGCCTTGAGCGCCGGCCGCCCGGTCCGCAGCCGCTCCGGGTGGTCGCGCAGCAGCCGTTCCACGTTGCCGGTCGCGAGGTCGAAGTCCGGGTTCGCGGTGAGCAGTTCGAGCACCGCGTCCCGGTGCCCGCCGAAGGCGCGTTCGGCGGCGCTGGCCGGCTCGTCGGTGCCGGGCTGTTCGTCGGGGTCGGCCCGTTGACCGGGGCCGGGCCGATCACCGTTGCCGTCGGGTCGTTCGGCTGCGGCGTTGGCTGTGGTGTCGGCCACGGCGCCCGCGTCGCGTTCGAGTTGCGCGGTGAAGGCAGTGGTGGGATAGCGCCTCTCCAGCTTGCGGGCCAGCGCGCCGGCGTGCAGGTCGATCAGCTCCGGCCGGACCGGCTGACCAGCTACCCGGACATCCGTTGTGCTGTCGCGCAACACCCGCCGCCAGTCCGCCGGGGCCAGCCGGGCCAGCCGGCGGACGTCGGCCGCCCGCTCGATTCCCTCGCGGTCGCGGACCCGGTCGATGATCGTCTCGTCGTAGCCCAGCACGTCGGCCAACACGCTCGCCGCGCCGGCCGCCTCGGCGGCCGACCGGTCGGGAAACGCCGCCGCGTCAGCAAGCCGGGCGATCAGCCCGGGCAGGTCACCGGCGGCGTCGGCGGCGAGAAGGGTCTGGACCCGCTCGTGCGCGCCGTCGGCGAGGAACCGCTCCACCCGCCCGTACAACACCTTCGGCCGTTCCTGCGCGACGTACTCCTTGGCCTCCGGCCGTACCCGGGCCAGCATGTCGAGGATCCGGTCCAGCTCGCCGAGCAGGTCCTCGGGAACGTAGCGATGGCGCACGGCCTCGGCGACGGCGTTCCGGACGGTGTGCTCGTCGAGCAGGGCCATGTCGTAGTACAGCGGCCGCAGCTCGGTGTTCAGATCGACGTCGAACCGGGCGAGCGCGGCGCCGGTGCGACTCGCTGTCAACAGCGTCCGCTCGGCGAACAGCGCGTAACCGAACACCGCCGGCAGCTTGTAGGACGCGGCCAGTTTCTGCGCCACACCGAAGTGCGCCAGCGCCGTCGCCGGCAGTCCGGTCTCGGCGGCCAGGAACGTCACGTCCTCGGCCTCGTCGTCCTGGCGCAGCTCGTACAGCGCGACCTCGCCGAGCAGCGGGACAATCGTGGCGAGGATCCGCTCGTACTCACTGCGTTCCCGGTCCCCGCCACCGGACAGATCCACTGTGAGCGCGGCAAGCTCGGGAGCGTTGAACAACACAGCGCTCAGCGGCGGGTCGGACAGGAGGCGATCACCAGCGGACACGCGGACGAACAGGTCGGCGGACTGCTTCTCGGAGCGGGTGAACCGGTCCCGCGAGTAGTCGATGCGGTACAGTCCGTCATCCCCGGTGATCGCTTCGCCGAGCTGCTCGGAGTGCCGCAGGTCCCGGTCGAACGCGCCGACTGTCAGAGCGTTCGCCGGCTGCCCGTCGACCCAGCGCACCCGTCCCACCACGACGAACCGGGACGGCGGCTCGGCCAGCACCATCTGCACCGCGTCCCGGGTCGCCCCGTCCACAGTGCCGGTGACCGGCAGCTTGTGCGTCCGTTGGAACTCGGCCACCGCACGACGGGTGGTCGGCCCGTACCGGGCGTCGACCAGTTCGTCGGTGGCGATGTCAGCGCGCATCCGCAGCAGCGCGGTGTGCAGCCGCCGGACGTCGTCGCTGGGGCGGGGCCGGCGCGAGCCCATCGGGGTGGTCATGAGCATCTCCGATCGTCCGCCAGCCGGCGACGGCGGCTGTCTGACGCCGGTGCGACCGGGGGCTACCTGGCATCCTGCGGATCGGCGGAGGACCCGGCATCACACTGTCCGAGATCCGCCTTCCCGTTTGGCTGAACGGCAGCGGGCACTGCCGGGACGGCCGGTGGCGGAGCCGGGACTTCCAGGGCAGCACCCTCAGCCTGGGTGACAAAGAGCATCCAGCCGGGCATTTCGCCACTCCACCGCTGTCGGGACTGCCGCGGTCGACCCGCACCGGCTGAGCAGGGACCCAATCATCGTCTCGGCCAGCAGCGGGCGGCATTTTGAGGTGGATTACCGGTCATTCCAGATCGGCTCGCGGGGGTGCAACAATGCGGGCATGAACGTTCGGGAGCGCAGCAACGTCACTGTCACGGGTCGGGAAGGTGGCCCGATGGTGATGCTCGCCCACGGCTTCGGATGTGACCAGAACATGTGGCGGCACATCAGGGCGACGCTCGGCGAGCAGTCTCGCGTGCTGCTCTTCGACCACGTCGGTGCGGGGCGCTCCGACGTGACGGCGTGGGACTCGGATCGGCACGCGACTCTCGACGGCTACGCCCGCGACGTCCTGGAGATCTGCCGTGATCTGGACCTTCGCGACGTGATCTTCGTGGGGCACTCCGTCAGCGCCATGATCGGCGTGTTGGCCGTCAACGAGCAGCCTGACCGCTTCGCCGGCCTGGTCCTGCTGACCCCCTCACCCTGTTACATCGACGAGGAGGGCTACCGGGGCGGGTTCACCCGTGACGACATCGACGAGCTGCTGGATTCGCTGGACAGCAACTATCTCGGATGGTCGGCCGGCATGGCACCGATGATCATGGGGAATCCCGACCGGCCCGAACTGGGCGAAGAACTGACTGCCAGTTTCTGCCGCGCCGACCCGACCATCGCGAAGGCGTTCGCGAGGGTTACCTTCCTGTCCGACCATCGTGCCGACCTGGCCAGGGTACGAGTGCCCACGTTGGTGATCCAGTCGGCGATCGACGCGATCGCGCCCCCCGAGGTGGGCGCCTACGTCAACGACCAGATAACGGGCAGTCGCCTGGTCACGCTCGACGCCACCGGGCACTGCCCACAACTGAGCGCGCCGCAGGCGACGGCGCAGGCCATCGCGGCGTTCGTGGCCGAACGCCGGTGAGTGAACCGGTGCCCCGCACGGGGTCGCGCTGCGGGCTGCGGGACGCCGCAGAGTTTCCCGCCATGCTGGAGGACAACATCGACGATCTCTACGACGGTTCGCCGTGCGGGAACGTCTCCACGTTACTGGACGGCACCATTGCCAAGATCAATGCGACGTTGCTCGGCTGGCTCGGCTACACCCGAGAGGACGTCATCGGGCGCAAACGCTTCAGTGACCTGCTCACCGTAGGCGGGAAGCTGTATCACGAGACACATTTCGCCCCGACGCTACAGATGCAGGGCGAGATCAACGGTGTCGCCCTCGAACTCAGGCGCGCGGACGGATCCCGGTTACCAGTGCTGGTCACCTCCGTGGTCAAGACGGGCAGTGACGGCCAACCCCTGCTGATCCGTACGACAGTCTTCGACGCCCGCGAGCGCCGCGCGTACGAGAACGAGCTCCTCCATGCCCGCCAGGAAGCCGACGCCGAACGGGAACGCCTGCGGGGATTGATCGCCGGGCTGCAACACAGTCTGCTGCCGGACACGTTGCCGGCCCCGCCGCGTACACAGACCAGCGCCTATTACCACATGGCCTCCGCCGACCGGATCGGCGGAGACTTCTACGACCTGTACCCGCTCGACGCGAGCCGGTGGGGGTTCTTCCTCGGCGACGTGTGCGGCAAGGGCCTCGCCGCTGCCGCCACGACCGCGGCCGCCCGACACACCCTGCGCACCGCTACCGCCTACGACCCGGATCCCGCCGCCGCGCTCGCCCACCTCAACACCGTTCTCTACCAGGATCACCGCAGCCGGTCACACCGCCACTGCACCGTCATCCTCGGCATCCTCACCCCGACGCCAACCGGCTACTCGATCACCCTCGCCGGTGGTGGTCACCCCGCCCCCATGCTGCTGCGCGCCGACGGCACAGTCGCGCCGCGACCCACCACCGGCGGCACCATCATCGGGGGCCTCCGCACACCACGCATCGCGACCCGGACCTTCCCCCTGGAGCCCGGCGACACGCTTATCCTCTACAGCGACGGCCTTCTCGAAGCCCGTTGCGGTCTCGGCGCGGAGCTATTCGGCGAAGAGTCGCTGCAGGAATTCCTGGCCCGGCTGGCGCCCACCAGCGCGCCCGCGGCAGTCAGTGCGCTTACCGAACTCCTCGCCACCTTTCAACGGCTCGACGACGACGTGGCCCTCATGGCAGTGTCAATCGATGCGGGCCCGCCTGCTCACACTCGCGCCTAGCCGTACGCACAACGCCCCTCCGTTGAGGCATCCTCCGGTCTGAATGAGGACTCCTCGACCATTCGCGGCAATGGTTGTACGTAACGTCACGGAATGCCGCCGGACCAGTTACCCACCGCGCAGACTCCTCGGTCCCCGCTGGCGCCCGTCGAATCCGGTGCCCTTCCATCTCGACGAGTCGACCCGCGCGTCAGGGGACGCCACCGCTGACCCTGCGGACGCGCACCCATGTTGACCCCGTGCTGCATCTGACGCGAGCTGATGCGCCGTCCTGGCCCGCTCGCCGCCGTCCAGGTCGCTCAGCGCCGTGGAGCCCGGGGCCGATCCCGGGTCACTCCTGCGGCGCGATCAGCCTGTCGTCGGTGGTGTCGTGGACCGTGATCGCTTCCACCGGGCACGAGTCGGCGGCGTCGAGGACGACCTCGGCCGGGGCGACCACGTCGGCCAGCGGCGCGGACTGACCGTCCACCAGGTGGAAGTAGTCGGGCGCGGTACCGGCGCAGATGCTCGTGCCGATGCAGCGGCGTGAGTCCACCCCGATCCGCCAGGCGGCGCTCACCAGGCCACCGGCATGCCGAGCAGGCCCCGCACCAACATGCCCCGCTTCCACTCCAGCTCGGCTTCCGGCACGGCGAGCCGCAATCCGGGCAGGCGGGTCACCAGAGTGGCGACGGCGACCTGCAACTCCATGCGGGCCAGCTGTGCGCCGACGCAGTGGTGCACACCGTGCCCGAAGCCCAGGTGCGGGTTCTGCTCGCGGGTGAGATCCAGCCGGTCCGGGTCGGCGAAGACGGTACCGTCCCGATTCGCCGATGACAGTGAGCCGAGAACCGGCTCACCTGCCCGGACCAGCACCCCGCCGACCTCGACGTCCTCCTTGGCGTACCGGGCGAAGGAGGAGCCGACGCCGAGCGGCACGTAGCGCAACAGTTCCTCCACAGCGGCCGGCACCAGCGACGGGTCGGCCCGCAGCTGAGCGAGCTGGTCCGGGTTGTGCAGCAGGACGTAGACGAAGTTGGGAATCTGGGTCACGGTGGTCTCGTGGCCGGCCGCGAGCAGACCTCCGGCCAGCTCCACCAGCTCGGTCTCGCTGAGCCGATCCTGATTCTCGTCGCGGGCCCGCACCAACGCGCCGAGCAGGTCGTCGATCCCCGGCTCGCGGCGGCGCTCGGCAACCAGATCACCGATGTAGCCCCAGAGATTGTTCAGGTACTCCTGGATCGTTTCCATCGGCAGGGAGGTGGTCGAGACGATCGCCTCGGACCAGATGTGGAAGCGGTCGCGGTCGGCGTACGGCACCCCGAGCAGCTCGCAGATCACCTGGATCGGCAGCGGCGTGGCGACGTGCTCCACCAGGTCGGCCGGAGGACCGAGCCGGACCAGGTTGTCGACGAGTGCGTCGGCGATCTCCTGGGTTCGGGGGCGCAGCGCCTCCACCCGACGTGCCGTGAACGCCTTCGCCACCAACCGGCGCAGCCGGGTGTGATCGGGCGGGTCCAGGGTCAGCATGCCGCTGTACTGCTGGCGCGGGGTGAGTCGGGGCTCGTCGCGCTGGACGGCCGGGGCACGGCCGAACCGCACGTCGCCGAGGACCGTACGGACGTCCTCGTACCGGGTGGCGAGCCAGGCCTCCTCGCCGTAGGGGAGTTTCACCCGGGTCATCGGCTCGTGCTCGCGCAGCTCGCCGTAGGTCGGATCGACGACGAGTCGGTCGGGCACACTGAACGGATACGGCCGCGCCGGCGGAACGCTTCGACTCTCGGTGGTCTGCGCGCTCTCCGTCATCCGGATTCCCTTCATCGAGACGGCGTGATCCTCAGGTCGGGCACCACGTTCGTAGCGGCGCCGGATTGCCAGCGTCCAGGGCTTGCGGACAGCACACATCAACGCTTAGTAATCTGTCGATGTCGGATCGTAGCGGGAGATGCCGATGATCGCCATGGAGGCTGGTCCCGTCGGTACGCGAAAACGGTCTCGCGGCCAACCGCTGGCCGGGCCTCGCTCCCGACGGCCAGCCACGCCGCCGGGGTGCGGCAGTAGCGCCGCACCCCGGCAGGGACACCCGTCGGGAGCGACATCACGACCACAGGTGTCGCGAGCCTCCTCGGCGCCAGATCAGCAGCCGAGCCGCTTGCTCGACAGGGCGATGTCGTCGATCCAGAGGTCGAAATCGCCCGGCGTCGTGCCGCCCTGGTAAAGCTGCCAGCCGATCTTCACAGTGTCGACCGTCGGCAGGACGAAGGGAACGTCGTTGCCACCGTGGTCGCTCGTGGAGGCCGTCAGCTCCGGGTTCGCCACGCCATCGATCCACACCGCGACGCGGTTGTCCGTCGCGTCGATCTTCCACTCGAAGCACTGCCAGGTGTCCTCCACGACCGGGGCGGACTCCCGCCAGTTGGTCCAGTCGCCGGTCGGACCGCCGTCGGCGCCGACCCCCCAGAAGGTTCCGGGGACCGTTGGCGCGTACTGCCCACCGACCGGACGGACGACCTCCGCGCTGCCGGTGCCGGTTGCCTCCACCAGCGTGAAGTGCGCCCAGTCCGGGGCCGTCGGGAAGGCGTCGACGCGCAGACGCATCCGGCCGTAGAAGCGGTTGCCGGGCGCAGCGAAGTCGTCGACGCGCAGGAAGGCGCGTCCGTTGTCGACGGTGTGGACGTGCAGCACCTGGTTGCCGCGACGGGCACGTTCGACGGTGAGCGTGCCGTTGCGGGTGTCGACGCCCCAGTTCAACGTGCTGGGCCCCCCGGCGGGCAGCCGCTCGAAGTCCTCACAGAAAAGCAGGCCACGGGGGCACGAGGGCCGGGAGGCCCCCGATGCGCTGGCCGGGACGCCGCCGACTGCGGCGCCGAGGACCAGGGCGGCGCTGAACACCGCGAGAAAATTCCGCATTGTCATCCTCCAAGACGGCTGGCTTCCCGCCACAGGGGCCGGGCCAGCAGGAACCTTCCGGCCATGCGACGCTGAGGTGCTCCCGCTCGCACCGCTGCGGCGCGGTTGCCTCCGCGCTGCGGTGATCCGAGCTATTCCGGCATCACCGCATCAGCTACAGCCACATTGACGGGCGTCATTATATGTGAAGAGACTGACTCTGGTCCGCCGGCCGCGAAGCGCTGCACGGAACCGCTGGGCGTTGACTCGGAGCCAGGAAAGCGTAACGCTGTGGAAGCGCTCCCATCGTCGAGCTCCTCTGCGAAAGGAATGCTCGTGCGTCCCACCACAGCTCTACTTCCGGTAGTGCTCGCCACGGCCCTCGGCGGTGTGGCAGTGCCGGGGCCAGCCCTGGCCGCAGCCGGCCCGGCGCTGACAGTCGACACCACTGCCGCCCGGCACCAGATCAGCCCGTACGTCTACGGCATGAACTTCGCCGACCAGGCCCTCGCCCGCGACCTGCGGCTGCCTGTGCACCGCTACGGCGGCAACGCCACCACCCGCTACAACTTCCGTGCCGACACCACCAACCGTGCGTCGGACTGGTACTTCGAGAACATCCCCAACGACAACCCGAACCCGGCCAACCTCCCGGAGGGTTCGGAGACCGATCGGTTCGTGCAGGAGAACAAGGCCAGCGGCGCCGCCACGGTCATGACAGTGCCGATGCTCGGCTGGATCGCCAAGGATCGGGCACGGGCGTGTGGCTTCAGCGTCGCCAAGTACGGCCCGCAGCAGTCCACCGACACCTGGGCACCGGACTGCGGCAACGGCCTGAAGCCGGACGGGTCACCGGTCACCGGCAACGACCCCGAGGACACCAGCGTCGCAGTGGGTCCGGAGTACGCCGCCGACTTCGTCAACCACCTCAAGGGGCAGTTTGGCGCCGCCGCCGACGGCGGGGTCCAGTTCTACAACCTGGACAACGAGCCGGACCTGTGGCACTCCACCCACCGCGACGTCCGCCCGGCCGGGCTGGGCTACGACGAGCTACGCGAGCGCACCTACGAGTACGCCGCCGCGATCAAGGCTGCCGACCCCGGCGCGAAGACGCTCGGTCCCGTCGGCTGGGGCCTGAACTCGATCCTCTACTCGGGCCTCGACCAGGACACCTGCTCACGCACCGGCTGCTGGTCGAACCCGCCGGACAAGGCCGCGCACGGCGGGCAGGACCTCGGCCCGTGGTACCTGGACCGGATGCGCGAGTACGAGCAGCAGCACGGCACCCGCATCCTCGACTACTTCGACGTCCACCTCTACCCGCAGCAGTCCGGCGTGCTCGGCGACGCGGCCGGCGACGCCAACACCCGGGCGCTGCGACTGCGCTCGACCCGCCAACTCTGGGACCCGACCTACGTGGACGAGAGCTGGATCAACAGTCCGGTCCGGTACATCCCGCGCCTACGCGAACTGGTCGACCAGCACTACCCGGGCACGAAGATCGCGATGACCGAGTACAACTGGGGCGCCCACGGGTCGCTCAACGGCGCGCTCGCCCAGGCTGACGTCCTCGGCATCTTCGGCCGCGAGGGACTCGACCTGGCCACCCTCTGGACCGCACCCCAGGCCGACCAGCCGGTGGCCAACGCCTTCCGCGTCTACCGCAACTACGACGGCAAGGGCGGCGCGTTCGGGGAGACCTCGGTCCAGGCGACAAGCGCCGACCAGGGCAGGCTGGCCGTGTACGCCGCCGAGCGGAGCGCCGACAAGGCCCTCACCCTCATCGTCATCAACAAGACCGGCGACGACCTGACCAGCCCGGTCGCCCTCACCGGCGCCTCCGCCAGCACCGCTCAGGTCTACCGGTACAGCGGGGCGAACCTCGCCGGCGTCGTCCGGGAGGCCGACCAGCCGGTGACCGCCGACGGCCTCACGGCCACCTTCCCGGCCAACTCGATCACCCACCTGGTGCTGCCGCGCGACACCACGCCCGGCGACACCCAGGCGCCGACCGTCCCGGGCAAGCCGACCGCCGCCACGATCACCGGCGACAGCGTCTCACTGGCCTGGGCACCGTCCACCGACGACACCGCCGTCACCGGCTACGACGTGCACCGGGTCGACACCGCCGGCACCGTGAAGGTCGGCAACGCCACCGGAATCACCTACACAGTGACCGGGCTGACGCCGGACACCCCGTACACCTTCGTGGTGACCGCCCGCGACGCGGCGGGCAACGTCTCGGTGGCCTCCCCCGGCCTGACCGTGCGGACCGCGCCCACCGCCCCGACCGCCGGCTGCGCTGTCGGCTACACGGCGAACAGTTGGCCGGGCGGCTTCACCGCCACCGTGGCGATCAAGAACACCGGCGGCACTGCGATCGACGGCTGGAAACTCGCCTTCGACTTCCCCACCACCGGCCAGGAGGTCGACCAGGGCTGGTCGGCCACCTGGAAACAGAACGCAACGAGCGTCACCGCGGACAGCATGAGTTGGAACGGCACACTCGCCCCCGGCGCGTCCACCAGCATTGGCTTCAACGGCACGTGGAGCGGCACCAATCCGGCACCAACCGCCTTCACCCTCAACGGGCAACGCTGCGGGTGACCTGAGAGACCCGGCTTCGCACCACAGCGGCGGAGCAGACCGGAGGGGCCGGGGCGCACCAGCGCCCCGGCCCCTCCGAGCGCCGCCTCGCTGCCCGACGTCGGCGTGCACTGCGGAAGGGTTTCAGGAAGCAGGTGTCCAACCGTGTCCAGCCGCGTCCAACATCGCCCTCGCCGCCCTCTGCCGATTGCGAGACTTGCCGTCCGTCCGGGCCGTCCGACTCCTGACCCGGCCGACCAGTCCCCTCGTGATGGGAGCGGTGAATGTCAGAACCTGTTGTCAGCCACCCGCGTACGAAAAGACCCAGCCGCAGGTCCCTGCTCGCGATGGCACTCGCCGTCGTGGCATCGGGGGTCTTCGTTCCGACGGCCGCGGCGGCCGGGCCGGTCGACCGACCGGGCCAGCCAGGAGGCGCGGCCGATCGGGCCCGCACCGACGGCCGGGCAGCCCTGGCTTCGCCCAGCAGCGCCGACAGGGACCGGGCGGGCGGGGCAGCGGACATGGCCGCGGCGATCGCCGGACAGCGGGGCATCAGCCGCGAGGCCGCCGAGAAGCTGCTCAGTGCCGAGAACGCCGATGTGCGACTCGCCAACCAGTTGACCACCGAGCTGGGCGCCAGCTCGGGCGGCGCGTACCTGTCCGACGGCAACCTCGTCGTCACTGTCACCGACGCCGCGGCTGCCGCGAAGGTGACCGCCGCCGGCGCGAAGGCGCGCATCGTCGCGCGTGGTGAACGGCAACTCCAGTCCATCCAACGGGCGCTGGAGGCCGCGCCGAGTGAACCGAACACCACCTGGGCGGTGGACCCGGCGACCAACCAGGTGGTGGTGAGCCTGCCGGCGTCCGGGGCGAGGAACGCCGGCCAACGCTCGGCGGCGCGCAAGTTCGGCGCGGCGGTGCGGTTCGAGACCAGCGCCGGCCAGATCCAGCCCAACGTCGGGATCTCCAGCGGGGACTCGTTGGGCGGCTGCTCAGCCGGGTTCACCGCCACCGACTACACCTTCAACTACATCATCACTGCCGGCCACTGCACCCAGGGTTACCCGCACTGGACACTGCCCAACGGGCAGGACGTCGGGCCGTCGCTGGAGAGCAACTATCCGGAGGACGACTACGGCCTCATCTGGATGAACGGTCCGTCGGTCTGGGCTACCGGCGTCATCAACCTGTGGAACAACACAAGCCGGAGCATCCACGGTTGGGCGACGGCGGTGAGCGGGCTGTCGGTCTGCAACTCGGGCAAGACCACCGGATTCAGGTGCGGCACCGTGCTCAAGACCAACGTGACGGTCAACGGCGCCGGCGGCACAGTACGCCAGATGGTCGAGACAAACATCTGCACCCTCGGCGGTGACAGCGGTGGGCCGCTCTTCGCCAGCAACACCGCGTACGGGCTGAACTCGCACGCCAACCGGGTCGGCAGCCAGTGCAACTCCTCGCCGCGCACCTGGCACCAGCCGGTGGGAGAGGCGATCACCGCGTACCAGGTCGTCATCTACGGCGCGCCGTGACGAGCGGCGACCAACGAAGGAGACAGGGATGAGAACCGCATTCACCAGAGCCGTACGCCTCACCGCCGCGGCCGTCACGGCCACGGCAGTGGCCCTGACAGTGGCCGTCGGCCCCGCTCAGGCGGACCTCTGGCAGCACACCGACGGGTTCGAGGGGAACCCGGCAGCGGTGTGGGAGTTCCACCGTTCCGGGGCCGGGAGCGGAGCCTTCGAGCTGGGCACCGGAACGGCCCGGTCCGGTTCGAACAACGCCATTCTCACTACCTCGACCGGTGGCTGGTCCGGGGTGGGCAAGCTGCTCACAGTGGCGCCGCGTACCGCCGGGCACTCCACCACCTGCGGCGGCGGGTTCTTCGTCCGGGCAGTCAGCGGGCCGGCGGTGCTCAACGTCGAGGTGATCGATCCGGCGAGCTGGACCTACCTTGCGCTGCGTACCGTCCGGATCACCGACACCACGTGGCGACGGCATGATCTGGCCAGCTACGCGAACGGTCCGAACCAGGTGTTCGTCCGGGTGTCCCTGCTCGGTGGCAGCGGTGCCGTGCGGGTCGACGACTTCGCCTTCCAGTGCAGCTACTTCCGCGCCTGAGCGGGTAGACCACTGCGGGGCCGGCGCTCGTGCGCCGGCCCCGCAGTCGTCCCACCCGACCGAACATCGAATCGGGCCGGCGGCGACCCCGGACGGCTCGGTCCAGCGAGATTAGGAACGATCGTTCTTGACTGATCATTCCTCAATCGCTAGTGTTCCTGGACATGGGCCGCCCGCGGGGTTTCGACGAACAAGCCGTGACCGCAGCGGCAGCGGAGTTGTTCGCCGGCCGGGCCTACGACGGGGTGTCAGTCGACGATCTCGTCCAACAACTGGGGGTGCACCGCAACAGTCTGTACAAGACCTTCGGCAGCAAGCGGGGTCTCTATCTCGCCGCTCTGCGGTGGCACCTCGAGCACCGGCTGCCGTCGCTGACCGAGCAACTCGCCGCTGGCGCGGCGGTCGCCGACGACCCCGCCCTCGATCTGCTGTTGTTGGCCGCTGTCGAACGCGCCCCCAGTGACGTCGAGGTGGCAGCCCTGGTGGCCAAGGCGTGGCTGGCGCTTGACCAGGCCCTGCGGCGAGCACCGGCGACCCCCGCCGACCCCTCTGCCTCGACTGCGTTGAACGCGCTGCTGGGCGAGCGGCTGCGGGCCCGTGCCGCTACGGCGTCGGCCGGCCCTTCGTAACCCCACTCCCGTACCCGACCACCTCGCCCGGCGACGCTCGCGCCGGTGCCCCACCATGCCCGACGGCCGGTGCCGCCGGGCTGACGAAAGGACGGTTGTCATGGCCACTGTGCGCGTCGACGGCGACGATCTCGTCGTGGAGATCGAAGGTATGGACAGGTTGTGGTCGCTCAAGAGCCGTTTGGTGATTCCGTTGGCCAACGTCCGCGGCGCCACCGCCGACCCGGGTACCGCCGCCGAGCCGAAGGGCCTGCGCGCACCAGGGACGAGTGTGCCCGGTGTGATCACGGCCGGCACCTTCCATCAGGACGGTGAGCGCGTCTTCTGGAACATTCGTGACGGCGCCCGCGCCGTCGTCATCGAACTCGCCGACGAGCGCTATGCCCGTCTGGTCGTGGAGGTCGCCGACCCAGCCGCCACTGTCGCCCTGATCGAGCAGGCGGTCCCGCGATGATCTCCGTCGGTCGGATGCCACGAACCGTCCGCCGGATCACTGTCGGTACCGTCATGCTGGGAACCATCGCCGCAGGGGCTCTCCCCGCCACCGCCGTGCAGGCCATGCCGACCACGCCTGCCACGGACCGCGAGATCACCTTCACTGTGGACGGGACCACCGCGTACGGCACCCTGCACATCCCCGCCCACCGCCGGGGGCAGACGATGCCTGCCGTGTTGTTGCTGCCCGGCAGCGGTCCCACCGACCGCAACGGTGACCAGCCGCCCGCGCTCACCCCACACACCCTCGCCAAACTCGCCGGAGCGCTGGCGCACAACGGCGTCGTCAGCCTGCGCTTCGACAAGTACGGCACGGGCCGGACCGGGCTGGGCGCCTACGCCGCGAGGCCCGAGACGCTCGACCATCCCGCCTTCGTCCGCCAAGCCGCTGCCGCGTACCGGCTGCTCGCCGGCCAACCCGAGGTCAACCGGCGAGCGGTACGCCTGATCGGGCACAGCGAAGGTGCGCTGACGGCGCTGCTGGTCGCGGTCGCCGCCGAACCTCGTACGGCCGGAGTCGGGCTGTTGCAACCCCTGGCGAAACGGTTCCTCGACGTGCTCGCGCAGCAGTTGCACGACCAGCTCGCCGCTGCCGTCGCCGCGGGCCAGCTGAGCCGGCAGGAGCAACTCACCCTCTCGCGCGCTGTCGACCGGGCCGTTGCCGATTTCCGGGCGCACCGCCCACCCGACACCAGCGCCATGCCGCCCGCGCTCGCCGATCTCTTCCGTGCCCTCGACGGCCCCAGCAGGCGCTACGTGGAAACCATCGACGCCATCGACCCTGTTGCCGTCGCGTACCAGCTACCCCGTCGGACTCCTGTCCTGCTCACCTGCGGAACCATCGACCCACAGGTCCCGTGCCACATGACCACGCCGCTGGCAGTAGCGCTGCAACGGGCGCACACCAGCGGGCCGGGCCGATTCGTGCTGTCCGGCGTTGCCCACGATCTGACCGACCCCGCGAGCCCGAACGTGCTCGCCCCGGCGACACTCGGTGCACTTCGTCAGCTCATCAGGCACGGCGCCAGGTAGGGCGGGCGCGAGACCTCCATTCCACGCCACCGGTGGGTCCTGGCCGGACACCGGAAGAGCGCCCCGACCTCGACGCCCGCAGCCGCGCCGACGGGCGGCTGCGGGCCACTGCCGGAAGTCACGAGGTACGTCTGGATGATCTGCAGGGCCACCCGCCACACGGTCGGGGCGCACACGTGCATCGCCCCGCGAGATCATCACGGGGTGCCGATCGGCTCAGGCTCAGCACTGACGCTTAGCGATCGGGTCGGAGCATGCGACGGTGCAGGCGCGTCGCCTCCTTCTGGTCGGTGATCTGACGTAGTGCCAGCCACGCGGCACCCATCGCCGGGTCTGCGGCGGTTGCGGCCGGGACGGCAAGGGTGGCCAGGACCGCCGTTCGCACGGGCGTGCTGTTGGTCAGCAGGCTGCCGGCGAGCACGACGGGGCCATCCGGTGGGCCCAACTCGTTGAGCGTGGCGACCAGTCGAGCAGCGGCCTCGGTGGTCAGACGCCCGGCGAGGGCATCGCCGGCTGTGGCGCCGGCGCAGACCAGGGGTGCCAGCGCGGCGAATGCCGCGGGATGCTGGCGGCCGGCCCACTGCACGAGTTCGTCGCAGGTGCTCACGCCGGCCCGCGCCGCGATCGTGGCCGCCAACCCGGTGTCCGCTGTCGGGCCCGACCAGGCCCGGGCGATCGAACGTACCGCCTGAAGGCCCAGCCACATGCCCGAGCCTTCGTCTCCCAGCAGCCAACCGAGGCCGTCGACAGTGCGGCTGACGCGCCAGTCGTCGATCCGGGCGGCGACCGCGCCGGTGCCGGCGATGAGCACCGCGCCCGAGGGCGCCGACGTGCCTGCCGCGAAGGCTGTCACCGCGTCGCCGACCAGGTTGATCGGGCAGGTCAGTCCACATTGGGCCCACTCGACGGTGAAGGCGGCCGTGATCTCTGGATCCGCCATGACACCCGCGCCGGCGATGCCTGCGACGCCGCTGCGCACGGATGCTGGGTCGTGCTTCTCCAGGGCCTCGCGCACCGCCGCGCCGATCGAGTGAGCGGCTGCCGTCCCCGCAGCCGTCGGGTTGCCCGGACCCGCCGCGCCGCGCCCCACCACGGTGCCGTCCCGGGTCGCCACGACCGCCCGGGACGCCGTACCGCCGGCGTCTACACCCAGTACCAGAACCATGCGCGAAATCGAAGCATAGAAATTTTCTATTGACTAGACATCGATGTGGTCGTAATTTTCATGCTCATAGCTAATCGATGAAAAGGATGATCAGCAGTGACGGGTGAGAGTGGTGGGCTGCTGGTGCGGCTCCGGATGGAGGGGCCGACCATGCCGGAGGCCCTGGCGAAGATCGCCGAGGCCATCCTCGACGATCCGGAGACGGCGGCGCACGCCAGCATCGTCGACCTGGCCGAGCGATCCGGGACCTCCACCGCGACGGTCACCCGCTTCAGCCGGGCACTCGGCTTCAAGGGGTACGCCAACCTGCGCGTGGCCGTCGCGACCGAGACCGGGCGCGCCGAGCAGGCACGCTGGGAAACCGACATCTCCGGGGACATCGCGCCGGAGGACCCGATCGGCGGAGTCCTCGACGTGATCACCGCCGCGGACACCCGGGCCATCCAGGCGACCGCATCCGGCCTGGACACGGCCGCGGTCGAACGGGTGGCCGCCGCTATCGCCGCCGCCGGCCGAGTGGAGATCTTCGGGCTCGGCAGCAGCGGCACCGCCGGCAGCGAGATGGCGTTCCGGCTCGAGCGCATCCGCGTTCCGGTGCGGTACCGCGCCGACACGCACACCGCCCTCACGAACGCCGCACTGCTCGGGCCGGGCGACGTCGCGATCAGCCTGTCGCACTCAGGTCGGACCCGAGAGGCGATCGAGATGCTGGCCGAGGCCGCCGATCATGGCGCGCTGACCGTGGCGGTCACCTCGTACGCCCGCTCCCCCCTGGCCGAGGTCGCCGACGTCGTCTTCACCACCTCGGTGCACGAGACCACGTTCCGGCTCGCAGCGCTCTCCGCGCTGCACTCGCAGTTGCTGATCCTCGACCTCATCTACGTCGCCGTCGCACAGCGCACCTACGAGCGCACCACGGAAGCTCTCGAACTCACCGTGCGGGCCGTCGACGCACACCGGATGCCGGACACCAATGCGAACCGCAAGCGAGCACGGAAGGAAAGGCCGCTGTGACGATCACAAGCGCGGACTATGTCGAGGTCATCGCCAAGGCGATCGAGCGTGTCGGGACCACCCAGGGTGACCGGGTGGCACGGGCCGCCGATCTGCTGACCGCGACACTGCAGGGCGGTGGGGTGATCCAGGCGTTCGGCTGCGGACACTCCGAGGCACTCGCCATGGAGATCGCCGGTCGGGCCGGCGGCCTCGTGCCCACCAACAAGATCGCCCTTCGCGACATCGTCCTGTACGGCGGCGAGCCGACGAACGTGCTCGGGGACCCGCAACTCGAGCGCACGCCCGATGTCGCCCACCGCCTCTACGCGCTCGCCCCGATCAAGCCCGACGACGCGTTCGTCATCGCCTCGAACTCCGGCGTCAACGGCGCGGTCGTGGAAATGGCACACCTGGTGAAACAGCACGGACACCCGCTGATCGCGATCACCTCGGTCGAGCACTCCGCCCGGGTCGAGTCGCGGCACGACAGCGGTCTCAAACTCGCCGACCTCGCCGACGTCGTGCTCGACAACGGCGCACCGTACGGCGACGCGTCCCTCGACTACGGCGACGGTGCGGTCGGGGCCGTCTCGTCGATCACCGCAGCACTGCTTGCCCAGCAGATCGTCACCGAGGTGGTGGCACGGCTGTTGGCGCTCAACGTCACCCCGCCGGTCTATCTGTCCGACAACGTGCCGGGCGGGCGGGAGCACAACAAACTCATCGAAGCGCGGTACGCCGGGCGCATCCGGCGTACCGCATAGGGAAAAGGCCCAGCTGATGAACCCTTCACCCCTGTCCGGACCGTACCCCACAAGACGAACCGTGCTGCGCGCGGCGGTGACCGCCGGTGTCACACTGCCCCTGCTGAGCGCCTGCGTGACCGGTGGTAGCGGGGACGAGGACCGCGCCGCGGGAAACACCGGCGCCAAGAGCGCCGACAACCCGCTGGGCGTCAAGGCGGACGCGCCGCTCGAGGTCGTGATCTTCAAGGGCGCTTACGGCGACGAGTACGCCAAGCGCGCCGGGACGCTCTACACCCAAAAGTACGCGAGCGCGAAGATCGACCATCAGGGCATTCAGAAGATCGGCGAGGCGTTGCAGCCTCGATTCGTTGCGAACACCCCGCCGGACGTCGTGGACAACACCGGTGCCAGCCGCCTCGATATCGCGACGTTGGTCTCCGCCAAGCAGGTCAGTGATCTCAGCGAACTGCTCGACGCTCCCGCCTTCGACGACCCGGGCAGGACGGTGCGTGACACGCTGCTGCCCGGCGTGGTCGACGACGGCACGTTCGACGCGGTCCCGCTGACGATCAACTTCACCTACACCGTCTGGGGTCTCTGGTATTCCAAGCCGCTCTTCGCGGCGAAGGGCTGGACCTTCCCGACGACCTGGGACGACATGCTCGCGCTCTGCGCGACCATCAAGGCGGCCGGCATCGCGCCCTGGACCTACCAGGGCAAGTACCCGGAGTACATCAACGACCCGCTGCTGGGGATGGCCGCCAAGACCGGCGGACCAGCGCTGATCAAGGCCGTCGACAACCTGGAGCCGAACGCATGGAAGGCGCCGGGGCTGATCGGCGCCGCCGAGGCGTTCGCCGAGCTGGCCGCCAAGGGCTACCTCATGCCCGGCTCCGAGGCGCTGTCGCACACCGAAGCGCAGGCCGCGTGGTCGCAGGGTAAGGCAGCGATCATCCCTTGCGGGTCCTGGCTGGAGAGTGAGCAGAAGGGTGTCACGCCCGCGAATTTCGACATGGTCATGGCCCCGGTGCCCGCGCTGACGGCCGCAGACGCCCTGAAGCACACCGCGGTGCAGGCGGCGAGCAGCGAATCGTTCCTGGTGCCGGCGAAGGCCAAGAATCCCGCTGGCGGTATGGAGTACCTACGGATCCTGTTCTCCAAGCAGTCAGCGAAGGCATTCGCCGAGACCGCCGGAACCCTGCCCGCCGTGGCCGGGGCCACCGACGGCCTCACGCTGAGCAGCGGCCTCGGTTCAGTGCGCGACGTGGTCCAGGCGGCCGGGACCGAGACCTTCACCTACCGCTTCCGTACCTGGTACGCCCCACTGGCCAAGGCCGTCGACGACGCCACCGGCGAATTGGTGAACAGGCGGATCACCGCCGGGCAGTGGTCGGACCGGATCCAGAAGGCAGCCGACGGGCTGGCCAAGGACTCCACTGTGAAGAAGTACACCCGCTGATGAGACACGGTCGGTGGCGGTTTCTGGCCGGCGCGCTGCTGCCCGCGCTGGTGCTGCACGCCGTGTTCGTGCTGTCGCCGTACACGCAGGCCTTCTACCTGTCGCTGACCGACTGGACCGGCGTGGCCGGCGAGGCGCGTTTCGTCGGGGCGGGCAACTACGCCCGCCTCGGCGGCGACTCCCTCTTCCTGCAAGCGGTCCGGAACAACGCGGTGATGCTGGTCGTGGTGCCACTGGTGACCATCGGCATCGGTTTGTTCCTGGCGAGCGTGATGCACCTCGGCGGCCGCGGTGGACGACGGGGGATCGCGGGCTCCGGCGCGTATCAGATCGTCTATTTCTTTCCGCAGTTGTTGTCGCTGGTGGTCATCGCGGTGCTGTGGGGATTCGTCTACAACCCCAACAGCGGGCTGCTGAACGGTGCGCTGCGCTCGGTCGGCCTGGACGGGTTGACCCGGAGTTGGCTCGCGTCGCCGTCCCTGGCGCTGATCGCGGTGATGGCGGTCCTGATCTGGTCGTCGGTGGGCTTCTACGTGGTGCTGTTCAGCGCGGCGATCGACAGCATTCCGCGGGAACTGTTCGAAGCGGCGTTGCTCGACGGAGCCGGCGGCTGGGCGACCTTCCGCACTGTGACACTTCCGCTGGTGCGAGAGAGCGTGCACGTCGCGTTCGTGTACCTCGGCATAGCCGCGCTGGACGCCTTCGCCGTCGTGCAGGTGATGACCGTCGGGCCCGGCGGACCGGATGGCGCGACCGAGGTGATCGGGCTGTCGCTCTATCGCAACGCCTTCCAGTACGGAAAGTTCGGCTACGCCTCAGCCATGGGGGTCGCCCTGTTCTTCGCCACGCTGACCCTGGCCGTGCTGGCCCTGCGGTCGGGCCGCAAGGAGAGGCTGGAGCTGGCATGACCGTGACAGGTGAGCGAGCGGCGGCGGTCGCGGCCCGGCCCTCCCCGGTACGTCGCGGTCGGCGCCCCGGAACCGCTTTCCCGGTGCACCTCGCCATGCTGGCCTGGGCCGTGGTCACCGCGCTCCCGTTGCTCTGGGCGGTGATCAGTTCCTTCAAGACCGACGACGAGATCCTCAACGAACCGTGGTCACTGCCCGCCGCACCGCAGTTCGACAACTGGTCCCGGGCGTGGACGCAGGCCAGCATCGGTCGCTACTTCCTCAACAGCGTCGTCGTCGTGGGTGGCGCGCTGGTGCTGACCATGCTGCTGGGCGCACTGGTCGCCTATGCCCTGGCGCGCTACGAGTTCCGCGGCAACCGGTTCATCTACTACACCTTCGTCGCGGCGATGTTCTTCCCCGTGTTCCTGGCACTGGTGCCACTGTTCTTCGTCGTCCAGCAGCTGGGCCTGCTGGGCACGTACCACGGTCTGATCCTGGTCTACGCGGCGTACGCCGTACCCTTCACGGTCTTCTTCCTGCACGCGTTCTTCCGCACGCTGCCCGGCGAGGTGGCGGAGGCGGCGTTCATCGACGGATGCTCGCACGGCGGGGTCTTCTTCCGCGTGATGCTGCCGATGGCCCGGCCGGGCCTGGTGGCGGTCGGCATCTTCAATTTCCTCGGGCTCTGGAACCAGTACCTGCTGCCACTGGTTCTCAATCCCGACCCGGACCGGTACGTCCTGGCACAGGGTCTGGCCGCCCTGTCGGTCAGCCAGGGGTATCGCAGCGACTGGAGCGGCCTGTTCGCCGGTTTGACCATCGCCATGCTGCCGGTGCTCGTCGCCTACGTCGCGTTCCAACGGCACATCCGCGCCGGTATGACCGCCGGCGCGGTCAAGTAGGTCCCCTTTCCACCCCCACCCATCGGAGGACCCGGCTCATGTCCATCGACAAACGTAGATCAATAGGGTTCGCGGGAGTAGCGGCCCTGCTCGGCACGCTGGCAGTGTTCGCCAGCGCACCGAATGCCTCCGCCGCCGAATGCGGCTACCTGTTCGACGACTTCTCCTACACATCGTCGAGCGACAACTCCTTGACCGCGCACGGCTGGACCCCGCGCAGCTACTCCGGCGGTCCGGGCGTGCCCGGGGCAACCTGGTCACCGAACAGCATCACCTTCCCCACCGTCAGCGGCCAGAAGGTCATGCAGCTCACCGCCTCGACCGACGGCACCGGCGCCGGCACCAACCAGGCGGAGCTCTACAGCACCCAGAAGCGCTACCTCGAGGGCACGTACGCCAGCCGGGTGCGCTTCACCGACACCCCCACCAGTGGGAACGACGGCGACCACATCAACCAGACGTTCTTCACGATCAGTCCGTTGAACGGTGACCTCGACCCGACCTACAGCGAGCTGGACATCTCCGAATACCTGCCCAACGGAGGGTGGGGCGAGACCGGCCCGATCAACTACCAGACCACCTGGTACACCTACCGCAACGACCCCTGGTACGCGGACAACATGCACTCGGAGCAGCGCAGCAGTCTCAACGGCTGGCACGACCTGGTGGCAACCGTCGCGAACGGACACGTCATCTACTACATCGACGGCGTCCAGGTGGGCGACCACTCGGGCAAGTTCTACCCGCGGCAGACCATGACGATCAACTGGAATCTCTGGTTCATCGACACCGCGGCCCACACCGGTGGGCTGAGCACCTACATCCAACAGGTCGACTGGGTGTTGTTCGCGAAGAACCAGGTCCTGACCCCGGCGCAGGTCACGTCGAAGACGACGGCGTACCGGTCGGCGGGCAGCACGTTCGCGGACACTGTCGCCACGACGGGCACCTGCTCAAACCCGACGAACCCACCGACCACGCCGCCGACGACCCCGCCCACCACACCACCCACCACGCCGCCGCCAGCCGGCAATTGCTCCACCGCACCGGAGTGGGCCTTCGGCACCGTCTACACCGGCGGCCAGACCGTGAAGCACGAGAAGAGCAAGTACGGCGATCCGAGCGGTCCGTCGTCGGGTGACGGCAAGCACCTGTGGCGGGCCCGGCACTGGACGCAGGGATCCGAGCCAGGCTGGACCCAGCAGTGGGAGGACCTGGGCCGCTGTTGAGCGGCATCTGAAACGAAGGTACCGACGACCGCTCGCCAAGCACGGCGAGCGGCCGTTGGGCGTTCGGCACCAGGCACAAAGCCCACGGTCAGACCGCAGACACTGTGGACTTCCCCCAAGGGAGCAGCCCCGCGTGGTATGCCTCGGTGGCCGGGGCGAGATCATCCGGGGAATGCGCGCCGGTCCACAGTGCCCCGACCGACCCTCGCCCCAACAGGAACCACCCATCGCAGGTGAGATCGACCGCGACGAAGCGATCACGGGCTGCCCCGTCCCCACCGCGGAGATTGTCCAAGCGCTCAGACCAACTAGCAGTCTGGGCACCGTCACCGGCAGATCTGCGCACGGACCTCTGCGACCGCGTCGGCAAGGGCTTCCACTCCGTCGGTGATCAAGCGTTCGGTGAGAGTCGCGTAGCCGAAGATCAGCCCGCCGGGTCCGGCGGGGCTCAGTCGGTACCGGGAGACGCCCTGCACGACCAGCCCGCGCCGGGCGGCGGCAGCCACAATTGAAGCCTCGTCGAGGTCGTGCGGGATCCAGGTGACGACGTGTTGTCCCGCCGCGACACCGACCGGTTCCAACTCGGGCAACCGCGCGCGCAGCGCGGCCAGGAGTGCGTCGCGGCGGCGGCGGTAGACCGGGCGCATGCGCCGTAGGTGCCTGTCGAATTCGCCGCGGGTGAGGAAGTCGGCGAAGGTCAGTTGGTCGATGACGGGCGAGCCGCGGTCGGCCCGCACCTTGGCCGCGGTGATGTCGTCGACCAGATGTGACGGCGTCAGCAGCCACCCGAGACGCAGCCCCGGCGCCAGGGTCTTGCTCGCGGTTCCGCAGTAGACGACGGAGTCGGGTGCCAGCCCCTGCATGGCGCCGACGGGCGAGCGGTCGTAGCGGTACTCCGCGTCGTAGTCGTCCTCGATGACCACGGCCCCGCGGCGCTGCGCCCAGCCGATGACCCGGGCCCGCGCGGTGGCGGACAGGACGCCGCCGGTGGGCCACTGGTGTGAGGGCGTCAGCACGACGGCGTCCGCGTCGGTCCGTTCGAGCTTCTCGACGACGATGCCGTCCGCCCCGACCGGGACGCCGATCACGTCCAGGCCGAGGGCGGCCGCGGCGAGGCGGGCGTCGTCGTCAGCGGATGGGTCCTCGACTGCCACCCTGCGGGCGCCGCGCGCCGCGAGCACCTGAAGTGTCAGCGCGACGCCTTGGCCGTAGCCACTGCAGATCACGACGTTCTCCGGGCGGGCCGATGTGCCGCGGACCCGGTTGAGATAGTCGATCAGGGCTGCGTGCAGTTCGGGTACGCCACGCCCGTCGAGGTAGGCGAAGCGTTCGTTCGGCGTGCTGGTGAGGACCGTTCGCACCGAACGCAGCCAGGCGGCCCGAGGGAATGACGACACGTCGGTCCGGCCGTACCCGAAGTCGATCCGGGCCGCTGGCCGATCCCCGCCGCGCCGACCCGCCGAGGGAGGAACCAGCTCGACCGCGACCTGGGTGTAGCCGCCCGCCCGGCTGGTGAGGTAGCCCTCGGCGACGAGTTGCTGGTAGGCCTCGACCACGACGCCGCGCGAGACTCCCAGATCGGTTGCGACGGTGCGGGTGGGCGGCAGGGACGTCCCGAGGCGCAACCGACCGGCCCGGATGCTGCCCCGAATCGAGGCGGCGATCTGCCGGTGCAGCGGTTCGGCAGCGGACCGGTCGACATGGATGAGCAGGTCCTCCGCCGTGCTCGAATTGGTCCTGGTTCGGGCCATGGAATCGGACCTTAACGGGTGTACCGATTTCCGTCAGGCTCAGACGCATGACGACAACTACCAACCCCCACTTCGACGGCCGCGTCCTCACGGCGGGTAGTCCCGGTTACGACACGGCCCGCACCGTCTGGAACGCCATGATTGACCGTCGTCCGCGGATGATCGTGCAGGCCGCCAGCGTCGCCGACGTGGTGGCCGCGGTGCGCCTGGCCCGCGAACTCGACCTGGAGATCGGGGTGCGCTGCGGCGGGCACAACGTGGCCGGCCACGCCGTCCCCGCGAACGGCCTGATGATCGACCTGACCCCGTTGAACGGTGTTCGGGTCGACCCGATTCGGCGACGCGCCCGGGTCCAGGGCGGCGCACTACTCGACGTACTCGATCGGGCGTCGCAGCCATACGGCCTCGCCACGACTGCCGGCAACGTCTCGCACACCGGTGTCGGCGGCCTGACCCTCGGCGGCGGCATGGGCTGGCTCGCCCGCCAACACGGGTTGGCCTGCGACAACGTCATCTCCTACACGATGGTCACCGCGGACGGGGAGGTGGCGACAGCGAGCCGGACCGAGAACCCCGACCTCTACTGGGGCCTACGCGGCGGGGGCGGCAACTTCGGCATCGTCACCGACTTCGAATTTCACCTGCACCACACCGGAACGCAGACCCTGGTCGCCGAGTTCGACTTCCGCGCCGAGGACGCCGTACCGGTGCTCGAAGGCTGGCGGGACCTCAACACCGTCGCGCCGCGGCAGGCGACCTTCACCGCCGACGTCCAGAGCACTGCCACCGGCCCTGTCGCCACCGTCGGCTTCGTATGGGTCGGCGACCCGGCACAGGGTCACCGGCTGCTGCCGGCGATGCGCGCGCTCGGACGCCCGCTCGCCGAGCGGGTCACCACCCCCACATACCTTCAATTGCAGCAACGCGACGACTCCGTCGGCGGCCACGCTTACCGCCGGTACTCCAGTGCGCACTACCTGCGGCGCTTCCCCACTGCCGCGATCGAGGCGTTCCTGCTGCGCGGCGCGTCGGACCTGCACACCGGCGCCCACCTGGCCAGCGTCGGCCTCCAGGCGCACGGCGGCGCCATCGCCGACGTCGCGGACGCCGACGCGGCGTTCAGCCACCGCGGCACCATGTTCGAGTTCGGCGCCGGCTCCCGCTGGACCGCACCATCCGAGGACGACATCCGGATGGCAGCGGCTCGCAGTGCCGGAGCAGCCCTCGACCCGTACGCCAACGGCGTCTACGTCAACTCGCTCGCCGCCGACGAGGGGCAAAGTGGGGTACGCCGCGCCTACCCGGCCGCCAAGCTCGCCAGGCTCTCCGCACTCAAGACGATCTGGGACCCGCACAACGTGTTCCACCTCAACCACAACATCCGGCCCCACAGCCAGTAGCCCAGCCTGGTCACGGGCTGTTCGCGGCGTGGGATCGCGTCAGACCGTCCCGGCGACGAGCCTCAGCGATGCGGCTGCGGCAGGGGTCAGTCGTCGTCGCTCTTCTTCTTGTCGCGGTTCATGGCCAGGTCGAGCGCGAGGACGCTACCGATGATGAGCAGTGGGTCGACGCCGGCAGTGACCTGCACCGCGTAGGTGTCCCGGATGGTCAGCCACCGCTTGGAAACCGAGGCCACCTCGGTGCCGTCGCGTTCGATCACGTACTCGTGGTCGAGCAGGTCACCCTTCATCTCCAGGTCGTCAGGCCCCGGCACGTCGATGGTGAACTTTTCGCGGAACGGCGTAAGCAGCTTCTTGCGGACCTCTGCGGCCTTCTCACCGCCGATGCGGATCTCGTACGTGGGGCGCAGTGCCACCAGGTGCCGGTGCAGCGTGGCGACCTCATGGCCGGCGGCGTCCTCGATGACGACCTTGTCGCGGACGCTGAGCACCTTGCCGTCGACATGGAAGACCTTGCTGCCGTGCTCGTCGAGCACGTCGAAGTCGTCGCCGATCGAGAAGAACCGCTCCTTGATGACAAACATGATTTCGATTCTCCCCCACCGCACACCGAAGTGCCGGCCGAGCACTGCCCGCTCGTCCTCGGTCACCCCGACCGGGAAGTCACGGGGCGCCGCTGCGCGGAACTGACCCGCGAGCAGTGCATGCGTGGCAGCTGGCCCACTGCGGCACCCCTGAGCTGCTGCTCCGCCGCCACCCCGGAACGAAGACGCCGCACACGCGCAACTAAGTCCACGGCCGTCAAGCGACGAACGCTCTGCCCCTGACGGCATCTGACAAGTGTCGAATTCGGTCGCCATGCCACCGCGAGTCCACTCTGGCAAGCTGTCCCAGTGATGGTCGGTGATCTCTTGGGCGGCAGGTATCAGGTCGAGAGCCGTCTCGGCGCTGGCGGCATGTCGGTCGTCTGGCGGGCGTGGGACCGCGTCCTCGAACGTGGGGTGGCAGTCAAGGTCCTGGCCGGCGCGCAGGCCGGCGCCCGAGGCGCACGGCAACGCGTCCAGGCAGAGGCCAGGTCCGCAGCGGGCCTCTGGCATCCGCACGTGACGAGTGTGTACGACTATGGCGAGCACACCGATGCCGCCGGCCGCCAGGTCTCGTATGTGGTGATGGAACTGCTGCCCGGCCAGACCCTGTCCCAACGACTTGCCGCCGGTCCGCTGCCGCCGGTCACCGCTATGCGGACGTGCGCGCAGGTCGCCGAGGCGCTCGCCGCCGCGCACGAACGTCAGCTGGTGCACCGCGACATCAAGCCGTCCAACGTGATGCTGACACCGGCCGGTGTGAAGGTGGTCGATTTCGGTATCGCCACCACTGTCGGTCGGCCGGAGCTGGAGGCGGACGGACAGCTCTTGGGCACCGCGGCCTACCTCGCGCCCGAACGGCTCGCCGCTGGCACCGTGCTGCCTGCCTCCGACGTCTACGCGCTCGGACTCCTGCTGTACCGAACGCTGACCAATGAGCTGCCTTGGTCGGCGGAAACCCCCACGCAGATGTTGACTGCTCACGTGTACGTCGATCCGGCGCCGCTGCCTGATATCGAGGGAGTGTCGCCGGAGGTTCACCACCTCCTCGACCGTTGCCTCGCCAGGGATCCCGCTGATCGGCCGGACGCGGCGGAGGTGGCCACGGCCCTGCACGGTCTGGCCGAGGACGCCGAGCGGCGGGTGAAACAGGCGGCCCAGCCGGCATCCGTCTCGCCCGTGTCTGCCCCGGCTACCGCCGGTCCCTCTCCCGGTCGGCGTCGCCGCATCCCCAACGCCGTGTTGATCCCCGTTCTCCTGGCGACGGCAGGGATCATTTCGCTTCTGCTCCCCCAGTTCGTACCTGCCGATGGCAGATCGGGCAACGTCGCCACACGTGACGGCGCCACCCCGCCCGACGCTGCCTTCGATGTGTCTGTCACTGAGGTACCTGCTCCCCGGCAAACGTCCGCGGTGCCCGCACCGGTCTCACTACCGAGCCGCGCGGTGACCGCTGCGACGGGGCCGGCTGAAGCGACAGCCCGAGCCGGTTCCTCGGCCGGCCCTGGCCCTACAACGTCACCCAGTGCCGAGCATCTGACGGGACCGTCCACTGCCGCGCCGGCGCCGACCTCCCCGAAGCCAGGTACGCCCCTTCGGGCACTCGGTGGTGTGGTGACTGTGCTCTGCACCGGCGATCAGATTCGCGTTGTGGACGTCGATCCTGCCCCCGGCTACCGCCTCAAGGATTACAACTCCGGGCCGGTCAAGGAGATCCAGGTGGTGCTGCTGTCCGCAGGCAACAAGAGCGAGATCAAGGCGCGGTGCGAGGACGGCACGCCATTGCCGAAGATCAGGGAGAGCCGCCAGTGAGCGGATGACGGACGCAGGTCGTCATGATCCAGAATGCGCGAACGGTTTCAGTCGTTGCCGGGTCGGCCCGATCCGGCCCCGACTGTCCGCAGGTGTGCCAGCCCCTGGGCCCAGGACCGGGTCAGGGTGGTTTCGTGGTAGGCGATGCCATGTTCGGCGCAGAACTGGCGGACCAGTGGCTGGGCGTGGCGCAGGTTCGGCCGGGGCATGCTGGGAAAAAGGTGATGTTCGATCTGGTAGTTGAGCCCACCGAGTAGGGCGTCGAGGAGCCGACCCCCGCGCACATTGCGAGACGTGAGGACCTGACGGCGTAGATAGTCGAGGTCATCGGTCCCGGTCAGGATCGGCATCCCCTTGTGGTTCGGGGCGAAGGAGCTGCCCAGGTAGAGGCCGAAGAGTGCCTGATTGACCAGGATGAACACGATCGCCTGCGGAACGCTCAGGACCAGGAACACGACCGCGAGGTAGCCGGCGGAGTGCAGGAGGAGCAGTCCGGCCTCCGCTCGTCGGTGCCGCAGACCGCTGCGGAAGACGACCGCCCGGACGCTCGCGGCGTGCAGATGCAGACCCTCCACCATCAGCAGGGGGAAGAACAGCGCCGCTTGATGCCGAACGAACAGCGCGCGCAGACCGCGCTGCGTCGCGGCCTGACCGGGGGTGAAGGACAGCGGGGCCACCACGAGGTCGGGGTCGCGGCCCTCGGTGTTGGGATGCGCGTGGTGGCGATTGTGTTTGTCGACCCACCAGCCGTAACTGATCCCGTTCACCAGGTTTGCACAGACATAGCCGATCACGTCGTTCGCCCGGCGGGACCGGAGGATCTGCCGATGCCCGGCGTCGTGCCCGAGAAAGGCCATCTGCCCGAACAGCATTGCGACGCCGGCGGCGGTTGCCGTCTGCCACCACGACGACCCGAGGCGGACGAACACGACGCCCATCAGCGCGAGACCGACCAACACCACTGTCACCCGCGCCGCGTAGCGGCGGGGGTGCCGGTCGAGGAGACCCGCGCCTCGGACCAGGCGGGACAGGTCGGCGTAATCACTGCCCCGATCACTGCGGGCGCCAAGATCTGTATTACTCACCGTCGCCACTCCTCGTCAGCCACGCCAGTCAGCTCCACTGACCCCGCCGTCAGTCGTGATCGGGGCACGCAGTGCAGGCGTGGTCCTGCAGAAATCGATCAACGAACCGCCGCTGATGGCTTCAGTCTTTCGCAAAGCCGCCTGTCGCACGCCGGAACCAGCCCACGATGCGCCGCACGCGAGTGCGACTCGCTTCATGGATGCCTGCCGACCGGACGCAGCCCGGACGTGCCTGCGCACAGCGGGAACACCAGGGTCCCGACAGGATCAGGATCAGGGCAGCGCGGTGAAGAGTTCTGCTGGCGGAGTGCGGAGTTGGGTGTCCTTGCTGGGCGGTGTGCCGAACATGCGGCGGTATTCACGGCTGAACTGGGAGGGGCTGTCGTAGCCGACGCTGAGGCCCACACCGGTGATGTCTGAGGGGTGGCTGGCGAGCAGGAGCCGGGCTTCTTGCAGGCGGATGCGTTTCTGGAACTGGATGGGGCTCATTCCGGTGACTGCCTGGAAGTTGCGGTGGAACGCGGACACGCTCATGCCGGCGATCTCCGCCAGGTCCTCCACCCGGAACGCGGTGGCGTAGTTCTCCCGGATCTGACGTACGGCGCGGTTGATGTGGGCCAGTCCGCTGTCGGCGAGACCGAGCTGGCGGATGGCGGCCCCCTGCTCACCTCGCAGGAGATGCCAGAGGATTTCCCGCTTGACCATGGGGGCGAGGATCTTGCGGTCTGCAGGCTGCTCCAGCAGTCGCAGGAGGCGCACGATGGCGTCCAGCAGTGTGGGCGAGGCCGTGGAGACGGCAATGCCTGGTGATGCGGTGCGGGGGGTGGGCGGCAGGTCTCGGGGGTCGGCGTCCAGGAGGAGTTCAGCAAGCGCAGTGGGAGCGAGAGTCATGCCGAAGCCGAGGGTGGGCTGCCCGGTGTCCAGGACATGGCCGGTGACGGGGAGGTCGGCAGAGGCGATCAGATACTCACCGGGCCCATACTCGTAGAGGTGCTCGCCCAGGGCGAGGCGTTTGCCGCCCTGGGCGATGACGGCGAGCACGGTCCCGGACATCCCGGCCGCCGACGCGTTCGGATGGCTGAACTTGCATACCCTGACGCCCTCGATCGGCGTACTCATGTCGGGCCGCGCATGCCGGTCGAGAAGCTCACGCATTTCGTCAAGGGCAGACACGGGTCTATTCATGCACAAACCTCCACACCGTGGCGTTGACCTGGCAGGATCGAGCACACCGGTGTCCCCACCAGGCAGAGCGGCTCGTGGGCGGCTGTCCTGGCTCGTCGCGCAACGAGCCGTGGGGCGGTGTCGCTCACCGCAGGAGTTGGTTCAGAGGTTCTGGCCTCCGGAAACTTCGATGTCCTGGGCGGTGATCCACCGGCCCTCCTCGGAGACCAACACGGCGATGACCATGCCGATGTCGTCGGGCTCGCCGACGCGGCCGAGAGTGAAGGTCTTCGCCAGTTCCGGGATGATCTCCGGGTTCTTGCTGAACGCGTCGTCAGCGAAGCGGGTGACGGTGGCTCCCGGTGCGACCGAGTTCACGCGGATGCCGCGGGGACCGAACTCCTTGGCCATGTAGCGGGTGATCACCGCCACGGCGCCCTTGAGGGCGGCGTAGACGGAGTATCCCGGCGCGGTCACCTGGGGCAGCGTGGAGTTGCTGGTCAGGTTGACGATGGCGCCGCCGTCGGCGAGGAGCGGCAGCAGGGCCTGGGTGAGGAAGAAGGGCCCCTTGAACAGGCCGTCCGTGAGCCGGTCGAATTCCTCCTCGCGGGTGTCCTCGATCATCGCCATGCCGGCGAATCCGGCGTTGTTGACAAGATGGTCGAAGGAGTGCCGCTGGAAGGTTTCGCGCAGCACCTCGGCAACGGCCTCCCGGAAGATGGCGAATCCCGCCGTATCGCCGAGATCCAGGTGCAGTGCCACGGCAGTGCCGCCCTGCTGCTCGATCCGCGCGACGGTGTCCTTGGCGCCCTGTTCGTTGGAGCTGTAGGTCAGGATGACGCCGGTACCGCGCCCGGCGATCTGCAGGGCGGCGCTCTGGCCGATGCCGGAGCTGGCACCGGTGACGACGGCTACCTTCATTGTGTGCCTCCTGGTCCTGAGGATTCGTCGGAACCCGTGGGAATGTGTCCCTTCCAGAAGACCGCTGTGCCGGACCCGCGAAAAGAGCGATCCTCTTCGCCTCTTGCCCAATCCTCTCGGACGGGCCGCGTCAGCCGACCCCGCCACTGCCCGCCGCGCAAGAAGCGTCGACCCTTGCCGCCAGGATGCCCCTGGCAGCCCTCCCCAGCTGCGTGGAGCGTGCATGGCGGCCACGGCGAGCACGATCCTGCCGCAGGTTGGTCGACGTTCGCGCCGCGGTTGCGCCAGTGTGGCATCGATGAGGCAGACCAGTGACCAGGTCCCCACTCCCCCACACGGGACGGACGACGGATCGTCTGCTACGGTAACCGAGTTGCAGTTTTGATTTCCGTAGACGTTTTCCAGCGCCTGATGGGTATCCGAAACCCACCCAGGCGCTTTTCGTTTTTCGTGTCGTTTCGACGCGGGTGATCAACGCGGCGGCGTAAGGGTCCGCACAGTGCGGTCTCTGACAGCCTGCGAGGAGCAGACATGACTACAGGTACCGTGAAGTGGTTCAACGCCGACAAGGGCTTCGGCTTCATCAGCCCGGACGACGGCGGCGCCGACGTCTTCGCCCACTTCTCCGCAATCTCGGCGAGCGGCTTCCGCAGCCTTGACGAGAACCAGAAGGTGGAGTTCGACGTCACCCAGGGCCAGAAGGGCCCGCAGGCGGAGAACATCCGCCCGCTCTGATCCACGCTCTGCGAACGGCGGCCCGGCTGATTCAGCCGGGCCGCCGTTCGGTGTCTCATGTGCTCGCCACGGCATCTCAGAATCGTCTGATCGGCAGACGTCCGGCCAGCCCGCTGTAGTGGTGGGTGGCGCAGACGAGCACCGCAGCCCCGACGCTGCCGCTACTGCTCCCCCATCGCCGTCTCGGCGTGAGTTTCCCAGCCGCCTACCTGAATCCCCCCTCTGGTGTCGCCGCGCCGTCCTCTGCTCTTCCGTACTCCTCATCCGCTACCGCTGCCAGTGCCGACGGGCTGGTCACGGCGAGGCCGTCCAACGCGTATCGCCACGGAGCGCAGAGCAGGCATTGCGCGACGAGCCGACGCGCCCACTGTGGAGGCACCGCCTGCGCCAGTGCGGTGAGCACCCGCGCCTGGAGAGCGGGGTCGTCGATCTCGGGTACCAGTTCCTCGGCCTCCCGATACTCACCGGCGGCCACCAAGGCCATTCCGGCCAGGAAGAGTGCCCTACTGCGACTGTGACGGCTTGGTAGGGCACGGCTTGACTCCACAGCCTCGGTGAGGAGGAGGCGCGCCCGATCGTGGTCCCCGCAGGCCATGATGGCCTCGCCGACCTCGATGAGGCAGTCGACGCGATCCGTCGGGTCGGAGAGCTTTCGGCCTGCGGCTTCGGCCTCGACGAGCAGCAGGGCAGCCCGTTCCGGGTGCCCGCAGGCCGCGAAACCCTCAGCGACGAGCGTCAGTCGCCAGACGCGGCGACCGATGTCCTTCAGTCCCCGGGCCTCCGTCTCGCACTGGATGAGGATGGACGTTCCACGTGCCTGCTGCCCTTGGACGCCTAGTTCCCTGCCCACCCGGTCGAGCGCTGGATTGCCGTACTCTCCCGGAAACTCAATCGACAGTGCCAGCGACTCGGCCTGCTTCCCCGCGCCAGCGGTTGCCAGCGCGACGGCGATGTCGTTGAGCTCGTATGCGTGGTGGGTTGGGTCGGTGAGCGCGGCGGCTGTCTCCGCCGCCTCCTGCAGGACCGCAAGAGCGCGTGACCGGTCGGTGCCGGTGGCCGCCGATTGCCCTACTGCTGTGAGAATCCGGACGCGCCACAGCGGATCGGTCAGCCCGCGGGCCACGGCCTCGGCTCGGTCCGGCGCCCCTGCGCTGACCAGTGCTCTGCCCAGTCGGTGCCCTGCTCGTTCCGCGGCCTGAGGATCATCAATCTGCGCCGCAATGAGGACTTCGGCCTGACCGAGCAACGGAAGGGCTTGGTCGCGCCGTCCAGCCTTTGCCAGGGCGTCTGCCAGGTCGATCAGCTGCCAGGCATCGCGCAGCGGATCGACAGTGTCGTGCGCCAGCGCCTCAATCTCGACGGCCAGGGAGAACGCCTCGGGGTGTCGCCCTTCGACGATCAGCGCCTTCGCCACCGAGCCGAGAGCAGCCACCCGGTGGTAGGCGTCGCCGATGGAACGGGCCAATGCTTCAGCTTGCGATGTCTTGCCGAACCCTGCTAAATCTTTGCTGACAAAGGCCAGTAGCTGGTCCTTCTCTCTGATGTCGCGGGCGATGTCCTCGGCGCGCTCGGTGAAACCGGCGGCAGACAGGACAATCCCTATCCGCAGCAGGGTGGAGTCCGGCCCTCCCTCTTCCTCTGCCGCCGCCGACCGTGCGACGGCTTCGGCTTTGGCCAGCAGGTCGCCGACTCGTCCGCGTTGCTCCGGGCGGTCCCGCAGGACCCAGGCGACGTGGAGAGGGAAGGCTGACTCAGAGAGCAGGTCTCCGTCCCCGATCAGCGTCTGGTGTGGCCACCCCGGATGGGCGTGCTCTGTGTCCTTCAGCGCGTGGAGCACCCGTTCCGCGCGGGCGAGGAGGTCGACGCGTCGCCATTCCTCGGCAAACGACAGCCCGTTGCGGGCCAGCTCGATGACCGTCCAGACCGCCGTCCCCGCTCGGTCGAGGTGGCCGGTCTCCTGCCATCCCTCGGCCACGGTCACCAGCGCCTCCGACTGTTCGGAGGGGACGACCAGGGCGGCCGCCTGGGCCTCCGCCTCCCGCAGTGCGGCTTCCGCTGCCTGGTGTCCGACCCACCACCAGGCCCGTCCCACGTCGACCAGGCCCCGAACGCGATCCTGCGGGTCGCGTTCAGCACGTGCGTTCTCGGCCGCTTCCGCGAGCACCGCCTCGGCATCTTCCTGTGCGCCCGTGCCGGCCAGCGCCTGCGCCGCCGCAATGAGCGCCTCGGCGCGCTGGCGCGGTTGAGACAGGCTCCGGGCCAGTGCCTCGGCCCGCCGAGGCTGCCCCAGCTCAACCCACACCGCCGGCAGACTGGCCGGGACGCATTCGTTGCGCTCGTGCAGCGCATCGCGCCGTACGGCCAATCGGAACAGAGCCGTGAGATCCGGTGTGTTCGCCTCGGACAGGGTGTGTTGGACCGAACGGATCTCGGTCAGAGCCGCCGAGTCGCCGCCAGTCAGGTCCCGCATCCGATCATGGCGAGCGGAATCGGCGGCAAGGACGGCCATCCGGGACACATCTCCAGTCGAGAGCAACAGCGAGAAGTAGCCACGCAGGAGGTATTCCGGGGTTCCCAGCGGCCATCGCGCGGCAGCACATGCGTCTGCCCAGGCGTGGATCCGATCCCGGTAGGCGCTCAGTATCTTCGGCCCGAGCATCCGGACCGCGTGTTCGCGAAGTTCCTCGTGCCCTAGGACGAAGACCACAGGGAGTTCGCCCGGCCGGGAGTGGCTCTCCCGCGGGCGGAAGGTGCGCCCGGCCCTGCTGCGCAGTATCTCCTCCACCTCGTACGGGTTCAGGTCCGTGAGCTCGGCCAGCTCCGCGGTGCCGAGGCCGCCGCCCGAGGCGGTGAGCAGACTGAGCAGTTCACGCTCAGGCCCCGAACTCGCCAAGAGGTGCTTCAGTTCGCGCTGTGCCTCCGTCCGGATCACCTGCGCGAAGGCAGAGCGGTCCAGGGGGCGAACGATGTCGGGGTCGCGCAGGGGGTGGTGTGCCGGTACGTCCGCCGGTATTGGTGGATGGGGTCTGCCGGCCACTATCACCCGCAGCCCGGCAGGCGGTCGGGCGGGCAGAAGCGCCGCGATACTGTAGGCGTCCGGTCCGGTGGTCACGCCGCGGTCCTCGTCCAGACCGTCGACCAGCAGCACCAGACGCTCGCCCCGCCGCTGACATCGGTGAGCCGCGTCGTTCAGCAGCCGCAGGAGGTGCGTTTCGCGGGTCGAGGCGGTCAGGAACGGGGCCGGACCTTCGCGGAGCAGTTCGCCAAGCTGTTCCAGGACGACGTCGGTGAAGGCGACCCTGTCGTTTTGTGCGGCAAACCGGGCTGTGACGAAGAACGGGACAACCCGCACTCCAGGGGGTGGGTGCAGAGCGAACCAGGACATCAGCGCGGTCTTCCCCGCCCACGCCCCGGCCTGCCACCAGATGTAGGGATCGCCTGCGTCGGCGGTGCAGAACGCGGCCAGTTCCCTGAGTTCCGCCTCGCGGCCGACCAGAACCTCCGGGACGATCCGCCTGATCTGCTCGCCGTACCCGGAACGCGGTACCGGCTGTATACCGACCTGTACGTCGCCGTAGACGATGCCGCTGTTGGCCACCGCCCCGGTCTGCGCCTGCGCCCCGCCGGTGCCGGACACTTTCACGGGCCCCGCCTGGCCTCTTCGTCCACCCGCCGCGGACTGCTCGTCTCGGGCCAGCATGCCTCGCTCCTTGTGATGCGTCAGGGCGTTGCTCCATCCGCCGAGCCAACGCCCAGTACCTTGGTAGCCCGCTAACCTGCGGCGTAGCCGTCGCTCGTCTCCTCCCAGCCGAGAAGTGTGTCGGTGAGAGCCGGGAGCGCCGCAGGGGCGAATTGGAGGAGGCTCTCAAGCAGGTCACGCCAATCGCCCAGGGCGAGCGCGCGGGCCATGAGCCGCCGTCCCTGGGCGGGCTCGACGAACTGCGCCAGCTTCGCCAGGGTGTCGGCGCGCCAGGCGGGAAGCGGGATGCGCTCAGCCAGATCCAGTGCCGCGCCCATCCTGCCCGTCATGGTCGCCGCCTCCGCCAGGTGTTGCAGCCACATGGACCGACCCCACCGATCGGTTGGCATCGACATCTCGGCCCGGTTGGCTAAGACCGCCGCCAGTCCCGGCTCACCCGACCTCGTCGCCGCCTTCACCCGGGCCCCCATCGCCGCCGCTCGCCAGTACGGAGCGGTGATGCCGCGAGCAAGCTCCTCTGCCGCGTCGAAGCAGCGGCTCCAGGCCAGGGCTTCCACCGCGTAGCACGCTACTGATTCTCGGTACTCGGTGCCCGCACAGAGGCGGGCGAGGTCCTGCAGAGAGGCGGCGAGTACGCAGGCGCGGAGCCGGGCCCCGCCGACGGCAGCCGACCGGGCGAAAGAGGCCAGCAGCTGGGCCTGATCTCTCGGCGAACCCGGGAACACGTCAAGCAGCCTCGCGGCCCGGTCGAGCGCGCCGTGCCTGATCGCCGCCTGCGTCAGCGCCGCGCTGGCCTCGGACAGTTCCTCATGGTCCACGAGGCCGAGGATGAAGGCTTCGGCCCTGTCGAACTCCCTCCGGACGGAAAGCGTCTGTACCAGTCGGGCGCTGACATACTTCCTCATCCACAGCGGGGTGACGGTGCGTGCGAGCGCCTCGGCCCGGTCGGTCTGACCCACCAACGCCAGTACACCCACCTGCTCCACCTGCACCTCTGCTCTCCAGTAAGGCGCGGCGGTGGCATCGGCGAGAGCGGCGAGGGCGTCGGCGAGGCGTCCGGTTCTCTCCCCGTTGCCGGCGGCGTCTGTCGCTCTGGCGAGTGCGGCCAGCGCTCGGGCCCTGGGAACGGGCCGGACGTTGTCGCGGCAGACGCGCTCGGCCTCCGTGACGAGCGCAGTTGCCCGACGATGATCCCCACGGCCAAGCGATACCGTCGCCAGCAAGGCCAACGCCTCGGATTGTCCTTCCGGGTCGGTGATCGCAGCAGCCAGGGCCCCGGCGCGTGCGTCCTGGCCCGCCAACGCCGCCGCTCCCGCCGCGGCCACCAACAGCATGCCCTTGTCCTCAACCACCGGGGCGCGGGCCACGGTCTCCATCGACTGGGACAGCACTGCCGCACGTTCCCGGTCGGCGCACGTGGTCAACGCTTCCACCGCCGCCCGGGCCAAGGACCGGCTCGACGCTGAGTCCTGCCAGCATGGATGAGCAGGAACCGCAGCCGCCGCCGCGAGCAGGTCCACCAGCCGTGCGGCGCGTGGCGCGTCGCCCGAAGCGGCCACTGCCTGGGTGAGCGGCTCAATGACCTCCAACAACCACAGGGGAGGTTCGGCCCACCGGCTCAACTCCGCGGCCGCCTCGCGCAGCGCCACGCCGTGTTGGCCGATGCCAGCAGCGGCAGCCACCGCCAGGCTCGCCTCGATTTCGGCCCGCCGTTGGGCGGAACGCACCGTACCGGCGAGGACTCCCAGGTGTCGCAGCGCAATGGTCACACGCTCCGGCTCCTTTGCATCAGCGGCCCACTCGACATCGCTTCGCCACCAGGAATGGGCATTGCGCCGGGCCAACTCTTCGATGGCATCAGCGAGTTCGCCGGCCCGCCTGCGGTTTCCGCTCGCGGCGGCCGCCCGTGCACCCGCCGCCAACACATCGGCCTTTTCGCCATCGGTGGCATCGGCTAGGACGACATCCATGGCGCGCTCCAGAGCAGCGGCGCGGTCGTGATCGCCAGCGGCACCCGCCGCCTCCGCCACGGCGGCCATTCGGCGCGCCCGCCAGCAGGCCGAGTCGAACCCGTCGAGACCTTCGATGGTGTCAGCCAGTTGGGCCGCTCGCGCCCGGTCGCCCCCGAGACCCGCCACCTTGGCGATCTTCCCCAGCGCGACACCCACATGGTCCGGGTCGTCCATTGCGCGGGCCAGTGCCTCGGCACGGTCCGGCTGCCCGGCGGCGGCCCACACAACCGGCAAACTCAATGGATAGGTGTTGCGTTCCAGAAGCCGTCGTCGATGGACGGCGATCAGGGCCGTCGACACCAGGTCGGGCTCCTCGCATGCCAGCACCAGGGCTTCCGCGGCGTCGATCTCGTTGAGCGCCGCGGCGTCCCCTCCGGTCGACTCGCGCATTCGGTCGTGGCGGGCGGAATCGGTGGCGCAGGCGACGGCACGTGGCAGGTCAGCGGTCGCGCGTAGCATCCGGGCATAGCCACGCAGCAGATACTCCGGGGTGGCCAACGGCCAGCCCTGATCGCGGTAGATCTCCGCCCAGGTGTGCAGCCGCTCGCGGTACCTGGACAACCTGTCCAGGCCGAGCATCGTGAGTGCCGTCTTCTGGAGTTCCTCGTGGGCCAGGACGTATACCTCGCGGGCGTCCTCTCCGGGCCCGGCCGTTCGCTGCCTACGGGCGGTGCGGGTGGCAAACGTCCGGCCGGTGACCGCTCGCAGGTGCTGGGCAACCTCCCAGGTGTTGATGCTTGTCAGTTCGGCCAGATCAGACCTGCTCAAGCCGCCCCCTGCCGCGGCCACCAGACCCAGCAGGTCCCGTTCCTCCGATGTGCCGCGCAGCAGCCGCACCAATTCCCGTTCCATGTCGGCCCGGACCGCCGCAGCGTGCGGGGATCCGTCCAGGGGACGAACGATGTCGGGGTCGCGCAGGGGGTGGTGTGCCGGTACGTCCGCCGGTATTGGTGGATGGGGTCTGCCGGCCACTATCACCCGCAGCCCGGCAGGCGGTCGGGCGGGCAGAAGCGCGGCGATACTGTAGGCGTCCGGTCCGGTGGTCACGCCGCGGTCCTCGTCCAGACCGTCGACCAGCAGCACCAGACGCTCGCCCCGCCGCTGACATCGGTGAGCCGCGTCCTCCAACATGCTGAGCAGATGGCCCTCGCGGGTGGCTTCGGTGAGATGGGCCGGTGCCGGCTGCCCCAGCGATGCGGCGAGCTGTTCGGCGACGACCTCCGTGAAGGCCGCACGGTCGCTCTGCCCGGCGAAGCGGGCGGTGATGAAGAAGGGCAGGATCTTCGCCGACTGCGGGGGGTTGAGCGCGAACCAGGACATCAGCGCGGTTTTCCCGGCCCAGGCCGGCGCCTGCCACCACACGTAGGGCCCCCGGTCCGGCGCCGTGCAGAACGCCGCCAGCTCGTCCAGTTCGGCCTGGCGACCGACTAGTTCGGGGGGCGCGATGCGCAGAACCTGCTGCCGGTACCCGCTGCGGGCAGCAGGCGCCGCGTGCACTGCCACGTCACCGTGTACGACGCCGCTGACCGCCACCCCGCCAGTCGCGGCGTGCGCCTGCCCACTGCTGGTGACGGCGGCCAACGGTTGTCGCCATCCGCGCGCCGTCACCAGGGCTCCGTTCGTCCCACGTAGGTGCGTCCTTCCTGGCCGGACCATCCCAGCCCTCCGCGCTCAGCCCTGACGGGCCGAACACGACGTCTCAGTCGGACACCGGTCAGGTCAGTCGAATGCCGCTGGTGGCATCTCCGCCGCCGGTTGCATCGGCCGGGCCGGTGCGTTCCACCTCGACCGTTCCCGGGTCACTTCCCGCTGCGGCGCCCGGAGCGGTGAGACCGGAAACGGCGGTACCTCCGGCTCCAGCCCGTGCGTCACCGGTGTCCGCCACCCGCAGCCCGCGTGAGCGCCGCCTGGGCAGAGCCGCCCAGACGGCGACGCCGAGCGCCGCCACCGCCACGAGCGCCGACACCACCGTGGCCACCTGACTCGCCTTGTCTCCCCGGAGCAGGAGGAATGCCGCGCCCAGGCCGGCTACCGCAAGACAGGTCAGCGCCAGCACGATCCGCCGTGTGTTCATCCCTTCATCATCACGGCAGCCCCCGCACATCGGGAGGACTTAACGGTCCGTCCTGCCGCCTGTACCGCCGCCCTTTGCACCCACGGCACCTGCCGCTTCGCCGCACCGGACCACGCCACCAGCCGAGGGCCCACGCCGACCGAGGAAATCAGCCGACCGACCACGCCATCAGGTGTTCTGGCCGGTGCTTCGCCACCGGCAGCAGGCCCGGCCCGTCAGTCCTCTACGGGCGTTCGGCGGGCACCGACGGGCCAGAGGATCGTGGTCGGGACGCCGTGGTGCCGCGCCCAGTCGATGGTCCGGTCCGTCGACGCGGGGTGATGGCCAGGTTTGCCGTCCCACACCGCCACGAGTCGCTGCACCCGTCGGACCAGCTCCCGGTTGGCAACCACGTAGGCCGCGGTGTCCGAGCGGTCGTAACCGGTGTGGACGACCGCTGCCGCCCGGTCGAGCAGCTCGTCGAAGGCCAGCCGATTCTCCGGCCTGATCACCGCGACCCGGTAGTCGCGGGCCGGCAGGATCACCTCGTAGGTGCCGCCGAGATCGAGGATCGTGCGCGCGAAGACCTGGTCCGCGCCGGACGCCAGGCAGGTCACGCCGTGCACGGGCCGGTCGCTGATCCGGCCCAACTCGACGCGCAGCGCGTCGGCGACGAGCAGTTCGGTGTCGCGGGTCAGGTTGATGTGCCCGGTCACGCCGACGCGGACCGGGCCGAGGTCAGGCGGCATCCCTCGGGCCTCTCCGCTGTGCGGGCACCGGGGGTGTCAGCCGGATCAGCTCGAACCCGCTGTCGGACAGCACGTCGGGCAGCGCCCGGATCTCCTCGCGATTCTGCTCCTGCACGTCGGAGGGCAGCTCCTCCCACGGCCGCAGGGCGGGATGTCGTCGCTGGGCGTCATCACGCGGGTCGCCGTACGTCCAGCCGTCCCCGCGCCGTTCCCGGCACCACCGGTCGTGCTCCAGGCGGGCGAGTTCCTCGAGCCGGTCGTCGATGGCCTGCCTGGCGGCCGAGGCGTCACCGGTGCCACCGTGCCGGGGCGCCACGACGCAACCGAGATCCAGCAGCTTGGCGGCGATGTCCTGCACGTGGGCCCGGTTGGCCCGCCGCAACGACTCGGGTAGCAGGGACCAGTCCACCATCGCCGGGGCGTCGCCGAGTCGTACCCCGGCGCGCTGTTGGGCCTGGAGGTACCGCTCGTGGATCAGCCGGGCCAGCCGCTCGGTGAGGTCCTCGGCGATCAGCCGGGCGTCGCAGGCGTGGGTGAGCACCGGGTAGAGGCGGAGTTTGCCGTGCACCTCGTCGAGCAGGTCGTGACGGGAGTCGCCGTGAAAGGCCGCGGCGAGCGCCGCCTGCCGGTAGACCGGCACGAACACGGCGCTCTCGGCGCCCTGCCACAGGGCGGGCGTGTCCAGCACGAACTGCAGGCCGCTGATCTCGTCCGGTGCGCAGACGTAGATGCGGTCGTAGCGGTCGCGGCCCAGACCGACGACACCGTCGAGATCCAGGTCGTACGCGGTCAGCTGGCAGACGCTGGCCAGGAACGGGTAACGCGACGACGCCAGAGCGATCTCGGTGCCGGCATCCGGTGCCACGACGTCCACCCGCAGGGGTGGCACGGCGTGGCCCCCGGGGGTGTCGGCTCGGGATGCGCGCCAGTGCCGGGCGGTCTCCACCAGGAGTGCCCGGCGGAAGGCGCCGCTGCCCGCGATGAGGATCCTGGTCGGTTGGTCTCCCCCGCTGGGCAGCGGGTGGTGCCGGTGCAGGGCGCGTGCGGCGACGTCGTCGACGTGGAAGTAGTCCAGCCGCAGCCGGCTCGACCCGGCGGCACCGAGTCGTCGGGCCTGCAGGGACAGACACATCTCCGAGTCGTGAACCAGGATGTAGACCCGCGGTGGTTGCCGTCGGTCCTGGATGAGCCGGTTGGCGGTGTTGGCGATCGCGTGGTTTCGGTCGTCGTCCTCGCTGCAGGCGTAGATGGTGTGGGCTCGGGACAGGCCGGCGCCGCGCAACACCTCGGGGCTGGTCGGGTCGCCGACCACGCCGAGGTACCGGCGCCACCGGTACTCCAGCGGCCCGAACGGTTCGGAACGCACCACCACCACACGTTCACCGTCGGCGAAGAGCCGGTCGGCGAGCATGTGCGCGAATTGGGAGTCGCCGCAGACCAGGACGTGACCACGTGCCCGCCGGGCGCGCAGGCGGCGACTCTCGGCGGCCAGCAGCAGCCGGCTGGCCTCGGCCACGGCGAGGAGCGTGAACAGCGGGGCAGCGAACCGGGCCACCTGCAGTTGCCACGGGTACGGGCCGGCGTTCTGGAAGGGTTCGGCGCCGAAGACGAAGAGTTGCAGGTCGTAGTAGAGCACGTCGTACGGATCGTGGGCGACGTCCGGCCGGGCCTGGAGCAGGCGCTCGAAGCCGACATAGCCGAGGACGAGAGCGGCCAGCCCGATCACTCCGAAGAGGACTCGCAGAGTCCAGCCGGCCGGGCGGGACGAGCCGGCGACCGGATCCGTCATGAGCTCATGGTATTTGACGAGGTCGATCGGACCGTGGCTCGACGCGCACCGACGGCTCCGGCTCGATCACGGAAAGTCGTCGGGTCGGGTGTCGGGCAGCGTGGCCAGTAGTTGCCCGGCCAGCCGTCGCACCGCGCCGTCATCCTCCTGATGCGCGAGCCGCACGAGCACCTCCCGGGTCCGGGTGTCAGTGTCGTAGTGACGGGTCAACGCGAGCAGCGCGGTCCGGCGGATCTCCCAGTCATCGTCGTCAGCCAGCCGCAGCAGCAGGTCCCGTACCCCCGTGCGGCCGGCCAGGCTGGCGCCCAACTGCTCCACGGCCCGGCGGCGAACCTCCAGGGCCGGATCGTCGCGGACCAGCCCGACCAGCAGCACCTGAACCTCCGGGTCGGCACCGAAGTGCTCGCCGAGCGCGGCGGCGATGCGGGCGCGGATCGCCGGGTCCTGGTCCGACAGGCGGCGCATGAGCCGCAGCGTCACCGCCATGGACGCCGAGCCCTGCTTGGTCAGACAACGCACTGCCGCATCGAACACGGTCGGGTCGGTGTCGGACTCGACGCATTCCAGCAGCACGTCGGTCACCAGTTCCGGGCTCCCGTACGCGCAGAGGGTCTGTACGGCGGCCAACCGGATGCCGACGTAGCTGTCTCGGCGGGCCCGCCGGCACAGTGTCTCCATCAGGCCCGGGGCGTCGCCGTGGCGGGCGAGCGCCTGGGCGGCGGCGCACAGGACGTTCGGGTCGGGGTCCCGACTGACCTGCTCGGCAAGGCACTCGCGCACCTCAAGGTCCGGTGGGTCGGCGAGACGGGCCAGGCTACGGGTGACCCGCAGCCTGACGATCGGGTCCCGCTCCTGGGAGGCGCGGCTGATGAGCAGATCCCGGGTCGCGTGGCCGAACAGCGGTCGCCCGGTGAGCAGGTCGACGGCGGCGAGCCGGACGCTCGCTGTCGGATCGCGTCGAGCGCTCTCCAGCAGCAGTTCCCCGGTGCGGTGGTCGGGGTAGGCCTCGGCCAGCGCGCGCACCGCGGCGAGGCGTACCGTCGCGTCCTCGTCGACGTGAGCCGAGCGGGCCACCACTGTCCACCCGGTGTCGTCGGCGCGGTCCCGGTCGATCAGAGCGGTGACCGCGGCGGCTCGCACGGAGGAGTCCTCGTCCTGCTCGATCTGATCGATCAGCCGGGCCCGGCAGCGCCCCTCCGGGTCGGGTACGAGCGCCAGCCGCTGCACGGCGACCGCGCGGACCCGCGCTGACGTGTCCGAGCAGGCCAGCTTCAGCAACAGCTCGACGCTTTCCGGGCCGGGTCGCTCGCGCAGCAGCTCGGTCAGAATGCAGCGTCGGACCTCGTCCGGGGAATCGCCGGTGACCCGCCGCAACGCCGTGGTCCGTGCGGTCTCGGCGTACTCCGGCAGGACCAGCAGACCCTTCAGCGCGCACTGCACCACACCGGGGTCGGCGTCGGTGGCCAGCAGTCGCTGCATCGTCTCGGGTGCGTCCGGCAGGTCGGCGCACCGCGCGGTGAGGACTCCGGCGGCGGCTCGCCGCACCGCGACGGCGGTGTCTCCGGTGGCCCTGGCCAACACCTGACGGACGTCGTCGGAGAGTTCGGAACGGGTGCCGAGGGACTGCACGGCCAACGCCCGCACCGCGAGGTCGGGGGAGCTGGCGAGGTCGCGCAGCACGTCCACGAGGTCGAGGTCGGTGCCGAAGTGGGCGACCAGTGCGCGTACGGCGGCCTGCCGCACCGCTGTGGAGACCTCGGCGTGCGCCTGGGCGAGCAGGATGTCCCGGCATTGGCGACTGCTGCAACCGGTGGCCTCCAGCCGGCCGGCTGCCTCGGCCAGCCCGGCGACCAGGGTGAGGTGGGCCTGCCGCTCACGGCCCTGCCCCAACTCCCGGACGAGCAGGTCCTCCATCTGCTCCTCGGCGGTGGACAGCACCGCGGCGATCCGGGTGGCGAAGGCAGAGCCGGATCGCCAGCTGGTCCGGACCCCACGGCGGCGGTACCAGTGCAGGAAGATCTCCCGGCCGGGCCAACTCGGGCCGAGCGCCCGGATCGAGGAGAGCAGCTCCTGCTCGGTGAGGTCCACCAGGTTCGGGTCGTCGGCGGAGATGCCATGCTCGACGAGACGCACGACCTGGCGCAGCACGGCGTCGCCCGCGCCAGCCAGTTCGGCGGGCTGCGGCGCCTCGGCCACGCACTGCGCCGCCAGCACCAGGTTCCACGGCGGCCCGGTCAGGTTCAGCGGCGGCCACTGTTGGGTGGCCTCGGTGGCGAGCAGGGTGACCAGCTCGTTGGCGGTCTGGGCGGGCAGGGCGCTGGCGACCAGTCGAAGCACCTCCCGCCACGACGGATCGGCCCAGTGATCGCGAAACAGCGAACGCAGACGATCGATGCCCCACGTCGGGTCGTGCTCGCATCTGTCCACGATCTCTTCGGCACAGAAGAATTCCAGGAACGCGCGGTGCACAAACCCGAACAGTCGCAGTCCGTAACGTTCCAGGATGAAGCTTCGCTGCCGCAATTTGTCGATCATCGAGTAGGCCATGGCGAGCGCCCGCTCATTCTCAAAACCGTAGAACGCGACGAGGTGGTCCCGGAAGATGCGCGCCAATTCGTCGGATTCAATGTAGTTGCCGGCGGGGCCGGACTCGCGGAACTGCATCCAGTACGCCAGGTGACGCAGCAGCCGGCGCTTCGCCTGCAGGTCCAGCGACGGCACGTCGCCGTGGCTTTCGCGCAGTTGCTTGGTCACATCCCACTCGGAGATCAGTACGTCGGTCACGTGCGCGTAGAGCCGACGTCGGTTGCGGGGCAGCGGGTGACCACGGCCGACGATCGCCATGAGCATCAGCAGCAGGGGGTTGCCGGCGATCTCGCGCATCGCCCGGGAACTGCCCACCACGTCGAGGATCTGCCGCCGCTGCCGCTCTGCCTCCGCGGCCGGCGTGGGCATCACGTAGCGGTACCAGTTGCCGAGGAACCTCGCGATCTGCTCGTCGTCGAGATCCTCCAGGGTGAAGTGGTCGAAGCCTGCGTTGGCAAAGGTGTGCCGTTGATAGCCGGCCGCCCGCGAGGTGACCACTGTCAACACCCCCGGGTACTCGTTGGCGAACGTGGCGATCTGCGCGGCCACCTCTTCCCGCTGCGCCGGGTCGAACACCTCGTCCAGGCCGTCGAACAGGAACAGTGCCTGGCCGCCCTGGCGCAGGTACGCCTCCAGCACCTCCTGGTCGACGCCGGCCAGCCCCTGCTGGTGGCGGTGGCCGACATAGTCGAGCAGGCCGTCGCACCGGCCGTCCCCGTGATGGGTGGCGTAGGAGCGCAGCTCGATCAGGACGGGCAGGTACCGGTCCAGCGCACTCAGTCGAGGCTCGACGCAGACCTCGGCCAACGTCAGTGCCAGGTACCGCGCGGCTGCGGACTTGCCGGAGCCGGGGTCGCCGAGCAGCACGATCGTGCGCCGGCCCGGGTCGGACACCACGTCGAACAACGACAGCTCGTCCTTGGCCGCGTACTCCTCCCAGAGCCGCTCCACCTCCTCCGGGTTGACCACCCCGGGCAGCCCGCCGACGTCGTCACCCGGTGTGGACCCGGCCCAACGCCACCACGCCAGCGGCATCTCCGGTCGCGCGTCCTCGTGGACGCGGGGCTCCACGAACACCTTGGGCAGCCCGACCGTGAGATAGCCGATGGTGGGACGCGGCGAGACCGCGTCCACCGAGACGGCCTGGTATCTCAGCGACAACTGCTTGTAGTACTGGTTGCGGACGGCCGCCGGCAGGTGGGTGTCCGGGTCGGCGGGCTCGCGGGCCGGGGACCTGCCACTGCGCACGTCGGCCAGCGCGGCGGTCACCTTGGCGGTGAGGTCGTCCACGCCGGAGAAGAAGGCGCAGAGGTGGCGCTCCTTGAGCTCGCGGCGCAGTGCGACGATCTGCTGCCAGTCGGCATCCCGGTCGATCATGTCGACCGGCCAGGGCGTGTCCTCCGCGAGCAGGAAGACCAGACAGGGCTTTCCCGCCGCGAGCGCCTCCCGGTATTCCAACTCGGTGATGGAGGACTCCTGGCCGGGCGGCCGGAACCCGTACCGCCAGGCGAACAGCCCCACGTAGAGGTCGCACCGGCGCACGTCGGCGAGGCAGCGTTCCAACGGCGGCCGGACGTCGGCGCCGTACGCCTCCATGGCCACGTCGTCGATCTCCAGGCGGCGAGCCACTGCGTGCACGGCAGCGCGGTATTCCAGCAGGTCCTTTTGTGTGGCCGAAATGTAGACCTTCATGAACGGCAAACTCCAGGGGGTGGCTGGCGACCGCACCATTGAAAATATCAGTCGCTGTCACGTCCGTCCGACCCGCGAACACTCCGAACGCCCGCCGTACATGGGATTCCCGTCCACCCCGGGCCTATGATGGCCATCAACAGATACGCATCCGGGCGGTCGAATCTCGTACTCGTGGAGTTTCGGTTGTCCGACGCGGACGCGTGTCAGTGCCGGTCGCGAGGGGTGTACGTCAATCAGCATGAGCCGCACACCGCGGAACGAGCGCGGTGGTCGGTGGCAGCGTTGCGGAGGAAGCCATGCTCACTGTCGGTGAGGTGCACACCAGCCTTCTGCAGCACCGCACGGCGCTGGCCCAGGAGCAGAGCGCCGAAGTGCTCAGCCTGATCGAGGGCGAGGCCGTGCTGACCTCCCGGCGTCCATCGCTGTACGCGGTGTCACCCGATGTCCGCACCGGCGTCGACTGCTGGCTCCCGAGCGCCAGAAAGCGCCAGTTACGTGGGGTGGGAGCCGTCGTCACCCGGGCGATCATCACCGGCGGCAGGATCGTGCAGGCCTCCTCGGTCATCCACGTCGTCGCCGGCGAGCGCCGCCAGCCGTGGTCGCACTATCTGGCCAACCCCGGCGTCCTGGAGACGGTCGGCAAGCTGGACGTCGCCGACCTGAGTGCGGGCTTCCTGCACGGCAACGACGCCGACGTGCTGAACCTGGAGGCGATCACCGGGCGGGTGCTCGACGGTGTGCAGATGTCCGACCTGCTGGACCGGCGCCCACCACTGCGCACCGCGCGCACACGGCTGCGCTGGACCGCGCAGACCGACGAGCGCCCGAACCGGGGGGTCTCGGCGGTGGTCACCGTGGACTCGCCCACCCTGCGTACGGTCGAACTCGTGCTCGACCCGCAGGACGTGCCGGCCGCCATGGCCGGGCTCTGCGAAGATCTCGCGTTGCACGACTGGCTGCTGACAGTGCTGTCCTCGCTGGTGGAGTCCGCTGTCACCCGATCGGCCTCCGGGCAGGAGCACGTCGAGCGGCTGCGGCCGGTGCTGGAGCACCTGCTGCACCTGTGGCTGCCCGGCGCGCGGGTGCACCCCCGGCTGCGGCCGATCTGGGACCAGTTGGAGCAGGTACCCGGGTTCAGCCGCCAGTGGAACTCGTCGGTCAACTGGATCCGGGATCAGATCAGCGTCAGCAACATGGCCCTGCTGCGCGACCTGGCCGGCCGGGTGACGATCGACGAGCCGTGCGGGCGCTGAGCACGCTCAGTCGCTGATGAACACGTAGCTCAGCCGGTCGACCAGCTCGCTGGGCAGGTGCAGGCCCTCGCCGCCGGCCCGCTTGGCGACCTGCTGCGCGACCGCCGGCGGCACCGCCACCTGGCCGAGGATGGTCCGTACGGCCAGCTCCACCGGCAGGTACTGGGTGCCCATCAGGGTCAGCGTGCGATACGCGCAGAACGGCGCGGCCGCCGGGTTCAGCTGCACGATCGCCGGCAGTTCGTCCCAGTCCGTCGGCAGCTCGCCGGCGAGCCGGCACGGCTGCGTCATCGTCTCGCCCCGATGCCGTAGCACGCCGAGTCGGGTCATCTGCCAGACCGAGGCGAGCAGGGCGCAGGCCCACACCCGGGCGTCCGGCTCGTCGGACCAGAGCTCGATGTCGACGAAGATGGAGTGCCGGGGATCGCCGGACTGCAACGGCGGAGACCACGGACGTGGCAGCGTCATGGCCGGCGCGTCGACGTGCCCGGGGGACCGCTTACCGTTGGACAGCCAGCCCGACTCGCTCAACGGTGGACGACTCCCGGTGGTGTGCCGAGGTGGTTCCACGACCAGTGTGTCGACCACCAACCGGGCCAGCTCGGCACCGTCGTGCCGGGCGAAACTGGACTCCCGGGCCACGTAGTCCAAGACCAGGCCGTGCTCCGCCGCGGCGCTCTGCACCTGCGGGATCACCTCGCGGGGGGTGCCGAAGCGGTGGAAGTAGTCGTCCAACATGAAGCAGGTGCTGATCCGCGGCTCCCGGTGCGCAGGCAGCCCTCGACGGGCCAGAGCCGGGATAGCGGCCGACCAGTCCGCGATCCGCTCGAACTTGCGCCTCAGCTCCTCACACCCGTCGCCGAAGTCCTCCGCGTAGAAGTGGCCCAGCTCCACGGACAGATGCGAGTACGCCACGCTCTCTGTACGACGCACCGCAGCTGCCTCCTGGAACCTGACATCCATGCCGATCACGCGGTGTCCCATGCCGTCTCGTCGAAAAGCTTCTCCGTCAGGTCAACGAAGGCGTCCACCGTCTTGACGTTGGCAATCTTGGATTGCACGTCGTGATCGGAGATCAGCTGCTCCCGCCACTGCAGCAGAGGATCCAGCGGCACCACGCCGAGCAGCGTCGTCCGCCCGACACCGCGTCGTCGAGCCAGCTCCGACAGCTCCGCGTCGCACTTGCGCAGGAAGGCCTGCTGGGCGAGGCCGAGGTGACCGACCTCCGGGCCACGTGAGTCGATCACCGCCGTACGGATGAAGCGCAGCGACTCCCGTAGCCTGTCCGGCTCGTGGCCGTACTCCTTGCCCATGGCCACGATCCCACCCGCCTCGAAGGCCAGGTCCGCCGCTGCGGTGACGTGCTGGGGAGTCCACCGGTGAAAGACCAACCAGCGCACGGCGACCTTGCGCAGGGTCGAGGTCGCGGTGGCGGCCAGCGCGATCTGACTGGCGTACGACCGGCCGGCGCTGAGGTCCACGAGGGTCAGGTCGAACTCCTCCTCCAGTCTGAGGAAGAGTTCGGCGCAGCGCTTGGCGATGTCGTTTGTGAAGCCGAACTCGCTACCGTTGCGTTGCCCCGGCAGGAGCACCAGCGGACCGGACCCGATGGGCCTCTGCCGCAGGCTGGCACGTTCGGAGGTGCCCCACACGTCCAACTGCTCCGGAGACGGGATCTCCCCGCGCAAGTATCGGTGCAGGCCGCCACCGTTGGGCCCGGCGCCCTCCACGCCATTGACGGCCTGCGGAATCTGGAACGTGATGCCGGCGGTCGGCGAGCCGAAGTCGTAATCCAGGTAGCAGGTGGGGCGACCGGACAACGCGCTGCGGTAGGCGATGTTCGCCGCGGTCACCGACCGACCGGTGCCGCCCTTGTGCGACGTGACGAAGACCAGCATTCAGATCCCCTCGCTGGCCTTCTGCTGCCCGGTGGCGACGTCGTTGAGCAGTAACAGGAGAGTGTTCACCAGAGCGGCCGCCGTGCCGGGACGCTCGTCGACCAGTAGCTGCGCCCGGCCCAGGCTGGCTCTGATGCTGCGCATGCTGCGCTGCATCGCCTCACCGTCGAAGGTGCCGCGCATCAACTCCCGGTCGAACAGGTACTCGGCCTCGTCGATGAGATCCTGCGCGTAGTCGGCCAGCCGGCCGGCTCGTGGGAATGGCCGCTCCCACAGCAGTTGACCGGAGGTGACCAGAGCCTGCACCACCCGCTCGGTCAGGTACCAGGAGGGTGCGTCAGGCTTCGGCGCCAGGCCGGGAAAGGCACCACCGGCGTGGTCCCACAGCCCCTGGTGCCGGCCGTCCGGGATGCGCCGCAGCAGCAGGTGGTCCCACACCTCGTCGGCCAGCTCGAGCAGTTCACTGCGCCGTCGGGCGTTGCTCAGCAGACCGGCGACGGTGGTCGCCCGCTGTAACAGCACCGTGGAGAACTCGTTGACGTTCCAGGTCATGATCGGCTTTGACGTGTCGTCGTTCAGTGTCACCCGCTTGCCTGGCGCGTGCACGAACAGCGCCGGCTCGCCCGGCGACGCCCGGCGGGTGATCCGCGCCCGCTGCGCCAGCTCCACCAGCACCGAGGCGATCCGCCCGAGCTCCTCGTCACCGCCGCGCCCGACGGCGATCAGGCCCTTCACCGCCAGCGACGTGGCCTGGAGGGTGTAGTAGTCGGTCCGGTCACCGTCGGTCGTCCGCCAGGGGATGTCCTCGATGGGCCACCGCCGTCGGTTGCCGAAGGTCGCCACCGTCGCCCAGTACGTCCGGGTGAGCTCCCAGCGCAGTTGCAGCGCCCTAGACAGCCGCTGCTGCTCCTCGTTGAGCAACCCGAGCAGCCGGGTGCGTTCGGAGTTCAGGTCCTCGATGGCGTCCATCGCGATGACCGTGAAGTACAGGTAGGGGGCGTTCTCCGCCGAGCCCTCACGCTGCAGGCCGATCGGCTCGGTGGTCGGGACCTCCTCGGCCCCGGAGATGATCCCCCACGACCAGCCGCACTCGAACAGCATCTCGCTGTTGTCCAGGTCCTCGGTCACCCGACCCGACCCGATGATCACGCTACGCAGGCTCGCCATCGTGTCCCGCAACTGCTCGCGCAGCGCCGCCACCAACTCGCGGCGCGGCAGCTCGTCCTGGTTGACCATGTCGCACAGACGAATGCCGTACTCGTCGGTGGAGGTGAAGACGAAGGTGCTGAAGCTGCGGAGCAGACCGACCATCGCCGCCGTGAGGCGCGCACCCGCCATCGCGTCCAGTTCGTCCAGTTGCGCCAACAGGTCGCGCCGCTGGGTGGAGCCCCGGTAGACCTTGACGAAACCGATCGTCGCCAGCGTGAGTGTGACCGACACCGCGAACGAGTCGACGATGTCCAGGGAACGCTGCTCGTCGGTGAGCTCCGGACCGCCCTCGAGCGGGGTGAGGTAACTGCCCCCGCCGAAGATCGGCGCGCCGGCGTCGTCGGTGTACCGCCGGAAATAGTCGATCATCACGCTGACCAGGCGGCGGGGAATCTCGATCGCGCCGCCGATCGGGCTGAGCGCCTCGATCACCTCTTCGTCGGCGCGGTCCGGGTCGTCCAGTGACAACACGGGGACCTTGGCCGCGGGGAGCAACAGGGTCAGCAGTTGCTCGGCGTCGCTGATCGAGTTGCTACCACTTCGGCTACCCCAGTGCCATTCACCGTTCGCCCAGCAACTGCGAACCGTAGCCCGCCAGATGTCGAGGATCTCCTGGCGCGGCTGCATCCGCATGACCCACCGCCGTCTGTTGTAGTCGTCGACTCGAAGCCTCTGGTATTGCCGTGCCCACGATGGTCCACTATGCCGTTCAGCATCATGGTAGCGGGCCAGTCGAGTGCCACCTGAAAGGCTTCGACGGCCGCGTGTCGGCACTCCGGCCAATCGGGCGCGCTATGCAATGCCACGCCCCCACGCTGCGTCGACAGCATGACGTCGACGCATCCCGCAGGCACGCATCGGCGCTAACCGCGGGTACGGCCGGTGGCCAGCAGCATGCTCAAATACCCGTCGCGCAGCGGCGGCTTGGGCCGCACCTCGTGGACGTCCAGGTCGTACGCGCCCGCCGCGATAGTGGCCACCACGTCGGCGCGCTGCAGTGCCACGGCCGGGAACATCCGCCGACCGACGCTGTACCCGAGGGACCCGAGCATGACCGTCACGGCGAAGGGCGACCCGGGCCGCAGCGCGTCCAGAAACCGACCGATCGCGTGCTCGGCCTCGGCCCGGTCGGCCGAGATGGAGCAGGCCACGAAGAACATCGTGCCGGCGCTCCAGGCGTGCCTCGGCAATGTGAAAACGCTGGCCCGCACCACCCGACCCACCTGCGCCAGGCGCCGGCGCGGGTCCGCCAGCGCGGCGTACGCCGGGTGCTCCACGCACACCTGCCAGTACGGGTCCCAGAGCTCGTCGTAGCTGTCGACCTGCGTGCGCAGCCAGTTCACGTTCGCCGTCGACCATTCACACAGGTCGACGGCCTTTGCGAACGGCAGAAGCGACAGCGCCGGGTACAGGTTCGCTCCCGACCCCACGTCGACGCACCGCGCGTCGGAGAGCTTCGCCTCGGCGAAGAAGTCTCGGATGCGGCAGAGGATCTCCCGATCGTCGGACCGCAGATCCGCGTAGTTGTGCCGGACATATGCGTGCGGGTCGAAGCTGTCCCACTCGACGTCGGAATTGACGGGCCTCGGTGACTGAATCGGCGAGCGTGGCATCGACTCGCCGCAACCGCCCCCAGTCGCCGGGGTCAACGCCATGGACGGGCCTCCATCGGGTCGGCGGATCACATTGGTCGCTGAAGCGGCGCTCAGTGCACTGCCCATTATGTATCGACGGTGGTGTTCGCTCACAAGTGCGGGAACTTCACCACGGGCCGGGAATGACAACGACAGGACACCGGCCGGATGCCGACAACCCGACCAGTTCGCATCCGGTGACCGGCCCCGTCCACGCTCACCCCGGTCCTGGCCGCGCCCGGCGCCTCGGACGGTGGGTTCTGCGTCGTGAGCATCGCCCCGATCATCCCGCTCACCCTGACCAGGGCGGAGGCCACTTCCACCCTGGGACCACAGCCATTCGGTCGATCTCACAACAGGCGTCGACGCGGCACGGGGTTGAGACTTCACTGCCGCTGACGCTGTCACCCCGCCGATGGGATTCGCTGTCGCGGGTGGTCAATGGTATGAATGCAGCGTGTCGTCGTCGCAGAACCCAGACCTGATGGGCACCGTCCGAGCCCTGGTCGAGGACGCGTTACCGGCCCACATGCCGGGCGCACGCGTCGCGGCGGAAAGCGATGAGGTCATCATCGCCATGCCGGGTGGTCGGGCCCGGGTGTCCCTGGATCCGTTGCTCCGTCTCTGCCTGGGCCAGCCCCAGCAGGCGTGGCCCGGGCTGGTGGCCGACTGGGTCGCAGCGATACGCCGGGAGATGCCGGACCAGGTCTCCGCCGACCTTGGGCCGGCCGACCTCGAGCAACTGCGGCTGCGGCTCATCCCGGCGGCCGATACCCCCGAGGCGGACAACTATCTGGCCATGCCGTTTGGTGAGCATTTCACTGCGGTGGTGGTGGTGAACCGGCCCGGCCGTCTGGACCTGCTGACCCTCGCTCAGGCGGCGCGACTGGGCCCCGATCCCGAAGGGCTGGTTCGCACTGCCGTGCGGCAGACCGTGGAGCGTGAACTGGTCTCTCTCGACGTGCGGGATCATGAGCTGCCCACCGGTGGTTCGGTTCGTCTGCTCGCCTCGGACGGCAATCCGTTCGTCACGACCGCCCTCATGTCCGTCAAGCGGTTCCTGCCCGAAGGCGCTGACAACGGCGCGCTGGTCGCGGCGCCGCAGTACAGCGCGGTGATGCTGCATAGCGTGTCGGGCCGCCTGCACGACGCCACGGTGGCGCTGCACCGCTTGGCCAACTCGATGTTCGTGGCGGCCACTGATCCCTGCACCGACCAGATCTTCTGGTGGCACGGCGGGGAATTCCACCCGGTGCGTATCGTGGTGGAGCAGTCCACCGGGACCGTGCAGGTTCGGTTGCCCGAAGTGTTGGCTCCGGTGGTGGAGAGGCTGGACCGCGGTCACTGAGGGGGCCAGGTCCGACCGGAGCGCAACCGTGTCCCTAGGCGAACCGGGTGGTAGGCGAGACCTACGGGGTGAGCATCTTGTCGAGCTTCCGGGCGGCCAGCGCCTGATCCCGGTGTGAGGTCAGGAACTGGAGCGCCGACTCGCGTTCTCCGTCGTGCCATGCCTGGGTGAGTCGTTCGTAGAACGCGGCCTTCTCGGCCAGTTGCCGGGCGCCCTTGCCGGAGATCCCGGCGGCCCGCTCGCGGCACAGCTGGGCGAGTTGTGTCGCGGGCTCGACTGGCGAAGCGGTGCCGTTGACCACCCGCCAACCCGGTAGCTGGTGCCAGTGTGTGCGGCGCTGGCGCGGGTCGTGGGCGAAGTCCCGCTCGGCCACGTCGGCGAGGCGCGCGGGAGGCCAGTCGTCGATTTCTTTCAGGCCGGTATCAAGCACGAACTGCCGGGTCTGGCCGGCTGCCGCATCGGACATCAGGTCCACCGTCGGCGGCGCTGATTGCACCTCGTCCATCCGCACGCCGTAGGTCATGATCCAGCTCGTGAAAGGCGTTACGAGTGGCTGCACGCCGGCGGTGAGCCAGCCCACGGGCCGGGTGGGCGAACCGGAGTATCCGATCCAGGCCAGGGACCAGCCCAGCGGCTCGCGTGCCAGCACGCTGCCGACGCCGACGCCGCGCAGGCGCCACTCCCCCGGCAGCGCGGGGCGCAACTCGGACAGGATCTGCCGCCACCGCCGTGCCTTGTCAGCAGAGGACATACACACCTTCCGCAGCTCGACGCCAGGGCCCGGTCAGTCTACGCTCAGCGGTCGCTGCGTCGGCCGTAGCTCCTCGGGTTTGGCGTGCAGGTCGAGCACTTGTTTCACAGTGTCGGCCCAGCCCGGCGCGATGCCGGTCTTCAGGCCGGTCTTGAGGTCGTAGGCGTGCACGGCTTCCCAGTCGAGCCTGCCGGTGTCGGAGTCCCTGTGCTGCCGCTCGAGGATGACATCCGGACGGAATGCCTGGTCCGCTATCTTCGGCGTCTCGACGCCATCCGAGTCGTAGCCGACCTCGGGGCGTAGCCGGAAGCCCGTCGCAGGATCGATGATGTCTTTCCCCGCGGCGTTGATCGCGTCGGCGAGGTGGCGGTGGGATTCAATGCCCAGCGCCGTGCGTTCCACGATCAGGTCCGCTACGTCCTCGTGCTTGCCGCTCTCCACGAGCTTCTCTCGCTGCCGCTGGTATCCCTCCCGCTGAAGAATCTCGTCCCGGTTCTGGTCGACGTGGTCCCACGCGTCGTCGGCCATCTTCTGGAGTTTGTCGGCGACCGCAGCACGGGCCTTGGTGATCTCCTCCAGGGTCTTCGGGTCGTGCTTGTCCAGCTCCGGGTTGTTCTTCGGGTCGTCGCTCTTCGAGCCGGCGGGCTTGCCGTTCTCGGAGCCCGGTCCGCCCGGGCGGCCACGGTCGATCGCTGCGGCGACGGCCTGGTGGGTCTCGGCGACGGTGGTGGGTCTGCCATGCGGGCCGTCGCCGCGCTGCCGCGGCACACCGCTGTCGCCGCCGTCCTCCCCGCCATCGCTGCCATCACCGGGACGGTCGTGCGGTCCTTTGGGTTTCGCCACGGTCCCCCCGTCAGCCGTTGATGAGCTTTGACAGGTTGGTAAGGCTGCTGACGAGCGCGGTGGTGTAGCCCACGATCCGCCCCGCCCACTTGAGCACCGCGGCGGTGATCTGCACGGCGATCACTGGGATGGTGACCACGAAGATCGCCTCGACTGCCCAGACGATCACGCGAGCGACCAGGTCCGTGATGAGGTCGCGGACGATGTCTCGGGTCATGGAGACCAGGTCTCCCGCAGCCTGGGTGGCGGCCGCCATCGCCGCGGCAGCACCCCCCAGACCCGCGACAGCGTCGAGGTTGTTCTTCATCAGCGACTGGTACGCGTCGGCGGCGTGGCCCTGCCAGTCCGGCAGGTCTCCGGACAGGTGCGCCTGTAGATCGACTGCCATCTGCTGCAGATGGCCAGCCATGTTGTCCCAGGTCGCCGCGTGCGACGCGACCACGTCGGGCATGCCGGTCAACCAGTCGAGCACCTCACGCAACGGTTCGAAGTACTCCATTGCCCAACCGAGGCCGTTGGCCAGCAACGCGCTGAACGGGTCCAGCACCGTCGCGGCCACGTCCAGCCCGAGGGACACCCCGGCGAGCAGGTCATCCACCCAGCCCTCACTGCGGATCGCGTCCACCAGGCCCTCGACCCCGTCGGCCAGCGACGAGCCGGTCCACACCTCACGGGTCGACTGGACGCCCGCAACCAGCGATACGTCGGTCATGCGCTCAGCCGTCTGCTGATCGCGCTCATCGAGGCCGCCCCGTCACTGTCGGCGCCGTCGTAGCTGCCGGCGGTGCGACGCAGGCCGTCCGCGACCAACCGTAGGTTCTCGTCGAGGGACGCGACCAACTCGTCCTGGCGGGTGTGCCGGCCCTCCAGAATGGCCGAGATCCAGCCGCAGAGCAGCCCGTACGCCTGGTCGTTCTGCGCGATGTGGGCGCTCGCGCCGCGGACTGCCTCCAACCGGGAGCGCAACGCCTCGATCGACGCGCTGTGCGCGCGGATCTGCGCGGTGTCGGCCGTCCACCCTGGCGCGCTGTTCATCGTCGCCAGCCCTGGCCGTCGCGGGAGTCCGGCTCGCCCCACCCGGGCTCCGGATCGGGTCGCAGTTGCCTGCCCACCCGATCGGCGATCGCCCGCGCGGCAGTCGACTCGGTACCGACGGTCTCCGCGATGATCTGCTGCGACCGCTCGGCCAACTGCTCCTTCGCCCGCCGGAGCGCGTTCATGACCGCCTGGGCCACCACCTCGGGCGAGACCCGCTGAGTCTGCCGACCCAGGCGCAGGCCCAACAACGCGCCAGTGGAATCTACAGTGACCTCAGCCAGGCCGTTGTCGTCCGCGACAGTGACCTGCAACTCCCGCAGCCGATCACTCATCACCTTCGTGTCGGTGGCGAGCTTGTCGATGCGGCCGTGCCAGGCCCGTAGCTGATCCATCGCGCCATCCGGGTCAAGGACACCGCCCCCGCCCACAGCCCCGATTTCCATGCGCCTCCCCCGAGTAGCCCGGGATTCGGCGGGATATTGCCGAACGTCCCACGCCCTTAAGGCCAGGGTCGATTGTAGAGCATTTTCACGATCTGACTGACCCGCTGTCCCGGCCGTGACTGGCGTGACGGTGTCAGTGGAATCGCTGCCCGACGTCGATATTGACCGCTGCATCGCCGATGAGACCGCGCGAGGCGGTGGGTCTGTTCGCGGCAGCGTCGCCCAGGCACGGCATCCGCGGGCTCGAATAGGCCGCGTCGCATCCTGGGTCACCAGCCGATCGGATGATCAAAGTCGACGATCGGCTATTTCCATGTGCGGTGGACACCCTGCGCCGCTTAGGAAGGGGGCATGACCAACGAGGTGACCGTCCCACTGCTGCCGTGCGCATCCATTGACAACATCGAAACCTTCTACGGAGTGCTCGGTTTCCGCACCACGTACAAGCAGCGCAAGCCCAACGCGTGTGTAGGGGTGCAGCGTGACGACCTGCAGTTGCAGTTCTTCGAGATCCCCGGGTTTGACCCGGAACAGTCCTACGGCTCCTGCCTCGTACTCACCGCGGACATCGAGGGACTGCATCGGGCATTCGCCGCCGGCATGCGCGCCGCGTACGGCAAGGTACTGGTGTCCGGAACGCCGCGGATGACCCGGCCCAGGGCGCGGAAGAACGCCGACGGGTTGGGTGGATTCAGCGTCATCGACCCGGGTGGCAACTGGATCCGCGTCTTTCGGCACGCCGCCAGCGCGCCCCTGCCGGCCGTCACACCTGCCGGGCGGCTGGCCAAGGCCCTGGCGAATGCCGTCGTGCAGGCCGATTCCAGGGGAAACGTCGAACAGGCCGTTCGGATCCTCGACAGCGCGTTGGCCCGCCCGCAGGCCGACGACGACCCGGTCGAGCAGGTGGAAGTCCTGGTCTACCGCGCCGAACTCGCGATGGTGCTGCACGATGCAAAGACCGCAGCCGAGATGCTGGCCCGTGCCCAGGCCGTCACGCTCACGGAAGACGAATCCGAAAGGGCGGCAACCGCGTTCGACAACGCCGCCGAACTCGCAGCAGCACTACGGTGAATCACCGTACCCACGCCTGACCGGCAACCGGGCGACAGCCGCGCCTGTCAGCGGCAGACCCGGAGGTGGGCGGTGGCAGGTGGCGACGACACTGACCAGTTGGTTCGGCACCTGTCCGGCTGGGATGATCGTGGCCATGCGGTTGGAGTGGCGGTGACGGATACGTCGAATCATGAAGTGCGGCCGGCACACGGTTCGCTGGCGGTCTATCCAGGTACGTTCGATCCGTTCACCCTCGGGCACCGCGACCTGGTGGCCCGTGCTCGGGAGATGTTCGACCGGGTCATCGTGTTGCTGGCGGTGAGCGCCGACAAGCAACCAACAGCCGAGGCCACAGCCAGGGCCGTACGCGTGCGCGAGGCCATGCCGGCCGCCTGGAGCAATGTCGAGGTGGACACCTGGACCGGTCTGACCACTGCCTACTGCGCGCGCCGGGGGGCCACGGTCATCGTCCGCGGCGTGCGCACGGCAGCGGACTTTCGCCACGAGTACCAACTCGCTGCGATGAACGAGCAACTCGGCATGCGGACCGTCTGGTTGCCGCCCCGTCCGCACCTGGCGGCCACCTCGTCCACCGCCATACGCGCATACCACATGGCGAAGTCCGCCCCGCCGCTCCCGGGAGGCCGGCAGTGACGCGCGGGGCAACCGAAACGGTGACAACACGACGATGTGGCACGGCCAGGTGGGCGGCCTCGGCCAGCGCCAGGACGGCGTGCGGGTGGCCGGGTGCCCAACAGCGCCGCACGAAGCCGGAGCGTGGGCCCGATTGGCCGCGAAGGCCGGCACATGATGGGCGTTCGATCGGAAGGGGATGTTGATGACACGAGCAACACTGTTCCTGACGGTCGGCCTCCCGTGCACCGGGAAGACCACTGCTGCCCGGCGTATCGAGTTCGAGTGGAAAGCGCTTCGTCTGACGAAGGACGAATGGGTGAAGGCCCTCTACGGGCACGAGAATCCGCCATCGGCTCAGGACGTCATCGAAGGGCGGCTCATCGAGATCGGGCTGCGCGCCCTGGAACTCGGCAACAATGTTGTGATCGACTACGGCCTTTGGAGTCGAGACGAGCGCTCCGCTCTGCGACAGGCAGCGGCGGACCTCGGCGCGCTGGTGGAGATGCGCTACTTCGAGCTCACCCCGGCCGAACAGCGCCGGCGACTCGATCGGCGCCAGGCCGAGGCGCCGCACACGACGTGGCCGATGTCCGACGAGGAGCTCGCCGACTGGGCTGCCACCATCAACGTCCCGACCCCAGGCGAGCTCGACGGCACCGAACCCATCGATGACCCACCCGCTGGTTTCGCGACCTGGAACGAGTGGCGCACACACCGCTGGCCACCGTCGGTCTCCTGACGCCAGCCCCCCGCGTCGGAGGTCGACGAGGTCGCGTTGTCGCTGTCGCCCGGCAGGTCCCGTAGACACCGACCGACGGATCAGCGAGGTCAGCTTCGGCGTAGTTCGATCCGGTACCAGGCTCCCGCGTCTGTGGGGGTCTCGATCAGGGTGTCGGTGGTGCAGCTGTATCGGTCGGGAGTCCAGGAGACGCTGCCGAGCCTCGCCCGCACTTTGCCGTCGATGAGCACGGCGGCCGACGACTCCTGGGAACGTTCGGCGTCGTAGCGGATCACGCCGTCTTGCACCTCGTAGCGGGCGTCGGCCTGTCCGGACCAGACGATGTCGATGCGCTGGCGCTCGATTGTGGTCGTGAAGCGGGTTTCGTTGCCGTAGTCCAGGACGACGACGCCGTCGGGCCGGAAGGTCTGGGTGGTGCCGGTGGTGATGATCCGGTGAGTCCGGCCGGCCAGTTCCAGGTCGAACTCCCGTGACACCTCGCGCCAGGTGCCCACGAGGCAGGGATCCCCCACCGCTTCGACCCTCTCGGGCGGTGGCACGGGATGTGTGCCGACGGGCACGGGATCCGGTTTCCAGAACGCGTAGTTGCCCGGCACCTCCACGGCCGCACCGGCCAGTACCAACAGTGCCAGTCCGGCGAGCCCGACGGCCAGGACTGCGCGGGCTGGTCCCGGCGTGGCGTCCGCTCTGCCGGTAGGTACGGGGGTCGGGGTGACCCCCGCGTGGGTTCGGGAGGTATGGGTGCGGCGGCGCCAGAACCCTCCGGCGGCCGCCGCGAGCAGCGCGACCGGCACCGCAATCAGTGCCCCAGATGCCGCGATCAACGCCAACTGGAAGGTGATGAAGCTGTCGGGCAGGAAGCTCGGCAGCTCACAGGCGGGTCCTCCGGGGCCGGTGAGTCGCAGGCAGTCGGAGATACCCCGGCTCAGGTAGAAGCCGAGCGTGGCCACCGCCACGGTGGTGGTCACCGCCAGCGGTACCAGTACCGGTCGCAGTCGCGTCGAGCGGGCCGCGACGACAGCGGCACCCGCCGCTTGCAGCAGCGCAGCGACGGCCAGGTAGGTATTGGCGTACACCTGGTGGAAGTAGAGCGGCTCGCCACCGGTGAGCTCCTGCACGTTGAAGTCCGCCGGCAGGTGACGGACGTCGGCGGGCAGCGCCGCGTCGGCCGCGAACGGCAGGGCCAGCCCGACGGCGATCACGCCGAGCCCGGCCACCGCACCGATGCGCAACGCCCGTCGTACCCCGGGTGGGCGGTGCCCAGCGCGCCGGAACCAGCCCCACAGCAGCGCCGGTACCGCCCACAGCAGCACGAGCCCGGCGGTGGCGAGCGGAGTGAACTGGACGAGGACTCGCGGATAGTAGCTGTGGACGAGGCTGGTCCAGCCGGCCAGCTGGACGTACCAACCGATCCCCCACCCCGACTGGGTGGAGTGCCACTGGACGCCCTGCAGGATGCTGCCGCCGAAGGCGGTGGCGTACCAGATCGCGAACAACGGGGCCCCGACCGTGATCGCGGTCGCGGTGCAGAGGCGCCGCCGTCTGTCGGGCCGGCCGGTCGGCCCGGTGAGCACGGTGTCCACGGATCGCACCCAGGCGGTGAAGAGGAAGAGACCCGCGACGAGGAACGTCGCCGCCACGGGCAACTCGGTCACGCGCAGGAGTCCGGCTCCGCCCAGGTCGAAGTTCTCCGCGTACGTCAGGGACAACGGACCGCTGAGCGCGAACCCCAGCGCCGCGACGGCGGGTAGCAGCAGCGTGCGTCGTGTCACGGCTACGTCGGCGGTGCCGGTTCGGAGCACCGCGCGGGCGAGCAGGCGGAGCAGGAGCGCTCCGACACCGAGTGACATCAGTGCCAGACCGACGACGAGGTACTCCTCCAGCAGGCCGCCCACGGTGAGGCTGACGTTGTAGAGCACCAGTCCGAGGACGATGCCGTAGCCGGCCGTCTCGGCGAGACCGGGCCGCAACGTCACGCCTGGATCGGCAACGGCCAGCGCCCGACGTGCGGGCGATGGATGGCTACCGAGCCGGGCCAGAAGCTCCGTCCCCCTGCCGCCCAGGCCGATCCGTCGGGTCCGCACGGGCGGCCAGGGCAGTGCGTTCACCACCCTGCCGAGTGCGCCGCCCGGCGTGTCCCAGCCAGCGGCGGTGATATCCGCGTGCAGCTCGCGGGCCCGCAGGATCGCGTTGCGGGCGAGGTACACCACCGCGGTCAGCACCCCGAGCGCGACAAACGGGAACAGCACGTCAGCTACCGGGTGCGCGGTGTCCGAGGCCTCACGGGCCCGAAAGAGATCGGGCTTCAGTGACACGGCTACGAACGGGACGACGGCGACGGCGACGAACGCCCACCAGGTCGCGATGCTGAGGTAGGTGCGGTCGACGTCACCGTTGTGCAGATGCGCCAACTCGTGCCGCAGCACGGCACGGAAGCCGGCCCGGTCGAGGTCGTAGCGCACCAGCAGACCGACGTCGAGGCAGATCCGCCGCCTACCCGGCAGCCCGAACGCCTGGCCGCCGTGGGTGGTCGAGTAGGGCGCGACCAGCCACGTCGGCGGCCGGCGCAACCCCGCCTGCTGGGACAGATCCGCTAGTTCATCCAGCAGTTCGGCGTCCGCGCCGCTTGCTATCGGGCGCATCCGCCGACGCCGGGACAGCCACCACGGATGCAGCAGATACAGCAGTACGGCGACAAGCAGCTCTCCCAGGATTCCCGCCCCGACCCACAGTGCCTGCTCCCGAAGGAACGGACGCATGCAGAGCCGCACCAGGGCGGCCCCGTGGACGGCCGCGTCATCCGGTGGCGCGTAGGCGATCACCTCCTGAACGTCGACCAGGCACTGGTCCAGCGCGGTGTTGACCGGCCCGGCCCCGGGCGATGCGATATACACCGAGCCGAACGCGACGACGCTGGACGCCAGGACGGCGGCCACCAGCATCACGAAACGGATATCGGTACTGGCCCGCAGCGCCGCTCTCATCGAGTGCGAAGCAGGTGGCAGAGCATCGTGATCGGGTACGGGTCGGACCGGCTCGGATCCCTCGTCCCGCGCCGTCACCCCGGTGGTTCCGTTCGTGGCTGGCTGACCCAGTCGCCCACGATCGCGGCGGCCAGCAGGTCGGCCTCCTGGGTCGGCATCCGGCCGTGCTGGATCAGGGACCGGGCGACGAGTGCCCGTACCTCGGCCCACTGCTGCGGAGTCAGCACCGGCATGCCGACTCCCGGCGCGTCCGCCACCGCCTCGCCGTGATCGACTGCGTCGGCGTCCTGGCGCGTCACCGGTGTCAGGCCCAGCAACCGGCGGACGCTCCTTGTCGACGACACGGCCGCAGTCACCACACCCAGGCTGACGACGTACGACAGCACCTGCGCCGACGCGTCCAGCAGCACCGGGGTGAGGAGGTACTCGACTTCCGGCAGGCCCAACGTGAGTTGCCCGCTGCGCGGGTCACCACCAGCAAGAGCGCGCTTCGGATCAGCGATGTACGCGTCACGCAGCAGGTCGAAGACCCGCCGCTCCGCGGCGACCTGAGCAGGTCGCACCGATGCGGCGCGTTGCAGCATGATCCGAGCCAGCTCGGCCACCATCTGTTCGTCGACGGCTGGGGTGGCCCTCACGCGGCATCACCGGCGCTGCCGTCGAATTGGACGTCGGTTCCCGTGGTGAACACGTAACGTACTCGGATCGCCGGCCGTTCGATCGCCCGGCGTATGACCAGAACCTGCCTGTCCTGCTGCATCACGCCACGATGATGCACGGTGAGACCCGCGATCATCACTCAAAGTCACTGTCGTCTTATTGACGTGGCTGCACGGCAGCCGGTGATCATTCAGCGATGTCACGGGTCAGGAGGAGCCTGTGGTGAGCCCGAACTCTTCGGCCACGAGGGCAAAGGAGCGTAGGCGGTCCGCACTGTCGTAGATCATGGAAGTGAGCATCAGTTCGTCGGCCTGGGTGCGCCGCTGCAGCTCTGTCAGACCCTCGCGCACCGTGTCGGGCGCCCCGTGGATGACGTTGCCCACCCAGCTTTCGACGAACTCCTTCTCCTCCGGCGGGTAAGTGCGATTCTCCGCCTCGTCCGGGCTGGGAAGGGCGGCCTGCTTTCCCTGCCGCGCATACAGCATCATCAGCGCACCCGGTCGAGCCAACCGTTCGGCCTCGGGTGCGGTCGGGGCACAGGTGACGTTCACCGAGACCATCACGTGTGGTGCGGCCAGGGCAGCGGACGGACGGAATGCTCTCCGGTACTCGTCGATGGCCCGCAGGGATTGCACGGGATTGATGTGGAAGGCAGCCGCGAACGGCAGGCCGAGGCGTGCGGCCACCTCTGCACCGGTGGTCCCCGAGCCAAGTGCCCAGACGGGAAGGTTGGGCGCCACCGGCACCACGTGCACGTTGTCGCGCCGGTAGGGGTGGTTGTCCGGGAAGTCGTTCCGGAGAAAGCCCAGAAGTTCCTCGACCTCATGGCAGAAATCGCTGCCACCCGCGCCCTCGCCGCTGCGACGCAGCGCCTGCATGACCGACGGCAGGCCACCGGGACTTCGGCCGACGCCCAGGTCGATGCGGCCGGGGTGGAAGGCGTTCAGGACGCCGAACTGCTCGGCCACGATCAGTGGTGCGTGGTTGGTGAGCATGACTCCTCCCGACCCGAGCCGGATGAAGCGGGTCGCGGCACCGAGGTGGGCAAGAAGAACCGCAGGGGCCGGGCTGCTCGAGGCGGGAAAGCTGTGGTGCTCGGCGACCCAGAAGCGCCGGTAACCCCAACGCTCGGCGGCCTGCGCCAGGGTCGTCGTCTGTTGGAGCGCGTCGGCCGGCCGGCTCCCGACGCCAGTGATGACCAGGTCGAGAATCGACAGGGGCGCCGGACTCGTCCCGTGCCGTCCGTCCGGGGCCGCGCCTATCGGCGGATCGGTGCCGCGTCGTTGTTCCACTACCACTCCCCTAACCGGAAACCGAAACGAACTGTGGGTCTACTCGTGAGCTGCGCCACGACCTGTCCCGTCTGGAGGCACGGAGAGGCTCCATCGTCAGACCAACGTCTCGCCACCATCGACGGTCAGTGTGGTGCCGGTCGTGAAGGTGCTCGTGAGGGCATAGAGGACCGCGCGGACGACGTCGTCCGGGTTGCCCACCCGAGCAGCCGGGTTGCGGGCCGCCCGACCCGCGAACAGTTCGGCTTTCTGCTGCTCGCCGAGCGCGTCGTAGGCACCGCTGTCGATGGTTCCCGGCGAGACTGAGTTCACCCGCAGCGGCGCGAGTTCCACGGCCAAGGCCCTGGTGACCGCGTCGACGCCGCCGTTGGTGGCCGCGACCGCCAGCATGCCCGGCACCGGTTTGCGGGCGGTCGCGCCCGAGAAGAAGACGAAACTGCCGTCCCGCGGCATGCGAGGCGCGAAGTGCTTGGCCAGCAGGATCGAGCCGAGCACCTTGGTCGACAGGGATTGCAGCACGGCGGCTGGCTGCAGGTCGCTCAGACGCCCGCGAGCCCGGGCCGACGCTGTCGACACGACGTGGTCGACGCGACCCAACCGTTCAGCGAGCGCCGCGACGCTCGCCTCATCGGTGACGTCGACGGATTCGACGCTCAGCTCCTCGCCGTACGCGTCCGCCAGGGCATCGCGGTTGCGGGAGGCGACGATCACGGCGGCGCCGCAGGCGCGTACGGCGGTGACGATTGCGCCGGCAATGCCGCCGCTGCGGCCGATCACCAGTACTGTTCGGTTTTCCAGTTCAGTGTGCACAACTCAATTCCTCACTTTCGCCTCCGCAGCTTCACCGGCCCTTGGGCTCGGCCTGCCGAATCATCGGGCGGAGAGAACTGCTGATCTCAGTGATTCCATCGCGTGGAAGGCTCGCGACTTGGCCGTCCCGATCGGCACGCGAAGGAGGTCGGCGGCATCTCCGGCGCTGCGGCTGTGCAGGTAGATCTCCTCGAACGCTCTGCGGCGCTCGGGGCTCAGCTTGCGGAACGCGTCGAGCATGGACTCCCGGGCCACGACGAAGTCCATCGGGTCAGCCGGCGAGGAGTAGTTCTGCAGTTCACGTTCGCCCTGGAACTCCTGGGGCCGCCGTACGCGCTTGCGCGCCTCGTCCGCCGACACATGACGAGCGATCGTGAAAAGCCACGGCTGGAGGTGGTCCTCGTCGACCGGGACGTCGCCGATGTGCCGCCAGACCCTCAACATCGTCTCCTGCAGGAGGTCTTCGACGATCTGCGGCCGGTAGCTGTTGATTCGCTTGAGATACCGGAGCAGGGCGCCGGAACGTTCCTCGAAGATCTGCCGCAACTTTTCCACGTCACGCCGTCGGAGGGACTTCCGGTCGTCGTGTCGGAGGAGTTGCCCTGACTCTCCGGTGATGTGCGGGCTCTCGTCCGGGCCGTCGAGGCGCGGAGCAGCAATGGCCATCATTTACTCCTGGGCAGCGTGATCAGGTGAGCGGGTGGCCGCCGCCGGAGTGCCGGCACATCGGCGGCGGCCGGTCGGCTTCACCAGTCAGCTAGTGACCCCGCTCGGGGCAGCCTTCGCGCTTTCCGGCATCGCCACGGACAGCCGGCGGCCGAGGAAGTCGCGGATGATCGTGGCAACCGCGTCGCCGGCGCTCTCGAGCAGGAAGTGGCCGCCGTCGAGCAGGTGGATCTCGGCATCGCTGGCGTCGGTGGCGAAGGCCCGCGCCCCGGCCGGGCCGAAGATCTCGTCACCGCGGCCCCACACGGCCAGCACCGGTACGCCGCTGCTGCGCAGGTATTCGTGCAGACGAGGGTAGAGCGGCGGGTTGGTGGCGTAGTCGCGGAACAGGGAAAGCTGGACATCGTCGTTGCCCGGCCGGCTGAGCAGGGCGTAGTCGTGGTGCCAGATGTCCGGGCTGATCAGGGTCTCGTCGGGCGTGCCGGTGAGGTACTGCCAGCGGGTCACGTCCAGGGTGAGCGCCGCACGGACAGCGGACTCGGTCTCCGGGGTCTGCTCCTTCTGGTAGTTCCATACCGTCTGCCAGAAGCTCTCGACGAAACCCTCCTCGTACCCGTTGCCGTTCTGGGTGATGATCGCCGTGATCGCCTCAGGATCGCGCAGGGCCAGCCGGAATCCGACGGGTGCTCCATAGTCCTGCACGTAGATGGCGTACCGCGTGATGCCGAGCTGCTTCAGCAGGTTGGCGGTGAGGTCGGTCAACGCGTCGAAGGTGTAGCCGAACTCGTCGGCCGCGGGAGCGTCCGACAGTCCGAATCCGAGATGGTCAGGCGCGATGACGTGATAGCGATCGGCCAGCGCCGGAATCAGGTTGCGGAACATGAACGACGACGTCGGGAACCCGTGCAGGAGGACCACTGTCGGCGCATCGGCCGGGCCGGCCTCCCGGTAGAACAGTTGATGCCCTGCCACTGAGGCATACCGGTGGTGAACGTTCGGCACGACTCCCCCTTCTCCGCTGCTGTGGACCGTCAGGACGGTTTTCGACCCGTACGGTTGCGAGCCTGGCTCGGCGAGAAGGGGCTTCGCCTCCGAATCACCACCGGTGGACCCCCGGCCTGGACCCGGGGGTGCCTGGCGGTACGTCAACCAGCGACGACGGCTGGCGTCCCTTTTCAGCAGCCCGGTCCTGTTTCCGCGTTCTACCCGGGGAAGGGTTGCCAGGTCCGGGGGTGCCACCGGTGGCAGACCCGGGGCTCGATCCGGTCGGCGACGCGCAGGATTGTCCGATGGACGTTGGCCCAGACACCGCAGGCCTGCCGGCAGCCCCTCGGCCGCGGCTTAACGGTCCTGACGAGAACCGGTTCGAGGAGCTGAAGCGGGGTGCGACCGCCGGTTCCGGCGGTGGGATACGCATCGTCGACAACCGCGGCATCGGAAGCTCATCGGCCCTGGATCCTGTGATCGACAAGGCTGCCAACTTCCGGGTGCTTCGGGTACGGGCGGTCGCTGCCGAGCAGGAGATCCCCTTCGCGGCGTTGCATCTGCTCTGTGGTGAGCTGCTCGAGGGCTGCGCGCTCCTTCCGGCCGTCCACCTCGCGACACTGAGGGCCGCATTCGGTCTGCTCGACGAGCCCAGGCCCTCCGTTGGCGCTGTCGCTCCCGCTGTGCTCGAGTTGCTCAGCGGCATCGCCCAGGGGCAACCCGTCTGCGTTGCCGTCGACGACGCCCAGTGGCTGGACGAGCCCACCGCCGAGGTTCTGGCCTTTGTGGCCGCCCAGGCAACCCACCGACCCCTGATGATCGTGATCGCTGGCACGCACACGCCGCGGCTTGACCGGTTCGGGCAGGTCCCGGCGATGCGCATGCGGCCAATCGATCGCGGTGAGCTCCGCGGTCAGCTCAGGGCCGTCTGGCCGGGTCTCGTCGACGACGCCGTGGCCGAACGCATGCTGGCAGAATCTGGCGGAAACCTGTGCATGCTGGTGGAGTCGCTCCGGGGCTACCCGGCGGCGGAGCTGGCCGGTGGATTCGTGATTCCCAGCCCACGTCGCAGCCGTTCGTGCTCGTACGAAGGCGCCTGTCCGGGCGGTGACGGTCACCTCACGGCGGCGTCCCGGCGGCTTCTGCTCGCCGCGGCGGCCGACCCGACCGGTGACGTCCTGCTCTTCGAGCGTATGACGGCCGAGCTGGGCGTCGGCTCGGAAACCCTCGTCGCGGCCCACCTGGTCGAGGTTGGCGATCATGTCACCTTCGCCTGCCCCGAGCTGAGATCGGTCAGCTACCACTCGGCCGCGCCGGCCGAACGGCGATTGATCCACCGCAAGCTCGCCCAGCACACGGTCGGCGATCCGACGCGCCGGCTGTGGCATCTCGGCCTGGCGGCCGCCGCCCAGGACGACGCTCTCGCTGACGACCTCGAGACCCACGCCGACCTGGCGCAGCTCCGCGGGGGCACTGCGGCCCGTGCCGCATTCCTGGAGAGGGCCGCCCTGCTCACCAGCGACCCGGCCGGACGCGCCGACCGAGCGCTCGCGGCGTCGGCTGCGATGTACGACCACGGCGACCTTGCCGGCGCCCAGCGGCTCCTGGCCATCGTGACGCCGGAGTCGCAGGACGCCGTCCGCGCCGCTCGGCGGAGTTGGCACGCGGCCCGGATCAAGTCCGTCGTGCGTTCCGGTGCGGACCCCGCGCGCCAACTGCTGGAGGCCGCCCGGCGGTTGTTGCCACTCGACCCGGCCGACGCCCGGGAGGCGTACCTCGATGCCCTCCTCACGGCGATATTCGCCGCCGGGCCCACGGATCGCGCGCTGCTGTTCGTCATGGCGACCGAGGCCCGCGCCGCCGTGTGCGAACAACGTCGCCGACCGGCTGATCAGCTTCTGTTCGGGCTGGCCACCCGGGTACTCGACGGCTACGCCCGCTCGGTTGCCCCGCTGCGGGCAGCGATATCGGCATTCCGGGAGCCGTCTCTCGACCCTCGGGTGGCACGGTGGCTCGGCCTCGCGGGTCTGCTTGCCGCGGACGTGTGGGACAGCCAGGCGTGGCGGGACTTGGTTCAGCGTTACGCCGAGACGGGACAGGGCACACGGCGCGACAACCTGCCCTCGCCGTTTCCCGCGTGGGCAGGCCATCACGACACCGGGATCGCCGAGGTGGTTACGGCAGCGGCGCTGCACAACGCGGCAGGGCAGTACGGCCTGGCCGTCGAGGCGGCTCACAAGGCGGTGCGGTCGGAGCGTCCCGGCGTCACCGGCGAGGCGCTGATCGAGCTGGTCGAGGCGGCGGTCCGCGCGGGTGACCAGCGTCTGGCCGCAGAGACCGCGGCCCAGCTCGTGCAGCGCACCACCCCGGCGGGGAGCGACTGGGCGCTGGGCGTCCAGGCAACCGCCGAGGCGCTGCTCGCCAAGGAGCAGAACGCGGAGGCGGCATACCGGGAGGCCGTCGAGCGGCTCGGCCGCACCGGCCTGCTCGATCGGTTGGGACGGGCCGAGCTGCTCTACGGCGAATGGTTGCGTCGGCGTAACCGCCGCGTCGAAGCCCGGGCTCAGCTTCGCGCCGCGAGCAGGCATTTCGGCGAGGTCGGCGCCGTTGCCTTCATCGAGCGTGCCCGCCGGGAGCTGCTCGCGACCGGGGAGAACACGCGTCAGCAGACCGACGGAAGCCGTCGGCAGCTGACCCCGCAGGAGACCCAGGTCGCCTCGCTGGCCCAGGCCGGGTTGAGCAATGCCGAGATCGCCGCACAGTTGGCCATCAGCCCTCGTACGGCCGAATATCACCTGTACAAGGCCTTCGCCAAGCTCGGCGTCAGGTCCCGTGCGAAGCTACAGCGACTTCGGGATCTGTGCGGGCAGGCCGGCACTCCCGCGGGATCGTGATCTGGCGTCAGCGAGCGGTCAGGCGTCGTTCCCGTCTCGATACGCCTCCAGCAGCCGCAGCCACACCTCACTGACCGTCGGAAATGACGGCACGGCGTGCCACAGCCGGCTGATGGGCACCTGCCCGGCCACGGCGACGGTGGCCGAGTGAAGCAGTTCGGCGACTCCGAGCCCCACGAAGGTCACGCCGAGAAGGTGCTCGGTTGCGCTGTCGACGACCATGCGGGCCCGGCCCTGGTAGTCGTCGGCGAACAGGCGAGCGCCAGCGACGGCTGCCGCCATGTCGACGTCGACGACCCGCACGTCATACCCATCGCGGCGCGCCTGGTCGGCGGCGAGCCCGACCGCCGCAACCTCGGGATCGGTGAAGATGACCTGTGGCAGGGCGTGCACGTCAGCCGTCGCCGCGTGCCGACCCCAGGTCGAGGTGTCCAGGGCCCTGCCCGCGGCGACGGACGCGATGGCGTTGCCGACGATGCGGGCCTGGTACTTGCCCTGATGGGTCAACAGCGCGCGATGGTTGACGTCACCGATCGCGTACAGCCAGCCGCCTTCGACGCCGTGTACCCGGCAGGTGTCGTCCACGTCGAGCCAGGACCCCGGCCTGAGCCCCACCGTCTCGAGACCGATGTCGCCCGTGAGCGGGACGCGGCCGACGGCGACGAGCACCTCGTCGGCTTCCACCTCGGCCCCGTCGTCGAGGACAAGCGTCACGGGATCGGTGGGTGACGGCCGGCGCATCGACGTCACTGTCGTCCCGTGTCGGACGTCGACGCCCGCCTTCTGCAGAGCCGCGCCGACCATCTCGCCGGCGAAGGATTCGAGCCGTGGTAGGAGACGCGACTCCCGCGCCAACAGCGTCACCGCGGACCCGAGACCCTGCCACGCGGTGGCCATCTCCACACCGACCGCGCCGCCGCCGATGATCGCCAAGCGGCCGGGTACGGCCGAGGTGTCGGTGGCGGTCCGGTTCGTCCAGACCCACGCCTCTGCGATACCCGGCATGTCCGGGATCGCCGCGCGGCTGCCGGTGCAGACCACTACGGCGTGTCGGGCCTTCAGACCGACGATCTGGTCTTGCGGGGTTGCGACGGCGACCCGGCGCGGACCGTCCACACGACCGTGGCCACGGAACAGGTCGGCGCCGACGTCCTTGACCCACTGCGCCTGCCCGGAGTCGTCCCAACCAGTGACGAAGAGGTCACGGCGGCGGAAGACACCGGCAGCTTCGACGGGTCCTGTGACGGCCTGCCGTGCGCCGTCAAGCCGGCGGGCCTCGTCCACCGCGATGACCGGGCGAAGCATCGCCTTGCTCGGGATGCACGCCCAGTAGGAACATTCACCGCCGACGAGTTCCTTCTCGACCATCGCCACGGTGAGGCCAGCTGCCGTGGCGCGCGCGGCGACGCTCTGTCCGACGGGACCACCGCCGATGACGATCACGTCGTAGGTCCTGTCCGAAGAAGCCTCGGATTCGGAGTTTCCCATTGATCTCGCCTTTCGGGATCGCACAGTCAGGTCAGCTTCGATCACTGTCGCAGTCGGCCGCGCCGGGCGAGTCCGTATTGACCCCGGACCAGACCCCGGGAATCCCGGCGAGCTGCCTGGGGCGGGACGCATCACGACTCGTGGCAGTTCTGGTCGGAGCGGTCGGATGTCAGGCGCGTGGCGGAGGGTTCCCGAATCCGTCCGAGCGCGATGCGCACCGCCTCCTCGTGCAGGACGCGCAGTGACTCGTGCAGCGTGCCGTCGGCGCGGTGCGCCGCCTTCCGGGCGCACTCAAGTGCCTTCAGCCGCAGAAGCATCCGCTGCGTGATCCGGTCGAGTTGTGGACGCACATCGGACTCCAGATTCGGCCGGTACCGTGGCCGTAGTTCCGGATGATCACTCCACAGGGCGTGCAGGCGCCGCTGGAGCACTTTGTTGGCCTCGATCTGGGCCCGGAAGAAGCGACAGCTGAGCGACGGGTCGATTCCGATCTCCCGGGACCGCGCGACGACGTCCGCGAGCAGCCGCTCCTCCCGAGCCTCGTCGTCGATCGGGGTCGTGCTGCCGTACTTGGCGGCGGCGACTTCGTCGCCGAGCGCGAGCCGTTCCGCGGCGAGTGCCCTGAGCAGCGACTCCTGCTCAGCCACGTCATCGGCGGAAGCCTGGCTGTTCAGGTCTGACCATTCCATGACAGCTCTCACGTCGGCCTCGGCGCCCGGTTCCGCCGCCGGCCTGTGCCTACCGCCACGTCGCACGCCGTCTGCCGTCTCAGCGCAGCAGCGGTATGACCTTGGCGAAGGTGCGCATGTCCTGTTCCAGCACGCTGATGTAGGTGACGCCAAACTGCTCGCGATACCGCAGCAGGCGTTCGGCGATGGCGGCCGGCGAACCAACGAGAAAGGCCGGCAGGTTGGCGACCTCATCGGTCGACCGGCCGGACATGGTGGTGCCCAGCGTCAGATCCACCTCTGAGACCGTCGTCCCCACACCGGCCACGAACAGGTTCAACTCGATGTCCTGGATGCGCTCCCCCGCTGCGCTACGGACCCAGTCGATGCGCGTGGCGAACGCGTCCTCCGGCGCGCCCGGCCCGATGTTCGCCAGGATGGAGAAGCTGATGATGTTCGCCTCGCGGGCTGCCAGTTCGAGCATGCGCCTGCCGCCTCCCGCGATCATGATCGGCGGAACCGGTGAATCGGGTTCCGCGGTCAAGCGTTCGCGGACGTCGGCCAACACCTCGACCAGTCGACCCACCCGGGCAGCGGGCGTACCGAAGGGCTTGCCGACCGCGGCGAACTCCGCCTCGACGTAGCCCGCGCCGATGCCGAACTCGAAACGGCTCTCGGTCAGGCGGTGGACGTCGGCGACGTTCTGGGCCAGGTAGGCCGGCTCCGCCACCCCGGCATTGATGACATATGTTCCGAGACGCAGGCGGCTCACGTCAGCAGCGGCCATCAAGGCGGGGAACGGCGCCACCATACCCAGATGGTCGGGAACCTGGAGGATGTCGTACCCCAGATCCTCGACCTCCCGAACGCGGTCGTGCCACTGGGCGCGCGACCTACTCGGCATCAACAGGTTGGCCCCGAAGCGGAACCGGCGATCGCTCATGGTCGTGCCTCTCGTGGATCCTCCGTGCGGATCTGTCACGCTGGCGGCGTCCGCCAGAATCCGCGTCGGTACACACCCGGGGTTCGGCACGGGTCGCCTCCCCCGGGCGCACCCCGGAGACCGAGGTCACGAGAACTTCTCCCGGCGTCCGCCGTGATGTCGGGCATGAACACGACATCAACCGGCACTGTCGAACAAGCCAGCGAGGCACGCGATCGTCTCGCCCTGACGAACCTCGGTCGCATGGTCGTCCTGCCTCGTCAGGCCCCGCAGGTCTGGTGGAGGGTCCAGTCGGACGTCGACCTCGCGGTTTGCCGCCGCCCCGATCCGGAAAGGGTCTTGTCATGACCATTTGGAGCAGGCTCAAGGAGCGACGGGACAGGCAGATCCAGCAGCGGCGCCAGGAGGCGTACCTGCGTGCGACAGCAGGAGGAGCCACGCCGGAAGAGGCACGCAAGGCTGCGGACCGGGCGGAGAGAAGCGGGACGAACGCCGCCATCATCGGCTCGATCAACAGTTGATGCCGACGAACATGACGCGCAGTCCCGAACGCGACGGGCTGCGCGTCATCATCCTGTGACCGACCCCGCTGTTCGAGCTGAACCGCACCACACGAACCCGCCTCTGTGATCTCCCACACCGGCAGAACTTCACCCGTGGCGGCTCGTATTTCCTGGTTGTGAGTGCTCAAATCCAGGACATCGAGGCCGGGGATCGGCGCGAACCCTCGCGTCGCCCCACCGCCCGGACGGTCCTTCTTGTGATGTGGTTCGCCGTCGGCGTGGACGCGATCGCGAACCTGGTTCCCTTGCCGCTGGCGGGCTCGGTGGTGACAGTGGTGAGCCTGCTGATGGAGCTGACGTTCGCCCTGTCGCACGCGGCAGTGGCCTACCGGTGGCGAGGGGCTCTGGTCTTTCTCCTGCTGGCGCTCGTGGTCAGCAACGTCATCGAGGACATCGGTGTGCTGACCGGCGTGCCGTTCGGCCACTATCACTACACGGACGAGCTGGGTGCCAAGCTGTTCGAGGTACCCGTGTTGATCGGGCCGGCCTACTTCGCTGTCGGTTACATGGCCTGGGCCATTGCGACAATCCTGTTCCGTCCGGTGCACCGGGGCAGCCCTGTCGTCGCAGTCATCGGCACTCCCCTGGTCGCCTCCTTCGCCATGGTGGCCTGGGATCTGGCCCTGGACCCGTCGTCGTCGACCCTGCGCGGACGTTGGGAGTGGGAGCACGGCGGTGGCTACTTCGGGGTGCCGCTCACGAACTTCCTCGGCTGGAGCCTGACGGTATACATCTTCTACCAGCTCTTCGCGCTGTACCTGCGTCGTTGGGGGCCCGAGGCCGACAGTCTCGAACGGCGGCGCGGCGGCTACCTGGCGCTACCGATCGTCGCCTACGTCGTGGTGGCCGGCGACTACGTCGTCACCTGGCTGACCGGCGGCCACGATTCTGTGCCGGCGCAGGTCATGGATGCCACCGGACACCTCTGGCGCGCCACGGACGTCTACGAAAGCTCCGCGCTCTCCGCTCTCTACGGGATGGGCTCCCTGGCCCTGCTGGCCGCTCTCCGGCTGGCCGACAAGAACCGTTCCTAGACGGTTCCCTGTTCAACAAGAGGAGTTACCACCTTGTCCAGCTCTTCCCTTCGCCCCTCGTTCCTGCTCGTCCACGGCGGCTATCACACCGCGTCCTCCTGGTCGCCTGTACAAGAGAAGCTCGCCGCCGACGGATGGCACTCCGAGGCGATCAGCATGCCCAGCGCGGGCGAGCAGCCCACCGCGGGCCTGTACGACGATGCCGAGGCGCTGGCCGCGAGGCTGCGGCGGATCCGAGGCCCGGTCGTGGTTGTCGGTCACTCCCACGCTGGCCTGACCATCACCCAACTCGCCGATGAGCACCCGAACCTCGTCCGCCTGATCTATGTCGCCGCCTTCATGCCGACCGAAGGCGTCTCCGCCGCGACGGCCTTCGGCATCCCGGTGCCTGGTGACCCGAGCGGCCTCGCGCCGCGCGAGGCGTACGGGAATCCGCGGGAGACGTTCTACTCGGACCTCTCGGACGTCGACGCGAAGGCGGCCATCGACCAGCTTGTCGACCAGAGCCTGCTCTCGTGTGTGCAGCCGACGACGCGGGCGGCTTGGCGCAAGGTCCCCTCGACCTACGTGATCTGCACAGCGGACAGGCAGTTCCCGGTGTCTCTGCAGGAGCAGTACGCGGCGCAGGCGACTGATGTCGTGCGGATCCCGACGGGCCACTCGCCGATGCTGTCGACGCCGGGCCGGGTCGCGGACATCCTGACGTCTCGCGCTGGCGAAGCCGTCCGGAGCTAGGAATGTGAGCCGACTGACCCGGGCGATGAGACAGCCCCTGTCGGGGATGCCTTTGCTGGTCCGGCCGTTGTCTGCCAGGCTGTCAGAGGGTCGAGAGGAACTGGAGCAGCAGCCGGTTTACCTCTTGCGGGCGTTCCTGCTGAATCCAGTGTCCGCAACCCGGCAGGAAGATCGGCTCGGCGAACCGGTCGTGCCGACGGGGAAGGGTCTGCACGTAGTCGCGGAGCCCGCGGAACGCCAATACCGGATCCAGATCGCCCGAGATGAACTGTGCGGGCATCGGCAAGCGAACCCCGTCGAAGGCAGCGGTGAGCTCCCAGTTGCGGTCGAGGTTGCGGTACCAGTTGAACGCCCCGGTGAAGCCGTCCTCGAACTGGGCGGCATAAATCTCCAGGTCCTGTTCGGTCAGCCATCCCGGCAGCGCCGTGCTGTGCTCCGGGTCGATCGCCTCCAGCAGCCCACCGCCCAGGGGGACCAGCATGTCCCGGGGCACCTGGTTGGCCGGGTTGTCCCCGCTCACGCCGTAGAAGGTGCGACGCAGGCTCGTCATCGGGTCACGGCCGAACTCTTCGTCAGCGACGCCGGGCTCCTCGATGTAGTTCACGTAGAACCGCCCGTGGTGCATCGCACGCATCGTTGCCAACTGTCCACCCTCTCCCCGTAGATAAGGGGGAACACTCAGCCCCACCACACCCCGGACCAGGTCAGGACGCATGAGGGCGAGATTCCACGCGACAGTGGCACCCCAGTCGTGGCCCACCAGCACGGCGTCAGGGGCCTCCAGCTCTCGCACGAGGCCGGTGATGTCGCCAACCAGATGCATGATGGAATAAGCCTCGACCGCCGTCGGACGCGAGCTGCCGCCATAACCACGTTGGTCGGGAGCGACCACCCGATAGCCGGCCTCGACCAACGGGCGAATCTGGTGCCGCCACGAGTGAGCCGTCTCCGGAAAACCGTGCAGCAGTAGGACGAGGGGCCCGTCCCCCTCCTCCAATATGCTGATATTGATTCCGTTGGTCGCGACGAGACGACGCTGTGACATGCAACTCCAGTTGTGCTTCGTGGTCGGCGACCCGAGTCGGCAGACTGTTGCCGAGCGCGACCAGGTGCTGCGGGCTGCCCCGCGCCTCGGGAAATGCCGCTGCCGTCCTCGGCTCAGCGACGCAATTGACGCCGCGAGGTTATGCCCAGCTTGGCGAAGATCTTACTCAGGTGCCACTCGACAGTCCGTGGACTGATAAACAGGCGGGTTCCGATCTCCGCATTCGAGAGCCCTTCCCGGGCCAGCTTGACGATGTGGGTCTCCTGTGGTGTCAGCGGGCCGCCGTCGTTACTCGGCCGTTGACGGACGTTCATTCCAAGGCGATGAGCGGCTGAGGCGGCAAACGCCTCCATGCCCATCGCGGTGAACATGTCGTAGGCCGTCCGAAGCCGCTCGCGGCCATCGTCGCGTCGACCCAGCTCCCACAACCACTCGCCGTAGTAGAAGTGGGCGCGTGCCGTCAGCGGTCGAATCTTCGTACGGTTGAGTCGCTCGATCGCCTCGACGTACAGGTCCTGCGCCCCCGCACTGTTGGTCAGGACGGCGCGGCAGCACGCCTCCATACCGAGCGCCCAGTCGGTACCGCACGCCTGCGTCGAGATTGACAGCCGGTCCAACGCGTCGGCCCCGAGCTCGGGCTGTCCGCTGCGGGCGGCGGCGATGATCAGCTCGACGAGCGGCGCACCGGTCAACACCCCGGGTTCCAGGCTCGACTGGATCGTCAGCTGAGCTGCGCTCAGCGCCTCATCGAACCGGCCCACGCCGTTGTAGAGCAGCGCCTGGGCCCATCCGACGATCGCCGGGGCGAGCCCCTCACCGCGTCGGCGGGCGTCGGCGGTGCTGACAGCAGCCAATTCGAGGGTCCGCGCCTCGTCACCGCGCCACGCGGCGAGCAGCAGAGCCATGTAGCTCGGCACTGGAATCCCGGTTCCATCCGCCACATCGTCGAGTTCCATGATCAGTACGGATGCCTCGGACAGGTCGCCGGCGAAAAGGTGCATGAGAATGCGTGTCGTCAGCGCCAAGGGAAGGTCGGCCAACGCCCCGCTCTCACGCGCCAGTCGGACGTAGCTGCCAGTGAGCGCGTCTGCCGCCTCGTCCTGGCAGAGGTCCGTAGCGATCGAGCTGGCGAACCACATCCACCGAAGGGCCTCCTCGTTCGCCAGACCCGGGTTCTGGAACGCCTTCAGTGCCTCCTTCATCTTCGGCACAGCAGCCGCGAAGCCCGCGGTGTAGCGCACGGCGAGACCGTCCAGGAGAAGGTCCGACGGTCGCGCTGGCGCTGTGGCAACCGGCGCAGCAGCGGCCGCCCGGGCCACATCTCGCAGGGTGCCGCTGCTGCCGGAGTCTGAGGCGTACCAGGCCGCGCGTAGGGCGTCGAGATAGGTGCTCCGGGCGAGACCGACGTCCAGCGGCTCGAGCCGCGAAGCCGCCCTGAGGAAGAGATCCGCCGTTTCGCGACCTCGGTCGACAGTGAAGGCGATGTCGGCCCGCAGAAGGTCCGCGCGTGCCCGGTCGAGCTCGGACGCATGGTCGGCCTCGGCCAAGGCGAGCAGGCGCTGCGCGATGTCCGGAGCACCGCCCAGATGTCGGGCCTGCGCCGCCGCCAACAGCCGCGAAGCCCGCCGTGGCGGGTCCAGGGTCAGTTCCGCGGCTCGTTCCAGGAACACTCCGGCCGCCGCGAACCCGCCACGGGTCTGCGCCCGCGCCGCCGATGCCTGCAACTCGGTCGCTACGTCCTCGTCGGGTCCCGCGGCTGCCTGCGCCCGGTGCCAGGCTCGCCGGTCCGGATCCGTACTGGGCTCCATCGTGTCGGCGAGCGCGGCATGCGCCTGACGCCTCTCCGTTTCGCTGGCGGCTCGGTAGACCGCCGAGCGCAGCAGGGGGTGCCGAAACCGCACCCCGAAGCCGAGATCCACGAAATCCGCGGCGCACCGGGAGGCAGCGAGATGACTCTCCACGGGTACGCCCATCCGAGTGAGAGCGCCCCATACCAGCACGGGATCCCCGAGGGGTTCGGCGGCGGCGACCAGGAGCAACGCTCGGGCGTCCGGAGGGAGCGCGACGATCTGCCGCCGAAAGCTCTCCTCGATGCGGCGAGGCAGAGCACTGTGGTTGAAGATTCCGAAGCCGCCGCTCAACTCGGCAGCGGTGAAGCCACGGGGCAGTTCGGTGAGCGCCAAGGGATTTCCGTGGCATTCGGCGATGATGCGGTCGAGCACCCTCTCGTCGACCCGCCCGACAGACGTGGAGGCGAGCAACGCCCGCGAATCGTCGTCGGACAGGCCGGTGACGGTCAGGACCGGCAAGCCCTTCAGCTCCGGCATGTCGTCAGTGTCGAGGTCGCCGCGCACCGCGAAAATCATGATCAGCGACTCGGTTCTCAGCCGCCTGGCAACGAAGCCGAGGACCTGGGCCGAAGCCTGGTCCAGCCACTGGGCGTCGTCAACGATGCACACGACCGGCTGTTCGTCGGCGAAGCCGGCAAGAAGGCCCAGTACGCCCAGGCCAACCATGAAAAGGTCCGGTGCCTCACCAGCGCTCAGACCGAACGCGGTGCTCAGCGCGCGGCCCTGCTGAGCAGGCAGCCGCCCGAGGCGATCCAGGACCGGCGCGCAGATCTGATGCAGGCCGGCAAACGCGAATTCGCTTTCGGCCTCCACCCCGACGGCCTGGACGACGCGGCAATCCCCGGCCTGGGCCAGGGCGTAATCCAGTAGCGCGGTCTTGCCGATCCCCGCCTCACCCCGAAGGACGAGGGCTCCGCTGACTCCGACACGCCCACCGGCGAGGAGCTGGTCGAGCGCCGCGCGTTCGACGCTCCTGTCCAACAGCACGTTGCGCCGTCTTCGCCTGCTCATGGCCGCATCGTGGCCGTTCTGGGGAAACATCGTCATAAACCCTAGTCGGGGACGTAGTCGCTGAGCAGGCGCGGTGGCCAACCCCACCGACAATCCCCATTTCGATGACCTGGGGGTCAGCTGCCAACAATCCGATCGGGGCCGGCAGTGCAACAGAGCCGTCAGCGGTACCTGTTCGTCTACGTCGACTCTGATCGGTGAGGCGACAGGCACAGGTCAGCGTGGCGGCGAGGGCTGCTCCAGGGGGCGTCCGTGAGCGCGGATCGTGTCCGAGACGGCGATGCCGAGCAGGACGGCGACAGCTGCCAGCGCGACGACGAGGGGCGGCCGGCCGACCATCACCGGCGCCATGGCCGCGAGGACCAGGATCCCGATCGGCCGTGGCCGCGACACCCGGGCGAAGGCCACGTACTCGAACAGTGAGCGCCCGGCGAGGAAGAGCGCGGGACCGCCGAGGATGGCCCCGACCCAGGCGGGCTTGGCGTCTCCGGTGGGATCTATGAGGGTGAGTTCAGAGCCGGCTGAGGCAGCGAGGATGCCCGCCACCATGAGCAGGTGAGCGAGCTCGGCCAACCGGCCGACCCGGCCGGGGTCGCCGGATGCCGAGATGGCCTCGCCCAGGATCTGACCGGCTCGGTAGAAGTAGATCCGCCACAGCAACACCGTGATGAGGAACGACACGGTGAGGGCCATTGTCCGTTCGGGCACGATCGGGCCGCGCAGAAGGCTCGATCCGGAGGTCAGGATCGTCTCCCCGAGGGCGACGATGACGAGCTGCCAGTATCGTTCGGCCAGGTGATCGCCCGCGCCGGACCACGGGGACACCCGTGAGCGACCAAGCCCCGGAACCGGCCAGCCGATTCTGGCCCCGAGGTAGTCGATCGCCAAGGCCAGCGTCCACAGCGAGTTGCGCGTCGCCTCCGGCGCGAAAGCGCCGGTGAGCCACGGCACTGCCGACGTGCCGAACCAGACCAGCGCCAGCGTGTTGACGCGGCGAAGGTTGTGACCCCGCACGATGAGCGCGAAAAAGAGGGTGCGGCCCACCTGGATCGCGACGTAGGTGCTCGCGAAGAGCAGGCCGGTATCGGCGAGAGCCCCCGAAATCGCGACCGCCAGGAGCAGGCTCCCATACATCGTCGCGAGGACGACGAACTGGATTGCCGGCTGGAACGGATCGAATCTGCTCGTCACCCATGCCGTCTGGGTCCAGATCCACCAGACCGCCAGGAACAGCAGCAGCGTCTCGCCGTTCTCCGCGAGGGACGTGGTCAGCCTCTCCGCGACGTGGCCCCTGGTGTAGTCCAGCACCAACTCGTGCACTATCCGGGTGAGGGCGAAGACGAACACGAGGTCGAAGAACAGTTCCAGAAAGGTCGGCCGCTGCGGACTCTCACGTCTGCGCAGCAGACTGGCCACTCTGTTCGTCGTCACCCGTCCGCCCGCTTCGTCGGCTTGTTGCTGAAGCAGTCGTACCACGTCACCGCGCCACTCACTGATGAGATGCCCACTCAACGACCAAGAGGCGCCAACTCGGAAAATCGCTTCATCTTTGCGGATAGCGGCGTGGCGGGGGCCGTGCTGTGTCGATTCCCCGGGTCGTCGGGCAGCGGCTGTCCGCCGACCGTGTCGACCCGGGGAGTCCTGTCGTCGAGAGGTGCTGACTGGTCAGACGCAGAGCGCCTCGTTCAGGAGCGCGTCGACCGCGGCGAAGACGTCGGCGTACTCCCCGCGGAAGTTGGGCGTCAGCGCGACGGTCACCTGGTGGCGCCCGTCCTCAGTGGAAAATGACCAGGATTGGTACGTCAGGGTGCCGCCGTCGTTGCCGTACGCCCGGATTCCGCACGTGGTGTCTCGCCACGACAGTCCGAGCCCGTAACCACCGCCCTTGACAGCGGGTGTCTTCATCTCGGCGAGAAGGCGACGCGGCAGAAGACGCCCGCCCAGCAGTGCGGCGAAGAACCGATTGAGATCAGTGGGTGTGGAGATCATCTCACCAGCTGCGCCGAACACCGACGGATTCATCCGGGTGTAGTCGAGAAGCGCCATCTCGCCGTCCTGCTGTGTCGGCACGTAGCCGTGCGGATGCGGTCCGCGGATCTGCGGCGACGTCCCTGGCGCTGCGGTGTCGCGCAACCGCAACGGCTGGATGATCCGGTGTTCGACCTCTTCGCGGTATGGCCGGCCGGTCACCTTATCGATGATCTGGCCGAGCAGAAGATAGTTGGTGTTCGAGTACGCGTAGGCCGCACCCGGCTGGTCAGACGTCGGCGGGTTGGACACCGCCCGCCCGACGAGTTCGGCCGGGGTCCAGGTCCGCCATCGGTTGCTCAGGAACTCAGGCTCGGGCGGCATCGGCAGTGTCTGGACGTAGTCGAACAACCCGCTGCTGTGGTTGAGCAGATGGCGCACGGTAACGCGGTGACCGTCGGGAACGACTCCGGGCAGCCGCGATTCGACACTGTCGTCAAGCCGCAGCCGACCTTCACCGACAAGCTGCAGGACGACGGTGGCGATGAACGTCTTCGTGATGCTGCCCACCCGGACTCGACCGTCAACCGGGACCGCCCTCGTGGTACCCAGTTCGGCCACACCGCTGCCGCCCTGCCAGATGCCGTGCTGGTCGCGCACCTCCGCCAGCGCGCCCACCGTGCCGGCGGCCACGACATCGTTCAGCCGACGCTGCAGTTCGACGCGATCCCTCTCCGCTGGCACGGCAGTGGCAGCGGCCGGGACGGCAATCACCGCCAGCACTGTCGTCGCGATCGTCATGGACCGGAGCACACGCTTCATACGGCCTCCTTGAGCAATTCCGCTCGTCGGTGTTTACCGAAGATCACGCTAGGCAGGCGACCGCCCTTGCGGGACCCGGCTGACAGCCGTCTTCTACTGGGGGGTTTCCCCCAGTCCGGCCCTCGCGCGGCCGGCCCGGCGTGCTGCGCGCGGTGGTGGTGACCGGGGGCGGTCACCGCCTGGTCGGGCTGCTCGGTCTGGGTCTGGGCGCGACCATCCGCGCTTGACAGGTGGGAATCGTGAGCAGAATGAGGGCCGGGCAGGGTAGGACAATGGCGGCATGGACCCTCCGGTGACGGCACCGACAGCGGACGCATCGTCCGGCGGCCAGGGTCGGGGCAGGAGGACGTGGGCGGTGGCCCGCGCGGCGGTCGGAGCGCCGTTCACCCGACGACAGCTTCGCGAGCTGTCATTCTGCCTGGCCGGGCTGCCGTTCACGCTCGTCAATCCACTGGTGCTCTTCGTTCTCACAGTGGACATCATCTGGTTCGTCGTCGACGGCGGGCGGGGTAACCCGTCGGTGGGCGAGATGGCCATCGCCTGTGCCTGCCAGGGACTGCTGCTCGTCCTGCTGGTGTCGACAACGGTGGCCCGGAGGCTCGGCTCACTGCAGCGCCTGCTCGCGACCCGGCTGCTCGGGACGCGAGTCGGGGAGCCGCCGCCGGCGCGGCGGCGCCCCGGCGGTCGGGCCTGGTCCGGGCCGGGCCCCGGGGACGGGGCAGGCTGGCGGGTCATGGCCTATCAGCTGGCCAAGCTGCCGGTCGGCCTGGTCGAGCTGTACGCCGTGTTCTTCTGGGTCGGCGGGCTGGTCAACCTGAGTTACCCGCTCTTGTGGGGGGCGTTCCGTAACCATCCGCCGGGGGTGCAGCTGAGTCCGGTGCCGGTGTTCACGCCGTTCGGGTTGTTCGGCGAGGGCACGTTCCGCGTCGCGACCTTTCCCGGCACGTTCGCCGCCGCCGCGGCGGGAGCGGCGATGCTGCTGGTCGCCCCGTGGATTACCACTGCCGTTACGTCCGTCGACGCCTGGCTGATCCAGGGTTTGCTCGGGCCTGGGCGGCTGGCACAGCGGGTCCACGACCTGGAGCTGACCCGGGCGCTGGCCGTTGACGACTCCGCCGCGATGCTGCGTCGGCTCGAGCGGGACCTGCACGACGGCGCGCAGATCCGGCTGGCCACCTTGGCCATGAACCTGGGTATGGCCCGGGAGAAGCTCGGCAGCGGCGGAGAGGTTCCCGACGCGGCGGCTGCCCGCGAACTGGTCGACGCCGCCATCCGGGGTGCCAAGGATGCGCTCGGCGAGCTGCGCGGCCTGGTCCGCGGGATCCACCCGCCGGTGCTCGACAACGGGCTGGCGGACGCCCTCGCGTCGTTGGCCGCCGACAGCGCGATTCCGGTCGAGCTGCAGGTCGACCTCCCGGTCCGGCCCGCTCCTGCGATCGAGACCATCGCGTATTTCTGCGCTGCCGAACTGCTGGCCAACGCGGCGAAGCACAGCCTCGCCGACGCGATCGCCGTCCGGGTTGTCGAACATCGGGACGTGCTGCTGCTCAGCGTGACCGACGACGGCACGGGTGGTGTCGACTCGGGTCGGGGCAGTGGCCTGCGCGGGCTGACGTCTCGGGTCGCCGTGGTGGATGGCCGGCTCACCATCACGAGCCCACCTGGCGGCCCAACGAGGATCGCCGTCGAGCTACCGTTCCGCGCATGAATACGCGGGTCGTCATCGCCGAGGATGCGGCTTTGTTCCGGGCGGGGCTCACTCGGTTGATCGAGGACCGCGGCCACCAGGTGTGCGCTGCCGTGGGCGACGGGGACGCGCTGCTGGCCGCGGTGGCCGAGCATCAGCCCGACGTGGTGGTGGTCGACATCCGGATGCCGCCAACGCACACCGACGAGGGAGTTCGCGCCGCACTCGAGATCCGCCAGCAGCATCCCCGCACCGGTGTGCTGATGCTGTCGCAGTACATCGAGACCAAGTACACCTCCCGGCTGTTGGAGGGCAATGCGGCAGGTGCCGGCTACCTACTGAAGGAACGGGTGGCCGACGTCGCCGAGTTCGCCGACGCGCTGGAGCGGGTCGCCGCGGGCGGCACGGCGCTGGACCCTGAGATCGTCGGCCGACTGCTGCGGGCCAGCCGCCGCGCCGACGGCGTAGCGACACTTACCGCCCGCGAGCGCCACGTGCTCGCGCTCATGGCAGAAGGGCGGTCGAACGCAGGCATCGCCGGCGCGCTCCTGGTGAGCGACGGAACCGTGGAGAAACACGTCACCAGCATCTTTGGCAAGCTGGGCCTCCCCGCCGGCGAGGCCGACAACCGTCGCGTCCTCGCGGTCCTGCGCTACCTCAATTGACCAAGCACTCCGGGGAAATCACCAGCCCGGTACGCGGAGTAATTGTCGGTGTCCGCGAGGCGACGCGACCCGGTGCCTCACGACCGACGAGGCGTGGCGCAACGCTCAGGCTCACGCAGTCCAGCTGTTCGGTGGACGTGCTAGCCGGCGATGGCCTCGCGCTGGATCTGCGCGAACTGGGCGGCCATCGCGGCGGCCAGGGCCTGCGCGGCGGACAGCGGGCGAATCATGACCGTGAGTTCATCGATCAGGCCGCTCTCGTCCAGGTGTAGGAAGTCGCAACCTTCGACGGCGACCTCGCCTATCCGCGCCTCGAATACCAGCGCGTGATCGCGATCCCCGTCACCGCTCAGCTCGCGGACGTACCGGAAGTCCTCGAAGACCCGCAGCACACCGCGCAGGATCGCCGCGGTGATTGCCTTGCCCGGATACGGCTTGAACGCCACCGGGCTGCGGAAAACCACATCGTCGGCCAGGGCCGCCGCCATGGCGTCCGCATCGCGTGCTTCAACCGCCGCGCGAAAGTCGATCACTGTGCCAGCGTACGGGGTTTCCCGGCCGCCGGTCGATCGGCGCTTGGCCGTCCGGTGGCGGGCTGGTCCTGCACCTGTCCGCGCCGCAGTTGCTCGCCGTGGTGGTGTGCGCGGGCCTGCCTACTGCCCCGGCGACCAGTATTGCTAGGACGTCATACGTGTGATGTGATCCGGGTCATGAATGTCGCGTGCGTTTCCACCGCATGACGGTCCAACGCCGCTGCACCCTGCCCGTCGTCCATCTCGGATGGAAGGAACCACTGTGGCTCCAGCCTTCAACCGCACCTCGCGAAGATCTACACCGTCCGCCAAGACTGTGAAGATCGTGACCGGCGTGATTGCGACAGCGGTCGCGACTACTGCAGCAGTCGTCGTGGCGCAACCGGCGTACGCAGCGACAGCCATCTACGCGGCGCCAGCGGGCTCCGGGACGGCCTGCTCGGCGTCGGCGCCGTGCAGCATCGGGCAAGCACAAGCCCAGGTTCGATCGGCGCCCGCTGGCGACGTCACGGTGCAGCTCGCCGCGGGGACGTACCGGATCTCCAGCCCACTCCAGTTCCGCGCGGAGGATGGCGGTCGCGGCGGGACCGTCCTGTGGACCGCAGCCCCCGGCGCCACCCCGCTGATCACCGGCGCGCTCGACGTCTCCGGATGGTCGCTGCACGACGCCGCGTCGAACATCTACGTCGCGAACGTCCCGGTGGGTCTCGAAACGCGGCAGCTGTACGTGAACGGCGTCAGCGCATCCCGCGCGGCAATCAAGCTCAACAACTCCGACATCACGCTGACGGCGACCGGGATGAGGGTCAACAACTCCGCTCTGAACTACCTGAGCACCCTGCCTCAGCAGAACCGCATCGAGTTCGAGAGCATCGCCGCATTCACTAATCGCTATGCTCAGGTCGCCAGCATCAGCGGAAACGTGATCACGATGGCTCAGCCGGGATGGAACAACAACACCTGGGGCTACGACACCGTGCAGAGTTCCCTGATCGGGGGGCCGACCTACTTCCTCGGGAATTCTCTGCGCTTCTTGACCACAGTCGGGCAGTGGTATATCGATCCCGCTGCGGGGAGGCTGTACTACAAGCCTGCGCCGGGGGTCCACCCCGACCAGCTTGACATCGAGCTGCCCCGCCTGCAGAGCCTGCTGAGCATCGGCGGCACCTACAGCAACCCGGTCTCGAACCTCGCGTTCCGGGGTATCAAGTTCTCGGGGACGTCCTGGCTGGGGCCCTCCTCGGTAGAAGGTTACGCCAACCAACAGAACGGCACCTTCCTCAAGGGTACGTACAGCTATCGGCCGAGCGACGCCTTCACCAGCTGCGCACGCGGCTGCACGGCGTTCGAGCGGGCACGGAACACGTGGCTTCAGGAGCCCGCCGCCGTCCAGGTGTCGGCGGCTAACAACATCGCCTTCACCGACAACACCTTTGCCAACCTGGGTCAGTCGGCGCTCGGTATCGGTCAGGACGCGAACGCGATGGTGTCCGGGGTCGGCCTGGGCGCGAGCGACATCGACGTGATCGGTAACAAGTTCACGGAGGTCTCCGGTCACGGTATCGCCGTCGGCGGAATCCAGCCCGACGCCCACCACCCCAGCGATCAGCGCATGGTCAACAAGAATGTCCGCATCGAGGACAACACCGTCAATCGGGTGGCCGTCGACTACAAGGACAACTCTGGCATCCTGAGTACCTACGTCACCAACGCGCGCATCGTCCGTAACGAAGTCGCGAACGTTGCCTACGACGCGATCGACACCGGGTACGGATGGGGCAGCCATGACCCCGGTGGCTCGAACGAATATGCCAACCGCGGTTACTACAACTACAGCACGCGTTACACGACTCCAACGACGTTGCGCGACAACTACGTAGCGAACAACCTGGTGCACAACACGAAGGCCAGGTTCCACGACGGCGGCTCGGTGTACAACCTGTCCGCCAGTCCCGGCACGGTCCTTGAGGAGAACTACCTCTACAACGTGTCCGGCGTCGGGCTCTACCTCGACGAGGGCACGCGTTACACAAATTACCGGAACAACGTCCTCCAGGGCTCCAGCCCATGGGTGTTCACGAACTCCTACGGGACGGCGCACAACACAAGCGACAACATGATTACCGGTAACTGGTACAACTCCGGTGGTGCCCAGATTCCGGACGCGGCCTTGCACAACAATCAGGTCACCGGCAACATTCAGGTCTCCGGCACGGCGTGGCCGGCCGGCGCCCAGGCCGTGATCTGTGAGGCCGGCGTCGCGGCGCAGCGCCGAACGGAACTCAACGGGAACCTGTTCGCGCCCAACGGCACCTGCGGTCAGACCGGTTCGCCCGTTGCTGCCCCCTATCTCACTACTGCGACATCCGCGGCCAGTTCGTTCTTCGCCCAGTCAGGTTCGCGTTTCGCCCTCTCTGCCGCCGGCGCTGATGTCTGGAGCGGCACTGGTGACGAGTTCGGGGCGATCTACCAGGACAACTCCGTCACCTCGGGCACGAGCGTGAGCGCCAAGGTCGACTCGTTGAACGATTCCCATGCCTACGCCAAGACCGGCGTGATGATCCGCAACGACATGACGAGGCCGGGATCCTCCAACGGCTATGCGCTGGTCGCTGTCACGAGGACGAACGGGGTCCTCTTCGAGTGGGATTCCAACGGCGATGGGTACGTCGACAGCGAATCCAAGGCGAGCGTCGACACGTACCGCCCGGTCTGGGTCAAGCTCACCCGAAGTGGGAACCAGGCCACTGCCTACTACTCCTACGACGGTGCCAACTTCGTCCAGATCGGTTCATCCGTAACGCTGACCGGTGCCAGCGCCACGCAGGACGGAGGCACTTTCACCACGTCGCACGACCGCACGCAGCGGGCCATCAACGTCGTCAGCGACCTACGCATCTCCGGATCGCAGAATGTGCCGACCGTCCAGATCGTCGGCGGTCCGTCGGGTCGATGTGTGGACGCGCCTGGTACGAGCACGACCAACGGCGCGCAGGTACAACTGTGGGACTGCCACGGGGGCAGCAACCAGCGCTGGACCTACACCTCGGCCAAGCAGCTGATCGTCTACGGCAACAAGTGCCTGGACGCCAACGGCGGAGGTACCAGCAACGGCGTGAAGGCAATCATCTGGGACTGCAATGGCCAGGCCAACCAGCAGTGGAACCTGAATTCCAACGGCACCATCACCGGGGTGCAGTCGGGGCTGTGCCTGGACGCTAGTGCCTCCGGCACCGCCAACGGCACCCTCATCCATCTGTGGGCCTGCCACGGTGGCAGCAACCAGCAGTGGAGTCAGCGGAGCTAGTGCGTCGCGCGGGACGCTCGCCCACAGAATTGTGCGAGTGACTTGAGGATCTCCTCGGCGGTCCTGGTCCGGATGAACGGTCGTGGGTCGCTGTTCCAGTCAGCGATCCACGACCGGATGTCCGCTTCGAGGGTCGAGCACGCCCGAGCCGTGTGCGGTCAACTCGCCGAACCAGCGGCAGTCGAGGTGGAACACCTCGCGGACCGTAAAGCCGGCAGCCGACGCCACTGCGGCGACCGCCATCGTGTCGAGGCGCGCCCACCGAAAGGGTGGCCCGAGCCGCGATCCACCGCCGACGGCCTGGACGGCCAGTTGGGCCCGACCGCGCCACAGTCCGGGACCCGGTGGTTCGAGTTCGACGAGTACGGTGCCTCCAGGGCGTAGCAGATCGTGGCACCGGCCGAGCAGGACGCCGGGGTCACCGCCGATGCCGATGTTCCCGTCGATCAACAGCACATGCGCCCAGCGTCCCTCGGCGGGCAGTGCGGCGAAGACATCCCGCTGGAGGGCGACCGCGCCTCGGGCCCGGGTCAACCGGACAGCCTGCGCGGAAATGTCGACCCCGACCGCTGTCAGCCCGGCCCGGGTGAGTGCCAATGTGAGCCGGCCTGGACCGCAGCCCAGATCGAGAGTCGGGCCGGCGCACCTGTCGACGAGTGCGGCCACCGCCGGTTCGGCCGGGCCGTGCCACCGACGTACCGGCAGGCGGCTGCGCCAACCGTTGTCGCAGTGCACCAACCAGTGGTCGTCGGTGCGGCGCCGCAACGCGCTGCCGAACGCCTCTGTCGGTCTGACCCGGACGGCGCGGCTCACCGTGGGATCCCGGGCGTCAGGCTGCGCCGAACCGCCGCAACCTGGCGGGCGAAGCGGATGCCACTGGCGTGCCCCGCCGGGCGGGCCTCCAGATGGGCGGGTTCCTGGCCCTCGGGCTGGCCGGGCAGGCCCGGCGGGGCCCACCCTGAACAACCGGCGGCAATCCCTCCGGACGGACATACCGACGCATCGGCGGGCGTCGCCGCGGCTACCGCCAGCGCGTCAGCCCACTCGTCGACGTCCTGAAGCAGGGGCAGGGATTCGACGCGCAGGCCCCGCTCGCGCAGGGCCGTCCCGGTGTGGTGCCCGGTCAGTGCGGTGGACATCGGCACCGCCGTCAGCACGGCGGCGTGGCCGGGATCGCGCAGACCCAGGGCCCACCACCCGCCGTCGATGGCTGGGCCGAGCACGGCGTCGGTCAGGGCGAGGCGATGGACTGCCGCGTCGAGTTGCGCAGGGGTCACCTGTGGCGTGTCCATGCCGATCTGCAGCACGGGTCGACCCGGGTAGGCATCCGCCACGTCGGCGTAAGCGTTGGCGAGACGATCGCCGAGGTCGGTGCCGCGCTGCGGCAGGAGCTGCCAGCCGGCAATCGCCGCGGTCAGCTCGGCGGCTTCTTCGGCGTCGGCCAGCCGACCGTGCAGGGCGAGGACGGGTGTGACGCCGGGCGTGGCGCGTACGGTGTCCAGACTGTCCAGCAGCGCCGCGGCGGCGATCCGGGCCGCCTGGACGTGGCTGGCCGGTGGGCAGAGACGGGTTTTCACCGCCCCGGGCACGGGTGCCTTCGCCATCACCAGCAGGACGGTCACCGCGACCGCTCCACAGTGCGCAGGACCCCGGCGAAGTCCCGGGTCGCGCGGAGCGTGCCGCGTACCGAGCCGGAGACCTTGGACCGGGTGCCGGCGGCGCGGTGCGAGTACCGCACGTCGAGTTCCCGGATCCGCCAGCCGGCGGCGGCGGCGCGGATGAGCAGTTCCAACGGGTATCCGAAGGCGCGGTCGGTGACGCCGAGGCCCAGCAGCGCCTCGCGGTGGGCCACCCGAATCGGGCTGAGGTCGCGCAGCGGAATGCCCCGCTGTCGCAGCAGCGCCGCGACCAGCGCGGTCCCGGCCCGGGCATGCCACGGCCAGACACCGGCGGCGACCGGCCGGCGACGACCGACCACCAGATCGGCCGACCCGCTGGCCACCGGCGCGACCAGCGCCGGAAGTTGGGTCGGATCGAAGGAGCCGTCGGCGTCGAGCACACAGACCACTGCGGCCTGCGCCGCCTCCAGACCGGCGTGTACGGCCGCGCCATAGCCCCGGCGCGTCTCGTGGACGACCCGGGCGCCGTGCCGGGCCGCGACCTGCGCTGAGCCGTCCCGGGAGCCGTTGTCCACCACGATCGCCCGGTAACCGGGCGGCAGGGCGGTCAGGACGCCGGGTAGCGCCGCGGCTTCGTCGAGACACGGCAGTACCACGTCGATCGGTGATGGCATACCGGAAACGCTAGGACGCCAAGCCACCCGAGATGGGCGAAATCGGACCATCCGCATCCATACCACCGTCGCTCTCTCATCGAACGGTGCTGTCCGGCGCGTTCCCGCACGACGGTGCCGGCGGTGGCCGTACCGTCCGGTCGTCATGAGAGTGCTCGCGCCCGTGCGCCGGGGGCCGGACGTGCCCGCCCGACGCGTCGACGCCGACCTGGTGGTGCTCGGCGTCGAGGTGGCGTTGGTGGCTGTCGCGGTGGCGGTGGGCGTGTTGCTCAACGCGCGCGGTGTCGGTCTGCACGCCGACGCCGCGCCGCTCTACGCCACCTGGCGTCCGCACCCGGGTTGGGGTACCCCGGCCGCGCTGTTTGTCGCCACCGTGGTGCTCGGCTGGGGCGTCCGGTGGGCCCGGACCGCCGGGTGGGGCCGGCTGCTGGTCGCGGCCCACCTCGCGGCGGTCGCGTGGACGATGTCGTTGGCGCTGGTGGACGGCTGGTCGGCCGGTCTCACCCGGCGACTCACCCCGCAGGCCGAATATCTGCACGAGGTGCCCCGGGTCACCGACATCACGACCATGCTGGCCGGCTTCAGCGCCCGGATCCTCGATTTTCAGCCCAACGCGTGGTCCACCCACACCGCCGGCCATCCACCGGGTGCGCTGCTGCTCTTCGTCGGGTTGGACCGGATCGGCCTCGGCGGCCCCACCGTCGCCGCCCTGGCATGCGTGCTGGTCGGAGCGACCGTCACCGTGTCGGTGCCGGTGACGCTGCGGGCCCTCGGCGCGGAGGAAGCCGCCCGCCGGGTGCTGCCGTTCCTGGTGTTGCTGCCCGGCGCGATCTGGGTGGGAGTCTCGGCCGACGGCATCTTCGCCGGTGTGGTCGCGGCGGGGCTGGCCCTGCTGGCGGTGCGGGGACCGGCCGCCGCCGCGGTCGGGGGGCTGTTGCTCGGTTGCGCGCTCTACCTGTCGTACGGTCTCGTGCTGGTCGGCGTCCTCGCCCTGGCGGTGGTGGCACTGCGACCGCGAGACCGGTGGCCGGCGATGCTCGCCGCACTGGCCGGTGCCGGTGCGGTGGTTGCCACCTTCACGTTGGCCGGTTTCTGGTGGCTGGACGGCTACCACCTGGTGGTTGAGCGGTATCACCAGGGCTGGGCGGCGGATCGCCCGTACGGCTACTGGGTGTGGGCGAACATGGCGGCGCTGCTGCTCTGCGCGGGCCCGGCGCTCGGGCCCGCACTGCGCAGGAGCGCGCTCGCGTCGGCCGGTCCGGCGCGAACCGTAGCGATGCGATGGCGTGGGCCGGACCGAGCCGGGATGAGTGCCTGGCTTGACGCCCTGCGGGGAGCCGGGCCGGCGGTGCTGCTGCCGCTGGCCGCCGTGCTGGCGGTCGTCGCTGCTGATCTGTCCGGGCTGAGCAAGGCGGAGGTGGAACGGATCTGGTTACCGTTCGTGGTCTGGCTGCTGGTGGCCGCGGCGCACCTGCCGCCGGCGGCCCAACGGTTGTGGCTGGCTGGGCAGGTGGCCACCGCTCTCGGGGTCAGTCACCTGCTGTGGACGGTGTCCTGATCCGCCGGCGGCAGTGCGACGGTCTCAGGCGGTGAGGGCGGCCGGTTCCCGTAGCGGATCGGTGGCGAAGGCCGCCACGCCCTCGGCGAACCCCACCCGGGCGGTGTAGCCGAGCAGCTTCGCCGCCCGCCGGGGGTCGGCGACCACGTGTCGGACGTCGGCCGCCCGACCGCCACCGACGATCTGCGGCGCCGGCCCGGCCATCGCCTCAGCGAGGGCGACGGCCAGCTCACCCACCGTGTGCGGCTCGCCGGAGCAGACGTTGACCGGCACGAGGCCCTGCGGTGGCGAGGCGGTCAACGCCAGCAGGTTGGCCCTGGCGACGTCGGTGACGTGGACGAAGTCGCGGCGCTGCCGGCCGTCCTCCAGCACCCTCGGCGGCAGACCCTCCGCCAGTGCGGATCGGAAGATCGAGGCCACCCCCGCGTACGGGGTGTCCCGGGGCATCCGAGGGCCGTAGACGTTGTGGTAGCGCAGCGCCCAGACGCTCCCGCCGGTCTGCCGCGCCCACGCGGCGGCCAGGTGTTCCTGGGCAAGCTTGGTGGCCGCGTACGTGCTTCGCGGCTCAAGGGGCGCGTCCTCGGGCACCAGAGCTGGCGAGAGGGTGCCCGCGCAGTCCGGGCAGGTCGGCTCGTACCGGCCGGCGGCCAGATCGGCGACGCTACGGGAGGCGGGCCGCACGGTGCCGTGCGTCGCGCAGACGTACCGACCCTCGCCGTAGACGACCATCGAGCTGGCCAGCACCAGCCGGGTCACACCGGCCCGGTGCATCGCGGCGAGCAGCACCACTGTGGCGTAGTCGTTGTGGCTGACGTAGTCGGGGGCGTCGGACGGATCCAGTCCGTGTCCCACCATCGCCGCCTGGTGACACACCACGTCCACACCGGGAAGAAGCCGGTCCAGCAGCGGGGCGTCCCGGACGTCACCGACCACCGGGGCGTGCCGCCGGGACCATTCGGGGATTTCCCGGCCGTGTGCCTGAGGCAGCAGCGCGTCGAGCGCCACCAGGTCGTGGCCCTCGGCGACGAGCAGGTCGGCGATCTGCGATCCGATGAAACCGGCCGCGCCGGTGAGCAGTACCCGCATCCCGGAGACCGTAGACCGCACTCGGCCGGGGTGGGGTCGAATCACCCGCCTGCCAGGCGATCGGTATCCCGGTATGCGCCAACTTCGGCGCCCACGGCGTCTAGCGTCGCGGGATATGGGTGTGACGGACCGGCAGACGGGTTTCCCCCAGCGGTGGTGGAGGGCCCTTGAGCGGCACCCCCCACCGATCCCCGGTCTGCGCGGAGACCGCTGGCGCAGCCCGCTGCGGGGTCCCTGGCTCACTGCCGTCTACGGCGCTGTGCTCCTCGTCGGGCTGCCGCTGGTGATCATCACCGGGCTACTCGACTACGCCGCCTACGGCCCCCGGTTCGATCAGGCCCTACCCCGCGAGGTGGGCTGGTTACGGCTGCCGCCGTTCGACTGGCCGACTCGGCCGTCCTGGCTGTTCCGGGTCACCCAGGGGCTGCACGTGACGCTCGGCATCATCCTGATCCCCGTGGTGTTGGCGAAGCTCTGGTCGGTGATCCCGAAGCTCTTCATCTGGCCACCGGCCCGCTCGCTGGCCCAGGTGCTGGAGCGGCTGTCCCTGCTGCTGCTGGTCGGCGGGATCCTCTTCGAGATCGCAACCGGTCTGCTCAACATCCAGTACGCGTACCTGTTCGGCTTCGACTTCTACACCGCGCACTACTTCGGCGCGTGGGTCTTCATCGCAGCGTTCGTGGCACATGTGACGCTGAAGCTGCCCCGGCTGGTCGGCGCACTCCGATCCCGGCCGGCCCTGCGGGACCCCCGCCGACCGGGGCGGCGCGAGCCACGTCGGGCCGAGCTGCGTACCCCGCTGACCGCGACCCGGCCGGAGCCACAGGATCCGGACGACCTGGTGGCCACCGCACCCGGCGCACCGACGATGAGCCGACGCGGCGCGATAGCCCTGGTCGGTGGTTTGTCCCTGCTGCTCGGCGCCCTCACGATCGGGCAGAGCCTCGACGGTCGCTGGCGTCGCACCGCACTGCTGCTACCACGCGGACGTGAGCCCGGCACCGGACCGAACGGTTTTCCGATCAACCGCACCGCCGCCGCGGCAGGTATCCGGCCAGACGAGACCGGGCAACGGTGGCGGTTGACAGTGCGGGGCGGCGACCGTCTCGTCACCCTCGACCGTCCCCGCCTGCTGGCCATGGGCCAGCACACCGCCCGCCTGCCGATCGCCTGCGTGGAGGGGTGGTCGACACGACAAACCTGGTCAGGTGTACGACTGCGCGACCTCGCCGCCCTGGTCGGCGTGGACGATCCGGCGTCGGCGCAGGTGCGGTCGCTGGAGAAGGCCGGGTTGTTCAACCAGGCGATCCTCCAGGCCAACCAGGTGCTCGACGCCGACTCTCTGCTCGCCCTGCGGGTCAACGGCGCCGACCTCTCGGCCGACCACGGCTTTCCCGCCCGGGTGATCGTTCCCGCTCTGCCCGGCGTGCACTGCACGAAGTGGGTCGCCGACATCACCTTCCGGACCGACGCCGATGGCTGAGCCTCTCCCCCGATTCCGGGCGGCCTACGGATCGTCCCTTCAGCACCTCGTCGCCATGATCGCCTGCTTCACCCTCACCGGCTGGGTAGCACTGAGAATCGCCGAAGAGGCCACTGCCGGCCGGATGCTGCTCTGGTTCGTCGGGGCGGCCGTCGCCCACGACCTCGTCCTCTTTCCGATCTACGCTTCGGCCGACCGGGTGCTGCGCGGTGCGCTCCGGCGCTCCGGCCACGCCGCTACGGATGGTCAGCCGCCCGCTGCACGCCACCCGCTGCCTCGCCGAGCCGGGCATACGCCATCCCGACCAATCCCGCTGAACCACATCCGGGTGCCGGCACTCGCCACCGGGCTGCTGTTCCTGGTGTACCTCCCCGGCATCCTGCGGCAGGGCCGGGAGACCTATCTCGCGGCCACCGGTCAGGACCAGCACCCGTACCTGGCCCGCTGGCTGGCAATCACCGCCACGCTGTTCCTGGTCAGCGGCGTTTGGTACCTCGTGCGGCGGATCCGCTGGCGACGGGTCGACGGTTCGGCGCGTTGAACAGGTGACTTCCCGTCGCTGACCCGGGAGGGCACGAGCATGACGAGGCCCGCGGAACTGCCCCAGGCCGCAGTGGGGGTGATCGGTGGCAGTGGCAGTGGCCTCTACCAACTGGCGGACGGTGGCATGACGGTCGAGCTCTCCGCACCGTACGGCCGCCCGTCCGATCCGGTCACCGTCGGACAACTCCACGGCCGCGCTGTGGCGTTCCTGCCGCGGCACGGGGCCGACCTCCGGTCCCCGCGCCGGATCAACTACCGGGCCAACCGCTGGGCACTGCGCGCGCTCGGGGTACGCCAGGTCCGCGCACCCTGCGCCGTCGGATCGCTCACCACGGAACTGGCCCCCGGGGCGCTCGTCCTCCCCGACCAGCTGGTCGACCGCACCAGCGAACGGGCCTGCACCTACTTCGACGACGGTGCGGCACTGATCAACAGAACCGGGGCCTACGCCGGCTCGCGTACGCCGCCGGCGTTGCCTCCGTCGTCCGGCATCGGTTCGGCCGGGGCTTCTGGCAGTTCGTCCGGCGTGCCGGGCAGGAGGACGCTCGCGTCGTCGGGCACCGGTTCACGCGGGTCGATGGGCGGATACTGTTCGGGGTCGAGGTCAGGTTCAGTCATCAGGCGAGTATCCGTCGTCTTCGGGTCTTCCGCTCGTCGGGCCCGCGTCATGGCTCCCGGCACCCACCTCAAGCCCCATCAGGGATGGGTTACCACCGTTTACCGCGCGCATCTCGGACTCGTCGTGCCGCAGACTGGCTGGTAACCCGAACGTCCCAGCCGCACCCGGCTCCGGTGACCCGCGCGTTGCTCGAGTGAAGCGGTAGTCGACAGTTGCGGGCGGTCTCGTGGTAGCAACCTCATCGTCTGGCTGCCTGAACGATGTCCCGGCCGCCGGTGGGCGGCGGCGGGAGGGAGCCGCGGTGAGGCTGCGGCGGCGCCGCCACGCAGCACGGCGGGGCGCTCCCTCCCAGCCGGCACACCAGTCAGGACGGTTCATAGGCCAGATTGGGTCGCAGCCACCGCTCGACGTCGGCGACGCTGGTGGCGCGGCGGGCGGCGTAGTCTTCGATCTGGTCCTTGCCGATCCGGCCCACCGTGAAGTATTTCGCCGCCGGGTTGGCGAAGATCAGCCCACTGACGCTGGCTGCCGGCGTCATCGCGAAGGACTCCGTCAGGCCGATGCCGAGCTCGTCGGCCTTCAGCAGGTCGAACAGTTCCCGCTTCTCGCTGTGGTCTGGGCTGGCGGGATAGCCGAGCGCCGGTCGGATGCCCCGGAAACGTTCGGCGTGCAGGTCGGCGAGGTCCGGCATGGCGTCTGGTTCGAACCAGTCGCGGCGGGCCTTCAGGTGGATGTACTCGGCGAAGGCTTCGGCGAGCCTGTCAGCCAGCGCCTTGACCATGATCGCGCGGTAGTCGTCGTGCTGGGCCTCGTAGTACGCGGCCAGGGAGTCGGCGCCGTGGATGGTCACGGCGAAGCCGCCCAGGTGGTCACCCTCGGGGGCCACGTAGTCGGCCAGGCAGCGGTTGTCGCGGCCGGCCGGTTTGACCGTCTGCTGGCGTAGCATCGGCAGGCGCACCCCGTTGCCGAGGACGATGTCGTCGCCCTCGGAGCGCGCGGGCCAGAAGCCGTAGACGCCTCGGGCCTGGAAGGAGTCGTCCTTCGTGATCTTGTCCAACAGTGTGTTGGCGTCGTCGTAGAGCTCGCGGGCGACCGGCTGGTCCAGGATCGCCGGGAACTTTCCCTTGAGTTCCCAGGCCAGAAAGAGGAACTGCCAGTCGATCATCTCGCGCAGCTCGGGAAGGGTGGGCTGGACCGTCCGCCGGCCGGTGAAGTCCGGGGTCGGCAGGTCGCTGAAGTCGACCTCCTCGCGGTTGGCGCGAGCCTCAGTCAAGCCGAGCATGGGCTGGGAGCGCCGGCTGGCGTGCGCCTCGCGCAACTGCTCCTGCTCGACGCGGTTGGTGCGGTCCAGTTCGCGGGCCCGGCCATCGTCGAGCAGGTCGGACACCACACCGACGACCCGGGACGCGTCGAGCACGTGCACTGTTGTGCCGTCGTACGCGGGGGCGATGCGCACGGCGGTGTGTTGACGCGATGTCGTCGCCCCGCCGATCAGCAGCGGCATCTTGAGGCCGCGGCGCTGCATCTCGGCGCCGACTGCGACCATCTCGTCGAGCGATGGCGTGATCAGGCCGGACAGGCCGATGACGTCAGCGCCCTCGGCGACGGCCGTGTCCAGAATCCGGCCGGCCGGAACCATCACGCCCAGGTCGATGACCTCGTAGCTGTTGCAGCCCAGGACCACGCCGACGATGTTCTTGCCGATGTCGTGCACATCGCCCTTCACTGTCGCCAGCACGACCTTGCCCTGCCCGCGGCCCGGGTCGATCCGGCCCTCCAGGCGGGCCTGCTCCTTCTCGGCTTCCATGAACGGTTCGAGGTAGGCCACTGAGCGCTTCATCACCCGGGCGCTCTTGACCACCTGCGGCAGGAACATCTTGCCGGCGCCGAACAGGTCGCCGACGATCTTCATTCCGTTCATCAGCGGGCCCTCGATGACATCGAGGGGTCGGGCGAGGCCCTGTCGGGCCTCCTCCGTGTCCTGTTCGATGAAGTCGACGATGCCGTGGACAAGCGCGTACGACAGCCGCTCGTGCACCGGCGCCTCGCGCCAGGACAGGTCGACCGCACGCTTCGTGCCGGAACCGGTAACGGTCGACGCGAAGGCGACCAGGCGGTCGGTGGCGTCCGGGCGCCGGTCGAAGATCACGTCCTCGACGAGTTCGACGAGGTCGGCGGGGATATCGGCGTACACGGCGAGCTGGCCGGCGTTGACGATGCCCATGTCCAACCCGGCGCGGACAGCGTGCAACAGGAACGCCGAATGCATGGCCTCGCGAACCACGTCGTTGCCCCGGAAGGAGAATGACAGGTTGGAGATGCCTCCGCTGGTGCGGGCACCCGGGCAGCGCGCCTTGATCAGCGGAAGGGCGTCGATGAAGGCCTTCGCGTAACCGTTGTGCTCGGCGATCCCGGTGGCGACCGCGAGGACGTTCGGGTCGAAGATGATGTCCTCCGGCGCGAACCCGACCTGCTCGACCAGCAGATCGTAGGCCCGACCGCAGATGGACACCTTGCGTTCGGTGGTGTCGGCCTGGCCCTGTTCGTCGAAGGCCATCACCACCACGCCGGCGCCGTAGTCGTGAATCCGGCGGGCCTGAGCGAGGAATGCCTCAGTGCCCTCCTTGAGGCTGATCGAGTTGACCACGCCCTTGCCCTGCACGCACTTGAGGCCGGCTTCGAGGACCGTCCACTTCGAACTGTCGATCATCACTGGGATGCGGGCGACCTCGGGCTCGGTGGCGATGAGGTTGAGGAAGGTCGTCATGGCGCGCTCGCTGTCGAGCAGGTCCGCGTCCATGTTGACGTCGAGCAGGTTGGCGCCGCCGCGGACCTGCTCCAGGGCCACGTCGACCGCCCCCTGATAGTTGTCCGACTCGATGAGCCGGCGGAACTTGGCCGAGCCGGTGACGTTGGTGCGCTCACCGATCATCACGAACCCGGTGTCGGGTCCGATCGCGAACGGCTCCAACCCACTGAAGCGGGTGGTCTCCGCCAGGGCGGCGACCGTCCGTGGCGGTGTGCCGGCCACGGCGGCGACGATCCGGGCGATGTGCTCCGGTGAGGTGCCGCAGCAGCCGCCGACGACGTTGAGCAAGCCGGACGCGGCAAACTCGCCGAGCAGGCTGGCGGTCTCCTCCGGCGTCTGGTCGTAGCCGCCGAAAGCGTTCGGCAGACCGGCGTTGGGGTGACACGCCACGTAGGTGCCGGCGATCTTGGAAAGCTCCTCGACGTGCGGGCGCATCTCGGCCGCGCCCAGCGAGCAGTTCACGCCGACGACCAGCGGATCGGCCCGCTCTATCGAGCGCCAGAAAGCCTCCACGGTCTGCCCCGACAGCGTCCTGCCGCTCAGGTCGACGATGGTCACGGAGATCCACAGCGGCAGCTGCGGCGCGACCTCACGGGCTGCGGCGATGGCGGCTTTCGCGTTCAACGTGTCGAAGATCGTCTCGATCAGAAGCAGGTCGACGCCGCCCTCGGCCAGGGCCGAGATCTGCTCCGCGTACGCCGCGCGCACGCCGTCGAAGTCGACGGCACGATACGCCGGGTCCTCGACCCGCGGCGACAGCGACAGCGTCACGTTCAGCGGCCCGACCGAGCCGGCCACGAACCGGCCACCGAACTCGTCCGCCGCCTGCCGGGCCAGCCGCGCACCCTGAACGTTCATCTCACGAACCAGTGACTGGAGCCCGTAGTCGGCCTGGCCGATGCTCGTCGCCGTGAACGTATTGGTGGTGGTGATGTCGGCGCCGGCGGCCAGATACCGCCGGTGTACGTCCAGGATGACGTCCGGCCGGGTGAGGTTGAGCAGGTCGGGATCACCGCTGACGTCCTGCGGATGGTCGACAATCAGGTCGCCCCGATAGTCCGCGGCGGTGAGCCGCGCGCCCTGCAACATCGTTCCCCAGGCGCCGTCCAACACCAGAACACGCTGGGACATCAGCTGCCGCAGCGACGATGCGGTGTCTTTCTGGCTCGATAACGCGCTCAAGCGGTCGCCTCCGAAGCTCGGAGGCGCCCTTGTCGAAGAGATGTGGGCCGAGCGTGGCGGGCTCCGCCCGTCGCAGCGCCTCTCGACCCGACAGGCAGATGTTACCCGACCCGTCTGCCTGGAGGTCCCCGTACGGCGTCGGCGTCTGGCCGCCCCGGTCACCCGGCAAGCCCGATCGTGACGAGCACCGCCCATCACTGGCGATGCAGCGGCGGGACCTCCCATGTTCGTCGGGACCGTTATCGTGTGCGGTGGCACAAACGTTGCGAGGTGCCCTGCGCGAGTGGGGAGAATCGGGAAGCCGGTGGGAGTCCGGCACGGGCCCGCCGCGGTGACCGGGGAGCTGCCACCCACGCGTACCAGACGCAGCCACTGACCCTGCCGGGTTGGGAAGGCGGGTGACCAGCGTAGATCCGGGAGTCCGAAGACCGGCCTCGCGTCATCGCCCCGTCAGGGGCACGAGCGCAGCGGGAGCCTGCCTTGGACACCGGCCTCTACGAGACCATCCACCGCCGCCGGGACGTACGTGCCCAGTTCACCGGGGCGCCGATCCCCGACGAGACGTTGAACCGGGTCCTCACGGCGGCGCACGCCGCCCCGAGCGTCGGCCTCTCCCAGCCCTGGGACTTCATCCTGGTCCGCGATCCCGAGCTGCGGCAGGAGTTCCACCGGCACGTGCAGCGGGAACGGGACACCTTCGCGGCCACTCTGCAGGGTGCGGCGGCGGAACGCTTCAACCGGATCAAGATCGATGGCGTACGCGAGTCGACGATGTCAGTCGTAGTCACGTACGACCCCGAGCGGGGCGGACCGGCCGTGCTCGGCCGTCACGCGATCGCCGACGCCGGCCTCTACTCGGTCTGTCTGGCGATCCAGAACCTGTGGCTGGCCGCAACCGCCGAGCAACTCGGGGTCGGCTGGGTCTCGTTCTACCGGGAGCCGTTCCTACGCGACCTGCTCGGCATCCCGGCCACCGTCCGCCCGGTGGCGTGGCTCTGTCTCGGCCCGGTCACCCATCTGGAGCAGACGCCGGACCTGGAGCGGCACGGCTGGCGCCAGCGACGCCCGGTGTCATCGGTGATCCACCACGATCGTTGGACGACGGAGTGACCAAAGTGGTTGTGGCGGCGCTGTCGCGCCAGGCACCCCGCCGGCATTCCTGAGGTCGGAGTGTCAACCTGGCATGACGGCCCGGCCGGAGTGTTCTCAGTGGGCCCGGCTCGGCGGTAGGCCTGGGTGGCGCCAGCAATCCGGCCGCTCCCGCGGTAGGTCACCTCCGGCCTGTCTCGGTCTCTGACCACCAAGTTCGCGAAAGTCCTCGCCTTGTCACGCCATTGGCCTCCTGCCGCACAGATGTCCACGCGCGCCCGGTTACAAGCTCCGCCGGTGTGGCCTGTCGCCGGGTTCCCTGTCTGATTGCAGTTGCCCTGCGCTGAGGATTCAAGGTCGTCACAAGAGGCGTTGCAGGTCTCGTATCTAGTTTCATCGGCAACGGGGCCGGCGGACCGAATGCCGCCCATGAACAGAACGGGGAGCGCAATGAGAAGTTGGCAACGGTCGGGTCGCAGCCGATGGTCCTTCCTGGCGGCGGGTACGGTCTGCGCAGCGCTCGCGGGCGCGCTCCCGTCACTGCCCGCGAGTGCCGCCCCAGTCGATCAGCTGACTGTGTACGTGAGCCCCTCGGGCACCGCCAGCGCCACGGCGATGGGTAGCCGTGCCGGACTCAGCGGCGACACCGCTGTCTCCTCAATCGAGGAGGCGCAGGCGATCTTGCGCGCCCGGAGGGTGAAGGACGCGAAGGTGCTCCTGGCGGACGGCCTCTACCAGCCGAGCGCGCCGATCAAGGTGGACTGGTCACCTCCGGGCGGGCAGCTCACGATCGCCGGGGTCGGCGCCGCAGCCGTGATCGACTGCAGCTTGTTCGAGGACAACAGCTCCAACACGGAGTACGGCGTGATCGTCTCCGCTGACAACGTCCGCATCTCAGGTCAGACGTACCAGAACTGCCGCAACGGTGGCATCCGGGCCAACGGAACAGCGGCCAACCCGCTCGACGCGTTGAATGTCAGTGGCAACACGTTCCGGCGTCTCGGCAGCAAGTACCAGGCCGGGCCCGGCAATGGTTACGGGGGCGTACACGCGACCTACACGACCCGGCTACGGGTTGAGGGCAACCTGTTCCAGAACCTGGAGAACGCCGCAGGCACCGGCGTCGCCGAGATACACGGCGTCTATGTCGCCAACTACGGGAGCAACACCACCATCTACGGCAACAAGTTCGAGCTGATCTCGGGTGACCCGGTGCGGACGCGCAACCGTGCGAACAACACGATCGTGGACGCCAACATGTTCTGGAAGACCGGCTCGTACGCGATCTTCAGCGATTGGCGGTACACCACCGAGGGATGCAGCACGAACGGCATCTTCTCGGCGAACAAGGTGGGCACCACCACGTACAACAACGACAGCTGGAACGAGGACGGCCAGGGCTCGATCAGCATCGTCCGGGTGCGCCTGTGGGGTCATGACGCAGCGACCGACGCCAACCTCTACGGCTGCTCAAGTGACCCGATCACCTTCAGCGGCACCAACTCGTACGTCTCAACCAGGCCCTGGTAGCAGCGGGGGGATCAGTGAGGCCGCGTCGATCTTCGACGCAGCCACCGTCGCCGCCCGCCGAGGTCGTGCTCAACCGAGCGACCCCGGCGGGCGGTGTCGTCAAGGTCATATGATCAGCGGTTCAGCGAAGTTGGGCATCGGAGAAGTGCCCGCGCCCGGAGAACGCGGCTCGGAGTGCCCACCGATTCGCCGATTCAACAGCGCCCCCGCGTTCTGTCGCGGCGACGCCGGTCAGGGGAGTGCGTCGTCGGCCAGCTTGCTGCGTACCGTGGAAGCAGCGGGGTGACCGAGCGCGGTGAGGATCTCCAATGCCTGTTCCCACACCGTTCGCGCCCGGTCCGTCTCGTCGAGTGTCTGGTGTAGATCGCCGAGGTGGTCCAACGCCTCGGCCTCGCCAAACCGGTGCCCCAGCTCGCGGCTCAGTTCTATGGCCCGTGCGAAGCAGACGGCGGCCTGCGTGTGGTCGCCGAGGCGGTGCCGAATGAAGCCGAGGCTGTCCCAGGTGCTCGCCTCCGCGATCCGGTGTCCGATCTCAGCCTGCAACGTCAGGGCCTGCTCGCAGTGGTCCAGCGCCTGCTGATACTCGCCGAGCAGGGCGTAGTGCCATCCCACATTGTTCAGCGCGTTGGCCTGTCCGCTGCGGTGTTCGAGCGCTCGGTAGAGGTCGAGGGAGATCAGATCGTGGTGGATAGCGTCCGATATCCGGCCCTGTTGGTCGTAGACCATGCTCATGCTCAGGTGCGTGTGGGCCTGCCCCACCCGGTCGCCGGTCTGGCCCAACAGGTCAGCGGCCTGTGTCAGATGGTGGTGGGCGTCGTCGTACCGCCCGAGTTGGCTGAACCCGCGAGCCAGGTCGCGGTGCGAGAGCACCTGCCCGGCCACGTCATCTCGGCGTTCGGCTGCGACCAGCGCCGCCTTCCGTAGAGCGAGCCCGTCATGCCAGTGCCCCTGCCGGTCGAGGTACGAGATCAGCGTCCAGGTCAGCTGCCAGCCGTACGCGGCGAAGCCATGTTCCGTGGCGTGCATGGTGGTGGCGATCAGTGTCGCGTGCTCGGTGGAGAACCAGGCCATCGCCTGCTCGTAGGTGTCGACCGGGTGGACGATTGTCAGCGGGACCGGCGGTTCGAGGTCGATCGGATCCCGGTGTGGGTCGAGCACCACCGCAGCGGCGTGCCCGGTGTGCAGGTAGTGCCCGAACATGCGCCGCAGCGCCGCGTCAGTCTCAGCCGCGGACTCCTCGGCACGGGTCAGTTCAGCGGCGTACGCGCGGAGCAGGTCGTGGAAGCCGTACCGGCCGGGGGCGTGTTCATCGATCAGATGGGCGCGCGTGAGTTCGGCCAGCAGCGGGCGAACGCGGTTGACCGGCAGCCCGACCAGGCTCGCCGCGCCCGCTGCTGAGACGTCCGGTCCCGGGTGCAGACCGAGTAGCCGGAAGACGCGGGCCGCCTCCGTGCTCGTCGTTCGGTAGGACCAGGAGAGCGCTGCCCGTACGTTGAGCAGTTGGTCGCCGCTGTCGAAGGCGTCGAGACCGCCGGTCGTCTCCCGAAGCTCCGCGGCGAGGCCGGCTAGCGGAAACCCGGGATGGGCGGCGGCGCGGGCGGCCACGACGGCGAGGGCCAGCGAGAGCCGGGAACAGCCATCAATGATCTCGGCGGTGGCCTCGGGTTCGGCGGCGACCCGATCGCCGCCGAGGCGACGGGCCAGCAGTTCGCGTGACTCGTCGGTGGAGAGCAGCCCGAGGGTCAGCGCGCGGGCCCCGTCGATCGCGACCAAGCCGGGTAGCTGGCGGCGGCTGGTTACCAGGACGAAGCAGCCGTCACCGCCGGGCAGCAGTAGACGGACCTGGTCGGAATCAGCCGCGTTGTCGAGCACGATGAGCATCCGCCGGTCGGCGACAATGCTTCGGTAGAGCCCAATCTGCGCGTCGAGGTCGGTCGGCGCCTCCGTGGCCGGTACGCCGAGGGCCTCGAGGATGGCGCGGATCGCGGTCGACTGCGACATCGGCGCGGCGGCTGGGGCAACGCCTCGCAGGTTCAGCCAGAGCTGTCCGTCCGGGAACTGCCACAGATTGTCGTGTGCCCAGCGCAGCGCGAGCCACGTCTTGCCGACGCCGCCAGCACCACAGATGAGCCGGATCCGGGTGTCATCCGTCTTGTCGAGAGCGGCCAGTTCCTCGCCTCGGCCGACGAACAGTGGCGGACTCGCGGGCAGTTGGCGCGGCATCGGCATCCGCCCCGCCGCAGGTCCGACCGAGGGTAGGTCCAGAGCCGGATCGGCGTTCAGCATCCGCAGGTGCAACTCGCTTAGCATCGTCCCGGGGTCGGTTCCCAACTCGTCGGCCAGGAGGTCGCGTAGCCGCTGGTACCGCATGAGTGCGTCGGCCTTTCTGCCGCACCGGTAGAGGGCGATCATGAGCTGGCCGGTGACGTGCTCGTCGAGCGGATGTTCATCGACGAGTCGCAACAGTCTCGTGAGGAGTTCGGCGTGCCGCCCCGCGCCCAGCGCGAGATCGGCGTGTCGTCGTTCGGCGGCGAGCAGCTCCCGACCGAATGTCTCCCGCATCGTGTTCAGCCACGGAGTGTCGAACTGGGCGAAGGCGGGACCCCTCCAGAGACCCAGCGCCTCCTCCAGCAGCGCCAGCGCCTGTCCGTCGTCGGCAGTCCGGGCCTGGTTGGCCAGGTGCCGAAACCGGTGTAGGTCGACCGCGCTCGGGCTGACCGTCAGCAAGTAGCCGCCAGATTGGCGGGAGATGGCGACCGAACCAGCAGCGGCCAGCTGACGCCGCAACCGGGACAAGTAGCTGTAGAGGACATCGCGCGCACGCTGCGGCTGATGCTCCCCCCACACCCGGTCCAGCAGCCGATCAACCGGGACAGGACCATTCGCGTCGACCAGCAACGCGGCCAGCACGGTCCGCTGGCGGGCGTGACCGAGGTCGACGGGGTGGCCATCGACGTCGGCCTCAACCTCGCCGAGTAACCGGAACTCAACCACCTAGCAGTCGCCTCCGGGATGGACGAGGTTGCTCTGGTAACGCAGTGAAAATCTCCAGTGCGGTGCTGGTGCGTAACACGTCGGGGAATTCGGTCATGGCCCATTGGCGGCCGGTCGGCACCGGGGACAGTCCGTACGACCCATCTTCGAGCCTGAAGCGAGGGATCCGCAGGTCATCGGCCTGTGACTAGGCAATTGGTCGTTGTCCAGGAAACCGTGCTCCGTCCCCTGAGCCACTGGCACGAATGGTCAGTGTAACGACCTGCGGATCGACCCCCGTTGGCAGGGAGTGCCCCCCGTTGACCTGCGTTGACCCTGCAAAACGCCGTGGCTGCCGGCCCATTGCTTTGGTAGGCGCCAGCGGTGACATCCGGGCCAGGCGAAGGCATCCGAGAATGAAGGACCAGAGAGCCCGCCTGGAGGGGCGTGGGCGGACGCCGCCCTGCCGACCCCAGAAGGCGCCGGCCTCAGCTCACGCCGACTCCCGGCGTGCCTGACCTGATCCCACGCGCACGCCATCACTGGCCGCCAGTCGCGGACGCCACGCTCATCAGCGGCAGATCCGGACGCGTCGGATCGGTACGGGGTTGTGCGGGCCGCCCGGTAGGTTTGCCCGCATGTCACCGACCCCGACGCCGCTGCTACCCGAAACCCGGCGTGCGCTGGTCCACCGGCTGGCCACTGGTCAGGTAGCGGGTAGGGCGCCTTCGGTCGTCGCTGCCGTGGTGCGTGATGGCCGTCCTGTATGGGTGGACGGGTGGGGAACAGTGGACGGCAGGGTGCCGGATGGCGACCTCCAATACCGGATCGGCTCGATCACCAAGACGTTCCTGGCGGTGCTGGTGCTGCGCCTGCGCGACGAGGGACGACTCGCGCTCACCGACCCACTGGCCGAGCACCTGCCGGGCACGGCCGCGGGTCAGGCCACGGTCGGTGAGCTACTGGCGCACACCGCTGGGCTGATCGCTGAGGCGCCCGGCCCGTGGTGGGAGCGAACCCCGGGCACGCTACGGCCCGACGTGGCCGACGTGCTGGGCAGCGATCCGCAGGTGCATCCGGCCGGACAGCGCCACCACTACTCCAACCCCGGCTATGCGCTGCTCGGCGCGCTGGTGCAGCGGGTTCGGGGGCAGGCCTGGGGCGAGGTGCTGCGGCGTGAGGTGCTGGAGCCGCTCTCGATGACCCGCACGACCCTGCTGCCCGTCGCGCCGCACGCCACGGGCTGGGCGGTGCATCCCTGGGCCGATGTGCTTCTGGCCGAGCCGGCCGTGGACACCGGTCTGATGGCGCCTGCAGGGCAGTTGTGGTCGACCGCGACGGACCTGGCGAGGTTCTCCGCGTTCCTCATCGACGGCGACGACCGGGTGTTGCATCCGGACACCGTCGCGCAGATGCGCACCCCCGCCAGCCCGCCGGAGGCGACGGACTGGGACAGAGGCTATGGGCTTGGTGTGCAGTTGCTGCGCCGCGACGGCCGGCTGTTGGCCGGGCACACCGGCTCGATGCCGGGCTTTGTCGCGACCGTGTGGGTCGACCCCGATGACGCTCTGGGCGCGGTCGTCATGGGTAACGTGACCGCCGGCCTGTCCGCCGGTGCTCTGGCCGCTGATCTGCTGCAGACAGTCGCCGAGCGGGAGCCCCGGATCCCTGCGCCGTGGCGACCGCTGCCCTCAGTTGACCCACAGCTACTGGATCTCGCCGGTCCGTGGTACTGGGGGCCGGCCCCCTATGTGCTGCGCCCGCAGGCTGATGGCTTCGTGGAGTTGGCCCCGCTGTCCGGCGGGCGCGGCACCCGGCTGCGTCCCACCGACGACGGCGGCTGGGAGGGGATCAACGGCTACTTCGCCGGCGAGCGGCTGCGGGTGCAACACGACGCGACTGGCGCCGTCAGCCACCTCGATCTTGGCACTTTCATCTTCACCCGGCAGCCCTACGACCCCGCGGCGCCAGTGCCCGGCGGTACCGACCCGGCCGGTTGGCGGACCGGCTGATGTCACCAACGCACGGATCGCGGCCAGTTGGCGGACATCGCCCGGGCCGATGACCGGGAGCACCATGGCTGACACCCTCGGACTCGCCGAACAGCTCACCACCCTGGAGTGGCTGGTCAGTGCGCTGCCGGTGGGATCAGTGTCCGAAAGCACGGAACCACGCGGACCCCAGCAGGCTCACCTGCAATGCTCCGAGGGTCGGGGTCGCGAGAAGGCGAACCTCGCCCGGGACTTCCAGTCGATCCGCCCGATCGCTGAGAGGGACCACAAGAACATCGTGTCCTGGCACGTGTACGACAAGGGCAACCACTTCGCCGCGCACGCCCCCCGACCTGCTGGCGAGCGGCATCCGTGGCTTCTTGCGCCAACTCCACTGACCCACACCCAGCAGGTACACCCGCCGCGCGTACCCCTGATCTCAACCCTTCGGGAAGGCCACCCGTGCAAACCCTGACCCGCCGCGCCCTCAACCGCGCCACCCTTGAGCGGCAGTTGCTCCTGCGCCGCGCCGACCTCACCCCGCTGCAGGCCATCGAGCACCTCGTCGGCCTGCAGGCCCAGACCCCGCACACTTGGTACGTGGGGCTGTGGACCCGGCTCACCGAGTGCCGACCCGAGGACATCGGGGCGCTGCTCACCCAACGACGGGCAGTGCGGATCGCGCTCATGCGCTCGACGATCCATCTCGTCAGCGCGTCCGACGCGCTGGCGCTACGCCCGCTCGTCCAGCCGGCGTTGGACCGCGACCTGTTCACCAACCACACACACGGCCGGCCCATGCGCGGCCTGGACACCGCGGAGCTCGTCGCCGCAGGCCGGGAACTCCTCGACGAGCAGCCGCGCACCCCGGGCGAACTGGGCCGGTTGCTGGCCCAGCGGTGGCCAGATCGGAACCCCGCGAGCCTCGCCTACGCGGTTCGCAACCTGCTGCCGGTCGTGCAAACCCCGCCGCGCGGCGTGTGGGGCGCCAGTGGCCAACCCGTCCACGCGCCGCTCGAATCGTGGGTCGGCGCGCCGCTGCGCACCGACCAGCCGATCGACCAGATGCTCCTGCGATACCTGGCCGCGTTCGGCCCGGCGACCGTACGCGACGCGCAGACCTGGTGCGGTCTCACCCGGCTGGCGGAGGTGCTCGACCGGCTCCGGCCCCGCCTGGCCACGTTCCGCGACGAGAACGGCGTCGAACTGTTCGACCTACCCGACGCACCCCGACCCGACCCCCAGGTCAGCGCGCCTGCCCGGTACTTGTACGACTTCGACAACCTGCTGCTGTCTCACCACGACCGGTCCAGGGTGGTCACCGACGGCCTCCGTCAGCAGAACTTCGCCCCGCACGGTCCCGTCCCCCGCCTGGTGCTCCTCGACGGCTTCACCGCAGCAACCTGGACGTTCACCACGGCACGAGGCGCGGCGTCCCTGACCGTGCACCCATTCGAACCGCTGTCCGCAGCCGACCGCGAGGCATTGACCACCGAGGGCAGCGCGCTGCTGGGCCTACTCGCCCCCGAAGGGTCACACGAAATCCGGTTCAACGCGCCGACCTGAGGACCGCACTGCCGGCGACGCGTAGCTGATCCGGCCCGACCGCTGCGTCCCCCGGGCCTTGCCCACCGCGCCGGATCTGGACACCACCGCGCTGGTGCGTGCGCTCGGCGTCTGGCTCGGCCACCCGGCCTGAGCGGCGCATTAACTGTCGTCTCAGATTCGCTCGGTACGAAGTCGGCATCAGATAAGCGATGTGACCCGTATGGAGGAAGCTAGTGATGGCAGTCAAGGCAGCGCCGCCCGGGGAAGCGCCGGCCGGTCGCCTGGCCGGCCGGTGGGTGCCATGGTTGGTGATCGGGTTGTGGGTGGCGCTGGCGGCGGTCATGGTGCCGCTGAGCGGAAAGTTGAGCTCGGTGACCACCGACCGAGCCGTGGACACCCTGCCGGCCAGCGCCGAGTCCACCAAGGTGGCGGTGCTGGAGGACAGCCTCCCCGGCGGTGAGGACAACACGTTCGTCTTCGTGTACCACCGCGCCGGCGGCATGACCGACGCCGACCGCGCGTCGGTCGAGCGCCACCACGACACCCTTGCCAAGCGGTACCCGCCGAAGACGACGGCGGCGGGCGGCGAGGACGACGAGGGCCCAGCGACGCGACGCTCCACCGACGGCAGGGCGATGATGTTCACCCTCGACGTGAGCACGACCTACGGCGCACCAGAGACCCTCGTCGGCCCATTGCGTGAGGCGGCGAAGGACCGCCCCGCCGGCCTGGAACTCGACGTGACCGGACCCGCCGCGATCGACGGCGACATGGACGCCGTCTTCGACGGCATCGACCTGCAGGTCTTCCTCACCACCGTCGTCGTCGTCACGCTCCTGCTGATCCTCACCTACCGCAGCCCGGTGTTGTGGCTCATCCCGCTCATGGCTGTGGGCGCGGCCGCACTGACCGCGATGGCGACCGTCTACCTGCTCGTCAAGGGCTTCGGCATCGTGATCAACGACCAGAACTCGGCGCTGCTGACGATCCTGGTATTCGGCGTCGGCACGGACTACGCGCTGTTGCTCATCGCCCGGTACCGGGAGACACTGCACCACCACGACAACGTCCGGGTCGCGATGGTCCACGCGCTACGCGGCGCGGCGCCAGCAATCGTCGCGTCCGCGGCCACCGTGATCGCTGGCCTGCTCTGCCTGCTCGTCGCCGACCTGAACAGCACCAGCGGGTTGGGCCCGATCGGCGCGGCCGGCATCCTGTGCGCGCTGGTGGCCATGCTGACGCTGTTCCCGGCGGTGCTCGTGGTGCTCGGCAGGCGGATCTTCTGGCCGGCCATCCCGCGGTTCGACACGGCCGTCCAGGAGAAGCCGGGGCTGTGGGGACGGCTCGGCACCGCCATCAGCCGCCGCCGTTGGGTGGCGACGCTCGGCTCGCTCGGAGTCCTCGGCGTGCTCGCCATCGGGCTGGCCGGCAATACCGGCGCCCTGCGGGAGCAGGACCAGTTCCTGTCCGCGCCGGAGTCGGTCACCGGCTTCACCGTCCTCCGCCAGCACTTCCCGGAGCTCGGCGGCCAGCCGATGACTATTTTCACGCGGCCGGCGTACCAGGAGCGGGTGCTCGACATCGTCCAGAGCACCAGCGGTGTGGCCCTGGCCGTCCCGGGGCAGACCAGCGGAGGCTGGGCCGACATCTCCGTGTTCCCGACCGACGCGCCGGACACCGCCGCGGAGTACGACACGATCAAGCGGGTGCGTACCGCCGTGCACGCGGTGAACGGGGCGGAGGCGATCGTCGGCGGGCCGAGCGCGGAGAACCTCGACACCGAGGTCACCACCACCCGCGACGAGAAGCTGGTGATCCCGCTGGTGCTCACCGTCGTCCTGATCATTCTCGGGCTACTGCTGCGCGCGATCGTCGCCCCGCTGGTCCTGATGGCGACCGTGATCGTCTCATTCGCCGCAGCCTTCGGCGGCAGCGTGTTCGTCTTCGACACGATCCTCGGGTTCAAGGGCGTGGACTATTCGGTGCCGCTGCTGGCGTTCCTGTTCCTGGTGGCGCTCGGCATCGACTACAACATTTTCCTGGCCAGCCGGGCCCGGGAGGAGACCGTGCGCCTCGGCACCGGAGAGGGCATGCTCAAAGCCCTCTCCGCCACCGGTGGCGTCATCACCTCCGCAGGGCTGGTCCTGGCGGCCACGTTCGCGGTCCTCGCCTCACTTCCGCTGGTGATGCTGATCGAGGTCGGATTCCTGGTCGCCTTCGGCGTACCGCTCGACGCCTTGCTGGTGCGGTCGGTCCTGGTGCCCGCCCTCACGCTGCTGATCGGCCGGCGGATGTGGTGGCCGAGCCGGTTGTCCCGACCGGTGGAGCTGCCGGACGATCAACGGCAGCTCGTGGAGGGACCCGCGCCGCAACGGTGAGCGCGGCGGCACAGTCGAGATCCGGGACGGGCAAGAGCCCGTCCCGGATCTTTGTCATGGACCGGCGGCCGTCACCGTGTCCGCCGCCCTTGTCCTGCGCCGCCCGCTGCGGCGGGTCCCGGCACCGCGCGCCGTGGCGGTCCCGTCGCCATGCCGAAGCGGGTCAGCGCGCCACCGTGTCCGTCCCCGCGCTGAGCTGCGTGATCCGAGCGGGCGGGGCGGCAGCCGGAAGGATGATCCGCAGCAGCGCGCCACCGCGTGCGGACCGGGCGACGGTGACCCGGCCGGCGTGGGCGTCGACGACCCGCTGCACGATCGACAGCCCCAGACCTGATCCCGGCAGCGCCCGGGCGCTGTCGGCACGGTAGAACCGGTCGAACACCCGCGGTACGTCGGCGGCGTCGATGCCCGGCCCGGCGTCGTCGACCTCGAGGACCGCCGACGCGTCCTCGGCACGGAGCCGTACCTGGACCGGCTGGTCCGCAGGGGACCACTTGCCGGCGTTGTCGATGAGGTTGAGCACCGCCCGCTGGAGCGCAGCGGGACGCCCGCTCACCCACACGGAGGTCACGTCGAGCGCGACCTCGATGTCGGGCACCCGGGACCGCGCCCGGGCCGCGGCGGCCACCACCACGTCCGCGAGATCGAGCAGCTCGCTGCTCTCGTCGCTGACGTCGCCGCGCGCCAGGTCGGTCAGCTCGGCGGCAAGGGTGCTCAACTCGGCCACCTGGGCGCCGAGGTCGTTGAGCAGCCGGGTCCGGCTCTCCGCCGGCAGTGCGCTGTCCAGGGTGCCGCGCCGATCGAGCCGGATCAGCAGCTCAACGTTGAGGCGCAGGCTGGTGAGCGGGGTCTTGAGTTCGTGGGCGGCGTCCTCGGCGAGCAGCCGCTGCGCCCGCCGGGAGTCCCGGAGCGCGGCGAGCATGTCGTTGATTGACCGGATCAGCCGCCGGATCTCGCCGCCGCCCTCGTCCGGGATGTCGGCGTCCAGGTCCCGGGTCTGCGCGACACGAACCGCGGCGGCGGTGAGCCGGTCGATCGGCGCCAGCCCGGTCCGCGCCACGGTCCGCCCGACAAGGGCACCCCCGACCACGCAGAGCAGTCCGATCAGCAACATGCCCAACCCGAACTGGTTGATCGGGCTGTCGTCGCTGTTGCGGGCCACCTGGACCGCGCCGTCGCCCGCCCGCAGCGTGTAGATGAGGTAGCCGTCCTCATCGCTGTCGTTCGACTCCATCAGGTCGGCCGACGCGCCCTGCGCCACCCGCCCGGCGTGCCCGCTGACGGGGGGCAACGCGGGTTGGCCGGCCGGCGTCCGGGTCGAACCGTCGGGCAGGATGACCCGCACCAGCCGACCGGATCCGGGATACGGCGGTAGCTGGACCTGCGCCAGACCGGTGCGCTGCACTGTCGTCGCCAGGACGTGGGAGTCCGCGCGTAGCTGATCCTCGGCGTTGTCCCGCAGCTCCGAGTCGAGCAGCTCGCTGGCCACCTGGAAGGCCACGAACACGCTGACCGCGATGGCCGTCGCCGCGATCACCGTCAGCCTGGTCCGCAGGGACCGCTGGCGCCACCATCGGGTCAGCCGGCGCGGTACCCGCCCGGCGGGCCTGCTCACGGAGGAGCCTCCCGCAGCGTGTACCCCAAGCCGCGCAGCGTGTAAATCAATCGCGGCTCACCCTCGGCCTCCATCTTGCGGCGCAGGTAGCTCACGTACACCTGAAGGTTGTTGGCGGTGGTGCTCATGTCGAAGCCCCAGATCGCCTCGAACAGCGCGTCGCGGGTCAACACCCGCGTCGCATTGCGCATGAGGACCTGCAGCAGGGAGAACTCGGTCCGGGTCAGATACAGCGGCCGACCACCCCGCCACGCCTCGAACCTGTCGGGATCGAGCCGAACGTCGGCGAACGACAGGATCTGCGACTCATCGTCGCCCGGCACGCGGCGGCGCAGCAGAGCCCGGACCCGGGCCAGCAACTCCTCGGTGGCGAACGGCTTGGGCAGGTAGTCGTCGGCGCCCGCGTCCAGCCCCGCGACCCGGTCGGAGACCTGATCCCGGGCGGTCAGCATCAGTACCGGCAGATCCCGACCCGCCGCCCGCAACCGCCGGCAGGTCTCCAACCCGCCGAGGCGGGGCATCATCACGTCGAGGATCAGCAGATCCGGCGCCGCGCCACCGATCCCGTCGAGCACGGCGAGACCGTTGGAGGCGGTGCTGGTGCCGTAGCCCTCGACCTGAAGCACCCGCTCCAGCGACTCACGGATGGCCGCCTCGTCATCGGCGATCATGATCCGCACGCCGGCCCGCTCCCTCCCGTTGATGCTTTTGCGCTCATCCTCCCCGATCAACCTGAGGGCAGGATTAATGCTGCAACGGCAGTGGGCGAACCCAGTTCTGTTCGCGTTCGTTGGTCCGCCCGCGACGGACCGTCAAGCGGCAAACCGGTGCGGAACTCGCCGACATGCTGCTCAGGCTGCAACTGGTGCTGGCGGCAAACCCCAGCTCCGTCGAACGTCTTCCTGATCGTGTCGGCTCCGGCGCCGGCTCCGGCCATGCGACTGGAAGTGGGGTCGGAACGAGCGCCTCGACGAGTTGCTCGTCAGGCCAACGAGGGCACCAGCGATGGTGGTGACCTCCGAAGAGGTCACCACCAAGGACGCACTGGTCACGGCGCCTGCGGCGGGATCGCGCCAGGTAGTCAGCGACCGGGATCATCGAACGCCCGGCACCTTACGCCCGTCTGCCGAATGCTGGTGGACGGGAACCGCCGGCCTACAGGTCGGCCTTCGTCACCCGGGAGGATTCGTACGTCGTGGAGGCCTGAGAAAGGCCCGGCACGGTGGAGACGTCCTTGACGAGCATGCCGGTCGTGGCGTCGATGGTCAGCACCTCGCTGGCCTCGCCGCCGAACACCTCGGGGCCGGCGGTGATGGTCAGCGTGGCCTTGCCGTGGGTGGTCGAGTCCTTGACGCTGACCGCGGAGATGGTGGACAGCAGACGCAGCACACCGGCCCGGACCTGCGTGTTGCCGTCGCCAGCGGACAGCGCTTGGGTGCTGTACGTCCACAGGGCGTTGTCGAAGTGCCGCTGAACGGCCTGGGGGCTGTACGGCTTCGGCTCGGCGTTGCCACCCTTCTGCTTGATGATCACCTGGGCGGCCGCCTGCTGCTTGTCCCACACCGCCTTCTGCGCCGCGGGGTCAAGGCCCACCAACGGATCGTTGGCTGCCTTGAGCATCTGGGTCCGGCCGTCGGCCGGGCTGCTGTCCGAGGCGGCGAGGGCCGCCTTGAGCAGCGGAGCGTAGCCGCCGTCCGTCATCTGGTCCTGGTGGCGGGCGATCGCACGCTTGATGTCCTTCACGCTGTTGCCCGTATAGATGGCGTGACCGTCGGTGTACAGCGTGTAGACGACCTGCATGGTCTTGGTGCCGTGGACCTGCGTCGCCTTCACCAGCCACGCGTCGCCCGTCGACGGGGTGACCGTCGTGATGGACCCGGCCAGGGTCATCAGCGGCGCGCGCTCGGCGGACGCGTCGACGGTGGTCGAACCCGAGGTGGCGGCTGGCGAATCCTTGCTGGCCTCCACGCCCCCGGTCGCCGACGAGTTGAGCACCACAGCGACAACTGCCGCCGCGGCGGCAACCCCCACCCCGGCGCCGATGCCCAATCGGCCCGCGATACCGATCCGGCGGCGGCCCTGAACCGCCGGGCTGGATTCGTGGTCCCGCGTGGTTGTCGTCGTTTCCATGGATGACGTCGCCTCCATAGTCGTGTCCTCCGCTGATATCGCGCCCAGCAGCCGCACGTTCCCGGGGTCGGCCATAGCCGCCCGCAGCACCGCCCGCGCCCGCTGATACGCCTCCGGGCGTAGTGGTTCTGCGCTGCCCAACGCACCGACCAGATCGAGCTCGTCGGTCATCGGTGTCTCTCCTTCGCGCTGTTGCGGTCCTTCAGAAGCGCGGACACCCCCGGGGCGTCGCGCAATGCCGTCCTGGCCTGGCTCAGCAACCGCCGCGCGGTGCCGGCCGGTATGCCGAGGGCCCGCGCGGCGTCGGCTGCGGTCAGGTCCTCCCAGGCGACGAGCCTCAGGACCTCCCGCTCTTCGGGTTTGAGCCGCGTCAGGGCCGACCGGAGCACCGCCCGGGCGTCCACGCCGAGGTCCACCGCCGACCACGGATCCCATCCAGTAGCCACGTCCGGCACGTCCGCGACCAGGTCCTCGGCCGGCCGGGACCGCCAGTAGCGCCGCAAGCGATTCAATGCCACCCCGTACAACCACGGCCGCGCATCGTTGTACGACCGGTCGTACGATCGCCGCGACTCGAAGGCCGCAACCCAAACCTCGCCCAGGAGGTCCTCAGCCGCATCCCGCCCAGCCCGGCGAACGAGGTACGAACCGACGGCGGCCTCATGACGCTCGACCACCTCCACGAAGGCGTCGACATCGCCATCCAGCGACCGACCTATCAAATCCGCATCCGAAGCCATGGCCCTCCTCGGCAAAGTCCGCGCTTCACCCTGACATTGCCGATCAGGCGGGAAAGTGTTCAGCCGCCGAGGTCCGACGGCAAGCGGTCGCCCAATAGCGACCTCTCCCCGCCGTTTCAGGGCTGGATCTGGTTCTCGATGGGGCTGCCAGAGGCGCCGAGAGGTGGCGGCTCGCCCGGTTCAGGCGCGGCGACCGGGCCTACCGATCCGGGGCCGCCCGACGAGCCGCACCCACCCCAGCCGACGGCGTCCCCCGCTGCTACTTGCTGGCCGCAGTGATCTGCTGCGGCGTGTGCGGCCGGATCATGGACTCCCACTGGGTCCACGGCCGACCCGGCTACCGCTGCCGCCACGGACACACGAGCACCCGCACCAGGACCTCCGCCCCAACCGACGATCCTCTACATCCGGGAAGGCCACCTGCTCGACCGCATCCGACACGACCGCGGGCTACACCGTCGCCATCCCGCACTGCGCAGCCCCGACCCAGAAAAGCTCGCCGCCTACTTACGCACCAACAACATGATCATTGTGTGTGACCACCACGCGTGGACCATCGAAGCCGAGACCGTGACCTACCCGTTCACCCCGGCGGGGAGCTTCCTCGCCACGACAGCAAAAATCCCCGCCCAACACCACGGTGGATCACGCAAAACACGAACAACCATCAAAGTTCGTGTGGAAATAATGTGTCCGAGACGCGATTCATTGCCCCACCGCCGATGACGCTCAGCGCAACTCTGAGGCTCGCGCAAGCCTAGCTGTCTGTGGTGACCTCGTCGGCTCCGCCAAAGGATCACCAGGACGCCGCGCCGCGTCTGACCTGCGACAAGTGAAGCCGCAGGTAAGGGCGGGTGCAGTTGAGCGCCGTCCGGGGCCGCTGGGTGCAGTTCACGGCCGTTCAGGGCACCCTGTTGCTCCCAATCTGCTCCCCCGTCTCGGTCAGCAGCAGGCCGGCGGCTCGGGCCACTCGGCTCACTGCCGAAAAAGTCTCCAGCCTGAAGGTCCTGGTCAGGGCACTGCCCGTGGGATCGTGTCGACGGCCGGTGGAAGGACCTTGGTCAGCCCGTAACCGAGGGCCGGGACGCTAACGGATGGTGAAGGTCAGCGGGTTCGAGATGCCGAGGCCGCCGTGGGAATCGTGGACCCGCACGGTGAAGGTGGACGACGTGCCGGCCGACAGGGCCGTCTGGAACTGGTAGCGCTGTCCGCTGTTGGTCGGCGTCACGGCCAGCCGGGTTGCGCCGAGGTAGAACTCCACCCGGCTGACGAGGTCCCCGGGATCGGTGTCGGCGACGTCGGCGACCAGCGTGACGGTCGTCGGCTCGAGGAAGTAGGTCTGCCCGCCGGGGGTGCTCAACGCCACCGCCGGCGGGTGGTTGGTGCCGGTGGACGCCGGCGTCACCACCGTGACCAGCAACGGCGGCGCAGCGCCAGACAGCGACTGGTCGGTGCCGGCCGAGACGTACAGCACGAAGGTGGTGCTGGTGCCGGGCTCCCCGATCGGTGGTGTCCACAGCGCCTCGTACCGGTCACCTGTCGTCCTCACCCCCCGGGCAACCGTGACGCCGTCCACCCGGAACGACACCGAGGTGATGCTGTGTCCGCCTCCCACGGTCGCGGTCGCCGCCAGCGGAACGGTTCCCGGCGTGGTGTACACCGCGCCGGCGGTCGGGCTGAGCCAGGTGACGATCGCCGGGTAGTCAGCGACCGGCGGTGTGGTCGTCCGGGTCGGCGTCAGGCTGGGCAGGACGCCGCCGGTGCACGTGACGCCGTTGAGCGTGAACGACGCCGGTATGGGGTTGCTGCCCGACCAGGCGCCAACGAAACCGATGTTCGCGGAGCCATTGGTGCCCAGGGTCGCGTTCCAGCCCAGATTGGTCGCGCTGACCTGCTGGCCCGCCTGGGCCCAGGTGGCGCTCCAGGTTTGTGTGAGCCGCTGGTCGACTGCAGGGAACGCGAACCGCAGCGTCCACCCGTTGACTGGGTCACCCAAGTTGGTGACCGCGATGTCGGCGTGGAAGCCACCGGTCCACTGGCTGGTGACGACGTAGTTCACCCGACACCCGGCTGCCGCGTTCGCCGCACTGGCGTGTGAGATCGCGGCCATCATCGCGACCACGGCAACAGCGATGGCGGCCACAGCAGTCAGCGACTTCCGCATGGCACACCTCGCCGTAGATAGTTGAGTGTCTATGAATATGTCGACTGTCCTGCGGCTCCGCTTTCCTGTCAAGGCACGCACGGCAGTCCTGCCGCCGGCAGGACAACGGGCAGCGCGCCCATGGGCGATCGGTAGCGGCCACAGCGCCGAGCAGGCGGAAGAGTGGATAGCGCAGCCTTTCGCCTGGACCGCGACTGGCCGCCAGGCCCTGGACGACTTCGCGTCAAATAACGCAACAAAGTGGGCGGCCAAGTCCCGGCAGAAGACCGAGCGCCGGGTACGCGACCTCGCAATGTGGACCGGCCAGTGGGCAGATCGCCAGACCGACGGCCATCAGTCAGCCCCGAGCCACAGCGCGAGGCACCCTCGTGATGTGGGCGCCGGTGCCGCTTTTCCGCCACAGTGGAAGCCGGCCGACGCCAGCTACCTCATGACGACGACCTACCGGGCCGATTCCGTCACAACTCCTCCATCGCCGTACACCGCACGGCTTCAGACCTCCGGTAATGTCACCGCTATCGTTCTCGACCTTGAGGGGCAGGTCGCCGCGTCCGGCAGGCTCACGACCGCCGACGCATTCGGGATCGTCGACCAGGTCGAAACCGCGCCTGCACACCGGAGCCGCGGACTGGGCAACGTGGTCATGCGCTCGCTCGCACCGCACGCCCTCCGACACGGCGCGGACACCGGTGTCCTCGTCGCTACTGACGACAGTCACCGTCCTTACCGAGCTCTCGGATGGACAGTACGCACACCCGTCGCGGCCGCGTACATACCAGAGCCCAGAAGTGCCTGATCCACACACGCTCGTCGGCATGACCGAACGTCCCCGACTGGATACCGAAAGGATCATGACTGATGTCTTCGGTGCCGCCGAAGACGTCTCCCAGCAAGGAGCCCTGGTCAAGAGGTTGCTGGCGGGATACAGGACGCCACACCCCTCTTTGACCTGCGCAAACGTGGAGCCGCAGGAAAGGGTGGGCGCAGTTGAGTGACCTTCGATGCCGTTGGACGCAGTTCAAGGCCCTTCAGAGCACCCCGTTGCTCCCAACCTGCTCGCCCAGACCGGGCTCGCTCGGTTGGTGCTCATCGGCCTCAGCCAGAGCCCACTCGTTCCGATGGCCACGGTGGCGCGGGCCAGGCCCTGTCTCCGCTGCGTCCGCCTCGAACAATTCCTGCGCGCCGCGCTCTTCGAGCACCCTTCGTATGAAGGATCACGGTGTTGCCGCCGCGCAGGCTCACACCGCAACGATGGCCGCATCCTCCGTATCAACACGGACCTCCACCTCGATCATGAGGGCGGTTGGCCGTCGTTCTGGGGCGGCGTGGTAGCGGAATTCTTGAGGTGCTGCTCCACCTCGAACCGTTCAGGTACAGCTGGTTGAACGAGGAGGCTGTCCCGAATCTCATGCCCAGCCGGGCCCATGAGTCCCAGTGACACTCTCAGGTAGCGCGCCGCGAGGCCGTGTTGGCCGAGGCGCGACCTGACAGCGCCGATGTTGCTGAGGGCGAGCGCGATGTTGAATGAGCCCTTTTCATCGTGACGGGGCTGGTCACGGCGGTGGGGTGGGGGGCAGGGATCGACGTAGGGCGAGGCTCCCGGCAAGACAGCAGTCGACCAAGATCCGATGCCCCAACCGGAAGCCTCGCTGTTGTCCTACCCTGCCGCGATTCCCCTGTCCGACCGCACCCTCATTTGCCTCGCTGACCTGATCCGCAACCACCGAACGCAGGTGGAGAATCGCGCGGCGCTTGGCTGGCGGTTCAACAAGTTTGACCCGAGTACCAGGCGTTGGATACGGCGTTGGCGCCGCCGATGTCCCACGTTCCCGGGCCGATGCACCAGGTCCAGTCGTCGCGGGGCCACGTCGCGTCGACGTAGATGAGCACATGGGTGTTCCCGCAGTGGTTGTACCAGGCCGTCACCGCGTCTTCGTAGTAGCCGCAAACCTGCGCGGAGACGTCCTCGCTGCCGGGCTTGGCCTGCTCCGAAACCGCGGTGGTTTCGGGTTGGGACAGGCGGGAGCTGGCGCCCGGACTTGCCTGTGCCACGGTCCCGGACAGGGTGAGTGCGCCGAGGATCGCGGTCACTGCCGAGATCCGAAACGCCGTTCTGTACCACATTTTCACAATGGTCTCCTGTCAGCCGCTGCTGCGGCCTAGATGATGCTGCTGGCTGCATGAAGTGATCGATGTACTTCCTCGCGCTCCTTCCATCGCGAAAACACGGATCGATGTAACGCGCTCAAGTGAACCTTCTTCCGTAAGCCGGAATCAGATTCAACCCTGACTGAGCGGACTTCCTAAGATAAGAGTGCAGGCCACAGCCGGGTCTGTCGTTACCGGTAAGCGCACAAGTCTTTAGTCTGCGCGCACTCTCGCGCACTGCTCGCGGAACTGGCGTGGCGAAAGGCCGTAGGCGCTGCGGAACGCCTGGCTGAAGTGCGCCGGGCTGGTGAAACCCCACTGGGCGGCGATCGCGTGGATCGGGCGCGCGCCTAGTTGGGGGTTGGCGAGGTCGCGTCGGCACTGCTCCAGGCGACGCTCGCGGACCCAGCCGGCGACCGTGTGCCCTTCCTCGTGGAACAGCTTGTGCAGGTATCGCAACGAGATGTGATGCGCTGCGGCGATCGCGTCCGGTGTCAGGCGCGGATCGCCCAGATTCTCTCGGACGAAGGCGTGGATCTGAGCCATCAACGCTCGCCGTCGGGTGTGGGAGGGCACCGCGCTTTGGAGGTCCAGCGCATTGGCCAGTGCCGCTGTCAACACGTCAATGGTGAGGGTGGACAGCCGGGCGGCGTCCAACGGACTGAGTTCGTCCATGTGCTGGGCAAGGTGCAGCAGGAATTGTGAAGATAACGCGCCGATGCCTTGGGCGCCAGGGATGCGAACTGCGCTCAGGCGCCGCAACTCCCGAGAGGGCAACGGCAGCAACGAGCGCGGGAAGCGCAGGAGCAGCAGCTGACTAACTGGAACATCCGGGGTGAATTCGGCCAGGTAGGGCCGAGAGGTGTCATACAGTATCAGGTCCCCCACGCCGAAATCTGTGCGCTGGCCGTCTTGGGTGATCATGCCGCCACCGCGCACAAGGCAACCCAGCTTGAACACCTCGGGATCGGCCTGCCGAATGAGCTTGGGAGTGCGGCGGACCGAGTGCGGCATCGTGGTTATTAATGTCGCCTGCACGGGACCGAACTCGCTGATTCCGACCTGAGCCCGAAATCCGGGCTCCCACTGCGATTCACAGCGTAAATCGTAGGGCACCCAGAGCTTCGAGTTTACCTCGCGCCAGAAGGCGAACCCGTCTTCAACCGGGACCTCGGTGGTGCTGACTACGTCCATGACTCGCCTTCGCGCTGTCGCTGCAGGGGTCACATCACGATAGCTTGGCGTCGATATAGCGGCGTTGCGATGTTGTGGTACGGGTCAGGCATTGCGGGCTTTTCATCGTGATGGGCCTGGTCGCGATAGGTGGCAGGCAACGTGTGTCGACATAGGACGAGGCTCCCGGTAAGACAGCAGTCGACCAAGATCCGATGCCCCGCGATCCCGGACGGCACCCCGATCCCGATCGACCGAGTCGCGGACCAGAGGCCGTACTACTCCGGCAAGCACAAGCGCCACGGAGTCAACGTGCAGGTCATCGCGGACCGCAAGGGACGCCTCATCTGGGCCTCGCCGGCCCTGCCCGGCGCCGTGCACGACCTGACCGCCGCCCGCACCCACTGCCTGATCGACGCGCTGACCAGCGCCAATGTGATGACCTTCGCCGACAAGGCGCACCAAGGCGCCGGCGGCAGCACCCGCACGCCGTTCAAGCCCCGCCGTGCGCCCGCAACCCCTACGTCTTTCGGGGGATGATCTCCTGCCCCGTCTGTCAGCGACGCATGCAGGGCCAGTACAACCACGGCGACGCCTACTACCGCTGCCGCTTCCCCCAGGAATACGCCCTCGCCAACGAGGTCGAACACCCCCGCAACATCTACCTGCGCGAGGACGCCCTCACCAACCCGCTCGACGAGTGGCTGGCATCCGCGTTCACCCCGGACCACCTCGACCAAACGATCAGCGCCATGTGCGACGCCCAACCAACGGACCCAACGCCACCGACGGCCGCAGCGCAGGCCACGATCGCGGCCTGTGACGCAAAGCTTGCCCAATACCGGGGCGCCCTCGACGCCGGCGCAGACCCCGCACCAGTCGCCGGTTGGATCACTCAAACCCAGGCCGAACGGGCACGAGCCGAAGCTGACCTTCAAACGACCCAGCGGACAGAGCCGCGCCGGATGAGCCGCTCCCAGATCGCCGACCTAGTCCGAACGCTCGGCGACATCGTCGCCGTGCTGCGCGACGCCGACCCGGACGACAAAGCCGAGGTCTACCGGCAACTCGGACTGCGACTTGTGTACCAGACCGAAACGCAAACGGTGCGCGCTGCAGTGGATCTCAGCGCGCACCGTGGGGTTATGGTTCGTGTCCGAGGGGGGACTTGAACCCCCACACCCTATACGGGTACTAGCACCTCAAGCTAGCGCGTCTGCCATTCCGCCACCCGGACCTGCACGTTCAGCCTACCTTGCCGACCAGATGATCTTTCCATCCGGTGGTTGGCACTGTGGGCCGCACGGGGAGTTACTGTACACGCCGCTCGTGGATCATGCACATTGCCTTCCGGCGCTTCTCTCCCGGCGCTCCCGCCGCTGCTCAAGCCGCCTCAAAACGGCCGCTCTGACGCACCGTCGGCGCGTGTCCGGGTAGCGTCCGGCGGCCCTGTGGCGGCAGCATTGCCACGTGTCCCATCCCTCCCCCCTGGCAGCCGCCCAGCACCGAGCCCTCGCCCTGCGCGCCGCGGGCGATCTCAGCGCCGCCCGGCAACTGCTCGCGGAGGCCGTCGAATCCGCTTCCCCGCCGTACGGTGCCGACCATCCCGAGGTGCTGCACACCGCGCACCTGCTGGCGCGGCTGCACCGGGAGGGGGACGATCCGCTCGCCGCCCGCCGGGTGTTGGAGGAGGCGTTCGCGGCGGGCGAGCGGCGCTGGGAGCACTCTGACCCGCTGATGCTCGCGCTCGCCTTCGAACTCGCGGAGGTGGCGGAGGAACTCGGCAACCGGCACGAGGCCCGCCGCAACTACACCCGCGTCGCCACCGCCGGTCCCGCCGCGCTGGGGGAGAACCACCCGGCGGTACGCGCAGCCCGCGACTACCTCGGCCCACTCCCGTCGACGTCGGGCGAGCAGCACCCCACGCCGACACCCGGTCCGATCCCGGTGACCGAGCCCGGTGCCCGGTCGGCGCTCTCCGGCCCGACGCTGTCGCTGGCGACCCTCGCCGCGATGCGGCCCTCCGCCGATGGCCCGCCGCCCGCCGTCTCACCCTGGGCGCCGCAACCGCCGGCGGCGCCCCGACAAACCCCCCCGGCGGTACGCGCACCAGCCACACCCACGTCTCCCGGCCACACCACCCCGGCACCGGTCCCAGCCCCTCGGGCGACGCCCGTTCAGCCGGCAGCTTCCTCGATCGCGCCAGTCTCGATCGCGCCAGTGCAGCCCGACCCGCCGACAGCCCCACCCAGACCCGCGACTCCGCCCCGCCCACGCGCCGACGCCCCACCGCCGGCGAATGCGATGCCACCCCGTCAACGTCCCGACGAGCAACCGTCCGGACCAGCCCGGCCAGCGGTGGGTCCGGTGCCCCGGCCGAGGGCTGAAGGCCCGCCGACGACGCCGGCCGCGCAGGGGTCACCAGACCGACCGCCATCCGGGCCGGCCGTGGCACCACGTCAAAGGCTGGGTGACCACGCGACCCCGCCGGCGGCCGACGTGCCGTCGACCCCAACCGCCCCGGCGTCGACCGCCCCGCCGGCGACACCGGCGGTGCCGGCACCTCGCTGGGACAACCCCACGATCCAGGTACGGCAGATTGAGCCACTGCTCGCCGAGGAGGCCGCCCGAGCCGTCGACCCGCCAACCGCGCCGAGCGAATCGCACAATGTGTCCGGCGTCGAGGCGACATCATCGGGCAGGCCCTCTCCTATCGTTCCCTCTCCTATCGTTGGCCACCCGGGGCCGGCGTACCCGGTGAGCGGACCACCGACCCAGCCCATCGGCGCCCCGCCGGTGACCCCGCCTCCGATCTCCGCGCCCCCCAGCCGGCCGTTTCCGGTCTCGGGACCACCGGCCCAGCCGTACCCGGTCTCCGCACCACCCGGCCCCGCATCGCCCGGCCATGCCCAACCCGTGTCCGGACCACCCGGGCACAGCTACCCCGTGTCCGCACCCCCCGGCTACGGCCAGCCTGTCTCCGGACCACCTGGGCACAGCTACCCCGTGTCCGCACCCCCCGGCTACGGTCCGCCCGTGTCCGGACCACCTGGGCACAGCTACCCAGTGTCCGCACCTCCCGGCTACGGCCCGCCGGTGTCCGCACCACCAGGGCACACCTACCCGGTGTCCGCGCCGCCCGGTTTCGGGCCGCCCGCCTCGGGGCCGCCGTACGGACCACCAGTCTCCGCGCCTCCGGTGAGCGCGCCACCCGTGCCGCCCTGGGGGTTGACCGCACCGCCCTGGAGCAGCAGCGCCCCGTCACAGCCCCTGCCCACTCCAGGCACCGACTCCCCCGCACAGACCACGACGCCTACTGCGACCACGACGCCTACGCCGACCACGGCGGCCGCGCAGGCCGGCACCACCGGGCAGCACACGCCCGCTGGGCAGAGCACGCCCGTCGGGCAGCAGACGCCCGTCGGGCAGCACACGCCGGCCGGGCAGCACACGCCCGCCGGGCGGAACACGATGGACGCGGGCGGCACCGGTGCGGACGGTGACTCCGGGCTGGGCATCCTCGACGCCCCGGTGGTGGCGCCCCGGCGGGCCCCGAGCGCGATGTCCGATCAGACCGTGGTGCTGCCGTCCGTTCCGGCGGATGGCAGCCCGGCTGCGGTCGAGGCCAGTCTGGGCTGGCGAGCCGCGGTCCAGCCCGTCCCAACGGTCACTCCGGCAGGCACCGTCGTCGCGCAAACGCACCTCACGGCCACCCAGACACAGCCGAGCAGCGATCAGGCAGGCCCGATCGTCGGGCAGTCAGGCCCCGTCGCGCAGCCGGTCTGGTCACCGGGCGTCAGCGCCGACCCGACGCTGGTGCCGCCGGCCGCACCGCCGCCGGCCCAGCGGTACCACCACCAGCCACCCCAGACCCCGTACCCGACCCAGCACCAGCACCAGCACCAGCAGGGCCCGTACCCGACCCAGTACCAACACCAGGCGCCGTACCCGGGTCAGCAGTACCACCCGGTCCCGGACGCGTACCGGGCGGCGTACGCCGATGATGGTGGGTCGACGGGCCGCAACCGGGCGGCGGTGATCGGCGCGGTCGTGGCGGCCGGGGTGGCCGTCGTGGCGGTGGCGGGCCTGGGTGCGGTGATGCTGACCCGCGACGAGCCGCCGCCGGCCGGGACCACGCCGACGGCGGCGGCGCCGACGGCTGCCGGGCTTCCGCCGGGCGACCTGAAGTTGCGCGACGATTCGGCCACGATCACGTTGACCTGGACGGACCCGACCGGTGGCGCGGTGCCGTTCATGGTCGCCGCCGGGCGGGCCGGGCAGGCCCTGGGCGTGATCGCCACGGTGGACCCGGGCCGGACCAGCTACACGGTCAACGGGTTGAACTCCCGAGTGGATCACTGTTTCACCGTGTTGGCGGTCTACTCCACTGACAGCTTTGCGACTTCCGGGCAGGTCTGCACCGCGCGGGAGCGCCAAGCCACACCCAGTGGGGAGCCCTCCGGCCGACCGTCGCCGCGCTGAGCCGAGCCGGTACCGCGCCGAGTCGACCGGAGACCGGGCTGAGCTGGAGGTCCACAACGCACACTCTCGGTATCCACAGGGGTAACGGTGCGGGTTCCCCCGCCACCACCAGCGCCATATGATGGCACCCGGCTCAGGGCAGGGGTCGCCGGAAGGCGCGCCACCTGCCACGACTCAGGGGAGGCAGCCGGCTGTGGCCAGCATCGACGACGCCGTACCGACCGAGGCCCCCCGCTCCCGGTCACGGCTGCGCGGCGGGCTGGTGACCGTCGGCACGGTGGCCGCGCTGCTGGCCGCCATGGGGTTGACAGTCCTCGGGTTGGGTGCGGCGGACAACGCGGTGGCCAACTACGACGCGAGTTCCTGGCTGTGGAGCGCGGCGCGCAGCGAGCTGGCCCGGGTCAACGGGGTCACCGCCCGGGTGGACACCCGCACCGAGATCCCCGGTGCCCGGCAGCATCCGATGCAGATCACCCAGACCGACCGGCTGCTGATCCTGCGGGACCTCCAAACCGGGCAGATCAGCTCACTGGATCTGGCCACCCTCCAGCTCAGCGCGACCACCCGGACCACCCCTGGCCTGGGCGTCAGTGTGGCCCTGCACGAGGACGCGGCGTTCGTCGTCGACGCCGTGCAGGGCATCGTGCGCCAGCTCGACCCACGATCGTTGACCCCGGTCGGCGAGCCGGTGCGCTATCCGCCGGGCATCGCCGGCGGCACCTTCGACGGTAAGGGTCGACTCTGGATCGCGGTGCCCAGCCAGGGCACCGTCTCGGCGATCACCGCCGCCAAGCTGCCGTCCGCGCCGGCGACGGCGAGTGCCGGGCTCAGCCCGCAGCGGGTCGAGTCGTACGACGTCGCCGACGCCAGCCACGAGCTGGTGGTCTCCACCCTGGACGACGGGGTGGCGGTGCTCGACCGCACGGCCGGGAAGCTGGTGCGGGTGCAGCGCGGTGAGGTGCACCCGACCGCACTGACGCTGTCCGGCCCGGCGGCGCTGCCCGCGCGCACCAGCGGCCCCCGGGTGCCGGTCACGGTGACCGCCGACCGGCGGGTGCTGCTGGTGGGTGACGGTGGGCAGGAGAGCGCGTTCACGGTGCCGGGTGAGGGGGATCGGCTCAGTGCGGCGGTGGCCTGGGCGAACCGCTTCTACTGCGCCGACGAGGCCACCGGCATCATTTACTCCTTCGACGCGGCGGGTCAGCTGGTCGAGACCATCCGCGGGCGGGCCAACGGGCCGCTGGAGCTGGAGGTCCGGGAGAACCACCTGTTCATCAACTCCCCCGACGCGGCGACCGCCCGGGTCGTTGACGACAAGCACCAGGTGCGTGAGGTCAACAAGTACGCCAACGACGTGCTCGGCGGTGACCCGCCGCCGGTTCCCCCGCCGCCGCCTCCGCCGAAGAAGCCGCGGGTGGGCAAGCCGAGCGCGCCGCGCAGCGTCACCGCAGCCGCCGGCAACGCCCAGGCGCGGGTGAGTTGGCGGCCGGCCGCCGCCAACGGCGCCGAGATCATCAAGTACGTGGTGCAGGGCGCCGGGCAGCGCCTGGAGGTGGGCGCCAACCAGCGTGCGGTGGAGGTGAAGGGGCTGACCAACGGCGAGACGTACCGCTTCGCGGTGCACGCGGTCAACGCCAAGGGCGACGGCCCGCCGCGCAACAGCAACCCGGTGACGCCGACCGCAGCGGTGCCCGACCCACCAGCGAGCGTCACCGCGCAGGAACGGCCGGACGGCACGGTCCTGGTCAAGTGGCCGGCGGCGAACGGGCAGGGCAACACCATCGCGAGGTACGCGGTGACGGCCAGTTCGGCGGGGACGAACGCCCCGGCGGGTGAGTCGACGAAGACGGAGCTGGTGGTGCCCGCCGGTGAGTTGGAGTTCGGCACCCAGTACGCGTTCACGGTGGTGGCTGTCAACAGCAAGGGCGCCGGGTCGGCGGCGTCCCCGGTCAGCAACACCGTGGTGCCCTTCGCGGCACCCGGTCGACCACTCAGCCTGCGCGCCGGCACCGTCGCCAACCAGCCGGGCGCGGTGACGGTGCAGTGGGCGCCAGCCGAGGCCAACGGTCGGCCGGTGACGAAGTACCTGGTGGACGTGGGTGGGCGGGTCAGCGAGGTGACGGACACCCGTACGACCGTCACCGGGCTGGGCAACGGCCAGAACGTCACTGTGAAGGTGAAGGCCGTCAACGAGGCGGGGCCGGGCCCGGAGGCCACCGCCACCGCCCGCACGGTGGCCGAGCCACGGGTCACGGTGACCGGCTCGTCGTCGACGGCCACCGGGGCGACCGTCACGTTCACAGTGGACGCCGGTGGCGGGCAGGCCACCTGCACGCTGACCACGACGGGCGAGCCGGCGAAGGCCGGGGCGTGCTCCAGCATCACGATGACGGGCCTGACGCCGGGCACGAATTACACGTTCACTGTGACGGCGAGCAACGCCGCCGGTAAGGGCACCGCGAAGAAGGCGCAGGCCACCCAGCCGCTGTTCGGCATAGCGACCTGCAACAACGGGCCCGACGGTGACCAGCGGACCTACTGCAACGAGGAAGTCGACGGCCGCAACGGCAACGAGGTCTTCAAGGTCACCCGGCAGGACAACGACCAGCAGGCCGGCTGGGCCAAGCCCGGCACCCGACTGAAGGCGTACTGCAAGAAGTCGGGCGAGAACGTTGACGCCTGGATCTACAACAACGACAAGCGCAGCAATTGGTGGGTGCAGGTCGAGTTCAAGGGAAAGAACTACATCCCCTGGGCCTGGCTCAACCTGGAGGGCGGCGACAACATCAACGTCCTGCCCACCTGCTGAAACACCAGGCGAGGAGCACCACCGACAGTGAACACCCACGAGCCGCTCACCCAACCGGAGGTGCAGGGTTTCGCCGCCCTGGCCGCCCGGCTGGCCGAGAACGTCAACGCGGTGGTGCTCGGCAAGCCGCAGGTGGTGCGGTTGGCGCTGACCGCGCTCTTCGCCCAGGGTCACGTGCTGCTGGAGGACGTGCCAGGGGTCGGTAAGACGACCCTGGCGCGGGCCATCGCCGCCACGGTTAAGGGCGAGTGGCGGCGCATCCAGTTCACGCCCGACCTGCTCCCCTCGGACGTGTCCGGCGTGACGATCTTCAACCAGGCGACCCGGGACTTCGAGTTCCACCCGGGGCCGGTCTTCGCCAACATCGTCATCGCCGACGAGATCAACCGGGCGTCGCCGAAGACCCAGTCGGCGCTGCTGGAGGTGATGGAGGAACGGACCGTCACTGTGGACGGGGTCCGGCACCCGGTGCCGTCGCCGTTCCTGGTGGTGGCCACGCAGAACCCGGTGGAGATGGACGGCACCTACCGGCTGCCCGAGGCGCAGTTGGACCGGTTCCTGGTGAAGCTCTCCGTCGGGTACCCGGACGAGGCGGTCGAGGTGGAGGTGCTGCGCGGCGCGACAGTGCGCTCCCCCGAGGCGCTCGCCCCGGTCACCGACACCGCCACCGTCGGGGAGATGGTCCGGATGGCCCGCCGGGTGCACATCGCCGAGCCGCTCTACGCGTACGCGGTCCGGTTGGCGGCGGCAACCCGCACCCACCCGCAGGTGCGCGTCGGGGTCAGCCCCCGGGGCGTGATCGCGTTGACCCGGGCGGCGTGCGCGTACGCGCTGATCGACGGGCGGGGCTGGATCATGCCGGAGGATCTGAAGGCGCTCGTCGAGGCGGTGTTCGCGCACCGGTTGCTGCTCACCCCGGACGCCCAGGTGCGCGGGATGACCCCCGCGGAGGTGCTGCGCCAGGCCGTCGCCTCGGTGCCGGTGCCGCTGCCGTCGGGGCAACCCGCTCCGGTGCAGGGCTGACCGGCAGCAGCGCGATGGGGATCACCGCCCGTGGGGTCGGGCTGCTCGTCGCCGCTGTGGCGCTGCTGGGGGTGGGTTTCCGGTTCGCGTACCCCGAGTTGACGCTGCTCGGCGCGGCGGCCGGCGCGGCCGTCGGCTACGCGGCGTTGGTAGCGGCCTGGCGGCCCCGGCTGACGGTGACCCGACGTGCGGACCCGGACCGGGTGGCGCGCGGCGAGCCGGCGAGCATGACGTTGACAGTGCGCAACACCGGGCGGCTGCGCTCGGCGAACCTGCTGGCCGAGGACCGGTGCGGTGAGCGGACAGTGCCGGTGCCGGTGCTGCGCCTGCGCCCCGGCCGGGACACCGAGGTCCGCTACGACGTGCCGACCGACCGTCGTGGGGTGGTGCCGGTCGGTCCGCTGCGGGTGACCCGACGCGACCCGCTGGGGTTGGTGGCGTTGGCCCGCCCGTACGGTGCGGCGGTGCCGGTCTGGGTGCACCCCCGGATCCACCCGCTGACGGCGGTGCCCCGGGGTTCGGGGCGCAGCCTCGACGGCCGGGTGGACGGGGTTCCGCACGGGTCGATCACGTTCGACTCGCTGCGGGAGTACGTGGTCGGCGACGAGTTGCGCCGGGTGCACTGGCGCACCAGCGCCAGGGTGGGTGAGCTGATGGTGCGGGAGAACGTGGACACCAGCCTGCCGCGTCTGGTCGTGCTGTTGGACAACCGTGCCGCCGCGCACCCGCAGCGGGTCGGCGGGGTGGCGGAGTCGTTCGAGTCGGCCTGCGAGGCGGCGGCGTCGGTCGTCACCGCCGCGCACCGCGCCGACCTGCCGGTGCTGTTGCTGTTGGCCGCCGCGGAACCGGCGGAGGTCACGCCGCCCGGCGGTGACGCCGACGGCGCGCTCGGGCCGCTGGACCGACTCGCCGCCGCCGACCTGTCCGCCGACGCTGACGCGGTGCGGGCGGTCACCACCCGGCTGCGGCAGGACCGGCTCGGCGACACGCTGATCTTCCTGACCGGGCCGGATGGCCGGGCGGAGCTGGGACACGTGGGGGCGCTGCGCGGGGCGTACCCGTCGGTGGTGGTCGGGGTGTTCGGCGCGGCGGAGCCGACGCCGCCGGGCACCGCCGGCCTGGTGATCGTCGACGCGGCCGACGGCGCGCGGTTCGCCGCCGAGTGGGACGGGGTACGCCGGTGGTGACGGCCGCCGTGCGGGTGCTGCGGGCGGCGGTCCTGCCGCTGGCGCTGATCGGGCTGACGGCGCTCGCCGGGGTGGTACTCGGCCGGGTGTACGCCGGTGGCCTGCTGACCTGGCTGGTCGTCGGCGCGGCGGCGGGTTCGGTGCTGGTCAGCGTGGCGGCCCGGCGGCTGCCGTCCTGGCTGGTGGCGCCGGTGTCGGTGGCCGCGATGGTCGGCTGGACACTGTGGTCGCTGCGGTTGGCCGCGACCCGCGCGCAGTTGCCGGGCGGCCTGTTGGAGATCACTACGGACGCCGCCCGCAACGGCATCCCCCGGCTGCTCACCGCGATGATCCCGGTGGAACCCACCCCGGACACCGTGCTGGTGCCTGTCGTCGCTGCCTGGCTGGCCGGGCTGACCGGCGCGGAGGTGGCGCTGCGCACCGGCCGGGTGCTGCTGGGTTACCTGCCGGCGGCGGGGCTCTACGCCGCCGCCCTCTACGTGGTCGGCCCGAACGCCGAACCGGCGCTGGGGTCGACGGTGGTGTTCGTCGCTGTCGCGGCCCTCGGCCTGGCGATCCCCACCCGGACCGCGCCCGGCGGTGGCGATCCGAGCGCCGAGCTGGCCCCCCGGGTACGCGCGGCGGTGCGACTGCGCCTGGCCACCAGCGCGGCGCTCGGGGTGGCGGTGGTGGTCGGCCTCGTCGCGTTGCTCGGCCCGGTCGTCGCGGGGCAGGTCGACGGGCGGCCGGTGGACCCGCGCCGGTACGTGGAGCCGCCGCAGGTGCAGACGCTCGACGAGAACCCGTTGATCCGGATCTCCGGTTGGGCGCTGCACCCGGAGCAGAAGCTCCTCGACGTGAGCACCGAACGCCCCGACGCGCCGCCCGCCGACGCCCCGCCGGGGGCCGACCCGACGGCGGACACCGCGCGCAGTGTGCGGATCCGGTTGGCGGTGCTCAGCGACTACGACGGGGTGACCTGGCGGGTCGGCGCGACGTACCGCAACGCCGGACGGATCCTGCCGGCCGCGACCGTGGCCCGCGACAGCACTGTGCAGACGGTCCGGCAGGAGATCAGCGTGGCCGAGTTGAGCGGTCGGCTGCTGCCCGCGGTGGCGACGCCCAGGGAGGTCAGTGGGGCGCGGGTGGCGTACGACCCGGCGAGCGGGACGCTGATCCGGCCGGAGGGGCTGACGCCGGGGCTGCGGTACTCGGTGACCTCCGCCGAGGAGCGGCCGGACGCGAACCTGTTGGCCAGCGCGAACGTGCCCGCCGGCGACGAGGTGGCCCGGGTGCTGCGGGTCGCCGACGGGGTGCCCGATCCGATGCGCCGGCTGGCCACCCAACTCGCCGAGGAGAACGGCGCGCCGTTCGCGCGGGCATCGGCGATCGAGCAGTTCCTGGCCGAGCACTACCGGGTGGTGGCGGACGCCCCGAGCGGGCACGCGTACCCGAATCTGGGGTTCTTCCTGTTCGGGCCCCGCAACGGCGGCGGCCAGGAGGGCACCTCGGAGCAGTTCGCGGCGTCCTTCGCGGTCCTCGGCCGGCTCTCCGGGCTGCCCACGCGGGTGGTGGTGGGCTTTCGGACCAGCGGGCAGGGGCCGGTGCTGGCCGGTGACGCGTACGCCTGGCCGGAGGTGCTCTTCGACGGGCTGGGGTGGGTGGCGTTCGACCCCCTGCCCCGCCCCGACGACGAGCCGAGACCGGTGGAGGAGGATTTCCGCCCGACGCCGGAGGACCCTCCGCCGTCGGAGGCGCCGGCGCCGACAGCGGAGCCGAGCGCCTCACCGCAGCCGGCGGACGCCGCCGGAGCCCCGCCCGGCCCGGACGGGGTCTCCACGCCGGTGCTGGTCGCCGGCGGCAGCGGCGGTCTGCTGCTGGTGGTGGGGGCCCTCCTGCTCGCCCTCTTGGCGATGCGCCGTTCCCTCACCCGCGGCCGACTCGTGCGGGGCGACCCCGGCCAGCGCATCGCCGGCGCCTGGCGGGAGGTCACCGACGCGCTCCGGCTGGCCGGCAGACCGGTCGGTGACGACCTGGCCGCCACCGAGATCGCCGGGCACGCCCGCCGGACCCTCGCCGACGCCCGAGCGGGCACTACCGGCCACGAACCGACCGGGCGCGACACGACCGCCGACCCGGACGCCGTCGGCTCGGCGGGGGCAGACGCGTCCGGCCTGGCGGTCGACGAGTTGGCGGCCCTGCTCAATCAGGTGGGCTTCGCCCCCGCCGCCGCGACTCCCGACCAGGCGGCTCGCGCCGCCGAGGTGGCCACCGCCTACGTGGCCACCCTGCGCTCGGCCCGCCCCTGGTGGCGGCGTCTGCTCTGGTCGGTGCACCCCACTCCGCTGCGCCGCGCCCGCCGCTCCCCCCGATGAGCAGGCGCACGGCGGTGACACCTGCGGTCGGCTTCTCCCCCGCGCGGGGGAGTGCGGTACCGCCGCTGGGGGATCCCCACGTCGTTCATGCTGTGAACTACTCGAAGACCAACTGTCGACCACTGTGGAGCGTTGATGAACCCGCACTACGACGGCTTCCTCGCCGACCACTACACCTGGATGTTCGGTGCACCCTACCCGGCGCTCGTCGCGGAGCAGCTCGATGCGCTACGCCGAGCCGGTGTCGCGGAGCCGACCGGCACCGGCCTCGCCGTCGACCTCGGCTGCGGCTCGGGTTTCCAGTCGGTCGCGTTGGCCGAGATGGGTTATCGGACCGTCCTGGCGGTCGACAGCAGCGCCAAGCTCCTCGCCGAGTTGGAGCTGCACGCCAGTGACCATCCGGCGATCCGCGTCGTCCACGACGACCTGAGCCAGGTCGCGGCGAACCTCCCGGCCGGCACCGCCGAACTGGCGGTGTGCATGGGCGACACGCTCACCCATCTGCCGGACCGCCGGGCCGTCACTCAGCTCTTCGTCGACCTGTTCGCCGCCCTGGCACCGGGCGGTCGCCTCGTCCTCAGCTTCCGCGACCTCACCACGAGCCTCACCGGGACGAGCCGGTTCATCCCGGTGCACGCCGACGCCGACTCGATCCTGACCTGCTTCCTGGAGTACGAACCCGACGTCGTCACCGTCCACGACCTGCTCCACCAACGGGGCGCTCAGCAGGGCTGGACACTGTCCGCCAGCTCCTACCGCAAGCTGCGCATCGCGCCGGAGTGGGTCACCGACCAACTCACCGAAGCCGGCTTCCGCGACGTCGGCCAGGCACCCGCACCCCGGCGGATGACCCTGGTGACCGGCACCCGCCAGCGGTAGTGACCGGCCAGCTCGGCGGGTGAAATCAGGTGGCCCGCGCGCCGCACACCGGTGACCATCAGAGCGTGGATCAGCATTCGCGCGACATCGTCGACTACTACACGCAGCGCTACCGCGAAGACCAGCGGCTCACCGCCCGCCCACAGGCGCGACTGGAGTGGATCCGCACGTCCCAGCTCCTGCGGGATCTCCTACCCGGCCCGGGTGCCCGGGTGCTGGACATCGGTGGGGGCACGGGCGAGTACGCACGGGCCCTCGTCTGCGCCGGCTACCAGGTCCGCCTCGTCGATCTGGTGCCCAGCCACGTCGCGCAGGCCCGCGACGGGCACCCTCCGGTCGAGGCACAGGTGGCCGACGCGCGTGCGCTTCCCGAGGCCGACGACGGGTACGACGCCGCGCTGCTGCTGGGCCCGCTCTATCACCTGGTACGCCGCGCCGACCGGCTCCAGGCGCTCCGCGAGGCGGTCCGGGTGACCCGCCCCGGCGGTCTCGTCGTGGCCGCCGTCATCTCCCGCTTCGCCGGCCCGTTGGACTTCGCGGCCACCGGGCGACTCGACGAACGGCTGCTCGACGAGGCCAGGGCGCTGCTGAGCGACGGTGTCAACGATCCGCGGATCGGGTTCACCCACGCCTACTTCCACCGGGTCGAAGAGATCACCGACGAGTGCGCGGCGGCGGGGCTGACCGATGTCGTCGTACACGGGGTGGAGGGTCCGGCCTGGACGGCGGCGGAGGCGGCGGCGGACGGGCCGGCGCGCGACGCTGTCTTCGCCGCGGCGTTGGACCTGGCCCGGCTCTACAGCAGCGAGCCGGCGCTGATCGGTTCCAGCGCTCACCTCCTGGCCGTGGGGCGCGTTCCGACGCGGTAGCGGGTCAGGCGGTCAGCCGGCGGATGAGTTTGCGCATGCCGGCCTGCCACCCGTCCGGGTCCTCGGCGCGGCGGCGCGCGTAGTCGGCCACCTCGGGGTGGGGCAGGATCAGGAACCTCTCCTCGGCCAGCCCGGCGATGGTCGCGTCGGCGACCTGGTCCGGGGTGAGCACCGCACCGGACGCGGCGACCACCCGGGCGCCGAGGTGACCCTCGGCGAGCCCGTCGGCGAGCATCGGGGTGTCCACCCCCTGCGGGCACAGCGCGCTGACCCGGATGCCCCGGTCCCGGTAGGTGATGGCCAGCCACTCCGCGAACCCCACCGAAGCGTGTTTCGTCGTCGTGTACGCGGCGTCGCCCACCGCTGTCAGCACACCGGCCGCGGAGCAGGTGTGCAGCAGGTGCCCGCCGCCGCGGGCGAGCATTCCGGGCAGCACCGCGCGCGCGGAGTAGACGTGGGCCAGCACGTTGACCCGCCAGGACCGGTCCCAGCCGGCGTCGTCGACCTCCACTCCCCCGCCGGTGGTCAGCCCCGCGTTGGCGCAGAACAGGTCGATCCGGCCGTACCGCTGCTCGGTGTCGGCGACCAGCGCGCGGACCTGCTCCTCGTCGGTGACGTCGAGAGCGCGGGCGTGCGCGACCGGGCCGATGCCCTCGGCCACCGCGCGGGCCGCGTCGGCATCCAGGTCGGCGACCACCACGGCGGCGGCCCCCTCGGCGGCGAACCGGCGCGAGAGCGCCGCGCCGATGCCGCCGGCTCCGCCGGTGACCACCACGATCCGGTCGGTGAGGTTCACGCGGACGCCTCCACGGAGTTGGTGCCCAATTGGGCGAGGAGGCTGAGCAGCGCTGTCGCGCCGCCGGCGGTGACCTCGGGGGTGGGCAGCAGCGCGACGATCGGCACGTCCACCCCGTTGTCGGCGTAGCGGCGCACCTCGGCGCGGCACCGCTCCGGTGAGCCGTGCAGCACCAACGCGTCGATCACGTCGTCGGGCACCGCCGCGTTGGCGCCACGCCGGTCACCGGCGGCCCAGGCCGCCCACATGGGCGCGAGCGCCTCGTCACGGCCGAGCCAGCGGTGGAACTCGGCATACGCTCCGACGGTGAGGTAGCTGGTGATGAGCCGACGGCCCAGCGCCCGGGCGTACGCGGCGTCCTCGGTGGGGCAGACGAAGATCCGGGCGGCGACCTCGAAGCCGGCCCGGCGCTCGCCCAGCTCGGCGAGGGCGCGCGGCACGTCGTCGGCGCCGAGCCAGTTGAGGATGACCCCGTCGGCTTCCGCTCCGGCCAGCCGGAGCATCCCCGGGCGCAGCGCGGCGAGCAGGATCGCCGGCGGCACCGCCGGCGGTCGTTCCAGCGTGAACCGGCGGACGGCGAACGTGTCGTAGACCTCGTCGACTGTCTCGCCGGCCAGCGCGGCGCGCAGGAAACGCAGCACGTCGCGGGTGCGGCGGAACGGCTCGTCGAACGGCACCGCGTTCCAGTCCCGTACCAGCACGGGTGAGGACGCGCCGATGCCGAGCGAGAACCGGCCCGGCGCGGCCTCGGCCAACGCCGCCGCGCTCATCGCCAACAACCCGGGGCCCCGGGTGAAGACCGGTGTGATCGCGGTGCCGAGCCGCAGTCCGGGCTGCCAGGCCGCGGCCAGCGCCAGTGGGGTGAACGCGTCGGTCCCGGCGACCTCGGACGACCAGACGTCGGTGAACCCGGCCCGGTCGAGGGCCGCGTAGGCCGCGTCGTGCTGCGCCAGCGCGATCCCGCCCAGCGGCACCGTCATGCCCCATCGATTCGTCACCGGTCGATCGTGCCCGTTGACGCGGGCCCGAGCAAGATCCCCGGGTTGGGCAGAATCGCCGGTTTCCGCCAGTGCGCCCCAGCACCGGGTGCTACGACTTCGTGGTGGACCGGACCGACGGCGCAGGCCGCTGACCATGGGTTCCAGGGCAGCGGGACACCTGGAGCCGGTCCCGGCGGCGGCCGCGCCCGGCCGGGCGACGTTCCTGGAACTCTTCTTCGATCTGGTGTTCGTCTTCGCGCTGACCCGGATCTCGGCGCGCGCCTTCGAGGACCTGACCGAGGAACCGGGCCGGGAGCACGGCTGGGCGACGATCACCGGCGGCGGCAAGACACTGCTGTTGCTGCTGGCGCTCTGGGCCGTCTGGCAGGGCACCGCGTGGACGACCAGCCGGTACGACCCGTACCGGGTGCCGTTGCAGAGCGTGGTGCTCACCGCGCTGGTGTGCAGCATGGTGATGGGGGTGGCCATCCCCCGGGCGTTCAGCGAGACCGCGCTGATGTTCGCTGTGGCGTACGTCGTCGCGCAGGTGACCCGGCCGGTGATCCTGTCGATCGCGCTCGGGCCGCACCCGTACCGCCGGTTGAAGGTGCGCATGGCGGTGATCTACGCCGTCAGCGGCGTGCTCTGGATCAGCGGCGCGATGATGTCCACCGACGCGCAGGTGGTGCTCTGGTCGGCGGCGCTGCTCACCGAGTACCTGGCTGCCCGCTGCGGCTGGCCGGTGCCCGGCCTGGGTCGTTCGACGATCTCCAAGTGGGAGATCGCCGGGGAACACCTGGCCGAGCGGTACCAGCAGTTCTTCCTCGTCGCGCTGGGCGAGACGATCCTGGTGGCTGGTTTCTCGTACAGCCGGGGGCCGTACGAGAAGGGTCACGCCTGGGCGTTCGCGCTGGCGTTGGCCACCTCGATCATGCTGTGGCGCATCTACGTGCAGCGGGCCGGGCGGATCCTGGGCGAGGCGGTGATGAAGGCCCGCCACCCCGCCACCATCGGCCGGTCGGCAGCCGACACCCACCTGCTGATGGTGATCGGTCTCGCTGCCACGGCGATCGGGTACGAGCTGATCATCGATCATCCGTTGGAGCGCATCCCGGGACCGTGGCTGGCCATGGTGCTCGGTGGGCCGGCCCTGTTCCTGGCCGGCCGGGCCCGCCTGGAGTACGAGGTGTTCGGGCGGATCTCCCCGTCCCGCTGGGTCGCCCTCACGGTGCTGGTGGCGTCGTCGGTGCCGCTGCTGCACCTGCCCGGTGTGATCGCGACAGCGTTCGCGGTGCTGGTGCTGGGCGGGGTCGCGGTGGCCGACGCCCGTCGGGCCCACGGCGGCCCGCCGGAGGCCGCCACGCCACCGTTCTGAGCTTCGCACGTCGATGTCGCGTCGGCGTGGACGGTTACTCTCGGTCGGTGACCTTCTCGCTCGTTGCCCGCTCCGCCGACGGCCGCCTGCACGGCGTCGCCGTCGCCAGCAAGTTCCTCGCCGCCGGGGCGCTGGTGCCGGCCGCCGCCGCTGAGGTGGGCGCGTTGGCCACCCAGGCGCACGTCAATCTCGCCTACCGACCGCAGGGCCTCACCCTGTTGCGCACCGGGGTGGCCGCCGCCGACGTGGTGGCCGGGCTGGTCGCCGCCGACCCCGAGCGGGAGCATCGTCAGCTCGGCGTCGTGGGAGCAACCGGCGCGGGCGCCAGCTGGACCGGGCCGGCCTGCCACCAGTGGGCCGGCGGGCGGACCGGCGACGGCTGGGCCGCGCAGGGCAACGTGCTCACCGGCCCGGAGGTCGTCGACGCCCTCGGCGCGGCCTGGCTGGCGGGAACGGCGCTGCCCTTCGCCGAGCGGCTGGTCGCCGCGCTGCGGGCCGGCGACGAGGCCGGTGGCGACCGGCGTGGCCGGCAGAGCGCCGGCCTGCTCGTGGTCGAGCGCGGCGGCGGGTACGGCGGCACCAGCGACGTGGTGGTGGACCTGCGCGTGGACGACCACCCAGACCCGGTCGCCGAGCTGGGTCGCCTGCTCACTGTGCACACCATGCTGTTCGGCCGGCCGGACCCGGCCACCCTGCTCGACCTGAGCGGCGCGGTCGCCGACGAGGTGGCGGCGTTGCTCGGCGCGCTGGGCCATCCGGTGCACGAGGACGGCACCGAAGCGGCGTTGATCTCCTGGGCCGGTTTGGAGAACCTGGAGGAGCGGCTGGTGCCGGGGCGGATCGACCCGGTGGTGCTGGCACACCTGCGCGGTGTCGCCCCGCACGTCCCCGCACCCCGCGCAGCGAGCTGACCCCGGCCGTTCCCACGCGAGGCGGCTGAGCCGGGCTGGCTCAGCCCTTGACCCGGGGCACCAGCCGGTGCACGACGGTGAGCGCCAACGCCATCACCACCGCCATCGTGCCGGCGATCCCGGCGGCGCTGCCCGCGTACCCGACGAACAGGGGACGGCGGGCCAGCTCCTCCGGCCCGGTGTCGCGCAGGTCGAGCAGCCAGGACAGGGAGATCCCGCAGGCCACCAGGGCGAGCACACCGCCGAGCCCGAGCACCAGCGCCGCCATCCGGTGCGCGTCGCCGGGGGCGATCTCGGCCTGCTCCCGCTGGGTGACCAGCAGCAGCAACCCGGCCAACGCCGCCCACACGCCGACCACGAGGTACGCGGCGACGGCGTCGCTGGGTCGGTGCCAGCCGGCGGAGAGGGTGGCGACCCCGGCGACGGCGGCGTAGCCGGCACCGATGAAGGCACCGGCGGCCCGCACCTTGCGCGGCAGCACGAGCATCAGCGCGACCGCCACCGAGGCGGCCACCGTGGCGTGCCCGCTCGGGAGGCTGTTGCCCACCGCGGCGCGTTCCGGGTCGACACCGTAGTCGGGCCGGCTCAGCCCGTACTTGAGCAGTTGGGTCGTGACGTTCGCTCCGGCGATCAGCAGGGTCGCGGTGATCGCCAGGGCGATCCGCCCCCGGATCAGCGCGATGAACCCGATCATCGCGGTGGCGGCCAGCAGCGAGACCACCGACATCGCGTTGAGGATCCGGTCGACCGGACCCTCGATGGTGTCCTGCCCGATCCGGTTGCCGGTGAGGGCGACTGTGTCCACCCACTGACCGATCTCAAGGTGCACGGCCACCCGCCACACGGCGAGGAAGGCGGCCGCCTGGACAAGGGCCAGTACGACCAACCAGACCGCGGTCCAACCCCGTGCCGTCGCGCGCATCCGCACACCGTAGCGGCAGGTGTCGGCGCTCCGACCGGTGGCCCGCCGCCAATGGCCGGTTAGGTTGTGCCGGAGGCGAGGAGGCGGTCGTGAGCGGAACACCGGAGCGCGACAGCGGCCCGGCCGAACCCGGCGCGGAGCAGCGTGAAGGCGACAACCCGGGGCCGGGAGGGCCGGTGCGGGCCGGCGTCGACACCGGTCCGGGTGGGCCGGCGCGGGCCGAGTCGCTGACGGATCTGCTGGGCGGGCGGCGCGGCGCCATCGATGCGACAGTGCCGCCGCTGGCGTTCGCGGCGGGCTGGCTGCTGGGCGGCGAGTCGCTGTGGGGCGGGGTCGGTGCGGCGCTGGCGATGGGCGCGGTGGTGACCGGCGTACGGCTGCGCCGGGGTGACCGGCCGCGCTCGGTGCTGATCGGGCTGCTGGCCGTCTGCGTCGCGGCGTTGATCGCGGTGCGCACCGGCCGGGCCGAGAACTTCTTCCTGATCCAGGTGCTGTCGAACGCCGCGAGCGCTCTGGCGTGGACGGTCAGCATCGTGGTGCGGTGGCCACTGCTCGGTGTGCTGGTTGGCGCGGTGCTGGGCCAGCGGGCCGGGTGGCGGCGCGACCCGGTGCTGCTGCGTGGCTACGGCCGGGCCAGTTGGGTGTGGACGGCGACCTACCTGCTGCGGCTGGCCGTGTTCGTGCCGCTCTACCTGGGTGGGCAGGTGCTCGCGTTGGTGGTGGCCCGGGTGGCGCTGACCTGGCCGCTGGTCGCCGCGGCGCTGGCGCTGAGCTGGGTGGTGCTGCGGCGCTCGCTGCCGGCCGGGCACCCGGGGCTGCGTCACCCGGTCGCGCCGCCTCGCTGAAACCGGCCCCGCGCGGCCCGACTCGGGGCGGGGAAGCGGCCGGACTCGGGGCAAAAAAGTGGAGAGGCCGCCACGGGGGGAGCGGCCTCTCCGGTGACGTACGTTACTCCGTCACGGACCTCGGTGTGATCCCGCGACGGCCCGAATTTCTGGGCTTTTTCGCGGCTGGCTCCAGTCCGGGCGGTGGGGTGGGCCAGCCGATCCGCTGCGTCGGCCAGATGGCCGGCCCACCCCGGCCTGACCGTGGGTGTCAGGCCGTCCCGCCAGCCCGGGTCCGTCGTTCCCCGGACCCGGGCCGGATCCCCGGGGTGGGCGGTCCACGCCACCCACCCCGGGTCGTCTCAGCCGTTCGGGAACATGCTGCCGTAGTCGGCGTACGCCATGGCGACGTCAGCCTGCGCCCAGAACCGGTGGTAGTTGAACTCGGGCTCCGCACCACCGTTGAGGTACGCCTGCACCTTGGGCCAGTCCGGGTCGTTCTTGTAGAAGGACCGGATGTCGAGGAAGCTCTTGCCGGCGGCGATGGTGTCACCGTTCGGCATCTTCCCGGTCCAACCCGACGGGACGTAGAGGCCCTGCCCGGTGGACGCGTTGTAGACGTCGTCGAAGCGCCGGTAGTCGCCACGCTTCTCGGTGGTGGAGACACCCTTGGCGTCGCTGGCGGCCGACAGCGCGTCGAGCAGCCCCTTGGCGGTGTCCTTCGCCGCCACGTTGCCCGACTTGGCCGCGTACGCGATCAGGATCCGGGCGTAGGCGGCGGTGACGCCGACGTCCTGACCCTTGCTGATGACCTCGACGTGCAGGCCGGTGTTGGGCTGCGGGTTGGACGGGTTCCAGGTGGTCGGCTGACCGGTCCACGCCATGTCCGACGGGATCGACCAGTTGGTGCCGAGGGTGGTGTTGGCGATCGCCCAGGGAACCCACTTGTCCAGCAGCGCCTTGGCCTTCGCGTTGCCGGTCTGCTGGTACAGCTCGGCGATGCGCTGCATCGACCAGGCCTGCATGCCGAACCACTGGTTCGACGGCGGGTCGTTGTAGACCGGGTCGACGTCGTAGAACATGCCGTAGAAGGTGCTGGTGCCGGCCGGCGGCTGGGCATAGCTACCGTCCCAGCTGTTGGTGGCGCCACCGGCGATGCCGCCCTCGGCGGACTGCAACCAGGTGTAGAACTCCAGCTGCCGCTCGAAGCTCTTGGTCCAGTCGGCGACAGCTGTCGACGACTGCGGCTTGAGCTCCGGGGTGTTGGTCAGCGCCCAGGCCGCGAACGGGTTCTGGTAGCCGAAGTGGTTGTGGCTGGAGCCGATCCGCCAGGACCAGTTCTGGCTGGCGTCGTACGCGCCGCCCCAGGCGTAGTACCAGGACAGCAGGTAGTGCGCCGAGTCCTTGCCGCTGCCGGCGGGGCAGGTGCTGGCCCCGACGCAGTTGCCGATCTTCTTGAAGTACTTGTCGAACATCGCGTACCGCAGGTAGTCGCCCATCTTGGCGGCCTTGGTGATGGTGGCGGCGACGTCGGCCTGCTTGTTCTGCGCCTTGGACCAGGTCAGCGCCCAGTACGCGGCCTGCACGGCGCGGGCGTCGGCGTCCGGGGCGTTCGTGTACTTCCACTGCTTGGCGGGGGCGCCGGTGTCCTTGACGAACAGGTCGAGGTAGCCGTACTGACCGCCGTGCTTGAAGGTGTCGCAGGAGGGCTGCGGGACGGTCTCCCACACCGACTCCTGGGTGCCCCGCTGGAAGGTGTTGATGTAGGCCGGCTTGGTGGTGCCGTCACCGCAGCGGCCGAAGCCGTAGGTGTTGTCGACGTCCATCAACCAGTGCATGCCGTAGATGTCGCCGGTGCCGTAGGTGGACTGCAACTCCGAGCGGAGCGGGTCCTGGCCGACCGAGATGTTCGGGTTCAGCGCCGACGGGTACTGGCTGGGCAGGTTGTACTCCGCGGCGTACTGCGGGGTGCCCGCGGAGCCGGCGGTCGGCTGGTCGGCGTGCGTGGGGATGATGTACTTCTCCATCACCGTCCAGGCGTTGTTGAACGGGGCCCAGTTCTGGGTGACCTTGCCGTAGTAGGCCTCCAGCCAGAGCCAGAAGCTGAACGCCTCCGAGGTGGTCTCGTGGCCGTGGTCGGGTGCCTCGACGATCAGCGTCTCCACCGAGTGGTACGGCACGCCCTCGGGGCTGAAGTAGCCCGAGTTCTTGATCTTGCCGTACTGCTCGAGGAACTTGGCGGTGTAGGCGTTGTCGCCGCCGGGGGTGTCGTTGTCGATCTCGGTGGCGCTGACCGCCAGCGAAGCGAGACCGGTGGCGGAGGCGGTGATGGTGGCGGCGCCGCCGACGGTGTCGGCGTCCTCCGCCGCGGCGACAGTGACGGTGACCCCGGTGTTCCAGTTGCTCGGGGTCAGCGTGGCGGTGGCCGGCGAGACCGTGACGTCGGTGTCACCGCTGCGGGTGAGGGTGACCGGCACGTTGGCCGTCGGGGCGGCGCTGAGCTTCAGGTTGAAGGTGGCGCTGCCACCCTCGGCGACGCTCACAGCGGACGGGGTGGCGACAAGTGTCGGGCCGCTGGCGGCCCCGACGGTGAACGCCTTCTCGTCGACCCCGATGCCGTTGGCGTTGTCGTACGCCTTGGCCTGCACGGTGTAGCTGCCGGCCGGCAGGTCCTCCTGGGTGTACGCGTACGGAGCGGAGGTGTCGGTGTTGATCAGCAGGCCGTTGCGGTAGAACTCGACCTTGCTGATCGTCCCGTCCGGGTCGCTGGCGGTGGCCGTCAGCGGCACGTCGGCCGGCGCGGTGAACGGCCCGGTGGGCAGACCGAGGGAGACCGTCGGCGGCTGGTTGGCCGGGGTGCCGTTGCAGGGGGTGCCGTTGATGGTGAACGAGGTGGGCTTCGGGTTGCTGCCCGAGTGGGCGCCGTTGAAGCCGATGGTGGTGGAGGCCCCGGTGGCAAGGTTGCCGTTGTACGACTCGTTGGTCGCGGTGACCTCGCTGCCGGTCTGGCTGAATCTGGCCGACCAGCCCTGGGTGACCCGCTGACCGCTGGTCGGGAAGGTCCACTTGAGCGTCCAGTTGCTCACCGGGTCACCCAGGTTCTTGATGGTGACGTTCGCGGTGAAGCCGGTGTTCCAGTCGTTGGTCGCGTAGACCACGTCACAGGCGGGTGCGGCCTGTGCGGCGCCGGCAGGCAGGGTCACCCCGCCGATGGCGAGCAGCGCGGCGGCGGCGAGCGCCACGCGCCGGCGTATTGCCAGTTGTCTCATGTGCGCGGTGTCTCCTCGGACCAGGCCGGGGTGGTCCCCGGCGAGGCGCCTGCCCGCGAGGGTGGTGGTGGTCCGCGGGGATGTCGAGGCGCCGGGAAGGTGGTCTTGCCCGGGCCCGGCCGGGGTAGGGCGTGCGGCCCGCACGGGAGGGGGTCCCGCCGGCCGCGCTCGGGTGACCGTGACCGGAGCTGGTGCTGCCGGTTGCCCTCGGTGGACCCGCACTCACGCGATCTGGCTCCTGTCGCGTCGAATCGACAGTGTGCCATGGAAGCGCTCCCACAACAAGCGCACGGAGCGCCGGATCAGCTCCTTGTTTCGATCTCGTTTTGGGTCTTTCACAAAGGCGTGACGGGCGTTACAGTCGCAACATCGGTCGATGGGAGCGCTTCCATCGACAAGGTTCCAACAAGAAGATCGCTGGGGTCGTTCCTGACGGGCCCAGGGAACCAGACCGAGGGCCGACGACGGGCCAGCCCGGACGCCGTCGTCAGCCATCGTCCCACCACAGGGAGGGAGGTGGAACCAGAGCCACTCGCGTGGCCCGGCTCCCGCGCGACACGCACGGCAGGACCCAAATCTCGCCCGTGTGTGTGCAGTTACGGTGGGGACGGGGGTTGCCCTCCCCCGTCCCCACACTAAACCCCCGTACACGATAGGAAAAGAGGCCGACGGGACAGGCGCGCCGCGCCGCCCGGACGGCCTCGTTCGCTGCTCGGGGCCAATCACCCGCCTCCCACCCGCCAGCGCCGGCCGTTCTGACGGCCGGCTGACCGGCAGGCAGCGTCTGCCCTATCATGGGAGCGCTCCCGAATCTTTCGGCGGTGGCCCCGTATCCATGAGGAGAATCCATGTCGATACCTATCGGGCCCGCCGGCCCGCTGCGCTTCCCGGACAACTTCGGCTGGGGCGCGGCCACCTCCGCCTACCAGATCGAGGGCGCCGCCAAGGAGGACGGGCGCGGCGAATCGGTCTGGGACACCTTCAGCCGCGTCCCGGGTCGCACCCGCAACGGTGACACCGGCGACGTGGCCATCGACCACTACCACCGCTACGCCGAGGACCTCGACCTCATGCGCGATCTCGGGTTGCGCAGCTACCGCTTCTCCATCTCCTGGCCCCGGATCCAGCCCGACGGCACCGGCACGCCCAACCAACGCGGCCTCGACTTCTACCGCCGCCTCCTCGACGGCCTGCACGAGCGCGGAATCACCCCGATGGCCACCCTGTTCCACTGGGACCTCCCGCAGGCGCTCCAGGACGCCGGTGGCTGGGAGTCACGCGACACCGCCCACCGCTTCGCCGATTACGCCGACGTGGTCTTCCGGGCCCTCGGCGACCGGGTGCCGGTCTGGCTCACCATCAACGAACCCAAGACCGTGGTGCAGAACGGCTACCTCACCGGCCACCACGCCCCCGGGCGGCAGGACCCGGACGCCGCCTACCTGGTAGCCCACCACCTGCAACTCGCCCACGGGTACGCCGTCGCCGCGCTGCGGGCCACCGGCAGCGACAGCCGCATCGGCCCCGCGCTCAACCTGCACCCCTGCTACCCCGCCGACGACTCCCCGCAGGCCGCCGCGGCCGCCCACCTCTACGACGCCTACGAGAACCGCCTCTACCTCGACTCGCTGCTCAAGGGCAGCTACCCGGAAGACCTGCTGGCCGACCTGGGCCCGCAGAGCCGGATGGTCCAGGGCATCCGCGACGGCGACCTGGAGACCATCTCCGCGCCGGTCGACCTGCTGGCCGTGCAGTACTACACCCCGATCTACGTCACCGGCGACGGCGGCACCGCGCACCGCTGGGCGACCTCCGAGGCCGAATGGCAGCAGATCTACCCCGAGGGGATGTACGACCTGCTGACCCGGATCACCCGCGAATACGGGCCGATCCCGCTCACCATCACCGAGAACGGGCTGCCCACACCGGACACTCTGGGCGCGGACGACACCGTCCAGGACACCGGGCGGATCAGGTTCCTGCGCGACCACCTCACCGCCGCGCACCGGGCCATCGCCGACGGAGTGCCGCTGGAGAGCTTCCACGTCTGGTCACTGCTCGACAACTTCGAGTGGGACCAGGGCTACGACCAGCGCTGGGGCCTGGTCTACGTGGACTACGCCACCCAGCGTCGAGTGCTCAAGAACTCCGCCACCTGGTACCGCTCCGTCATCGCCGACGGCGGCTTCTGACCGCGCCGCCACCCGGATGGCCGGGCCCGGACGGCTCGGCTCGGGTGAGCCGTGACCGTCCGGGCCCCGGCCGGCTCACTCAGCGGGGCAGCGCCTGCTGCAACTCCGCCCGCAGGGCCGGGGTGAGCATCTCCCCCGCCTGCTTGGCCAGCCGGGCCATCTCGTAGCCCACCACGCCGATGTCCGCGTCACCGGCGGCCAGCGTGGCCAGAATCGAACCGTCGCGGATCTGCATCACCAGGAAGTAGCCACGGCCCATCTCGACCACCGTCTGCTTGACGACATCGCCGTCGAACATCGAGGCCGCGCCCGCGGTGATGCTCATCAGCCCCGAGGTCACCGCGGCGAGCTTGTCCGCGTTGTCACGCGGCAGGTGATCGGAGATCGCCACCAGCAGCCCGTCAGAGGAGACCACCACCGCGTGCGCCACACCCGGCACCCGCTCCGCGAACGCGCTCACCAGCCAGCTCAGGTCACGCGCCTCCTGGCTCAACGTCGTCACTGTCGTCGTCCCCCTTCGTCGTGCCCCCCGGACGGTGGCACGGGTATCTCGGTGGTGTCCTCAGCCTCGGCGCGCCGTACTCCGCTGTAGAGCCGCGAGAGCATGCCGCCGACCGCCTCCGGGTCCGGGTCGGTGCGGGTCGGTGCCGTCATCGGTTGTGCCGAACGGGTGACAGCGCTCAACTGCGCCATGGGCACCCGCACCGGCAATCCCCGCTCATTGGTGCCGGCGGTCACCGGGATCGTCGGTGGCGCCGCCGCGGCGGGCACCACCGGCGCGGTCGGGCCCTGCCGCGAATACCAGCCCCCGCCGGCACCGCGAGCAGCGGCGGGGGTCAACACGTCCTCGGCGCGTACCGGCACCGGGCGGCCCTGGCGCGGCACGCCGACGCCTGGCGGGCGGCCGGCCACCGGCAGGTCCCGCACCGCGCCGTTCAGCATCGGGGCAGGGGCCGGGCGGGCCGCCCCGGACTGCGCAACGAGCCCTCGCGCCGCGCTCGCCGCCAACATCCGCGCCGACGGGGGCGCATCCAGCTCCACACTGCCCGGCGGCGCCAGCAACACGGCGGGCAGGGTTAGTCGGGCGACCAGGCCGTCCTCGCCGCCCTCCAGTCGCACGCGGACGCCCAACCGGGCCGCGAGGTGACTGACCACGAAGAGCCCCATCCGCTCCACCGCCGCGACGTCCGCGGCCGGGGGGCTGGCAAGCACCTCGTTCGCCTGCACCAACGCGGTCGGGCTCATACCCAGACCCCGGTCGACGATCTCGATCAGCGCACCCCCCGCCTCGACTCGGGCGGTCACCACCACGACGGTGTCCGGGCGGGAGAAGGCGGTGGCGTTCTCCAGCAGCTCGGCCAGCAGGTGCACCAACTCGCCGACGGCGTGCCCGACCAGGTGCACATCGGCCACCGACTCGATCCGGACCCGCTGGTACTGCTCGATCTCCGCGGCGGCGGCCAGCAGCACCGCACCGAGCCCGACCGGCCGGTTCCACCGGCGGGTGGAGTCGGTGCCGGCGAGCACCAGCAGGCTCTCGTCGTTACGGCGCATCCGGGCGGCCAGGTGATCGAGCTTGAACAGGTTCTCCAGCTGGTCTGGGTCGCTCTCCTCGCGCTCCAGATCGTCCAGCAGCTCAAGCTGACGCTCCACCAGCACCTGACTACGGCGGGCCAGGTTGACGAACATCGCGTTGACGTTGCGCCGCATCAGCGCCTGCTCGACGGCGACGGTGACCGCGCTGCGGTGCACCGCCACGAACGCCTCGGCCAGCTCGCCGATCTCGTCGAGTGAGCGGACCACCGCCGGCGCGACATCGATGCGCGGCACCCCACCGGTGACGGTCTTCAGTCGGTCCAGGGCGTCCGGCAACTCGACCTGGGCGATCCGCAGCGCCTGGCTGCGCAGCATCCGCATCGACCGGGCGACCGACCGCCCGATGAGCAACGAGATCAGCAGTGCGGCCAGCAGGACCGTGACCACCCCGCCGACGACCAGCAGGGTCGTCCGCAGCTGATCGTCGCTGGCCTCCTCGGCCTGCCGGACAGCGTCGTCGAGCACCCCCGCCTCAAGCTGACGCAGCAGCTCCTGACGCTGCTGGCTGGCCGACCACCACTGCTCCGACGGCAGCACCTGCGGCGACGCGCCACCGGAGGACAGGCTGCGCTCCTCCAACCCGGTGGCGACCAGGAACATCGGCGACACCGAGGTCTCGTCGTAGCGGCGGATCTGCTCACTCGTCGCGGCCACCCGGAACGCGCCGAGCGCGGTGAGCTGCTGACCACGCAGGTCGGCGAGGACCACCCGGTCCTCGGTGCCGTACGCACCGGCGCGGGCTGCGGCGTAGAGCTGGGCCCGCACCCGGGAGGAGAGCTCCTTGACCCGGGCCAACTGGACGTAGCGCAGCACCGCGTCGTTCAACGCCGGCTGGTTCTGCCCCGGCGTCGGTTCGGCGAGCAGGTCGAGCAACGCCCCGACGGCCCGGTGGTAGTTGCCCAGGATGGTCTCGGTGCTGAGCACCGCCGGCGGGATCGCCGAGCGGATGTCGACCACCTGGTCGTACGCCTCCAGCGCCTCGGAGAAGGCCACCCGCCAGGACGCGTCAGCGTCCGTCAACGGCTCGGCGGCCCGGCTGAGGTCCACGATGGCCTTGTCGGTGGCCGCCTGCAACGGCTTCAGGTCGTTCGCGGCGGCCTGCCGGTCACCACCCTTACGCAGCTCACCCAGCTCCCCCGCCGAACGGTCACGCTCCTGCTGGAGCTGGTGCACCGCCGCGGTGATCTGCCGGCCGATGCCCACCTGACTGGAGAAGTCGTTCAACGCCGTCGTCCGCCCCACCAGGGTGCTGGTCTGCACCCCGGCCAGCAGAAGGAACGCCATCGACGGCACCAACAGCACTGTGGCGAGCTTCGTGCTCATCCGCCAGTCGCGCAGCCGGAACGGTGACCGCCGTCGATGCGGAACGACTCGGACATCGAAGCGTCGTCGGCGATGGTTCGACACCGCGCCGTTCGCCGGGTCGGGACCTGCCGCCACCCTGCCTCCTCCGTCCTACCGCGTCCACCGCGGTCGGGGGAGCGCAGTCCATCCAACCAGGCTCGGTACCGCTGTCAACGGCCCGGGCGAGGCCAAGGTTCAGGAAGGATACTGCGGGTGGGAACCTCCTGCCGTGGTCGGTAAAACCAGCTCGTCCGTCCGGCCGATGTCGGCGAGCTCGATCGCCTCACCGAAGCGCCCCAGCGCCACCAACGCGGCACCGGTGGCGCCGATCTCCGGGTTGCGTTGATGCGACACCGGTCGCGGTGCGAGGGCGGTCGCGAAGGCCTGCCGCCACCACACCGAGGCCGCCACCGCACCGCCGCCCAGCACCACGCCGACGGGTTTGTCGATGGTGGACTCCAGCACCCCGAGATCCTCGGCGACCAGCTCACACAACCCCTGCATCAGCCCGGCCAGGATGTCGACCGAGGTGGTGCTGAAGCTCAGACCGCGCAGCTCACCGCTGCCCGCCGGCGCCAGCCCGGGCGCCCGGTCGCCACCGAAGCGGGGATCCGCCGGCCGGCCACCGCCCGTCGGCACCAACGCCAGCGCCGCGTCCAGCTCGGCGCCCCGAGGCAACCGCAGCTCCCGGTCCGCCCAGGCGAAGAGGTTGCCGCCGTTGGCGTACGCGGCCCCGGTCACCACGTGGTCGTGGTCGACCCGGTACCGCCACAACCGTTCGGGCAGGCGCGGCATCGGCTCGCCCGCCGGGATCCGCTGCATCAGCCGTACGGCCGCGGAGGTGCCCACTGTGACGGCGGCCCGGCTGGGGTCGACGCAGCCCGAGCCGACGTTCGACGCCCCACCGTCGCCCACCGGCGGCGACCACCGGGCCTGCGCCAACTGCGGCCACCGACGGGCCAGGTCGGCCCGGAGCCGGCCGTGCCAGTCCAGCTCACCCAGCGACGGCAGCTCCGCCGGCCGGGCCTCGGCCAGGGTCAGCGCCTCCTCGTCCCAACGCAGGGTGCGCAGGTCCAGCAGACCGGTCCCGGAGGCCTGGGAGATCGACATCGGCGCCGTGTCGAGCAGTTCGCCCAGCACGTACTCCGGCAGACCCACGAACCGGGCGATCGGGGTGCCGGACTGCTCACGCAACCAGGGCAACCGCATGGACCAGTACGAACGGTGCCACCAGCAGCCGGTGCGCTGGTGGAAGCCGTCCGGGTCGGCCGGTCCGGCGGTGCGCCCGACCGGGGCGGGCCGGGTGTCCAGCCAGGTGACCACCGGGCCCAACGGGGTGCCGTCGCGGTCCAGCGGGAGCACCGAGTGCCACTGGGCGGAGACCGCGACCAGGCCGACGTCGTGCAGGTGCCCCGAGTCGGCCAGCTCGTCCAGGCACTCGACCAGGCTCGCCAGATAGTCAGGACCGGAGAGCGTGCCGGTGCCGTCGTCGCCGATGGCGAGGTCGACCTTGCGGCGGGCCAGAGCGCCGGGCAGCGGCTGGGTGTCCGCGTCCAGCACCAGCCCGCGTACCGAGGAGGTGCCCAGGTCGAGCGCGAGAATGTTCATCGCCGGTCAAGTTACCCCGTGCCAGCCGGCCGACGGGCGCGTAGGGTGGATCACATGCTCGCGCAGTTGACCAGTTGGTGGCCCGCCGACCCGGCGGCCATCTCCCGCGCGTAGCTCCATCCACGCGGCCGCCATTGAGGCGGTCGCCGGATCTCCCGGCCGAGGGGCCGCCCCAGGGCGGCACCCAGCCCGACGGAGACTCCGATGACCCACCTGACCGACCTGCTCGCCGCCGTCGCGCGCGGCGTCGACCCCGGCCCCTTCGCGCTGCTGCGCCGCGGGGGCGCTGACGAACTGGACCTGTTCACCGGCCCGGTCGACACAGTCGACGTGCTCGCCGACCTCCCGCTGCCGGCGGGCCCGCCCGGGGCGCGGACGCTGGCCCTGGTGCCGTACCGGCAGATCACCGAACGCGGCTTCGCCTGCGTCGACGACGCCGCCCCGTTGGAGTTCCTCCAGGTCCGCGAGCACCAACGGATCACGCTGACCGACGTCCTCGCCGCGCTGCCCGACGAGCCGGTGCGCACCACCGACGCCGGCTTCGACGTCAGCGACGAGGAGTACGCGCGCACCGTGCAGCGGGTGCTGTCCGAGGAGATCGGCCGCGGTGAGGGCGCGAACTTCGTCATCCACCGCGCCCTGAACGCCACGGTGCAGGGCCCGCCGCTGGGGGCCGCGCTGGCCGCACTGCGGCGGCTGCTGATCGCCGAACGGGGCGCGTACTGGACGTTCGTGGTGCACACCGGCACCCGGACGCTGGTCGGCGCCAGCCCGGAGCGGCACGTCAGCGTCGACGACGGACTGGTGATGATGAACCCGATCAGCGGCACCTTCCGCTGCCCCGGTGGCGTCGCGGACCGGGGGGCCCTGCTGCGCTTCCTCGCCGATGAGAAGGAGACCGAGGAGCTGTACATGGTGCTCGACGAGGAGCTGAAGATGATGGCCACGGTCGCCGAGCACGGTGGGCAGGTGATCGGGCCGTACCTGAAGGAGATGTCGCACCTGGCGCACACCGAGTACCTGCTCGCCGGGCGGGGCACCCGCGACGTGCGGGAGGTGCTGCGCGAGACGATGTTCGCCCCCACCGTCACCGGCAGCCCGATCGAGAACGCCTGCCGGGTGATCGCCCGGCACGAACGCCGGGGCCGGGGCTACTACGGGGGCGTGCTGGCGCTGCTCGGCCACGACGAGGCCGGCCGGCAGACGCTCGACGCCCCGATCCTGATCCGGACCGCCGAGATCTCTCCCGCCGGCCGACTGCGGGTGCCGGTCGGCGCGACCCTGGTCCGGCACTCGACGGCGGCCGGCGAGGTGGCCGAGACGCACGCCAAGGCCGCCGGGGTGCTGTCCGCGCTCGGCCTCGGGCCGGCGGCGTCCGTCGGCGACCGCGGGCCGGTCGCGCGGCTGGCCGACGACCCGGCGGTACGCGACGCGCTGGCCGCCCGCAACGCGCCGCTGGCCCGGTTCTGGCTGGACCAGCGGTCCCCGGACGCGCCCGGACTGCCCGGGCTGGTCGGCCGCCGGGTGTTGATCGTGGACGCCGAGGACACCTTCACCGGAATGCTGGCCCACCAACTGAGCGCGTTGGGTCTCGCGGTGACCACCCGCGCGTGGCACGCGAGCGGCCCGGTCGACGACTACGACCTGGTGGTCGCCGGTCCCGGGCCGGGTGACCCGGGCAGCCCGGACGAGCCGAAGATGCTGGCGCTGCGGAAGCTGTTGACCGGGCTGCTGACCACCGGCCGTCCCACCCTCGCCGTCTGCCTCGGCCATCAGGTGCTGGCCGGGCTGCTGGGGTTGACGCTGCACCGCCGGGACGCCCCCTATCAGGGGTTGCAGCGGGAGGTGCCGGTGTTCGGCCGCACCCGCCGGGTCGGGTTCTACTCGACGTTCACCGCCCGCGCCGAGGCCGACCGGCTGGCCACCGTGTACGGGCCGGTGGAGCTGGCCCGGGACCCGGGCGACGGCGCCGTGCACGCCCTGCGGGGGCGCGGCTTCGCCGGGGTGCAGTTCCACGCGGAGTCGGTGCTCAGCCCGGACGGTCTCGCCGTGCTCGGCGAGTTGCTGACCGAGTTGCTGCCCGCGTCCCGTCCGGATGAGGTGTCCGCGACGCGCGGAGGCGCATAGTCGCCGCCGCCCCGGGGTAGGGCTGGATGGACCGGTGGCGTGGACGGGCCGAGAGCCCCCGCCCGCGTCACCGGTCGCCCTCGGGGTCAGGCGGTCAGGCGGCCAGGCCCGCCTTCAGCGCGGCACCCATCTGCACGGCCCGTCGGGCGGTGAGCGCGCAGGCCCCGAGCGCCACCGCGTCCGGGGCGATCTCCCCGTTGTTGCTGGTGTGCGAGGGGCCGTACGGGTTGCCGGCGATGAACTGGCTGGTGTCGGTGTAACCGGGGGTGACCACCACACCGCCCCAGTGGTAGAAGACGTTGAAGAGCGAGGTCAGCGTGGTCTCCTGACCGCCGTGCGAGGTCGCCGTCGAGGTGAAGGCGGAGTAGACCTTGTTGGCCAGCGCACCCTGCGCCCAGAGCGGGCCGGTGGTGTCGATGAACTGCTTGAGCTGCGCCGCGACCATGCCGTACCGGGTCGGTGCGCCGAGTATCACCACGTCGGCCCAGGCCAGGTCGTCGACCATCGCCTCGGGCACGTCCTGGGTCTCCAGGCGGTGCGCCTGCCAGCCGGAGTTGGAGCGGATCGCCTCGTCCGGCGCCAACTCGCGCACCTTGCGCAGGCGCACGTCGGCACCGGCGTCCCCAGCAGCCTCACACACGGCCTGCGCCATCTGGTACGTGATGCCGGTGGCGCTGTAGTAGATCACCGCTACCTTGGTCTGGGCAGCCATCAGAGTGTCCCCTTCTCGTCGCGGATCAGCTCCCGCGACTACCCGCTGTGGGCGCGCTCTAACGACAGCGCCGGCGCCCGGCTACCGGTCCGCCGGCTCAAGTTTTCCGCAACTTCCCGGTCGTTCCGGCCCGACGTCAGGCGCGGACGACGATCCTGATGCCATCGGTGCCGGCGGGATCGAGCCGCCGCCCCGCACCGGGCACCTGAACGGGGGATCGCGCTCCGCCGGCAACGGCGCTGGCGTAGCGCGATCAGGGGACGATCACCGCTCCCGCGCCCCGGCTCAGCGGACCAGGGTCGCCATCAGCCGGTCCAGCTCGGCCGCCGGGTCGACGGTGAGACCGGTGTGCACCGGCCCCGTCTGGATCATCGTGCTGCGCGGCGCGGCCAGCCAGTGGAACCGCTCACCGAGGCGCATCCGGGTCGCCGGCCCGTCACCGGAGCAGGTCCGGTCCCAGGAGTCGAGCACCGCTGCCACCGCGGGCAGGTCGACGTCGGGCGCCAGCGCCCGAACCCGGTCGGCGTCCAGGTGTGTCCGCGCGGCCAGGAAGTCGCGCTGCTGGCAGTAGAGCAACACCCCGACGTTGATCTGCTCACCGCGCTCGATGCGGGGTACGAGCCGGATCAGCGCGTACTCGAAGGGTTGCCTCATGCCCCGCTCCCCGATGGCAGCCAGTCGGCCGTGCGGGCGACCCGGCGGATCAGGTGATCCAGGTACGCGCCGCGCGCCGCGTCGGCCGTCTCGAAGTCGGCGGCGGTCAACCACTCCCCCGGCACCAGGGCCAGCACCTCGGTGAGCAGCTCCGGGGTGACCTGGGGGGCCAGCTCGGCGTCGGCCTCGGCCAGCCGCGACGCGAACGGCGCCAGCACGTGATCCTCCGCGCGGTAGGGCCGGTGCACAGCGGCCTCGGCGCGCGGCCAGTTGTGGTGGAAGTACAGGGAGGCGCCGTGGTCGATCAGCCACAGCTCCCGGTGCCAGACGAGCAGGTTCGGATTGCGCCAACTCCGGTCGACGTTCTCCACGTACGCGTCGAACCAGAGCACCCGGGAGGCCAGCGCCGGGTCGACGGGGTGCGCCACCGGGTCGAAGCCCAGCGCCCCGGGCAGGAAGTCCATCCCGAGGTTGGCGCCGCCGCTGCTGCGCAGCAGCTCCTGCACCTCCTGGTCAGGCTCGGCCCGCCCGATCACCGGGTCGATGTCGAGAACCACCAGCGGCGGCACCCGCAACCCCAACCGGCGTGCCAGCTCACCGCAGATCACCTCGGCGATCAGCGCCTTGGGCCCCTGCCCGGCACCACGGAACTTCGCCACGTAGGTGCCCAGGTCGGCGGCCTCCACCACGCCCGGCAGCGACCCACCCTCGCGCAGCGGGGTGACGTAACGGATCGCGGTGACCTGGCGGAGCACGCCGCCCACCCTACTGTGGCCGGCCGGGACGGGTGGCGGGCCGGCCCAGACCGGCCCGCGCGGCTCAGTCGAGCTTGTCGCGCAGCTTGTCGACCTGGGTCTGTAGGCGGTCCACCGCGTTCTCGTTGTTGACGAACGTGGTGATGCCCGCGGCCAGACCGAGCCCGATCAGCACGGCCAGGATGCTGAGCACCAGGCCGCCGATCGACACGCCACGACCGGTGACCCCGGGTCGGCGCGCCATCTTGAGGCCGACGATGCCGAGGATGATCCCGATGATGCCGAGCACCAACCCCAGCCAGGCGAGGATCGCCGTCAACACGCTGAACAGACCGGCCACTCCGAACACCAGGGCGAAGGTCGCCGCGGCGCTCGTCTTCGCGCGCGCGTCCCCCCGATGGCCACGGGACCCGGCCGTTACGCCGGCGCCCCGCGCCGGCTCGCTTGCGGCAGTCATGAGATTCCCTTCCGTACGCGCGGCGCGCGCACTTCCGGCGAGCCGCATTCCCCCGACGACCGCCGTTACGCCTTCCCACCAGCAGGAGTGTCGGTGGTCGGCCCTAGGCTGGCCGCCCGACCAGGAAGAGGAGCGCCCGATGCCTGTCGACCTCAGCGCGGCCGACGCGCTGGCGCTGCGGATGACCAGCCTGCTGCTGCGGCCGCACCCGAGCGCCCGCCCCGGCACCGTCGCCGAGGTGGTCGAGTGGTTCGGCGCGATGCAGGCACAGGATCTGGCCAGCGGGCTGTGGTCGCTGGGCGCCCGGCTACCCGGTCGCAGCGTCACCGACGTGCAGGCCGCGTTGGAGCGGCGTGAGGCGCTGCGCACCTGGCCGATGCGGGGCACCGTGCACCTCGTCCCGTCCGCCGACGCCCGCTGGATGCTGGAGCTGACCGGCGTACGATCCCTGGCCGGCGTGGCGACCCGGCGGACGCAGCTCGGCCTCACCGAAGCCGACGCGGACCGGGCGGTGGAGGTGCTCGGCGCCGCATTGGCCGGCGGCGGTCGACTCACCCGCGCGCAGTGCCTGGCCACCCTGCGGGAGGCTGGCCTGGGCACCGACGGGCAACGTGGCTACCACCTGCTGTGGTATGCGAGCGTTCGCGGCGTGACCTGCGTGGCGCCGAACGTCGGCACCGACCAGACCTTCGCCCTGCTCGACGAGTGGGCGCCCACGTCCCACCGGCTGGAGCGGGACGAGGCGCTGGCAGTGCTCGCCCACCGCTACGTTCGCGGGCACGGGCCGGTCACCGACCGTGAGTTCGCCGGGTGGAGCGGCCTCACACTGACCGACGCACGGCGCGGCCTGGTCGCCGCCGGCGACGCGCTGAGCACGGTACGCGTCGACGGCACCGCGATGTACGTCGACGCCAGCCTGGCCGATGTGCCACGCACCGCGCCGGACGACGTGTTTGCGCTGCCCGGCTTCGACGAGTATCTGCTCGGTTTCCGGGACCGCACGCTGATGCTCGACCCCGCCCACCAGGCGGCCGTGGTGCCAGGCAACAACGGCATCTTCCAGGCCACGGTGGTCCGCGCCGGTCGTGTGGTGGGCGTGTGGAAGCGCAAGGTAGGCCGCACCGCGGTCACCGTGACGATCCGGCCGCTCACGACGCTCGACGTCGCCGCGCGGGCCCAGGTGGAGCAGGCGCTCGGGCGTTACGCCGACTTCCTCGGGCTGCCGGCCCGCTTCGACTGGCTGACCTGACCCGGCGGCGTCACTGCTTCGGCGGTGCCGGGTCGGCCGGTCGTGGGCGGGCGGCGCTGAGCAGGTCGACGATCCGGGCCACCCGGGGGTCCGCGCGGATCTGCGCCACGCTGGCCGGCAGCGGCAGTCGCCAGTTCGGATACTCGTCCACAGTGCCCGGCATGTTGGGTTGGCGCACCTCGCCCAGCACGTCGTAGAGGGAGACGCCGAGCAGGCGGGTCGGGCTGGCCGCCAGCGCGGCGTGCATAGCCACCACCACGTCGCCGTCGTCGGGCGTCGTCGCCGGTTCAGCCGACTCGGATCCCGGCGTCGGCTCGGGCAGCAGGTTCTCGGCAGCCAACATCGTGAGCAGCCGGTCCCGATCGGCGGCGGCGCGGGCCCGTTCCACAGCCACGTCGGTGCCGAGCAGCTTCAGCTCGTCGCGCACCCGCACGTGCTCACCGGTCAGGAAGCCCGGCGCGGTGGGCAGGTCGTGGGTGGAGATGGTGGCGAGGGCGTTGCGCGGCCACCGGGCCGGTGGGACGAAATCGCCGGCCTCGTCGCGGGCGAACCACAGCACTGTCGAGCCGAGCATGTTGCGCCCCCGCAACCCTCGGGTCACCGCCGGTTGGACCGTGCCGAGATCCTCACCGACCACCACCGCGCCGGCCCGGTGCGCCTCCAACGCGAGGATGCCCAGCATCGCCTCGGCGTCGTAGCGCACGTAGGTGCCCTCGGCCGCACCGCCGCCCGGCGGCACCCACCACAGTCGCCACAGGCCGGCGACGTGGTCGACCCGCAGGCCACCCGCGTGCCGCAGGACGCGGCGCAGCATGTCCCGGTAGGCGGCGTAACCGGTGGCGGCGAGCCGGTCCGGGCGCCACGCGGCGAGCCCCCAGTCCTGGCCGAGCTGGTTGAAGTCGTCCGGTGGCGCGCCGACCCGCACGCCCTGGGCCAGCACGTCGGCGAGCTGCCACCCGTCCGCGCCGCCGGGGTCGATGCCGACAGCCAGGTCGTGCACGACACCGACCGGCATCCCCGCCGAGCGGGCCGCCGCAGTGACGGCGTCGAGCTGCTCGTCGCAGAGGTGTTGCAGCCAGGCGTGGAAGGTGACCCGGTCGGCGAGGCGCCGGCGCTGCTCGGCGACCGCCGGGGCGTCCGGGTGGTGTAGTTCCGCCGGCCAGGCCCGCCAGTCGTTGCCGTGCCGCTCGGCGAGCGCGCACCAGGTGGCGAAGCTGGTCAGCGCCGGGTCAGCGGCAAGGTCCACCGGCTGGGCGTACGCGTGCAGCAACTCCAGGGCGCGTCGCTTGGCGGCCCACACCTCGTCGTAGTCGATCAGAGGCCCCCGGTCCGGACGCAACGCGTCGACCACCGCCCGGGTCGCCGGGTCCGCCGCCCGGTACGCGGCGGTGTCACTGACCCGCAGGTAGAGCGGATTGACGAAGCGTCGACTGGCGGGCGAATACGGTGAGGTGGCCACCGGGTGCGCCGGCCCGACCGCGTGCAGCGGGTTGAGCAGCACCAGCCCCGCCCCGCTGGCACCGGCCCACCCGGTGAAGTCGGCGAGGTCACCGAGGTCACCCATGCCCCAGGAACGCTCCGAGGTGAGCGCGTAGAGCTGGAGCATCCATCCCCAGCTCGACGGCGGCACCGGCAGCCGGCGCGGCACCACCACCAGTGTCACCTCGCGGTCGGCGCAGGCGAGCCGGTGCCAACCCAACGGCAGGTCCGCCGGCAGCTCACCGTCGACAGCGCGACGGCCACCGTCCTCCAGGGTCACCACCCCCGGGCCGGGCAGCGCACGGCCGCGACCGTGGGTGAGCACCAGCGTCTCCGGCAGGGCGCTGCGGTCGACCGCACGGGCGGCGGTGAGCGCGTCGGTGATCGCCGACGGGCTGGTGGCGTCCACGCCGAGCAGCCCCAGCACACCCACCACGGTCTCCGGTGCGACAGCGACGCGGCGGTGCCGCCAATCCTCGTACCAGGTGGAAACACCGTGCGCGTTGGCCAGCGCGGCCAATCGTCGGTTCATCCCGCCCCCCGCTTCACGACGCGACCTGCACCCACCCTGCCACGCCCACCCAAACCCCGCAGAACACGTCACCCCCGCGCCCCGCCGTGCCCGCCCCCGCCCCGCCGATCTTGCACTTACTGTCCCGACACAAGCGGCGTTCCACCTGTATCGACAACCGAAAGTGCAAGATCGGCGCGTGCTGGGCGTCAGTCGGCGAGAGCGCCGGCGGCTCGGCCCTCGTGCAGGGTCAGGTTGCGGCCGTTGGCCGGGTCGAACAGGTGGATCTTCTCCAGGTTGAACCAGACCCGCCGCGTCTGCCCCTCGGCGACCGGGGACTCGGCGGACAACCGGGTCACCAGGTTGCCGCCGGCGCCGGCGAAGTCGGCGGCGCCCGCGTCGGCGGCCAGCTCCTCCAGCTCGGCGGCGCTGGCCTTCTCACCCTCGACGGTGAAGTAGACGTACTTGTCCGAGCCCATCGACTCGACGATGTCCACCGGCGCCTCGAACTCCATGCCCCGCCGACGGGTGTCGTCGTCGACCAGTTCGGCGTCCTCGAAGTGCTCGGGCCGGATGCCGAGGATCAGCTCGCGGGGCGCGTCGGCCGCCTCCAACTCCCGGCGGACCCGGTCACCGAGCGGCACCGCGCCCAGGGCGGTGTGCAGCTCGCCGTCCTGCACGGCGGCGTGCAGGAAGTTCATCGACGGCGAGCCGATGAAGCCGGCCACGAAGAGGTTCTTCGGGTGGTCGTACAGCTCCTGCGGCGGCCCGACCTGCTGCACCGCGCCCCCGCGCATGATCACCACGCGGTCGCCGAGGGTCATCGCCTCGGTCTGGTCGTGGGTGACGTAGACGGTGGTGGTGCCGAGCTGCTTCTGCAGGCGGGACACCACCGTGCGCATCTGCACCCGCAGCTTGGCGTCGAGGTTGGACAACGGCTCGTCCATCAGGAACGCCTTCGGCTGGCGGACGATCGCCCGGCCCATCGCCACCCGCTGACGCTGGCCACCGGAGAGGTTGGCCGGCTTGCGGTCCAGCAGCGAGGTCAGCTCGAGCACCTTCGCCGCCTCGTCGACCTTGCGGTCGATGGTCTCCTTGTCGAGCTTCGCCAGCCGCAGCGGGAACGCCATGTTCTCCCGCACTGTCATGTTCGGGTACAGCGCGTACGACTGGAACACCATGGCGATGTCCCGGTCCCGGGGGGCCTTGTCGTTGACCCGCTGCCCGGCGATGCGCAGCTCACCGGAGCTGATGTCCTCCAGCCCGGCGATCATGTTGAGGGTGGTGGACTTGCCGCAGCCCGAGGGCCCGACCAGGATCACGAACTCGCCGTCGGCGATCTCCAGGTCGACGTCCTGCACGGCCACGGTCCCGTCGGGGAAGCTCTTGCTCACCTTGTCCAGCACGATGTCAGCCATGACTACCCACCTATCCCTTGACCGCGCCGGAGGTCAGACCGGACACGATGCGACGCTGGAAGAAGAGAACGAACAGGATGATCGGAACGGTGATCACCACGGCGGCGGCGCAGATCGCCCCGGTTGGGTCCTCGAACTGCGACGCGCCGGTGAAGAACGACAACGCGGCCGGCACCGTGCGGGACCGCTCGGTCGAGGTCAGCGAGATGGCGAACAGGAAGTCGTTCCAGCAGAAGATGAAGACCAGGATCGCCGTGGTGAACAGACCGGGCGCCGCCAGTGGCGCGATCACCCGCCGGAACGCCTGCCCCTGGGTGGCGCCGTCCATCTTCGCTGCCTTCTCCAGATCCCACGGGATCTGCTTGAAGAACGCCGACAGCGTGTAGATCGCCAGCGGCAGCGCGAAGGTGATGTACGGCAGGATCAGCCCGAGCCAGGTGTCGAAGATCTTGAGCTGACGTTCGATCTCGAACAGCGGCGACACCAGTGACACCTGCGGGAACATCGCGATCAGCAGGGAGACGCCGACCAGCAGCTTCTTACCGGGGAAGTCCAGCCGGCTGATCGCGTACGCGGCCATCGCGCCGAGCACCACAGCGATCAGCGTGGCGATCAGCGCGACGCCGATCGAGTTGACCAGCGCCCGGACGAACTGGTCGGTGTCGAAGATGGTCCGGTAGTTGTCCAGCGTCCATTCCCGGGGGATGAAGTTCCCGTCGGTGAGGGTGGCCGGCGTCTTGAACGACAGCGAGGCGATCCACAGCACCGGGACCAGCGCGAAGACGACCACGAGGACGTCGAGCAGACCCCAGCGCAGCTTTGCCCTGGTAGTGGTTTCGACAGCCATGTCAGCGCCTCTCTCCGTCGTCGCTGCCCGGAGCAGCGGTGCCGAACAGCTTCACGAAGACGAAGGCGATGATCGCCACGGTGATGAAGATCAGCACCGACATCGTCGACCCGATGCCGAGGTTGAGGCCCCGGATCAGGTTGTTGTAGGCGAGCATCGACACCGACGACGTCTCGTTGCCTCCGGCGGTCAACACGAAGATGTTGTCGAAGACCCGGAACGCGTCAAGGGTGCGGAACAGCAACGCGACAAGGATCGCCGGCTTCATCACCGGCAGCATCACCTTCGTGAACTTCTGCCAGGCGGTCGCGCCGTCGGTGGAGGCCGCCTTGAGCAGGTCCTCCGGGACCAGCGCCAGGCCGGCCATCAGCAGCAGCGCCATGAACGGGGTGGTCTTCCAGATCTCCGCCAGCATGATGATCGCCAGGGAGCTGGCCCGTTCGGTGAGCGGCGCGCCGTCGCTGAACAGGTCGGCCAGGTAGCCGGTGCCGGGCGTCCAGGCGTACCGCCAGGAGAACGCGGCGACCACTGTGACGATCCCGTACGGGATCAGCGCCGAGGTCCGGACCAGGCCGCGCCCGACCAGGGTGCGGTGCATGATGATCGCCAGGCCCATGCCGAGCACCAGCTCGACGGCGACGGTGACCACCGTGATCAGCATGGTCACCCCGAACGCGGTCCACCAGAACTCGTTGGTGAGCACGGTGACGTAGTTCTCCAGCCCGATGAACTCACGCTGGTCGGGGAAGCGCAGGTCGAAGCGCTGCAACGACAGCCAGACCGAGTAGATGATCGGGTACGCGGTCACCGCGATCATGACCAGCGCGGCCGGCGCGCAGAGCAGCAGACCGAGCCGGCGTTCGGCCTTCTTGTTCTCGCTCAATGGGGGCTTACGACGACCGTCGCGCTGGGTGGGCACGGTGGCGCGCTGGCCGTCGGTCCGTTCCGGCGTCTCGGTGCTGGCGGGCCGGGTCATGGCAGGACCCCCTTGGACTGGAGGGCGTCGGCGATGGCGCCGCGAAGCTCGTCGGCGGTCTGCTGCGGGCGGATCCCGGACGGCGGCGACAGGATCGCCGACATCACTGTGGAGATGCTCTGGTAGGCGGGGGTCAGCGGACGCGTCGCCGGCTCCTTCAGCTCCTCCAGAATGGTGTCCTTCATCGGGTACGCCTCGGTCATCTCCGGGTCGTCGAAGACCGCCTCGATGGTCGGGGGCACACCGTCGTTGATGGCGGAGAACTTCTGGTGCTCGGCGCTGCGGATGCACCGGGCCGCCTCGAAGGACTGCCCCGGGTGCTTGGAGTAGGAGCTGACGGCGAGGTTGACCCCACCGATGGTGACCTTGCTGGGGGTGCTCTCGTCGATGCCCGGAATCCGAGCCCAGCCGACCTGCTTGGCCAGCTCCGGGTTCGCCTCCTGAAGTGCCGGGTAGACGAACGGCCAGTTCACCTGGAACGCGCCAGCGCCGGACTGGAACTCCAGCCGGACCGGGTCCTCGGTGGCGTTGCTGAACGACGGCGAGGTGACGCCCGACGTGGCGAACTTCTTCAGCTGCTCCAACGCCCGGACAGTGCCGTCGTCCATCACTGCCTTCTTGCCGTCGTCGCTGAGGATCTTGCCACCGGCGCTCTCGGCCAGAGTGTTGTAGAGGACGACAAGACCCTCGTACTGCGCGCCCATGGTGAGCACCTGGTACGGCTTGCCCTGGTCCTTGAGCTGCTGGGCCGCGCTGATCATCTGGTCCCAGGTGGTCGGCGGCTGAGGCACCAGGTCCTTGCGGTACCAGAGCAACTGGACGTTGGTGTTCTTCGGTGCCGCGTACAACTTGTCCTCGTACCGGGCGGTGTCCAACGGCCCGGCGAGGGTGCCCTGCTCGATTTCGGCCTTGTCCTGGCCGGTCCATTCGCGGATCCAGTCGGCGCTGGCGAACTCCTGGGTCCAGGTGACGTCCAGCCCGAGCAGGTCCATTCCGCTGTCCTCGGCGGCCAGCCGGCGCACCATCTGCACCCGCTGGTCGTCGGCCTGCCGGGGCAGCACCCGGTAGGCGATCTCGTACCGTCCCTGGGCCTGCGCGTTGCAGTCGTCGACGACCTTCTGCAGGTTCTGCTCGGGCGGGTAGTACAGGTTGATCGTCGGTGGGCCACCGGCGTCGTCAGCGCCGCACGCGGCCAGCGGCGCGACGAGTGCCAGCGCGGCAGCCGCAGCGCCCAGCCGAACAACCGGCCGGCGTTGGTGTCGAGCCGTTTCGGGGTCCGTCATCGCCCTCCCCCTCTCCTCGGCGAAAGACCGGGGAGGGCATCCGTGCCCCGGCGCACGGCGAGCCGATTCCGTGCCGGCAAGCTGCGGAAACTCCGGCCTGGATGCTCTGTAGCGGCTACTCTGCCCCACCCGTGAAGCCGCGAAACCTGGCTGTCACAGCGGGAACGCGCGCAGCGACCGGCCGTCTCCGCCTGCGCCGGCGCCACGCCTGTGATCGGCTCGTTTTCCTGGACCGGGCCGCCCTGGAGCATGCGTGATCGACTCGGCTTCCTGGAAGCCGTGCCTTCACCGCGCCGGGGACGCCCCGCCTTTCAGGAACCCGAGTCGATCACGCGCCGGTACCGCGAGCCCCGACGACGGCGGGCCGAGCGTCAACTCCGGGCCCTGGCCCAGGAGAGGAAACGTTCGGTCATCCTGGTCGGTGGATGATCCGGGTGGAGTTGGGTGAGCTGGTTCGTCGCCTCGTGCATCAGAGTGCCGAGGTAGATCAGCAGTGCGGTTCGGCTGGTCCGGTACTCCGTCAGTAGGGCGAGCTTGGCCGGCTGGCAGGGCCACTCGGTGCCACAGTTGCGGCAGCGCCACAGCGGACGCATGGCGACGTGCGGGACGGGCGGCCGGACCACCATCACCGCCACCGCACTGCGGGCTGCTGATCTGTCGGGCTCCACACATCGACCTCCTCGGGGCGGGGAGGGGTCGCTCCCGCAAGGGGGAGACGGGAGCGACCCCGGAGGGCAGGGCCCGCCGCCGCCACTCCGGCCACCAGCGGACCCGCCACTGGTGACAGTCTGGTGATGAGGCGACTACCGTCGATACGTGCTCGCGCCATCTGTGCAGCTCAGCGGTCCAGGTGAGCACCCGTGTGGGACACGCCGAGCCAGACTGAGCGAAGGTTGGGGAGTCAATGGGGACCGTCACCGACTACGTGCTGGAGGAGTTGCGCCTGTTCCGGACGGGGCTAGGGCTCAGTCAGGACGACTTCGGCAGGGGCATCGGTTATTCGGGTTCACACGTCAGCTCCGTGGAGACCGGTGGGCGACCGCCCACGAAGGAGTACATGAGGGCGGTCGACACCCAGCACCGGACCGGCGGGCGCTTCCTGCGCATGCTGGACGGGTTGGCCCGGCTGGACGCCGAGCCGGCGTGGTTGCGCGAGTGGATCGAGTTCGAGCGGGAGGCGACCACGCTGCGCTGGTTCGAGTTGGCCTACGTGCCGGGCCTGCTCCAGACCGAGCGGTACGCCCGCGCGACGCTGGCCGGTGGCCGGTTCGACGCCGAGGACGTGGACCGGATCGTCGCTTCCCGACTGGAGCGGCAGGCGATCCTGCACCGCCCGCGCCCGCCGCAGCTCATCGCCGTGCTCGACGAGGCGGTGCTGCGCCGGCCGGTGCTCGACCAGCCGGGGCTCATGGTCGAGCAGTGCGAGCACCTGGCCCAGTTGACGGCGGCGGAGCATATCCAGGTGCACATCGTGCCGGTGGATGCTGGGATGTATCTGGGGATGGGCGGTCAGTTCATCATCGCCGAGATGCCGGACGGCGAGCGCGTGACCTATGCCGACAACCAGCTCACCGCGCAGATCGTCGATGCCTCGGCCGACGTCGCTAAGCTGGCGAAGACGTGGGAGATCGTGCGGAACGAGGCGCTCCCCCGCCGGCAGTCAATCGACCTGATCAAGGAAGTGGCGAAGTCATGGGCATGCTGACCCCCCAGTGGCGCAAGTCGACCCGGTCCGGCGGCAACGGCGGAGCCTGCGTCGAGGTCGCCGACAATCTGCCGAGCGTGGTGCTGGTGCGCGACACCAAGGACCGCGACGGCGGCACCCTGCACGTCGACCCGACGGCTTGGAAGACCTTCATCGAGTACGCCAAGCAGCACTAACCCCACCCCACCCTGGTCGATCATGGAGTTGTGGTGCCTGGTTTGGGGTTATGCGCAGACTTTGTCACCCACCACAACTCCTTGATCGACGAGGCAGCCGACGCCACGCGGCGCCTGTTCCACCGGCGTCCCGCCCGGACCAGGCATGCTGGATCCATGATCGCGCGTTTCAAGGACCTCTGCCTGGACGCCAACGACCCGCTCGCGCTCGGCGGCTTCTGGGCCCGGATGCTCGACGCCGACATCGCCGACGCCGGTGACGACGACACCCGGGTCGATCCCCGCTCGGCGCGCTCACCAGCCGAGTCCATCTGGGTGAACAAGGTGCCCGAGCCCCGGGTCGGCAAGACCCGCGTACACCTGGATCTGCGGTTGGCCGACGCGGACCCGGCGGCGCTGCTCGCGGACGGCGCCCAACTGGTGCGCCACCCAGGCGGCGAGGCGACCTGGTGGGTGTTGAGCGACCCGGAGGGCAACGAGTTCTGCGCGTTCCCGGCCCGCGAGGGCACCCGACCCGGCCCCTTCGAGCTGGTGGTGGATTCGGCCGACCCGGCCGCGCAGGCCACCTGGTGGGCCGGGGTGCTCGGCGGCACCATCGAGCACGAGTCGAGCACCTCCTCGGTGGCCGGCGCGGCCGGCTTCCCCTGGGACTACTGGGTGTTCGACGGGGTGCCCGAGCCCAAGACGGTCAAGAACCGCCTGCACTGGGACGTCGACCTGGTCGACCCGGAGCCGATGGCGCTGATCGCGGCCGGCGCGACGCTGCTGCGGGAGCCGCTCGACGAGACGCACTGGTGGTGGGTGCTGGCCGACCCGGAGGGCAACGAGTTCTGCGCCTTCGCACCACGCCCCACCGGGTGAACGACCGACTACCGAGCGCGGGCGTCGTCGGCTAGCGTTTTCGTAGCGCCGTAGCCGGCGCGTTCGCCGCCGCCGTCGACACGCCTCCGGCCGACCCATGCCTGCCCGATCGGCTGGTAATCGCGGGAACGCCCCACCGCCGCTCCCCCGGTTCGGCAGGATCGTCCCAACGAGGAGGTGCCGTCGTGCAGGACACCCGCGCTCTCGCCCTGACGTTCGAGGTGAGCGGCCTGCCACCGGTCAAGACCGAAGCGTTGTCCATCTTCGCCGCCGGGCACCGGCAGGCGACGAGGGTCCGCACCCTGCTCCAGGCCGCCCTCGCCGCGGCCCAACGCACCGGCTGGACGCCGTTGCCCGGGCCGATCGAGGTGGACCTGGTGTTGCGTTGCCCGCCCGGGCACCGCACGTCCGACGCCAGCACCCTGCTCGGCGGCGTCTGCGCGGTGTTGCAGGACAAGAAGCGGGTGTCGAGCATCGGCCTCGCCCACCTCGGCGTGCTGGTGGACGTCGCCCTCTACGACGACGACCGGCAGATCCGTCGGCTGTCGTACCACGAGGAGCCGGCGGAGGAGTTCTCGTACCAGGTGCGGGTCGCCGCCGCACCGACCGGGGTTTGACCGACGTCCGCGGTGGGGTATCGCGGACGCCGACGAAGGGAGCACCGATGTCGGAGCCACATGTCACGCTCGACCCCCGCGGGCTCGATCCTGTGCAGCAGAAGCTGCGCGGCCCGCTGGAGGAGCAGCTGACCTCGGCGCTTCAGGCGGCCACCGAGCGGGTCCGCTCCGGCTACGCCGGCGAACCGGTCGAGCAGGTCTGCCAGCGGCTGTTGGAGGAGACCCGCTCCGGGTTGCATCCGGACATCGCTGCCGGGTTCAACCCGGACATGGACGAGTTCTGCCGGGTGGCGGTGGCGATCGTCCGGCGTGAGGAGGGCTGAGCCCCGGCGGCTCTCAGTATCGGTTGAGCTGGGCGTACGGGCTGAGCACGATGCGTGGTGACAGCGCCGGGTCCAGCCAGTTGAGCACGTCGACAAGGTGATCGTGGGCGAGGGAGACGCAACCAGCGGTGGCGTTGCCGGCGCTGGTGCTGAACTGGTGCAGGAAGATCCCGCTGCCCGCGTTCGGCACCGGCTTCGGCACGTTCGGCGGCATGTTGTAGGTGATCACCGCGAAGTGCGTGTACGCGGGGACCTCCTTCCACAGCGCCTCGCTGGCCCCGCCCGGGTTTGTCGCACTGTGCTGGAAGGTGTTGTAGAGCGCCGACGACGGGTTCTCGTTCCACCAGTCACCGCTGACCAGCCGGTGGTAGGGGAATCGCAGGCCCGGGTTGGCGTCGATGCCGTACATGGTGGGGCCGATCGAGTAGACGCCGGTCGGCGTGGTCGGCACACCCTCCACGTGGTTGTCGCTGAAGCCCTTCGAGCCGATCCGGGCGGGTAACGACGCCGAGGCCGGCTGCCAGGTGCTCCGGACCCGCACGAACGCCTCCAGCGTGGCGTAGGTGGTGGTGTAGCTGCTGGCGCCGACGATGATCACCTGCTTCGTCTCCGCCGGCAGCGTGGTCAGTGCGCTGGCCCGGTTCTGGGGCTGCCACCTCGGCAGGGGGCGAGGTGCCGGGGTCGTGCCGAGGCTCGGCCCCACCGCCGCGAGTGCGGGCGCGGCCGGGGTGAGCACGGCCGGGGCGACCAGGCCCGCCGCCGCGCCGAGTAGGAGAGATCTGCGCTTCATGCCGCCATCCTGACAGTCGAACCGGCCCGTGGTCTGCCCCGCTCGGAGCTGTCGAACGATTCGCGGGCCGGGTCAGGACCGGGTCCGCAACTACCCGGCCCTGACCCTCGGCCGTCCGGCAGGGAAGCGGACAGCTCCGGCACCCCGCCGCGCGGGCGTGGCACGACGCCACGCGCCAGAACGGGGTGAGCCAGCCACTTCGCACTCAGCTCCACGGTGCTCACCCGCCGAACGCCGACGCGCCCCCGACACACCCCGGAGGGCCGTGAGCGCCGAACCAGGTTAGGCGCGCCCCGATCGGCCGGACAAGCCGCATCGGACGACCGGCGGCAGGACTGATCCCACGATGAAAATCGGGCAGGTTGGCGTAACGCGACCATGATCGCCGACGCTGTTTGGCATCGGCACGGTCAGAAGTGGCGCAGCAGGTCCCGGAACGCGGCGAGCCGCAGCACCCCACCGTCGGTCGGGTCCAGCTCGTCATCCTCCAGCACCCAGGTGTTCGCGTTCGGAATGAACACCGCGTTCAACCCGGCGGCCCGCGCCGGCAGGATGTCGGACTTCGGGGAGTTGCCGATCATCCACGCGTCGTCCGGCGCGAAGCCGTGCTCCCGAATGAGCCACCGGTACGTGTCGACGTTCTTCTCGACGACGATGTGCGCGGCGCCGAAATGGTGCAGCAGACCGCAGGCGTCCAGCTTGCGCTGCTGCTCCTCCCGATCGCCCTTGGTGAGCAGCAGCAACTCGTGTCGGCCGGCCAGTTCGTCGAGCGCGTCGGCCACCCCGGGCATCAGCTCCACCCGGTGCTCGACGAGGGCCACCGCCAGCCGGTCGATCTCCTGACGTTCGGAGTCGGTGGCCGGCCGCTCGCGCAGCCGCTCCAGGCACTCCGCCAGGCTGCGCAGGAAGACCTTGCTGCCGTACCCGTGCGCCACCGCGTTGGCCCGCTCGATGTCGTCGAGGACGGCCCGCAACGCGGCCCGGTCCAGGGTCGGGTGGTCCAGCCAGCCCAGGAAGTCGTCGATCACCCGCTCGAAGACGACGTTGTTCTCCCACAACGTGTCGTCCGCATCGAAGATCAGCACCTGCGCCTGTCGTCGCGCCGCCACGCCGGCCGTCATGCCATGCCCTCCCCGTGCCACCGCCGCCAAGACCGAGAGCCAGGATAGGCGGGAGATCGATGTGAGATCTTCCGGATTTTCGTGAACCGTTCCGGCGCGGCCGTCGTCATGCGGTGGCGACGTCCATGTTGGGCAACGCCACGCTGAACACCACGTTCCGGTTCACCGACAAGGGGTGCGGGCGACCGCCAGCCCATCAACTGACCACGATCCGGGGAGTTCGGCGACGGCCTGGTCAGGGCCACCGCAGCAACCGTTGCGCGATCAACGCCTCACGGTCCTCCTGCCCCTCGGGTCGCAGCCGGCCACCGCGGGTGAGCATCACCACGCCGTGCAGCAGGCTCCAACCCACCTCGGCGAGGGTGTCCGGGTCCCGCCCCTCGGCCAGCGGGGTCAGGGCCGCCCGCAGCTCGGCGAAGACCGCCCGCGGCGCGGCCGGCACGCCATCCACGCCGAGGGCCAGGTCGGGGGTCAGCGCGAGCATCGCGTCATAGACCTCGGGATTCGTGTACGCGAAGTCGAGGTACGCGGTCGCGACCGCCGGCCAGACCCCCTCCGGGCTCCCGGCGGTCTCCGCGTGCGCCTCGGCGAGGTCGGCGGCCAGATCGGCGAAGGCGCACACCGCGACCGCGGCGATCAGCGCCTCCAGATCGGCGAAGTGCCGATAGATGTCGCCCATGTCGATGTCGGTTCGTTCGGCGAGCCGTCGGGTGGTCACCCCCGCCCAGCCCTCCGTCTCGGCCAACTCTCGCGCCACAGTGACGATGAGGTCACGCCGGTCCTGTTCAGTGGCCTTCTCGGCAGGTCCGGGCACGTCCACGAGCGTAGAGGCGTACACCTGCCGTAGCGGTCGGGTGACAGATTGGTGACTGTTGTCTGTCGCCGACCCCTTCGCTCCACGTGCCACAACCGACAGCTGGCTCGTTAGGCATGGAGATCACCGCGACGGGAGGGCCCGTGATCGTTCGGCGGCACCGGCGCGTGGCGAGCCGATGAGGAACACCCCCGACGGCCTGTTGCGCAGCAAAGCCACCCGCCAGCGGGCCACGTTTCTGGAGCTCTTCCTCGACCTGGTCTTCGTCTTCGCCCTCACCCGGATCTCCGCGCGGCTGATCGTCGACTTCACCGACGGCCAACACGGCGTGTACGCAGGTCTCGGCCAGGCCCTGCTGCTGTTCCTGGCCCTGTGGGCGGTCTGGTCGGTGACGGTCTGGTCGACAAGCTGGCTGGACCCGGACGCCCCGATCGTCCAGACCGTCATCATCATGACGCTGGTCGGTGCCATGACGATGGCCGTCGCCGTGCCGCACGGTTTCGGCGCACGGGCCTCCCTCTTCGCCATCACCCTGGTGACCCTCCAGATCGGCCGAGTGGTGTTCTTCCACGTCGCCGGACACGGCCGGCCGGACCCCCAACAGTCCATCCGGATCCTGTTCTGGTTCGGCTTGAGCACGCCGCTCTGGGTGGTCGGCGGGCTGGTCAACGACGGCACGGTTCGCGGGGCACTCTGGACCCTCGCCGTGCTGATCGACTACACCGGGTTGCTCCTCGGCTGGCCGACCCCCCGGCTCGGCGCGCAGCGACTCGGCGTTCAGATGATCGCCGCCGAGCACCTGGCCGAGCGGTACCAGCAGTTCCTCCTCATCGCTCTCGGCGAGGCGATCTTCGTCATCGGCCTCGCCTTCAGCGGCAGCGAGTTCCACATCGACCAGACGGGTGGGTTCGCCCTGGCGCTGGCGAGCACCGTCCTGCTCTGGCGGATCTACTTCCACGTGGCGGGAGGGATGCTGGGCGCGGCCGTCGACAGTTCCCGTAACCCGGCTCGGCTCGCGACCGACATGGCGTTCGCGCACATGGTCATGATCGCGGGGATCGTGCTCACCGGCGTCGGCTTCGAGCTGTTCATCGCCGAACCGCTCGGGCACCTCCCGGCGACCTGGCTCATCGCCATCTTCGGCGGCCCGGCGCTCTTCCTCGCCGGGCGCTCGACCCTCGAATACCAGGTCTTCGGCCGGGTCTCCCGGTCCCGGCTGGCTGGCCTGCTGGCCCTCGGCGTGCTGACGCCGGCGGCACTGCGCCTCCGGCCGCTCACCGCCGGCGCGGTGGCCGCAGTGGTGCTGCTCGGCGTCGCCGCAGCGGACGCGCGACGATCCCGCCACCGGTCACCGCAGCCCCCCACGCCCCCGTACTAGCCCGCAGTCACCGCCGCAGGGCGGTCTCACGCCGCATGTGCGACAACTTCTCGGGGTTCCGCACGGCGTAGACACCGCTGATGAAACCGTCGTCGATGCGCAGCGCGAGGACCGTGTCGACCGCGCCGTCGAGCCGCAGAACCAGCGCCGGGTGACCATTGACCTGGGCAGGGTGCAGCGACATGGTGGCGACCCTGGCGTGTGTGCTGCACAGCAGGCGGGCCACCTTGTCGGCCCCGGCGACAGGCCGCAGCACAGCCTGCTTGATCCCGCCGCCGTCGCCGAGGAGCACGACATCCGGCGCGAGGACGTCGAGCAGGCCCTGCACGTCGCCGGTCTCGACCGCCCGCCGGAACGCGTCCAACGCCCGCCGGGTGTCCGCCGAGGAGACCATCCCGCGCGGTCGGCGCGCGGCGACGTGCGCCCGCGCACGGTGAGCGATCTGACGGACCGCCGCCGAACTCTTGTCGACCGCCTCGGCGATCTCGTCGTATCCGAGGTCGAAGACCTCACGGAGGACGAACACCGCCCGCTCGGTCGGCGCCAGCGTCTCCAACACCAGCAGCATCGCCATCGAGACACTCTCGGCGAGTTCGACGTCGTCGGCGACGTCCGGTGCGGTCAGCAGCGGCTCGGGTAGCCACGAGCCGACGTAGGACTCCCTGCGCCGGCCGACCGCACGCAGCCGGTTGAGCGACAGCCGGGTGGTGATCCGGACCAGGTAGGCGCGCTGGTCCCGCACCGTCGTGAGATCCGCGTCCGCCCACCGCAGCCAGGTCTCCTGGAGTACGTCCTCCGCGTCGGCGGCCGAGCCGAGCATCTCGTACGCGACGGTGAAGAGCAGGTTCCGGTGGTTGACGAACGCGTCGACGGCCCGGTCCCCCCGGCCGCCCGCTCCCATGATCCCGCCCCCGGCATCCATGCGTCCTCCAGTCTCGTCGAACTCGACCGCGTCGCCCACCAGACACCGGCCACCCGCCGTCTGTGACACCGGACGCCAGTGCTCCTGGTCACTCGACGGGCTGTCACAGCGCACCGGCCGGCGGTGTCTCCTGTGCGACCCGATACGGAGGGAAACGCATGAACCTGGCACTGTGGATCACGGCCGGACTGCTGGCCACAATCGCCCTGGCCGGCGGCATCACCAAGACATTCGTACCCAAGCAGAAGTTGGCCGCGGCCAACGGCGGCGGGTGGACCGGCGACGCCAGCGTGGGCTTCGTCAAGACCCTCGGCGTCCTTGAGCTCCTGGCCGCGGTCGGTCTGATCCTGCCCGCGGTGCTGGACATCGCACCGGTGCTGGTGCCGGTCACCGCCGTCTGCTGGATCCTGCTGATGGTCGGCGCGATGATCACCCACCTGCGCTACGGCGAGGCGAGGTTCATCGTGCTGAATCTGGTCTACCTCGCGATGGCCGCGTTCGTGGCCTGGGGCCGCCTCGGACCCGAGCCCTTCACCGGCTGACCTGAGGCCACTCCTGCCCCGGCTGGCCGACGGTGCCCCGCCATCCTCGCGCGGTGCCGTCGCGGACCGGACCTCGCCGGACAGGCCGAGGTAGCCGCTCCGCGAGCAGGACGAGGGCGACAGAGGTTCCGGAGGGATCACCCTGGCCACAAGGCGACATAGACATGTCGACACTGACTGATACGCTGCCTCGCCTCACTCATGAAGGAGTAACAGCCGCGTGAAGAAACTGTCGAGCGTCGCGTCCGTACTCGCCCTCGCCGTTGGTATGGCCGTCGCCCCGGCGGCCGCTGCCTCCGCCGCCACCGATCGGAGCGGCGCGGAACGGCTGAACATCCCGAACAGCAGCGCGTGCAAGGACGGCCGCACTGTCATGCAGGGCATGGTGGCGGGGCCGGGCGGCCAGCTCTACATCATCTTCACGAAGGCGGCCGGCGCGGAGCCGGTCCTGTCCCGGTGGCTGCGCGACGGCTCGAGCTGGGACGGCGCCAGCTGGGTCTGCGCCGGGGCCCCCACCTCCATACCGACGCTCGGCCACGGCAACGACCTCGCCTACAACGCGAACTATCTGGGCCAGGGCCCGGCACTGATTGCCACCCAGGGAAGCCAGTCCGCGTTTCTCAGCGACAAGGTGACGATCGTGCGCCTGAACGCCGACGGATCTGTCGGCACGACCGGGGAGGTGCGGCTGCCGATCGGCAACATCAGCGGCCTCTGCTACAGCGCGACGGCTGCCGGCGGGGCCGGCAAATACGCGGCCCGCCGGTTGGGCAGCCTGTGGACCCATCCCGGCGCTGGCGCCCTGACCAGTGGATGGACGCTGGTCAAGAGCAACCTGACCAGTCACGACAATCGTTCGGACCAGGGCATCGACTGCTCCGAGAACTACATCTGGAACACCAAGTCGATCAACACCTCGACGCCGACCACCGGCTGGAACTGGGTGTACCAGTACAACTGGTCCGGCGGCGACGTGGAGAGCGACATCGGCATTCCGGGGAACGACCTGACCGACGAGATCGAAGATGTCACCCACGTCGGCAGCGAGTTCTTCGTGGGCATCAACCGCAACGACGGGCTCGCCGACTCAGTGAAGGTGCTCACCGAATAGTGGCGACCCCTCGTCACGACACGATCTCGTACTGCCGCACAGCCGTCGTGTTCCGCGACGCGCCGCAGCCCAGGTGCCGGCGACCGTCAAGTTGTAGGAAGCACGGGGTCGTCGACCAGGAACCTCAGCGGCGCAGGGTGAGGATGAGGTCGGCGACCAGGGCTGTCCAGCCGGTCTGGTGCCAGGCGCCCAGACCGGCCCCGTTGTCACCGTGGAAGTACTCGGGGAAGGCGATCAGGTCGCGCCAGTCCGGGTGGGTCTGGAACATCTGCGCGGCGCCGTAGATCGGCCGTCGACCCCAGTCGTCCTGGGTGAAGAGCGAGATCAGCCGGGCGGAGAGGTCGTCGGCGATCTCGTCGAGGGTGTGCTTCACCCCGGAGCGGGTCGGGTACTCCACCTGAAGGTCGTCGCCGAAGAACGCCGCGTAGTCGCGCAGCGCGCTGATCAGCAGGAAGTTCGTCGGCATCCAGATCGGACCCCGCCAGTTCGAGTTGCCCCCGAACAGCCCGCTGGTCGACTCGGCCGGCTCGTAGCCGACGGAGAACTCCTGCCCGCCGAGGGTGACCGAGAACGGCTTGTCCAGGTGCGCGCGGGACAGCGTACGGAGGCCGAAGTCGGAGAGGAACTCGTCGGGGTCGAGCATCCGGGCGAGCAGGCGGACCACCTGTTCCGGGCCGACCATGGACAGCAGCCGCTGCTGTCGGCCGTCGGGGCCGAGGCGACGGGTGCCGATCACCTGGGCGTACTCCGGGCGGTTGGTGAGGAACCACCGCAGCCGGGCGCCCAGTTCCGGTAGGTGGTGCAGGGTCCGGGCGGTGAGCCGGGTGGTGGCGGCCAACGGCAGCAGGCCGACGACGGAGCGGACCTTCAGCGGCACCTTCGTGCCGTCGGCGAGGCGCAGCACGTCGTAGAAGAAGGCGTCCTCGTCGTCCCACAATCCCTGCTCGTACGCGGCGGCGGCGATGTAGGCGAAGTGCTCGAAGAACTTGGTGGCGGTGTCCACCCAGGTCCGGTCGTGTTCGGCGAGCACTATCGCCATGTCCAGCAGGTTGAGCGCGTACATGCCCATCCAGCCGGTGCCGTCGGACTGCTCCAGCACACCGGCGACCGGCAGCGCCGCCGAACGGTCGAACGGCCCGACGTTGTCCAGCCCGAGGAAGCCGCCCTCGAAGACGTTGTTGCCGCCGGTGTCCTTGCGGTTGACCCACCAGGTGAAGTTGAGCAGCAGCTTGTGCATCACCCGGGCCAGGAACTCGTAGTCCCGGCCGCCGTCGATCTCGAACACCTTCAGCGCCGCCCACGCGTGCACCGGCGGGTTCACGTCACCGAACGCCCACTCGTACGCCGGTATCTGGCCGTTGGGGTGCAGGTACCACTCGCGCAGCAGGAGCAGGATCTGCTCCTTGGCGAAGCCCGGGTCGACCCGGGCGATGCTCACGCAGTGGAAGGCCAGGTCCCAGGCCGCGTACCAGGGGTATTCCCACGGGTCAGGCATGGAGATGACGTCGAAGCTGGTCATGTGCCACCAGGCGCTGTTGCGCCCGTGCCGACGCCCGGCCGGCGGCGGTGTCGAGCCCGGGTCGCCTTCGAGCCAGCGTTTGACGTCGAAGTGGTAGAACTGCTTGCCCCACATCAGCCCGGCGATGGCCTGCCGGGCGACCAGCGCCTCGTCGGGTGTGGCGGCCGGCGGGATCACTGCGGCGAAGAACCGGTTCGCCTCGGCCCGCCGCGCCCACACCACCGCCTCGAAGCCGTCGCTGAGGTCGGCCGGTGGCGGCGGCGCGGCGGCCGGCGGCGACGCGGTGCGGGTCAGCCGCAGCCGGATCTGGCGCTGCCCGCCGGCCGGCACGTCGAGCACGTAGTGCAGCGCGCCCTTGGTGCCCTCCCGGGCCGGGTTGACGGTGGGCGCGCCGTTGACGACGTGGTCGTTGATGCCGTCCTTGGGGTACGGGGAGCGGCCGGGCAGGCCCCAGAGCCGCTCGGCGTTCGTGTCGTTGTCGCAGAGCAGCGGCACCGGGCCGCCGTCGCCTTCCAGCAGCAGTTGGCCGAGCACCCGGTGCTCGCCGACGAGCCGGGTGCCCTGGCCGGTCAGCCGGGGGATCCGGTCGCCGCCGGGCAGGCCCCAGGACCAGGTGTTACGGAACCACAGGGTGGGCAGGACGTGCAGGGTCGCCGCCTGGTCGCCCCGGTTGGCGACGGTCACCACCATGCAGAGGTCGGTCGGGGACGCCTTGGCGTAGTCGACTGTCACCGCCCAGTACCGGTCGTCGTCGAAGATCCCGGTGTCCACCAGCTCGTACTCGGTGTCGTCGCGGCCGCGCAACGCGTTCACCGCGACGAGTTCGTCGTACGGAAAGGCGGCCTGCGGGTAGTGGTAGCGCCAGCGCATCCACGAGTGGGTGGGTGTGGAGTCCTCGTACCACCAGTACTCCTTGGCGTCCTCGCCGTGGTTTCCGCCGTCGCCGCCGAGGCCGAACATCCGCTCCTTGAGGATCGGGTCCTTGCCGTTCCAGAGGGCCAGGGCGAACGCGAAGGTCTGTCGTTCGTCGCAGACGCCGGCCATCCCGTCTTCATTCCACCGGTAGGCTCTGGACCGCGCGTGGTCGTGCGGGAAGTAGTCCCAGGCCGTACCGTGCTCGCTGTAGTCCTCCCGTACCGTCCCCCACGCCCGTTCGGACAGATAGGGACCCCATGCACGCCAGTCCTGCTCCCCCGCGTCAGCCTGGGCGAGCCGGAGCCGCTCAGCGTCGGGTGGCGAGGCGTCGGAGGACGATCGGTCAGTGATCACGTGCACATCTTTGACGTCGCCGCGGTACTTGACCACAGCGGCCATTCTCGTCGTGGCGTGTTACACCCCGCCGCCGGTGGAGGAAAGTTGATCGACATTCACTTCGGCCCGCAGATCTGCGGCGACCTGACCAGCGCCGCCAGCCGGGAGTGGCTGGTCCCCGACGGCCTCGGCGGCTATGCGATGGGCACCGTCGGCGGGCTGCGGACACGTCGCTACCACGGTCTGTTGGTGGTCCCCGGCGAAACGCCGGCGTCCCGCCAGGTGGGACTGGTCAGCCTCGATCCGGCGGTCACACTGCCGTCCGGCGCGCGGGTGCGCCTCGGCGCGCACGAGTGGGCCTCCGGCGACGTGGACCCGCGCGGCTTCGAGCTGTTGGAGCGCTTCGACCTGGTCGACGGGCTACCCCGGTGGCGGTGGCGGATCGGCGCGGTGGTGATCGAACGGGAGCTGGCCATGCTGCCCGGCCGCTCCTGCGTCGCTGTGGTGCACCGGCTGGTCGCCGGAGGTCCGGTCCGGCTGGAGCTGTCGGCCGCCTGCACCTGGCGGGACGCGCACGGCGAACGGCGGGCCGACGGCCCGATCCCGCAGGTCGAGGCGGTGGCCGACGGTGCGGTGGTCGAGGGCGCGTACCGGCTCGCCGGACCGGGCTGGTCGCCCGAGGGGCAGTGGTGGCTGGGCGTGCACCACCGCGAGGAGGCCAACCGGGGCCTCAACGCGGACGAGGACCTCTGGTACGCGGGCCGCTTCTCCGGTGAGCTGGAACGCCCCGGCGACACCCTGTCGGTGCGGGCCTGGGCCGGTCGGCTCGACGAGGAGCCGCCGCCGGCCACTGAGATAGTGGCGACCGCGAGGCGGCGCAACCGGCGGGTGGTGGCGACCGCGAAGCCAGCCGACGACGTGGACGCCACGCTGGCGCTGGCCGCCGACGCGTTCGTGGTGCGCACCGACCAGGCGGCGGTGGACGTGGTCGCCGGCTACCCGTGGTTCGGGGCGTGGTCGCGGGACACGATGATCTCGTATGAGGGGTTGTTCCTCTGCACGGGTCGCGCCGACGAGGGCAGCGAGCTGCTGCGGGCGTACGCGGCGACGCTGTCCGAGGGGATGCTCGCCAACACGGCCGACACCGGTCGGGTGGAGTACAACACCGTCGACGGCACGCTCTGGTTCCTGCACGCGGTGAGCCGGCACGTCACAGTCACCGGCGACACCGACCTCGGCGACGAGCTGCTGCCGGCGCTGCGCGCGGTGATCGACGCTCACACCGCCGGCACCCGGTACGGGATCCGGGTCGATCCGGCCGACGGGCTGCTCACCCAGGGCGCCGCCGGCACCGCGCTGACCTGGATGGACGCCCGCGTGTACGGGGTGCCGGTCACCCCGCGGACCGGCAAGCCGGTCGAGGTCAACGCGTTGTGGATCAACGGGCTGGCCGGGCTCGCGGAGCTGACCGAGCTGGCCGGGCAGGACGCCGACGAGCTGTGGCGACGCCACCGGCAGGCCACCGCCTCGTTCCGGCAGCGGTTCCCGGCCCCGACCGGCTGGCTGCACGACGTGCTGGACGCGCCCGCGCCGGCGTACCCGCTCGGTGGCGCGGCCCTGCACGACGACGACGCGTTGCGCCCCAACCAGTTGCTGGCCTGGTCGCTGCCGTACGCGCCGATGGAGCCGGACGAGGCGACGCTGCGGCGGGTCGGGGGCGGGCTGCTCACCCCGCTCGGGCCACGCAGTCTCGCCCCGGATTCCGCGGAGTTCGTCGGCCGGCACCGGGGCGGCCCGGCCGACCGGGACGGGGGCTATCACCAGGGCACTGTCTGGCCGTGGTTGCTCGGCCCGTACGTGGACGCCGCCCGCCGGGGGAAGATGTCCGTCGATGACGTATTCGTTGGCATTGAGGCCCATTTGATGGAATATGGGATAGGCTCGGTGAGCGAGACGGCCGATGGCCTCGCGCCGCACACCGCTACCGGGTGCCCGTTCCAGGCATGGTCGGTGGCCGAGCTGCTGCGGGTGCGGCGAAAGAGCCAGTAGCGCTTTACACGACCGCAACGGTGGTGTCGCCGCTGGTTATCGCGATCCCGGCAGGATTGGCCTCGATCCAGACGCGACGGCGACATCGATTCGGTGTCGGTCGGCGCGCGCCCGGGGACAACTCAAAGGGGGCCGCATGTCACTCGATGCCCACGTGATCGACATCAACCCCGCCCGACAGCTGCGGGTGCTGATGCTCTCCTGGGAGTACCCGCCGGTGCTCGTCGGCGGTCTCGGCCGACACGTGCACGCCCTCTCCGTCGCCCTCGCCGCCGCCGGCCACGAGGTCACAGTCGTCACCCGCCACTGCGAGGGCGCACCCCTGGAGGAGTACGCCGACGGCGTACGCATCCTGCGCGCCCCCGAAGACCCCGTCACCTTCCCCCTCGCCACCGGCTCGCTGCTGGCCTGGACGATGGCCTTCAACCACACCCTGACCCGCACCGCGCTGCGCGCCACCCAGGCCGGCTCCTACGACGTCATCCACGCCCACGACTGGCTGGTCGCCCACACGGCCGTCACCCTCGCCGAGCACCTGGACCTCCCCTTGGTCACCACCATGCACGCCACCGAGGCCGGCCGGCACCAGGGCTGGCTGCCGGAGGAGATGAACCGCACCATCCACGGCGTCGAGCACTGGCTCAGCGGCTCATCCATCCGGGTGATCGCCTGCTCCGGGTACATGCGCGACCAGGTGACCACGCTGTTCGACGTACCGGCCGCCCAGGTCGACGTGGTGCCCAACGGGGTCGACGACAGGGCCTGGCGGGCCCGCCCCCGAGCGGTCGCGTCGGCGCGGGCACGCTTCGCCGGGGACGGCCCGTTGGTCGGGTACGCCGGGCGGCTGGTCTACGAGAAGGGCGTCCAGCACCTGGTGCACGCCGTACCCCGGCTCCGCGAACGACACCCGGGGCTGCGCGTGGTGATCGCCGGCGACGGCCCGTACCGCACCGAGTTGGAGGCGGAGGCCCGGCGACTGGCGCTCAGCTCGACCGTCCGGTTCACCGGTTTCCTCGACTCCACCCAACTACCGGCGATGCTCGGCGCCACCGACGCCACTGTGGTTCCCAGTCTCTACGAGCCGTTCGGCATGGTGGCGCTGGAGGCGGCTGCCGCCGGAGCGCCCCTCGCCGTGGCCCGTACCGGCGGCCTCGCCGAGATCGTCGAGCCCGGGGTGACCGGGGTGACGTTCCCGCACAGCGACCCGGACGCGCTCGCCGGCGCGGTCGGTCAACTGCTCGGCGACGAGGTCTTCGCCAGGCGGCTGGCCCGCCAGGCCCGCACGATGGTCGGCGAGCGGTACGGCTGGGCCACCATCGCGGCCCGCACCGCCGCCAGCTACGCCGCCGCTCGCCGCGAACACGGTCCCGTGCAGGCCCGACGTGCGGCCGCCCGGCTGAGCGGCGGGCGGACCCGGATCGCCATCCCGGAAGGGAACCTGCTCACCGCCGCCCACCACGCCGCCTGCTGAGCCGAGTCGGACGACCGATAGGTGACTTCCGATCCGCTGGTTAGGGTGTAGCCCGGACAGCGGCTGAGGAGGAGCGTGCACAGGTGCTGATCGCCGGTCGGTACCGGCTGCTCGACCTGGTGGGTCGCGGGGGCATGGGTCGGGTGTGGCGCGCCCGCGACGAGATGCTGCACCGCGAGGTAGCGGTCAAGGAGATCGTTCCACCGAGTTGGTTGGCCGATCCGGAACGGGCCGAGGTGCGCTCACGCACCATGCGGGAGGCACGCGCCGCGGCTCGACTCAACCACCCCGCCGTGGTCCGGCTCTACGACGTCGTCGCGGTCGACGGCAGCCCATGGATCGTCATGGAGTACGTCCCGTCCCGCACCCTGCAGGATGTCGTGGACGCCGAAGGGCCACTGGAGCCGTCCCGCGCGGCCCGGATCGGGCTGGCCGTGCTCGACGCGCTGGAGGCCGCGCACACCGCCGGGGTGCTGCACCGCGACATCAAGCCACAGAACGTGCTGGTGGCGCACGACGGGCGGGTGATGCTCACCGACTTCGGGCTGGCCACCTTCGACGGCGGCGACGGCGCGATGACCCGCCCCGGCATGGTCTTCGGCTCCCCGCAGTACGTGGCCCCGGAGCGGGCCGCCGAGGGGGTGTCAACGGTGGCCGCCGATCTGTGGTCGCTCGGGGCGACCCTGCACGCCGCGGTGGAGGGGCAGTCCCCGTACGCGCGCAGCACCGCGATGGCCACCCTGAGCGCGCTGGCCGCCGGCCCGCCGGACCCTGCCCCGCACGCCGGGGCGCTCGCGCCGGTGCTTGACGGGTTACTGCGCCGCGACCCGCGCGAGCGCCTCGACCACGAGACGGCCCGTCGGTTGCTCAGGACCGCCGCGACCGGCCGCGCCGACCCGCCGTCGGCGAGCGACCGGACCTCGGTCGACGGGCCGTTGCCACTGCCGGTCGCCCAGCCCGCCACCGCTGAGGACCCCGACGACCAGGACCCCACGGTTCCGCTGCCCGACCCGGCCGTGCCCGGTGACGCCTCCCCCGGGCCGGTCCCGGACCCGGCGGCCGTCGGGCGTACCGCGCGTCGGGTGGCGGTGGTCGCGGTGGCGCTGCTGGTGGCCGTCGTGGCCGGCGTCGCCACAGCGCTGACAGTCGCCGGCGACAAGCCCCGCGACACCACCGGCTGGTCCGCCCCGGGGCCGAACCGCCCGCCCAACGGCGGGCCGCTCGGCCCCGGCCCGCCGCCGGACCGGCGGAACGTCCCGCCGCCCCCGTTCGCCTGTGTCCGCCCGGACATCATCGGTACGCCGGTGCGGGCCGGCACGCCGAACCCGGGCGACGAACTCCGGCCGCCGCCCGGCTGGGTCTGGTACGCCGACACCGCCGGCTTCCGGGTCTCCGTACCGGCGACGTGGATGTTCTCCCGCGACGGCACCGTGGCGTGCTTCCAGGACCCGGCGAGCGGCCGGGCCTTCAGCGTCGCGCAGGGCGGCGCCGCCGATCCCCTGAAGCGTCTGCGGACCGCCCGCGAGACAGCGGCCGGGCAGGGCTCCCTGCCGGGGTACGACGAGATCCGGCTCGCCGCGGGTGACGACGGCGCCGAGTGGGAGCTCCGCTGGCAGACGCCGCACGGCACGTGGCTGCACGCCCGACAACAGGTCTTCGGCGCCGACGGGTGGACGCTGGGTTGGATCACCCGGGACGAGGACTGGGCCGGGGCCGCCGCCGACTGGCAACTGGTGCGAAAGAGTTTCCGACCACCCCGCTGACCTGCACCGTATGGCCATGATCCGGACCACCGTCCGTCGTGGATCGAGGCCGCTCAGTGGATGAGAAAGCCGGCATTGGTGGCTATCGTGGATCCCGGGGTGACCGAGGGGGAGCGACCGTGCATCAGTTGCTGATCGCGGGTCGGTACCGGCTGCTCGACCTGGTCGGCACCGGCGGAATGGGCCGGGTGTGGCTTGCTCGCGACGAGATGTTGCATCGCGACGTGGCGGTGAAGGAGGTCGTGCCGCCGTCCTGGCTGGCCGAGACCGAGCGCGAGGAGCTGCGGCTCCGAACCTTGCGTGAGGCACGCACCGCCGCCCGACTCAACCATCCCAACGTGGTCCGCCTCTACGACGTGGTCCACGACCGGGAGAGCCCCTGGATCGTGATGGAGTACGTGCCGTCGCGATCGGTGCAGCAGATCATCAGCGCCGAGGGGCCGCTGAGCCCGCAGCGCACCGCCCGGATCGGGCTGGCGGTGCTCGCCGCGTTGCGGGCCGCACACGCCGCCGGGGTGCTGCACCGCGACGTGAAGCCGCACAACGTGCTGGTGGCCGACGACGGGCGGGTGGTGCTCACCGACTTCGGGCTGGCCACCTTCGACGGCGGCGACGGTGTGATGACCGGGCCCGGAACGGTGCTCGGCTCGCCGCAGTTCGTCGCCCCCGAACGGGCCCGCGACGGGGTGTCCGACGCCCGCACCGACATGTGGTCGCTGGGCGCGACGCTCTACGCGACGGTCGAGGGGAAGTCACCGTACGCGCGGTCGAGCGCGATGGCGACGCTCAGCGCGCTGGCCACCGAACCACCGGATCCGATGCGTCGAGCCGGCCCGTTGCGTCCCGCCCTCATCGGCCTGTTGCAGCGCGACCCCTGGCGGCGGTTGACCGCCGCCGAGGCGGAGCCGCTGTTGCGCAGCGCCGCGGCGAGCGTCGACGAGCCCGCCGGGTCGGTTCGTTCCTCGGCTGTCGCGGCGATCCGCAGCGCCGGGCGGGCCATCGCGTCGCACAGTGTCGAACCGGTGGCCCCGTCGGACGAGCCGGCCACGCCGACCCCGACCCCGCGCCCGCGGCGTCCACCTGGCCGGCGAGGGCGCCTGCTCGCCCTGGGTGGTGTGGCCACCGCCGTGCTCGTCGCGGGTGGCGTCACGCTGGCGCTGGTCAACCGGCACAATGATCAAACCCCACCGTCCGGCTCGGGTGGGGGCGCGCCAACCTCCCGGCCGGCGGCGTTCGCCTGCACGTCGTCCCCGCCCCCGTCGGCGACCCCGGTGGTGGCGGTGTCACCGCCACCAGACGTGAAGTACGGGCTGCGCGAGGGCTGGACCTGGTACGACGACCCGACCGGGTTCCGGATCGCCGCGCCGGTGGGGTGGGAGCGCTGGGCCGAGGGCCCGGTGACCTGCTTCCGGAAATCCGGCGGGTCCCGGGTGCTCAGCGTCGAGGCGGGGCCGGCCCGCCCGGATCCGGTGGCGTACTGGAAGGCCGAGGAGGCCCGGCTGACCGCGAGTGCCGCGCTGCCGGGCTATCGCAAGGTGGACATCTCCGCGATGGACATCTTCGAGGGTGGCGCGGTGTGGGAGTGCGGCTGGCAGAACGCCGTCGGCGTTCCGGTGCACAGCTTGAGGCTGTTGGCCAACACCGCGGCCGACCGTTCCTACACCGTCTCGTGGTTGACAGAAGAGTTCGACTGGCAGGTCAACGCGGCATACTTGCCGATGATCCGGCAGAGCTTCACCCCCACCCTGTGACGCGGTCCGATGTGGACCTTCCGGGTGATGCCCCTGCGGCGCCGACGCTGACTACAGTGGCGTAGTTTTGGGCGCTCAAGATCCCTGGGGAGGGTGAGCCGAGATGATGGGACCGCAACACGCGCTGTCCGGCGCGGCGGTGTGGCTGGCTGGCTCCTGGGCACTGGAGCAGTTCGCCGACTACCACCAGTCGCCGCTCGCGTTGGCGGTGGGCACCGCGGTGTGCGCCGGTGGCGCGCTCTTTCCCGACCTCGACATGTCGGGCAAGGTGACCAAGAACCAGGGTGGGGCCACCGTGGCCCGTACCTTCGGAGTCTTCTCGCTCTTCGCCGCCGAGGTGATGGAGAAAATCTCCCTCGGGGTCTACTACGCCACCAAGCTCAGCAAGGACCCACGCCGCAACAACGGGCACCGGACGCTGACCCACACGCTGCCGTTCACCGTGCTGGTCGGCTGGGGCACCACAGCGCTCTGCGCCGCGTACGGCAAGTGGGCGGTCATCACCATCCTGTTCTTCATGTTCGGCCTGGCGTTGCGTGGGCTGTTCGACGAGTGGGCCGAGCGGGCCGGGTGGGTGATCATCACCCTCGCGTCGGCCGGCGCGGCCTGGTTCACCTTCGCCAACCTGCCGGGCGGGCGCGGCTATCCACTGATCGGGACCGCGCTGGGCGTGGGCTGCTTCGTGCACATCCTCGGCGACATGATCACCAGAGCGGGTGTGCCGATCCTCTGGCCGATCCCGATCAAGCGGCGCATGTGGATGATGATCGGCCTGCCGAACAGCATCGCCCTGCGCGTCGGCAGCAAGGCCGAAGTGGTCGGGATGCGCATCGCGCTGACCGTCGTCTCCGCGCTCGCCACCGTCGGCCTGATCGCGCCCTCGGTGCTGAGCCGTTTCGACATCGACATATGACCGATCCGGCGTCGGCGATCCCGCCGGCCGAGGACGAACGCGTACCGGAGTTCTGCCACGCCCTGGGGTTGCCCGGCCTCGCCGACGTGCACGTGCACTTCCTGCCGCCGCGCCTGCTGCGTCGGGTGTGGGCCTACTTCGACGCCGCCGGGCCGCTGGTCGGCACCGAGTGGCCGATCCGCTACCGGTGGAGCGACGCCGATCGGGTCGCGCACCTGCGGCGGATCGGGGTGCTGGCGTTCAGCGCCCTGGCGTACGCGCACCGACCGGGCATGGCGGCGGAACTCAACCGCTGGACGCTGGACTTCGCCCGCGACACCCCCGGTTGCCTGGCCTCGGCCACGTTCTATCCGGAGCCGGAGGCCCCCGGGTACGTCGAGGCGGCCCTCGCCGAAGGCGCCCGGGTGTTCAAGCTGCATCTACAGGTCGGCGGCTTCGCGCCAACCGACCCGGCGCTGGACCCGGTGTGGGGGATGCTGTCCGACGCGGGTGTGCCGGTGGTGGTGCACGCCGGGCACGCACCGGTGGGGACCTCCCACACCGGGCCGGAACCGTTCGCCGCCCTGCTCGCCCGCCACCCTCGGTTGACCGCCGTGGTGGCGCACATGGGCGCCCCGGACTACCTGGCCTTCCTGGACCTCGCCGAGACGTACGAGCGGGTCCGACTGGACACCACGATGGCGTTCACGCCCTTCTTCGACCAGTTCGTCCCCTTCCCCGCCGAGGAGCTGCCCCGGTTGCGCGACCTGGGGCTGGCCGGCAAGGTGCTGCTGGGCAGCGACTTTCCGAACATCCCGTACCCGTACGCCGACCAGGTGAGCGGGCTGGCCCGACTGGACCTGGGCGACGACTGGCTACGCGCGGTCTGCTGGAACAGCGCCGCCACCCTCTTCGACCTGCCCTGACCCCCACCCCCTGGCCTCCGGCCGACCGCCGCGCACCCACGCTGCCCTCTCACTCCAAGATCGTGCTCGATCCTGGTTGTAGTGGCCTCGCGACGGATCGAGGGGACTAGATCCAGGATCGAGCGGGATCTTGAGGAGCACCCCTCCCGGTCGCATGCACAGGGCGGTCGGGTGGGACGTGCTCGGGGCCGCGCACCCCGCTGAATTCTTTTCGACATCGGCTATTGACGTCGCCGTAACAGGTGGCCTAGCGTCCTGTCGAACCGCTTCGTCGAAACGCTTCGACGAAGTTCGGGAGCGGTCCCACCCCAGGCCGGAGGAGGTGCGCGGTGGCCACCATGCATGACGTCGCCCGCCTCGCGCAGGTCTCGGTCAGCACAGTCTCGTACGTGCTCACCGGCACCCGCCCGATCTCGCAGGCCACCCGCAACAAGGTGCTCGCCGCGATGGCGCAGCTCGACTACCAACCCAACGCGATGGCCCGCGGGCTGGCCAGTCGCCGTAGCCGGATCCTCGGCCTGCTGATGCCGATGGACGAACGTGGCCTCGGCGCCACCGAGACCGCCTTCGTCACCGGTGCCGCCGCCGCGGCCAGCGTCGCCGGCTACCACCTGGTGCTCTCGCCGGTCGGCGGAGGCAACCTCGACGACCTGCGTCGGCTGGCCAGTCAGCGGATGCTCGACGGGGTCGTGCTGATGGAGGTCCAACTGGCCGACGAGCGGGTCACAGTGCTCCAGGAGGCGGGGGTGCCGCTGGTGCTGATCGGCCGCACCGGCGACACCAGCACGCTCTCCTACGTCGACATCGACTTCGACCAGACCGTCCGGGAGGCCGTCGCGCACCTGGTCAGCCTCGGGCATCGGCGCATCGTCTACGTCAACCACTCGGCCGCCACGTTGGCCAGCGGTTACGGGCCCGCGCTGCGTACCCGTGACGCCTTCACCGCGGCGATGACCGGGCACGGCCTGGAGCCGGTGATGATCGCGGCCGAGGACAGCGCCGCCGGCGGGCGGGCCGCCCTGGCCGCCGCGTTCGCGCAGGCCCCGGAACTGACCGCGGTGCTGGCCATGAACGAGACGGCGATCTTCGGCATCCTCGGCGAGCTGACCGGCCGCGGGTTGTCAGTGCCCGACGACGTCTCCGTCGTCTCGATGGTCACCTCACCGCAGGTCGCCGAACTGGCCACCCCGGCGCTGACCGCTATGACGTCACCCGGTTCGGCGCTCGGCCGGATCGCGATCGAGGCGCTGACGCGCCACCTTGATGGCCCCGCTGACCTTCGTCACCAGCAACTGCTGCCGTGCACGTTGGAGATCCGGGGGTCGACCGCCGCGCCCCGACGCCACCAACCGGTAGGGGCCGATCAGTAAATGGCCCGACGCCGCGCTGCAACGCGACGACGGGCCCCGTGAAGTACCGGCTAGATACTCAACGAGGAGGATGCTAATGCAGCGATTCCGCCGGCTCGTCGCCGCGATCGCCCTGGCAGCGACCGCGACAACCACAGTGGCCGCCTGCGGCGGTGGTGACAACGGGGACAACAGCGACGCCAAGACCCTCAAGCTCTGGCACTACGAGAGCGAGAACAGCGCCATGGGGGTCGGCTGGAACCGGGCGATCGAGATCTTCAAGTCCGAGCACCCGGGCGTCGAGGTGCGCTTCGAGCGCAAGGCGTTCGAGCAGATCCAGCAGAACGCGGGCATGATCATCAACTCGTCCGAGGGCCCGGACATCATGGAGTACAACAAGGGCAACGCGACCGCCGGGCTGCTCTCCTCCCAGGGCCTGCTGGCCGACCTGAGCAGCGAGGCCGACAAGCGCGGCTGGGCCGGCAAGCTCAGCCCCAGCCTGCAGACCACCGCCCGCTACAGCGACAAGGGCGTGATGGGCTCCGGCAAGTGGTTCGGCGTGCCGAACTACGGCGAGTACGTCACCGTCTACTACAACAAGGACCTGTTCCAGAGCAACGGCGTCAAGGTCCCGACCACGATGGCCGAGATGACCGCCGCGATGGACACCTTCGTCGGCAAGGGCATCACCCCGCTGGGCATGGCCGGCGCCGAGTACCCGGCCGGGCAACTCTTCTACCAGCTCGCCCTCTCCAAGGGCGACAGGCAGTTCGTCGACAACTACCAGCTCTACAAGAACCCTGTCGACTTCAAGGCCGACCCGCTCAAGTACGGCGCGGACACCTTCGCCCAGTGGGTGCAGAAGGGCTACGTCGCGAAGAACTCGGCCAGCCTCAAGGCCGAGGACATGGGCACCGCCTTCATCGGCGGCAAGGTTCCGATGATCGTCTCGGGTAGCTGGTGGTACGGCCGGTTCAAGACCGAGATGAAGGCCAACTGGGACACCTTCCTCTTCCCCGGCAACACCCTGCAGGCCGGCTCCTCCGGCAACCTCTGGGTGGTCCCGGAGAACAGCAAGGCCAAGAGCCTGGCGTACGACTTCATCGACATCACCCTGCGTCCGGAGATCCAGGACCTGATCGGCAACAACGGTGGTGTTCCGGTCGCCGCCGACGCGTCGAAGATCAGCGACCCGAAGGACCGCAAGCTGATCGAGGACTTCAACACCGTCAGCAAGTCCGACGGGCTCGCCTTCTACCCGGACTGGCCGGTCCCCGGCTACTACGACGTGCTGGTCTCCGGCTTCCAGGGCCTGATCAACGGCTCGAAGTCGCCCGACCAGGTTCTCGACACGATCGCCAAGCCGTACGCCGATGGCGTCAAGGAGATCACCGGCAAGTGACACGGCGAGCGGCGGGCGCGACCGGCACCACCGGCGCGCCCGCCCGCCCCGCCGGGAAGGATCTTCCATGGCAGTCTCCGAGACGGTCGCCGCCACACCGCCGGCCGCGACCCCCACCCCGCCCGCGCCCAGCCGCAGACGCCGCGGCCGCAACGCGGCGTACTGGCTCTACCTGCTCCCCGGAGCGGTGCTCTTTCTCCTGGTCATCGGCGCGCCGCTGGTCGGCACCCTCTACCTGTCACTGACCAAGTGGTCCGGCATCGGCGACCCCCGGTGGGTCGGCCTGGACAACTACCAGGCGTTGCTGCAGGACGACGTGTTCTGGGCGTCGTTCCGCAACACCGTCTGGATGCTCGTCGCGATGGTGGTGGTGCCCACAGTGCTCGGGCTGCTGCTCGCCGCGGTGCTCTTCGACGTCATCGGCCGCCGGTTCAAGCCCCGCACCGCCGCCGCGCTGCGGGCCGCGTTCTACCTCCCGCAGGTGCTGCCCGTCGTGGTGGCCGGCATCGTCTGGGGCTGGATCCTGCGCCCCGACGGGGCGTTCAACAGCCTCCTCGACGCCGTCGGTCTCGGTGCGTTACGCCACGACTGGCTCGGCGACCCCGGCACCGCCCTGCCGGCCGTGATGGCCGTGATGATCTGGGTGCAGATCGGCTACCCGGTGGTCGTCTTCATGGCGGCGTTGCAACGGGTCGACCCCGAGCTGTACGAGGCGGCCGAGGTCGACGGCGCGAACTGGCTGCACCGGTTCCGGGCGATCACCCTTCCGCAGATCCGCCCGGAGACCTTCGTGGTGGCCCTGACCTGCACCATCGCCGCGCTGAAGGTGTTCGGGCCGATCTTCGCCCTGACCCGCGGCGGCCCGGACAACGCCACGAACGTGCCGTCGTACTTCGCCTACTACACGTTCTTCAAGAAGCTGCAGGTCGGCTACGGTTCCGCGATCTCCATGGTGCTGACACTGATCATCGTGGTGGTGGCCGGAGTCTTCATCTGGATGCAGGCCCGCAGCGAGCGCCGGGACCGGGGGTTCTGACATGGCCGTCACGCTCACACCGAGCACGGTGCCGGTGACGCCGGCCCGGCCCGTACGCGATCGACACCACCGTGGCGTCAGCCGCTGGGTGGTGCTCGCCCTGGTCACCCTCGGCGCGCTCGTCATGCTGGTGCCGTTCGCGTTCATGCTGCTCAACGCGTTCAAGTCGCCCGGCGACTACTCGTCGGGCGGCCCGCTGAGCTGGCCGACGGAGTTCTACACCAAGGGTCTGCGCACGTACTGGACCGAAGTCAACTTCCCACTGAAGTTCTGGAACTCGGCAGTCATCGCCGGCTCGGTGGCAGTGCTCGGCGTCGCCGTGTCGCTGCTCAATGCGTACGCGCTGGGCATCGGCCGGGTCCGAGGCCGGCTGTGGATCGTCGGTCTCTTCCTGCTGGCCAACATGCTGCCGCAGGAGGCGCTGATCTACCCGCTGTACTACGTGGCGAAGCAGGTCGGCCTCTACAACACCCAGCTCTCGGTGATCATCATCTTCACCGTGATCCAGAGCGCGTTCGGCACGTACCTGCTCGCCTCGGTGATGGGCACGTTCCCGCGCTCGCTGCTGGAGGCCGCCGCGCTGGACGGCGCCGGCAAGTGGACGGTGCTGTGGCGGGTGGTCTTCCCCAACCTGCGGCCCACCCTCGCGGTGCTGCTCATCTTCTTCCTCATCTGGACGTGGAACGAGTTCCTCATCCCGCTGGTCATGCTGATCGACAACCAGACGCAGACCATTCCGGTCGCGCTCGCGTCGTTGCAGGGCGACCGGCTGATGGACGCTCCGACCACAAACGCCGGCGCGCTGATCAGCCTGGTGCCGGCCATCCTCTTCTTCCTCATCTTCCAGCGCACTCTCGCGCGCGGCATCACGGCAGGAGCCGAGAAGTGAAGTTCACCGACGGGTACTGGCAGCTGCGACCCGGCGTCAGTGTCCTGCGCCCCGGCGTCGTGGAGTCGGTCGAGCCGGACGAACGCGGCTTCACCGTCTTCGCGCCGACCGGTCAGATCACCGGCCGCGGCGACACCCTCAACCGCCCCCTGGTCACCGTCCGGTTCTTCTCCCCCGCCCCCGGCGTCATCGGAGTGACAATCGCCCACCACACCGGAGGGCTGCCCCGCGAGCCGCACTTCGGGCTGAGCACCGACGAGACGCACCCGGTCACCGTCGACGTCACGGGGCTCAGCGCGACGCTGACCACCGGCGAGTTGACCGCGCGGGTCGCGCTCATCGACGGGTGGCGGGTCGACTTCCTGCACGGCGACCGGCTCGTCACCGCGTCCACCGCACGCAGCATCGGCGTCGTCACCGACGCCGAGGGCCGCCGGCACGTGCACGAACGGCTCGCCCTCGGTGTCGGCGAGACGGTGTACGGGTTGGGCGAGCGCTTCGGCCCGTTCGTCAAGAACGGGCAGACCGTCGACATCTGGAACGCCGACGGGGGCACCGCCAGCGAGCAGGCGTACAAGAACGTGCCGTTCTACCTGAGCAGCGCCGGCTACGGGGTCTTCGTGGACCACCCGGAGCACGTGTCGTTCGAGGTGGGCTCCGAGGTGGTCACCCAGACCCAGTTCAGCGTCGAGGGTCAGTCGCTCACCTACTACGTGATCGACGGGCCCCACCCGAAGGACGTGCTGCGCCGGTACACCGCCCTCACCGGTCGTCCGGCCCGGATCCCCGCCTGGTCGTACGGCCTCTGGCTGTCCACCTCGTTCACCACCTCGTACGACGAGAAGACGGTGACCGAGTTCGTCGACGGGATGGCCGAGCGCGGGCTGCCGCTGTCGGTGTTCCACTTCGACTGCTTCTGGATGCGTCAGTTCCACTGGGTCGACTTCGTCTGGGACCCGGCGACCTTCCCCGACCCGGAGGGGATGCTGCGCCGGCTGCACGAGCGCGACCTGAAGGTGTGCGTCTGGATCAACCCGTACATCGCGCAGCGCTCGTACCTCTTCGAGGAGGGCCGCGAGGCCGGTTACCTGGTGCGCAACCCGGACGGTTCGGTCTGGCAGTGGGACAAGTGGCAGGCCGGCATGGCGCTTGTCGACTTCACCAACCCGGACGCGGTCCGCTGGTTCACCGGCAAGCTCAAGGCCCTGCTGGACATGGGCGTCGACTGCTTCAAGACCGACTTCGGCGAGCGCATCCCGACCGACGTGGTGTGGCACGACGGCTCGGACCCGCAGCGGATGCACAACTACTACTCGTACCTCTACAACAAGGCGGTCTTCGAGCTGCTGGAGGCCGAGCGCGGCGAGGGCGAGGCGGTGCTGTTCGCCCGCTCGGCCACCGTCGGCGGGCAGCAGTTCCCGGTGCACTGGGGCGGCGACTGCGAGTCGACGTTCGTCGCGATGGCCGAGTCGCTGCGCGGCGGGTTGTCCCTGGCCGCGTCCGGCTTCGGCTACTGGAGCCACGACATCGGCGGCTTCGAGGGCACTCCCGACCCGGCGGTGTTCAAGCGGTGGGTCGCCTTCGGGCTGCTCTCCTCGCACTCCCGGCTGCACGGGTCCGGCTCGTACCGGGTGCCGTGGGCGTACGACGAGGAGGCCGTGGACGTGCTGCGGCACTTCACCCACCTCAAGCTCGGCCTGATGCCGTACCTGGCCGCCGCCGCCCAGGAGGCACACCGCGACGGTACGCCGGTGATGCGGCCGATGTTCCTGGAGTTCCCTGACGACCCGGCGACGGCCCACCTGGACCGGCAGTACATGCTCGGTCCGGACGTGCTGGTCGCCCCGGTGCTCAGCGCCGACGGCGACGTCACGTACTACGTACCCGCCGGCACCTGGACGCACCTGGTCACCGGCGCGCAGGTCACCGGCCCGGCGTGGTTGACCGAGAAGCACGACTTCGACAGCCTGCCGGTGCTGGCCCGGCCGGGCGCTGTCATCCCGTTCGGCTCGCGCACCGACCGACCGGACTACGAGTGGGCCGACGATGTGCGGCTGCGGGTGTACGCACCGACCGAGGGGCAGCGGACCCGGGTACGGGTACCGTCACCCGGCAACGGGCCGGGCGCCGAGTTCGACGTGCGCTACGAGGGTGGGACAGCCAGCGCCGAACTGGTCGCCGGCACCTCGACGGGCTACATCTGCGAGATCCAGGGGACGGAACGATGACGCGCCACCACTTCCCGGAAACCTTCGTCTGGGGGTCGGCGACGGCCGCGTACCAGATCGAGGGCGCGGTGACCGAGGACGGGCGCGGGCCGTCCATCTGGGACACCTACAGCCACACACCGGGTCGGACCCTCAACGGTGACACCGGCGACGTGGCCGCCGACCACTACCACCGGTGGGCCGACGACCTCGGGCACATCGCCGACCTGGGGCTCGGCGCGTACCGGTTCTCCATCTCCTGGCCCCGGGTGCAGCCCGGCGGTTCCGGCCGGTTCAACCAGGCCGGCATCGACTTCTACTCGCGGCTGGTGGACGGGCTGCTGGAGCGGGGTGTCCGCCCGGTGGCCACCATGTACCACTGGGACCTGCCGCAGGAGTTGGAGGACGCCGGTGGTTGGGCGTCGCGGGAGACCGCGTTGCGCTTCCAGGAGTACGCGGCGGGCATCGTCGGTGCGCTGGGCGACCGGGTGCACACCTGGACGACGCTCAACGAGCCGTGGTGCTCCGCGTACCTGGGCTACGCCTCCGGCGTGCACGCGCCGGGTCGGACCGAGCCGGCGGCGGCGCTGGCCGCGGTGCACCACCTCAACCTCGCGCACGGCCTGGCCGGTCGGGTGGTCCGGGAGCTGGCCCCGTCCGCCGAGCTGTCGGTGACGCTGAACCTGCACGTCATCAGGGGCGCGTCCGACTCGGCCGCCGACCAGGACGCGGTCCGGCGGATCGACGCGTTGGCGAACCGGGCGTTCCTCGGCCCGATGCTGGACGGGAAGTACCCGGTCGACCTGCTGGCCGACACCGCCTCGGTCACCGACTGGTCGTTCGTCCGCGAGGGTGACGAGAAGGTGATCGCGGTGCCGCTGGACGTGCTCGGGGTCAACTACTACTCCAGCACCCTGGTCCGGGCGTGGGACGGGGTGTCGGCCCGCTCCGACGCCGACGGGCACGGCGCGTCGACCTCGACGCCGTGGGTGGCTGCGGAGAACGTCGACTTCCTGCCGCAGCCCGGCCCGTACACGGCGATGGGTTGGAACATCGACCCGCCGGCGCTGACCGAGCTGCTGCTGCGCCTCCAGCGTGAGTACCCCAGCCAGCCCATGATGATCACCGAGAACGGCGCGGCGTTCGACGATGTGGTGTCGGCCGACGGCCGGATCCACGACGACCGGCGGATCGACTATCTGCGTCGGCACATCGGCGCGATGGCCGACGCCCGCGCGCAGGGCGCTGATGTGCGCGGCTACTTCGTCTGGTCGTTGCTGGACAACTTCGAGTGGGGCTACGGCTACGACCGTCGCTTCGGCATCATCCGGGTCGACTACGACACCCAGGTACGCACCTGGAAGGACAGCGCCCACTGGTACCAGCGCCTCGCCGCCACTGGTGAGCTGGACCGGATCTCGGAGTAAACCTCCCCGCCACTCCCTCCCCGCGATCTTGCACATGCTGTCGCGATATAAAGGACATTAATCCACATTTCGGCGACAGAATTCGCAAGATCGCGGCGGGGTGGGGTGGGGTGGGGCGGGGTGGGGGGTGTCGAGCTGGGCTGGTGTTGGTGCTCCCGCTGGCGGGCCAATAGTCACCGCGGGCCCGCTCGACCTCTCGCCCGCACCTGCTAACAGTTCATCTCTAGACGCCTACTCGTTGCGGCGGGACGGTGAGGCCGTACATCTCCATCAACTCCGGCGTGTCGACCCGGCTGCCGTCGGCCACCGAGTCGCAGGCGATGTCGACGATCTGGTCCTTGTGCGCCAACAGGTACGGCCGGGCCCCCACGTCGGCGCTGGCCAAGGTGGCGATGCCGGGCCAGTGCCGGCGGCCGAACAGCATCGGGTAGCCGCGCAACCCGTCGTAGGTGGCGCAGACCAGCACGTCCGGGTACGGCAGCGCGGCCACCCGACTGACCGCCTCGGCGGTCAGGCCCGGCATGTCGACCGGCACCACCACCACCGCCTCGATCCCCTCGTCGTCCATGGCGGCCAGCCCGGCCCGGATGGACGAGCCGACTCCGGTGCCCCACGCCTTGTTGATCACAACGGTGGCCTTGCCCAGGTCGGCGGTCTCCTGGACCTGCTCGGCGGCGGCACCCAGGACGACCACGATCTGCTCGCAGCCCGCCTCGGTCATCGTGTCGATCATCTGATTCACGAGGGGCTTGTCGCCCTGGTGAATCAGCGCCTCGGGACCACCGATCCGGCGTCCCCCGCCTGCGGCGATGATCATTCCTGCGATCCGGTTCAGCTGCGCCCCCTCCAGCACGGGACGGACCGTTACCGATCGTCCCCTCCTACGGACACTGCAACGAGGACGGCCAGCCGGGGGTGGCGGGGCGAAAAGGAGAAATAGCACAACCGTTACACGACCGGCATCCGTCGACACGGACACTCCGCCGGTCAGGCCGCGTCGGCGTAACAGTCGACGATGGACAGGTCCAGTGGGAACCGGACCGGCGTCGCACCGAAGAGCAGCGCGGACGCGCGCTCGCCGCAACGGTTGACAGCCTCGGCGACCGCGTCGGCCTGATCGGCCGGCGCGTGCACGACCACCTCGTCGTGCTGGAAGAAGACCAGCTCGGCGTCGGTGCCGGACAACTCCGTCCGCAACGTGGCCAGCAACGTGGAGGCCCACTCCGCCGCCGTGGCCTGGATGACGAAGTTACGGGTGAAGCGCCCCCGGGACCGGGCGGCCCGAGCCCGCGGACTGTGCGGATCACCCGCCCCCTCCGGATCGGCGGGCTCGTCGTCGAGATCAGCGAACCCGGCCGAGCCGGGCGGACACGTCCGCCCCAGCCACGACCGCACCAACCCACCCGTCTCACCGGTACGCGCCGCCGCCTCGACGTAACCGAACGCCGTCGGGTAGCTGCGCTTCAGCACCGCCAACGCCGGCACCGCGGCCCCGCCGGTCTGCCCGTACATCGCGCCGAGCAGGGCCACCTTCGCCTTGGCCCGGTCACCGCCGAACGAGTCCCGGGCCAGGGCCGCGTAGAGGTCGCCGGCACCGCCCGCCGCCGCCAACCGCGCATCGCCGGAGACCGCGGCCAGCACCCGTGGCTCCAACTGCCCGGCGTCGGCGACCACGAACCGCCAGCCCGGATCGGCCACCACCGCCCGCCGGATCACCTTGGGGATCTGCAACGCGCCACCACCCCGGGTGGCCCACCGGCCCGAGACCACACCAGCCGGCACGTACTCCGGCTGGAACCGGCCGCCCCGCGCCCACTGATCGAGCCAGGACCAGCCGTGCGCCGTCCAGATCCGGTAGAGCTCCTTGTACTCCAGCACCAGCGGCACCGCCGGATGGTCCACCCCGCGCAGCACCCACGCGCGGGTGTTCGGCAGCTCCACCCCGACCCGGGCGAACGCCTTCAGCAGCTCCGCCGGGGAGTCGGTGTGCAGGCCGCGTACGCCGAGCGCGTCGGCGATCCGGGCGGCCAACTCGGCGAGTCGGCGTGGCGGACCACCGACCGGGGACGCCTCGCCGAGCAGCTCGTGCAGGATCTCGTTGTGCACGTCGGCACGCCAGGGCAACCCGGCGACGCCCATCTCCGCCGCGATCAGCGCGCCGGCCGACTCCGCGGCCACCAGCAACCGGAACCGGCCGGGGTGCTCGGTCGCGGCGACGCGGGTGAGCTGGTCGGCGTACACCTGGGTCAGTGCCTCGATGCCCGGGCCCGGCGGACCGGGCACTGTGTCGAAGAGCGCGCCCTGCCCGTGCCCGGGTGGTGCGGCGGCGCGCGCCGGCGGGTCGGGCGGCACCGCCGCGCCGGTCAGCCGGGCCCAGGCGGCGGCCAGCGAGCGGGGCTCACCCCAGCGGCCCACGTGCCCGAGCAGCAACGCCTCGGTCAACTCCACGTCGTGACACCGATCGACCCGGACGCCGGCGCGCAGCAGGGTCGGGTAGAGCGCCGTGGCGGTCGCCCAGACCCAGCGCGGGTGCTCGGCGGCCTCGCGGGCGGCGACCGCGGCGACGAGATCGGTGACCACCTCGGGCGGGCCAGTCGGCCGGCCGGTGGCGTCCAGCGGGCACAGCACTCCCCCACCCCGCTCGTCGGACACCACCGCCACCAGCACGAACGTGATTCTGCCTCCCCCGTCCGACAGGAACGGAGGCGCACCTCACCAAGATCGGGTCGGTGGGGTGTCACTGCCGGTCGGTAGCGTGATCGGGTGCCTCCGCAGATCCCTCATCCCGATCCTGGCACCCCCGACACCCGCGGTCCGATGCGCTACCTGTGGTGGCTCGTCCGCTGCCAACCCTGGCGGGTGCTGCGCGGCAGCCTGATCGGCACGGCCTGGATGATCGGGCTCTCGGCCCGGCCCTACCTGATCGCCCGCGCCGTCGACGACGGGTTGCGCGAACGCGACACCGGGGCCCTGGCGCTCTGGGTCACGGCGATCGTCGTCGCGGGCGTGGCCCTGTCGTACCTGGGCATCATGCGGCACCGCACGATGACCTTCATCCGGGAGGACGCCAAGGCCCGCTCGGCGGAGGTCCTGCTGCGCCACCTGTCCCGCATCGGCGCGGTGCTGCCCCGCCGGGTCGGGGCGGGTGAGGTGTCCACCATCGGCGGCTCCGACATCGACTGGACGGCGCAGGTGCTGACCCTGACCGGGCCGGGCGTCGGCGCTGTCGTCGCGTACGGGGTGATCGCGGTGGTGCTCTGGTCGATCTCCCCGATGCTCGCGCTCTGCGTGCTGGTGGGGGTGCCGGTCGTCGGTCTGATCGTGGGGCCGCTGCTGCGCCGCCTGGAGCAGGTCGAGTCGGTCTACCGCCGGCAACAGGGCGCGCTCACCGCCCGATCCGGTGACATCGTGGCCGGGCTGCGGGTGCTCGCCGGGGTGGGCGGCCGGGACCTGTTCGCCCGACGGTACGCGGCCCGGTCCCAGGAGCTACGTGCCGAGGGCTACCGGGTCGGCGCTGTCAACAGCTGGATCGACGCGGCGACTGTCGCCATCCCCGGGTTGTTCCTGGCGGCGGTGGTGTGGCTGACGGCCCGGATGGCGGTGACCGGTGACGTCACGATCGGCGAGTTGGTCGCCGTCTACGGCTACGTGGCGACCCTGATCGTGCCGGTCTGGTTTCTGCTGGAGGGCAGTTACCAGCTCATCCGCGGTCGGGTCGCCGCCCGACGGATCGCCGACCTGCTCAACGTGACGCCGGACGACGTCGGTGGTCCGGGCCGCCGGTGGCCGGGCGCCGTGCCCGAGACACGCCGGCCGGACGACCGGGCCGGGCCGGACCGCCCGGCCGACCTGCACGACCCGGTCACCGGTCTGACGGTGCGCGCCGGCCAACTGACCGGGGTGGCGGCAGATGATCCGGCGGCGGCCGTGGCACTGGCCGACCGGCTCGGCCGGTACGTCGCCAGTGACGTCACCTGGGGAGCCGTGCCGCTGCGCGAGGTCGCCCTGGACGAGGTCCGCGCGCGGATCCTCGTCGCCGACCACGACTCCTACCTCTTCGCCGGCACGCTGCGCGACATCCTGTGCGCCGGGGCCGACGGCGACGACGAACGGATCGGCGCTGCGGTGCGGGCCGCGTCGGCGCAGGACGTCGTCGACGCCCTGCCCGCCGGGCTGGACACTCCGATCGACGCCCGGGCCCGGACGCTCTCCGGCGGTCAACGTCAACGGGTGCGCCTGGCCCGGGCGCTGAGCATCGAACCGGAGGTGCTGATCCTCGTCGACCCGACGTCGGCGGTGGACGCGCACACCGAGGCGCGGATCGCCGAGCGGCTGCAGGCCGCCCGGGCTGGGCAGACCACAGTGGTGATCGCCACGTCGCCGCTGCTGCTCGGCCGGGCCGACCTGGTCGCGCTGCTGAGCGCCGGCCGGATCACCGCCACCGGCAGCCACGCCGACCTGCTCGACGACGACCCGGCCTACCGGCACCTGGTGGCCCGCGGCAGCCAGCAGGCGTACCGGTGAGCCGGCTGCCGGTCGCCGACCGCGGCACCGTACGCCGGGCCCTGCGGGACATGATCAGCCGGCACCGGCGCGCCGTCTGGGTCGTGCTGGCGCTGCACAGCGCCGCCGCGGTCGCCGGGCTCGCCCCGCCGTGGCTGCTGGGCACCATCGTCGACCGGGTCGCCGCGGGCGCGGACGTGGCCACCGTGGACCGACTGGCACTGGCCATCGCCAGCTGCGTCCTGGTCAGCGCTCTGCTCTCCCGGTACGCCCAGTACGCCGGCCACCGCTTCGGCGAACGGGCCGTCGCCGAGCTGCGCGAGGAGTTCGTCTCCCGGACTCTCGGGCTGCCCGTCTCGGTCGTCGAGCGCGCCGGCTCCGGGGACCTGGCCACCCGCAGCTCGGTCGACGTGTCGACGGTCGGCACCACGGTCCGGGACGTGGTGCCCACCATCGTCATCGCCACGGTGCAGTTGACGTTGCTGTTCGGGGCCATCTTCCTGCTGCACCCGCTGCTCGGGTTGGCCGCGCTGGCCGGGCTCCCGTCGATAGTGGGGGTGACCCGCTGGTACCTGCGCCGGGCCAGCTCCGCGTACCTCACCGAGGGCGCGGCGGCGGCCGAGCTGACCGAGACGCTGACCACCACCGCCGAGGGCGCGCGGACCGTGGAGGCGCTGCGGCTGGCCGACGACCGGATCCGGCACGGCACCACCCGCGTCACAGCGGTGTGGCAGGCCCGTCGGGCGACCCTCGCACTGCGTACCGTGTTCTTCTCGGTCGTCGAGGCCAGCTATCCGCTGCCGGTCGCCATGGTCCTGCTCCTCGGGGGCTACCTGCTCTCCCGGGACATGGTGTCGCTGGGCGCGGTGGTCGCCGCCGCGCTCTACCTGCAACAGGCGATCGACCCGTTGGATCGGCTGTTGCAGTGGACCGAGCAGGCGCAGCGCGGCTTCGCGTCGTACGCGCGGCTGCTCGGCGTGGGCCTGGTCCCGCCCGAAGCAGCCGGCACGACCGCCGCGTCACGGGGCGAGCGGCTCGTCGTTCGAGGCGCCCGGTTCTCCTACTCCGACGGGACGGACGTGCTGCACGGCATCGACCTGGAAGTGCAGCCCGGTGAGCGGCTGGCCGTCGTCGGCCCGTCCGGTGCGGGTAAGTCCACACTGGCCCGGCTGCTGGCCGGGATCGACGCGCCGCGTCAGGGCGTCGTCAGCATCGGCGGCTGCCCGGTCACCGACCTCGACCCGGCCGAGCGTCGCCGCCGGATCGCCCTGGTCACCCAGGAGCACCACGTCTTCATCGGCTCGGTACGCGACAACCTCTCCTTCGCCGCGCCCGACGCCTCCGACGAGCAGATGCGCGCCGCGCTGCTCACGGTGGGCGCCGACTGGTTTGCCGGGCTACCCGACGACCTGGACACCCAGCTCGGCGACGGGGCCCGTCAACTCGGTGCGGCCGAGGCCCAACAGCTCGCGCTGGCCCGGTTGGTGCTCGCCGACCCGCACACGCTGATCCTGGACGAAGCGACCGCCGCGCTCGATCCGTCCACCGCCCGCCGGACCGAACGCGCGCTGGCCGCCGTGCTGGTCGGGCGGACCGTCATCGCGATCGCGCACCGGCTCAACACCGCGCACGACGCCGACCGGGTCGCCGTGCTCGCCGACGGTCGGATCACCGAGATCGGCAGCCACGACGAGCTGGTCGCGGCCGGCGGAGCGTACGCGGCCCTGTGGCGCTCCTGGCACACCCGCGTCGACGAGCGCTGAGGCGTCCTACTTCACCGCGCCGGAGGTGAGGCCGGCCTGGATCTGACGCTGGAACACCGCGTACACGATGATCATCGGGAGGATGGCGATGGTCAGCGCGGCGAACAACCCGGACCAGTCCGCCTCGTAGCCGGCGTTGACGGAGATGTCGGCGATGCCCTGGGTGAGCACCCACTTGTCCTTGGCGTTGGAGAGCAGCACCAACGGGAGTTGGTACTGCGCCCACTGACCGATGATGTTGAAGATCGCGACGCTGATCAGACCCGGCTTCGCCATCGGCATCATCACCTGGAAGAACAGCCGGCTGTGCCCGCAGCCGTCGATCATCCCCGCCTCGGCCACCGACGACGGCAGCGTCTTGAAGAACGCGGCCAGGAAGAACACTGTGAACGGCAACGAGTACGCGGTGTAGACCAGCACCACACCGGTGTGGGTGTCCAACAGACCGAGGTTCTTCACCACGAAGAAGAGCGGCACCAGTGCCAGAAAGACCGGGAAGGCCAACCCCGAGACGAAGAGGAAGTAGACCGCCCGGTTCCCCCAGAACTTGTAGCGGGCCAGCACGTACGCGGCCATCGAGCCGAGCAGCATGGTGAGGAACGTGCTGCACGACACCACGATCACGCTGTTGAGGAAGTACCGCCCGACGTGCGCCTTGGTCCAGGCCCGCCCGAAGTTCTCCCAGCGCAGCTCGGCCGGCAGCGTCCACGGGCTGCTGAAGATCTCGCTGGTGTTCTTGAACGCGGCGAGGAAGGTCCAGAGGATCGGCACGATCACGATCACCGCCCACACGGCGAGCGCGACGTGCCCCAGGCCGGCGAAGAACCGTACCTCCGAGCGGGGGCCCTTGTGCCCCGACCCGGTGGGGGCGGACGGGTCACCGGTCTTCGGCGGCAGCGCCGCCGGCGTCGGCGGCAGCGTCGACTGCGGATTCATCAGTACTCCACGCTTTCCCGCTTGGTGAGCCGCAGCGTCAGCGCCGCGAACGTGAGGGTGAGGAAGAACAGCGCCACGCCCATCGCCGAGGCGTAGCCGTACTTCGAGTAGACGAACGCGTTGCGGTAGATCTCCATGGCGAGAACAGTGGTGGCGCCGTCCGGGCCGCCACCGTCCACCGAGAGCACCGCGACGATGGCGAACGCGTCGAACGCCGCGATCCCGAGGTACACCCAGGCCACCTGGAGGGTGTCCCACAGCAGCGGCAGGGTGACCCGGAAGAACAGGGTCACCTTCGTCGCACCGTCCATCTCGGCGGCCTCGTAGATCTCACCGGGGATGGAGGCCATCCCGGCGGAGAAGAGCACCACGTAGAAGCCGACCGCCTGCCAGACCAGCACCGCGATGATCGACCAGAGGGCCAGGTTCGGCTTGACCAGGAAGAGGATCGGCTCGATGCCGAACTTCATCAACACGCCGTTGATCAGGCCGGACTCGTTCGGCCGGTACACCATCTGGAACAACACAGCGATGATGGCCACCGCCAGGACCTGGGGGAAGAAGAACACCACCCGGTAGAACTTCGCCCCCCAGACCCCCTGGCGTTGCCCGCCGCTGCTCTTGCCGCCCACGTTGAGCAGGAAGGCGAAGAACAGGGCGATGGCAATGGTGATCAGCGGCAGGGCAAGCAGCAGTACGCCGTGGTGCTGGACCGCTTTCCAGAAGGCCCCGTCGTCGAGCAACCTCCGGTAGTTGTCGAAGCCCACCCACTGCGGGGCCGACAGCCCCCGCCAGTTGGTCATCGAGATCTGGAACGCCTGCGCGTACGGCCAGATCACGAATGTCACGTACAGCGCGACCGGGGCGAACAGGAACCCGATCACGAATGGATACTTGCCGTGCCGCATGACCCTAGCTCCGATCGATCAGCGCTTGAACTTGGTGACGGAGCTGTCCTTCTTGATGGCGTCGGCGCGCTTCTGGATCCGCTCCACGAAGGCGTCAGCGTTGATCCGGCCGAACATCAGCTCGTTGGTGGCGGTACGCGCCTCCGTGTCGAGCTCCTTGTACCAACCGTCGAAGTACAGGTTGAACACGTCCTGACCGGCTGCCTTGAGCGCGGCCTGGGAGCTGGCCACACCGGGCGGGAAGGCGAAGCCCTCCGAGCCGGCGGTGACCACGGTCGGGGCCTTGACCACCTCGGTGAAGCCCTTCGCGCCCTCCTTCGACAGCATCTGGCGCATGTACTCCAGCCCGCCCTTGGGGTTCTTGCTCTTCGCCGAGACAAAGTAGCCCTCACCGGCGGTGGCGCGCAGCGCGGTGGCCGGCAGCTTGTCCGCGGCGGACAGGCTCGGCACCGGCATGAGCTGGTAGTCGAAGCCGGCCGGCGTGTCCTTCTTCTGCTCGCCCTCCAGCCAGTCACCGCTGGGGTACATGGCCACCTTGTACTGGTTCTGCCGCAGCTGAACGTCGGTGTGCTTGAGCCCCTCGAAGCTCTTGTCGCTGAACTTCGCGCCGACCTCGGCCCACGCCGCGGCAGCCTGCTTGACGGCGTCCTGCTTCCAGGCACCGTCCTCCAGGTTGTCGATGTTCTTCAGCACGTCGGTGCCGCCGATCTTGGCGGCGTGGGTGAGGATCACGTTCCACTGGTAGTACGCGGCGTTCGCCCCGGCGTAGCCGTACGGGGTGATGCCCTTGGCCTTGATGTTCGTGAGCAGGGCCAGGAACTCGTCCCAGTTCTTCGCCGGCGCCCAGCCGTTGTCCTTGAACAGCTTGCCCGAGTACCAGATGCCGAAGACGGTAGAGACGTAGTACAGGACGAACGGCTTGCCGTTGAACGAACCGGCCTCGATGGTGCCCGGCACCACCGTGTCGCGGACCTTCTTGCTCGGGTCGTCGACAGACGGCGCGTCCCACAGCTCGGTGAGGTCCTGGAGCTGACCGTCGGCCACGAGCGCCCCGAAGTCCATCAGCTTCTCGCCCGAGTTGTTCACGAACTCCGGCGGGTTACCGGAGGCGAACCGCGGCTGGAGCACAGTGGAGACGGCCTGGGTGGCCTGGTGCTTGACCTCGGCCTTGGGGAACGCCTTCTTGTACAGCGGCTCGTGCACGTCGGTGGCGTACTTCTCGCCGTAGCCACCGTTGAAGATGACCACCTCGATCGCGGCGTCCTCCTTGACGCCCAGCGGGTTCTTCTCGCTCTTGGTGCCGCCGGCGACCTGCTCGTTGTCACCGTCGCTGCCGCTGGTGGCGCAGGCGCCGAGCAGGCCGATGGCCGGAGTGGCGAGCATGCCCACGGCGGCGGCGCGACGCAGCACCGTGCGACGGTCGAGTGCGGCCGGGTGTTCGGGGGTAATCGACATCGTCGTCTCTCCTTGTGAAATTCGGGTCATGCGGTACGCCGGAGACGTCCGGCGTACCGCGACTCGAGGGCGAGGTTGTGCTCGTCCCCGCCGGGGACGTTGGCGGAGAGGTAGATAGGGGGTACCTCCCCGGCCTGGTGGAACCGTCGTACCACCTCCGCGGTCAGCAACTGCGCCAGCAGCGCCGTGGTGACCGAGGAGACCGCACAGACCGCGCCGCCGCCCTCGAGCGGCAGCAGTGCATCGCCGTACGGCGCGCCGTTGTCCAGCACGACGTCGGCGAGGTCGGCGAGCCGGTGCCCGGACGGGTGCCGTGGGGCGACCCGCGCGGTGTGCTCGACCGAGGTGACCGCGATCAACGGGTGACCGCGCTCGGTGACCAGCGCCGCCAGCTCGACCACCGAGCCGTTGATGCCGGATTGGGACGCCACGACGAACACGTCGCGCGGCTGGGGCGCCGCGAGCGCGTAGATCTGGTGGGCGATGGAGGGATCACGTTCCAGCTTGGGGTCGGCGAGCACGTCGCGCGGGGCGTCACCGTGCATCACCAGGTCCCGGACCGAGAGCCTGTTGGTGGGGACCAACCCGCCGGCCCGGGCGACCAGCTCGGCGGCGAACGCCTCCGAGTGCCCGGCGCCGAACGCCTGGAGCACTCCGCCGTCGCGCAGGCTGTCGGCGATCAGGTCGGCGGCCCGGGTGATCCCGTCGGCCTCCGAGTCGAGCAGCCGGTCGAGCACCGGGCGGACGGCGTCCGCGTACCCCTGGGCGCTGATCATGAAGGGACCCCTTTCGCTGCCTTGTGCCCGTCGACTGCCTGCGCTGTCCGCCGGAAGGCCGCGTGCGCGCGGTCGTGCGTGCGTTGGGCGACGGCGATGTAGAGCAGGTCGAGCACCACCAGCTGGGGGTGCCGGGCGGAGAGCGCGTCCGGTCGGAAGGTGGTCGCCTGGCTGGCGGTGAGCAGCACGATGTCGGCCAGCTCGGCCAACGGGGAGCGGGGGAAGCCGGTGAGCGCGAGCGTGGTGGCGCCCCGGCTGCCCGCCTCGGCGAGCATCTCGATCGTCTCCCGGGTCTGCCCGGTGTGCGAGATGCCGAGCGCCACGTCCCCTGATCGCAGCAACGCGGCGCTGGCCAACCCTTCGTGCACGTCGTTCCACGCCCACGCGGCCACACCGATGCGGTGCAGGCTGAACTGCATCTCCTCACCGACCAGGGCGCTGCCACTGGCACCGAAGATGTTCACCCTGCTGGCGCCGGCGATCGCCACAGCGGCCCGTTCCACCTCGGTGAGGTCGAGCAGTGTGGCGGTGTCGTGCATGGCCCGGGTGTCGGCGGCCATGATCTGGTCGAGCACCCGGGCGAGCGGGTCGCTCGGCTGGATCTCCCGTCCGATGTCGACCGTCCAACCGGCCGAGCGGGCCCGGCCGGTCTCGGAGGCGATGCCCAGTCGCAGGTCGGCGTACCCCTCGAAGCCCATCGCCCGGCAGAAGCGGGTGATGGTCGCCGGTGAGGTGCCACTGCGCTCGGCCAGCTCGACGATTGTCGAGCGGGCGGCGGCCTCCGGGTCGCTGAGCACGTGCTCGGCGACCCGACGCAGGGCGCCGGTCAACTCGCCGAGCCCGTTGCGAACCCGGGCCAGTACCCCGTCGGAGGCCGAGGTCCGCCGGTCGATCACGTCGGCGTCGACCACCGCGGTCCCCGCGGCGGTGTCCACCTCGTGATCAACCATGAGACGCCTCAGCTTTCCGAAAAGACTGTTAACTGTTAGTGGTAAAAGTTCTTACTGAACGACCCTCTGTGTCAAGACTGTGGGCGAAGTTTTCAAACTGTTACCTGGTGCACAGCCCGCCGGTCCCGCCACAACTTGCCCCGCAGGACCCCGCCGACCAGCATGAACAAGCCAGATCGCCGTTCCGCGCAAGGAGACTCGTGCCGATGTCCGACACCGTCGTGGTGGGTCTCGATATCGGCGGTACGTCCACCCGGGCGACCGTCCTCACCCTCACCGGGCAACGCCTCGGCACCGGCCGCGCCGGCGGCGGCAACCCCACCAGTCACGGCGCCGAACGCGCCGCCGCCGAACTACTGACCGCGCTGCGCGGCGCGCTCGCCGACGTCGACCCGACCCGGGCGGCCGCCGGCACCATCGGGCTCGCCGGAGCCGGCCGGCTGCTCGCCGACCCCGCCGGGCGGGCCGCCTTCGACCAGGCCTGGCACGACGCCGGCCTGCGCTGCCCGTACGAGGTGCACGGCGACGCCCTGGTCGCGTACGCCTCCGGCACCGCCGCCGCGGACGGAACCATCCTCATCGCCGGCACCGGGGCGATCACCGCCCAGGTCCACGAACTGCGACTCGACCGGATCGCCGACGGCCACGGCTGGCTGCTCGGCGACGCCGGCTCGGGCTTCTGGCTCGGCCGGGAAGCCGTACGTCGACTGCTCGCCGACCTCGACGCCGGCAGTGCGCTCGGCGCGCTGACCACGACGGTGCTCACCGATATTCTGGGCAGCGCCGACATCGCCGCCCGCCCCCGGGACACCGTCGACGCCACCATCCAGACCGTGACTCGTCGGCCCCCCGTCGAACTGGCCCGGCTCGCGCCGCTGGTCGTCGACGCCGCCACCCACGGCGACCCGGTCGCCGCCGCGCTGATCAGCGAAGCCGCCGCGCACCTCACCGAGAGCGTGAGCCGGATCCGCCCCGCCGGGGCCGTGACACCGATCGTGCTCGGCGGTGGCCTACTCACCGCCGACACCCCGCTGGCCGCCGCCGTCCGGGCCGAGATCGCGCGACACTGGCCGGACGCGCCACTGCGTACCGCCGGAGACGGGGCCGCCGCCGCAGCCTGGCTGGCCGCCCGCGGCCTACCCGAGGTGACCGACCCGGCCGCCCTGCACGCCCGTCTCTTCCCCACCCCCTGACGCCTTCGGCGCGGCCCGCCCCCTGCTCGGCGGAGAGCGCGGCCTCCG
>NZ_JBEZFJ010000015.1:0-198549 GCF_040649335.1 Micromonospora sp. NPDC048986
GGCGCGGGGCGGCGCGGCGCGGGGCGGCGCGGGGTGGGGCGGCGCGGGGTGGGGCGGGGCGAGGTGGGGCGGGGCGAGGCGGCGGGGGGACTTGCTTGGTCCGGGCGCCGCCTGATCCTGCCCGCGTGCTGCCCGCTAGGTGGTCGGCGGGTCGTGGGGCGCGTCCGGTGCGCCCTCGATGATCGGCAGCAGGACCCGGAAGGTGGTGCGTCCCGGCTCGGTCTCCACCCTGATGTCGCCGTGGTGTTTGTGCACCACGATCCGGTAGGAGATGTCCAGCCCCAGACCGGTGCCCGCGCCGACCGGCTTGGTGGTGAAGAACGGCTCGAAGATGCGCGGGCGCACCTGCGGCGGGATGCCCGGCCCGGTGTCGACTATCTCCACCGCCAGTTGGTCGCCGACCCGTCCGGTGCGGACGGTCAGCACACCCTTCTCCCCCATCGCGCCCAACGCGTTGTCGATCAGGTTGGTCCACACCTGGTTCAGCTCGGCCGCGTACGCCGGGACGGGTGGTAGGTCCCGGTCGTACTCGCGGACCAGCTTGACCTCGGCGGGGATCTTGCCCTTGAACATCACCAGCGTGGCGTCGAGCAGGTCGTGCACGTCCACCACCCGGTGCGGCGCGCGGTCCAGCTGCGAGTACTGCTTGGCGGCGTCCACGAGCCCGGAGATCCGGGTGACCGCGTCGCCGATCTCGCGCATCAGCAGCTCGGTGTCGACGGTGTAGGTGAGCCAACGCACCGCCGCCTCCAGGTCCGCGGCGCCGACCGCGTCCTTCACCCGAGCCAGCCAGGCTGCGTCGAGCCCACCGCCGACCAGGATCGGCGCCAGGTCCCAGGCTCCGCCGACGCCATGGTCCTCCAGCCAGTCGGTGAGGGTGTCCTCGGCGTCGGAGGTGGCCATCGGGGTCAACTTCGGCGCGGTGGCCACCCGGGAGACCGCCTCCTCCTGCAGGGCGACCAGGCCGTGCAGGGCGCTTCCGTCGAGCCGCCCGTCGGCGATCATGGCAAGCTTGTGCCGCATCCCGGCGACCCGGTCCCGCAGAACCGACGTGGCCCGCACCGCCGCCGCGGCCGGGTTGTTCAGCTCATGGGTCAGCCCCGCAGAGAGCGAACCGAGCGCCAACAACCGCTCCCGCTCACCGACGATGGCCTGGCTGTCCCGCATCCCGAAGAACAACCCTTCCAACAGGTGCATGGGCATCGGGAACCAGGACCGCAGGGCGTACGCGAAGTCCTCCGCCGGCAGCACGAAGAACTCCGCGTCGGTCACCGCCCGCAGGCTGTTGCGGTAGATCTGCTCGACCTGGTCACCCAGGTACGCCTGAGTCGCCCCGCCGTACACCCCGCGCTGGTCGGTTCGGCTGACCTCGACGTCGTCGCCGCGCACCAGGCGACTCAACGCCACCGCCCCGCGCACCAGCACGAAGAAGCAGGTCGCGGGCTCACCCTCGCCGTACACGAGGGTGCCGCCGGCGCGCTGCTCGACCCGGCCGTGCTCGGCCAGCCAGTCGAGCTGCCCGTCGTCGAGCGCCTCGAACAGGAACAGGGTGCGCAACTGCGCCGGTGTCAGCCGGTCAGACTCGGTGGGCACAGGGACTCCTTCGCTCGCGGCTGTGGGGCTCGCAACACCGGCTCATTGGGCCTCCAGGTAGCGGTGCACCAGCGACACCGCCATCGCACCCTCGCCAACGGCCGAGGCGACCCGTTTGACCGACTCGGCCCGCACGTCCCCGGCGGCGAACACGCCGGGCACGCTGGTTTCCAGGTGGTACGGGTCGCGCGACAGCGACCAGCCGGCCGGCCGCCGCCCCCCGGCGAGCAGATCCGGACCGGTCACGATGAAACCACGGTCGTCACGGACCAGCACCCCGTCCAGCCAGTCGGTGCGGGGCTCCGCGCCGATGAAGATGAACAACCAGGAGGTGTCGACCGAGCGGGCCTCCCCGGTGCGGGTGTCGCACAGGGTGAGCCGTTCCAGGTGGTCCTCCCCCGCCCCGCCGACCACGGCGGTGTGCGGGTGCACGGTGATCTTGTCGATCCGTTCCAGCTGGTCGATCAGGTAACGCGACATCGAGGCGGTCAGGTCCGCACCACGGATGAGCAGGTGCACCCTCGACGCGTACCGGGAGAAGTGGACCGCCGCCTGGCCGGCGGAGTTGGCCCCGCCGACGATGTAGACGTCCTGCTCGACGCAGCTTGGCGCTTCGGTGGCGGCGGCGCCGTAGAACACCCCCCGCCCGGTGAAGTCGGCCAGTCCAGGAGCGTCGAGCACCCGGTACGACACGCCGGTGGCCAGCACCACGGTGTGCGCGGCGATCTCGGTGCCGTCGCCGAAGCGCAGCAGGCGGGCGCCGCCGGCCTCGCTGAGACCGACCACCTCCCGGGCACTGAGCAGCTCGGCACCGAACTTGACCGCCTGCCGCCGAGCCCGATCGGTCAACTGCGCGCCGGAGACACCGTCCGGGAAGCCCAGGTAGTTCTCGATGCGGCTGCTCTGCCCGGCCTGACCGCCGGTCGCCCGTCGCTCCACGAGCACGGTGCGCAGTCCCTCCGACGCGCCGTACACCGCCGAACCGAGACCGGCGGGGCCACCGCCGATCACCACCAGGTCGTAGAAGTCACACGCCGGCACCACAGTCAACCCGGCCAGCGCGGCCAACTCGGCCTCGCTCGGGGCGACCAACGCCTTGCCCTCCGGCGTCACCACCAGGGGTACGTCCGCCTCGGTGGCCCCGGCCGCGTCGAGCAACCGGACCCCCTCCGGGTCGTCGGACAACAGCCACCGGTACGGCACCAGGTTGCGGGCCAGGAAGTCGCGGACCTTGAACGACGGGGCCGACCAGCGGTGCCCGACGACCCGGATCTCCGCGCTGGCCGCGTCCGGGGTGACCGCCCACGCCTCCAGCAGCCCGTCGACCACCGGGTACAGCTTCTCCTCGGGCGGGTGCCAGGGCTTGAGCAGGTAGTGGTCCAGGTCGACCACGTTGATGGCCTCGATCGCCGCGTCGGTGTCCGCGTACGCGGTGAGCAGCACCCTGCGGGCCGCCGGGAAGATGTCCATTGCCGCTTCCAGGAACTCGACGCCGGTCATCTCCGGCATCCGGTGGTCGGCCAGCAGCAGCGCCACCTGTTCGCCGCGCAGTTTGACCTCGCGCAGCGCGTCCAGCGCCTCCGGGCCGGAGGACGCCCGCAACACCCGGTAGCGGTCGCCGTACCGGCGCCGGATGTCCCGGGCCACCGCCCGGGACACCACGGGGTCGTCGTCGACGGTCAGGATCACCGGGTTCGCCATGGCGCCATGAAATCACCTGTCGAGGGTCGACCGCACCATGGCCGAGTCCCGGCTCACGGTTGGCCGCCCCGCAGACGGGTAAGCCGGGGAGCCGCGCGGGTGGCCGGACATCGACGACCCGCCCGGTCGCCGCGCACACCTCGGGGGGCCCATGGCGGACGCGACACCGACCGAACCGACGACGTCGGGCGGGATCGTGGAGCTACGGGTGCACGGTGTCTCCGGCGCGGGCGCGGACCAGGTGTTGGACCGGCCGCACGTGCACCAGGTCGCCGGGGACCGCAGCGGAGGTTTCTACCGACCGCGCCCCGGCTATCCGGACTCCACCGGGACGGACGGGGTGACGCTGGAGGCGTACCGCTGGAGTGACCTGCCGTCCGGCACGGCGGTGCGGACGCTGTCACTGGTCTTCCTGCTGCCGTTCATGCTCTGCAACGTGGCGCTCTGGATGCGCCCGGCGAAAACCGTCTCGAACCGCGGCTTCATGGCGCTGTGCCGGATACTCGCGCTCACCCTCACCATGCTCTACGTGCTCTCCATCGTCGGGGTGGCGCTGGACCTGATCGCCTGGCGCTGCATGGACACCCCGTCGTGCCTGGCCGGCCGGAGCTGGCTGTCGTGGCTCGGCGGGCGACCGACCGGTCTGCGCCTGGGTGTGCTGGCGTTCCTGCCGGTCGCCGCCATCGGGCTCGTCTGGTGGCTGGGCGCACGCCCGAGCCATTCGTTCGACGCCTTCCGGACGCCGGCGACGCGGACGTCGAAACACCAGCTCAGCGCCGTCGGCCAGTGGGACGGTGAGCCACTGGTGGGTCGGCTGCGCTCGGTCCACGTCGCGGCGGCGTTCGCCACGCTGAGCGCCAGCCTGCTGGCCGCGCGAGCCAGCCAGCACCGCTCGTCGGTGATGGTGATCCTGCTGACGGCCACCGCGGCGGTGCTGCTGGCCTGCCTGGTCCTGGTCAGCGTGGTGCCCAGCATCGACCGTACCGACCCGTCGCCCCGGGTGGACGGCATTTTTCGCGGGCTGCGCACCATCGCCTGCGGCCTCACGATGCTGGTGATCGTGCACGTCGTCATCAGCCCGGCGCCATGGCCGCAAGGCGGCGCGCTGCCCGGTTACGGCGCGATCGTGGCCTGGCTGTTCGTCAGCCAGACGGTGCTGGTGGTCGCGCTCGCCACGCTGGTGATCTGGCGGCGGGGCGGTGGGCAGAGCCGGTCACCCATACGCGCGTTGGGAGCGCCGGTCTTCATGACGATCTCGGCCGGGCTCGCGGTGGCGTTCTCGGCCGAGCTGGTCTACCGGGTAGCGGACCTGCTCGATCGCGAGGGTACGACAGCGGACGGCCTGGAAACCAGCCCTCCCCTGGCGTACAAATGGGCGATCTTCGGGTTTTTCCTGGCCGTGGTGACCGCGCTGCTGGTGGCCGGTTTGGTCACCAGAATGACCCGGCGCGGGCGACGGCGCGCCGCCCGGGCGATCGTTGCCGCCGACTTCCCGCACGCGCCGCCGAGCGCGGCGGCCCGGCTGCGGCGGGTCGAGCAGGCGGTGGCCCGGGCCCGCTTCACGGAACGGTTGGAACCGCTCTCCGTGGTGTACGCCGGCCTGGCGGCGCTCGGCCTGGCCACCAGCGTGCTCGGCCTGCTCCAGCTCCTACCCGGCGACGTGGCGCAGCGCTACGTCGGCGTGCCGGAGGGCATGGTCAACTTTTTGATCGGTTCCGGTAGCTACGTGATCGCCGCGATCCTGCTCGGCCTGGTGGTGGGCGGCATCTTCGCGTACCGGACGGCGCAGTTCCGCCGGTACGTGGGCGTGCTCTGGGATCTGGGCACCTTCTGGCCCCGGGCGGCGCACCCGTTCGCGCCGCCCTGCTACGCCGAGCGGGCCGTGCCGGAGTTGGCCAAGCGGATCACCTACCTGGTGGAACAGGGCCACTGTGTGCTGCTGGCCGGGCACAGCCACGGCTCGGTGCTGCTCGCCGCCACGGTTCTGCAACTGCCCACCCGGATCACCGAGCGGGTAGCCCTGCTGACCTACGGGTCACCGCTGGGCCGGCTGTACTCCCGGCTCTTCCCGGCCTACGCCGACGAGCCGGCGCTGCGGGAGATCGGCGAACGAATCGGCTGGCGCTGGATCAACCTGTGGCGGGACACCGACCCGATCGGCGGCTGGATCTTCGCCTCCCACCGTCCCGGGGAGACCGAGACGCTGACCGGTCCGCCGGCAAGCGTGGACCGGCGGTTGACCGACCCGCAGGACGTGGTGCCGGCGCCCAGCGACAGCGTTCCCCCACCGATCCTCGGACACTGGCCGTGCGAGTCGCAGGAGGCGTTCACGGACGCGGTACGGGAACTCACCGCGCGACTACGCCCCGCACACCCGGCAGGCGACTGAGCCGGCCGGTACTACTGCTCCGGCAGCCGGATATCGTCGCCTGGTGACTGCGTCCAAGCCACCCGCCCGCCGGTTGATCGCCTCGAACAAGAAGGCCCGGCACGAGTACACGGTGCTGCGCACGTACGAGGCGGGCATCGTGCTGGTCGGCACCGAGGTGAAGTCGCTGCGCGAGGGGCGGGCCTCGCTGGTGGACGCGTTCGCGCACGAGCGTGACGGCGAGATCGTGTTGTACGGCCTGCACATCGCCGAGTACACCTACGGCACGTGGACCAACCACGCCCCGCGCCGCAACCGCAAACTGCTGCTGCACCGTGCCGAGATCGACCGGATCCTGGACAAGGTCCGCGAGGGCGGGGTGACCCTCGTTCCGCTGTCGATGTACTTCGAGAACGGCTACGCGAAGGTCGAACTGGCCCTCGCCAAGGGCAAGCGCTCCTACGACAAGCGGCAGACCCTGGCCGAGCGCGACGCCAACCGGGAGATCGCCCGCGAGCTGGGCCGGCACCTCAAGGGCCACCCCCGCCGGCCCTGACGCCGTGACGGGCCATCCGCGCGCTTCCCGTGGGCGCGCATTCGCAGCGCCCGTCGCAGGCTCTCTTCCCTAGCACCGTCGCACGTGCTGCGTGCGGTCGCCTTCGCGTGGGCTCGCGCGGGCGCGCTCGCTGGTGGCTCTCGCGGGCGCGCTCTCGCGGGCGCTTCGCGGGCGCGCTCTCGGGTGCGTTCCTACGTGCTTCGCGTGTAGGTCACGGCGCGGCGCGCCGAGACATCGTTGACGTCGTCCGAGAGACGTGGTCTGCTCAGTCGACGCCGTTGTTGAAAACGGTAATCATTGGCTTAAGCGGAGGAGAACCATGTCGCTCACTGTCCCGCCCGCCCTGCTCGACGCCGCCGAACGCGGCCCCATCGACGACGAGGCGTTCATCGCCTGCGTCCGTGACTCACTGCCGTACGCCTGGGCCACCATCAGCCGGGTCGTCGCCGAACTGGAGGCCAGCGACGCCGACCTGTCCGACAACGTCGTCCCGCCGCCCACCGACGCCGACCGGGGCCAACTGCTCCGCGCGCTGGCGAGCGATGCGATCCGCGCCGGTCTGGAGCGACACTTCGGCGTACGCCTGGCCTTCCAGAACTGCCACCGCGTCGCCGCGTTCCGTCCGTCCGCCGTCGACACCGAGCGCTACCGCCGCTTCGTGTCGACCCGTGGCCAACTGCTCAACCAGTCCCCCGAACTCCGCAACTGCTGACCCGCGGCGGGCGGGCTCCCGCGAGCCCGCCCGCCCCCACGCCAGCGCTGCCGCGCCCCGCCCCACCGCGCCCCGCCTCACCGCCCGCCTCACCGCGCCCCGCCTCACCGCCTCACCGCCTCACCGCCTTACCGCGCCCCGCGCCCCACTCCCACGCCCCACGCCTTGCGCCCCATGCCCACGCCCACTCCCGTGCCCGACTTCCGCGCCCCGCGCGCCGCGCCAGGCGCCCGTGCCACGCGCCATGATCGTGCTCGATCCACGATGTAGTGGCCTCGTCGATACGCCGATACCACTACTTCCTGGTTCGAGCACGATCTTGCGGCCCGCCCGAGCACGCCATGGGCATCCTGAGGCCGAACGCGGAGACGCAGCTGCCGGCCTTGACACTCATTTATCCACGCGACTGCTGCACATCCTGGCCTTCCGTCATGGCAAATGCGGGCGTTAAGGTGAGCGGGTGACGACGTACCGGATCGGGGAGGCGGCCGACCTGCTCGGCGTCAGCGCCGACACCATCCGCCGCTGGGTGGACGCCGGGCGCCTGACGGCCGGGCGCGACGAGCACGGCCACCGGGTCGTCGACGGCGTCGACCTGGCGTCCTTCGCTCGCGCTCAAGCCACCGATCCGGATGCGGGCGCCGAGTTCTCCTCGGCCCGCAACCGGTTGCGCGGCATCGTCGTCGACGTCCGTAAGGACACGGTGATGGCCCAGGTCGACATCCAGGCGGGCCCGTTCCGGGTCGTGTCGCTGATGAGCCGGGAGGCCGTCGACGAGCTCGACCTGCGGGTCGGTTCGGTGGCAGTTGCCGTGATCAAGTCGACCACTGTCGTGGTCGAGCGGGCCGCACCCGCCCCGGCGCGCGGACGGTCGGCCAGATGAACGCGCGGACAGTAAGCCAGATCAACGCGCGGACAGTAAGCCAGATCAACGCGCGGACAGTAGGCCAGATCAACGCGCGGACAGTAAGCCAGATCAACGCGCGGACAGTAAGCCAGATCAACGCGCGGACAGTAGGCCAGATCAACGCGGGGACATCGGGGCGGATGAACTCGCGGAGCAGGCGTACGGCGGTGGCTGTCCTGGTGGCGGCCGGCCTGGCGGTGACCGGCTGCGGCGCGGGCGACGGCCGGGCAACCGGCAGCGGTGGGAACGGGCGGGTGACCGGCCCGGTGACGGTGTTCGCGGCCGCCTCGCTGACCGAGTCGTTCACCCGCATCGGGAAGGACTTCGAGGCCGCCAACCCGGGCAGCCGCGTGACCCTCAACGTCGCCGGCAGTTCCGCCCTGGCCAACCAGATCACCCAGGGCGCGCCGGCGGACGTGTTCGCCTCGGCCGCCCCGGCGAACATGACCACTGTCGTCGAGGCTGGCGACGCCGATGGCACGCCGAGCGTCTTCGCCCGCAACCAGCTGGTGATCGCGGTGCCCCGGGGCAACCCGAAGGCAGTGGCCGGCCTGGCCGACCTGAGCGGCCCGGGTGTGAAGGTGGCGCTCTGCGCCAGTCAGGTTCCCTGTGGCGCGGCGTCCCGCAGAGCACTGGACGCGGCCGGCGTCGCGCTGACGCCGGTCACACTGGAACGGGACGTCAAGGGTGCGCTGGCCAAGGTGAAGCTCGGCGAGGTCGACGCGGCACTGGTCTACCGCACTGACACCCGGGCGGCGAGCGCCGACGTGACGGGCGTGGAGTTTCCCGAGTCGGCTCGGGCAGTCAACGACTACCCGATCGTCGCGCTGAAGGACGCCCCGAATCCGAACGGCGCACGGGCCTTCGTCGCGTACGTCCGCTCGGCGCCGGCGCAGGCGGTCCTCGCCGAGGCGGGGTTCCAGGCTCCGTGAGGCGGGTCCACGACCACAAGGCATCCCGCGTTCGCCCGGCCACGTCTCGACGCAGGGGTGGGGTGCCGGCGGCGCTGTTGATCCCGGCCGGTCTGGGGTTGCTGTTCCTCGTCCTGCCGTTGGCGGGGCTGCTGATCCGGGCACCGTGGACGACCCTGCTGCAGCGGCTCACCGAGCCGGGCGCGTTGACCGCTCTGCGGCTGTCGGTGCAGACCGCCACCCTGGCCACCGCGCTCTGTCTGCTGCTCGGGGTGCCGCTCGCCTGGGTGCTGGCCCGGATCGAGTTTCCCGGCCGTCGGCTGGTGCGCGCGCTGGTCACCGTGCCGCTGGTGCTGCCGCCGGTGGTCGGTGGGGTGGCGTTGTTGCTGGTCTTCGGCCGGCGTGGCCTGCTCGGCGGCTGGCTGGACGGCACGTTCGGTATCACCCTGCCCTTCACCACCACGGGGGTGGTGCTGGCCGAGTCGTTCGTCGCCATGCCGTTCCTGGTGATCGCCGTGGAGGGTGCGCTACGCGCCGCCGATCACCGCTACGAGGAGGCCGCGGCGACGTTGGGCGCCAGCCGGTGGACCACCTTCACCCACGTCACGCTGCCGCTGGTGGCGCCCGGTCTGGCCGCCGGGGCGGTGCTCTGCTGGGCGCGGGCGCTCGGCGAGTTCGGTGCCACCATCACCTTCGCCGGCAACTACCCCGGTCGGACGCAGACCATGCCGCTCGCCGTCTACCTGGCGTTGGAGACGGACCTGGAGTCCGCGATCGTGCTCAGCCTGGTGCTGCTCGTCGTGTCGGTGGGCATCCTGGTGTCGTTGCGGGAGCGCTGGATGACCACCGCATGAGCGACCGACTTCTCGACGCGCGGCTCGTCGTCGACCGGGGCGTCTTCCGGCTCGACGTGCCGCTGCGGGTCGCGCCGGGCGAGGTGGTGGCGCTGCTCGGCCCGAACGGCGCCGGCAAGACCACGGCGCTGCGGGCGCTGGCCGGGCTGCATCCCCTCACCGACGGGCACGTCACCCTCGACGAGGTCGACCTGGACCGTCCGGCGACCGGTGGCTGGGTACCCACCGAACGCCGGTCGATCGGAGTGGTGTTCCAGGACTACCTGCTCTTTCCGCACCTCAGCGCATTGGACAATGTGGCCTTCGGGCCGCGCCGGCACGGCGTCGAGCGGCGGGCCGCCCGCGCCACGGCCCGGGAGTGGCTGGGCCGGGTGGGGCTTGACGCGCAGGTGCAGCGCCGGCCTCGACAGCTCTCCGGCGGTCAGGCGCAGCGGGTGGCGCTGGCCCGCGCGCTGGCCGTGGCACCGTCGCTGCTGCTGCTGGACGAGCCGCTCGCCGCGCTGGACGCCCGCACCCGGCTGGACACCCGCGCGGAGCTGCACCGGCACCTGTCGGCGCACGCGGGCGCGACGGTGCTGGTCACCCACGACCCGCTGGACGCGCTGGCGTTGGCCGACCGACTGGTCATCGTCGAGGGTGGCCGGGTGGTGCAGGAGGGTGACGGACCGAGCGTCACCGCCCGCCCGCGCACCGACTACGTCGCCCGGCTCGTCGGGCTGAACCTGTACCGGGGTCGCGCCGACGGGCACGGGGTTCGGGTGTCGCCGGAGCTGACCCTCACGGTCGCCGACAGGTTGGACGGCGAAGCGTTCGTGGCGTTCCGTCCGGCCGCTGTGGCTCTGCACCCGGCCCGGCCGGAGGGCAGCCCGCGCAACACCTGGGCGGGCACCGTGGCCGGCGTACAGCGCCACGGTGACAACGTGCGGGTGCAACTGGACGGGCCGATCGGGGTGGCCGCCGACGTCACGCCGGCCGCCGCCGCCCAGCTGCGGCTTGTCCCCGGCCAGCAGGTCTGGGTGGCGGTCAAGGCGACCGAGACTCACGCGTACCCGGCCACTGGCTGATCCGGCGTCCGCCGACCCGCGCAGACACCAGCCCGCGCGGATGGCGGGCCCGCGCAGACACCAAAGCCCACACAGACACCAAAACCCACGCGGACACCAAAACCCACGCGGACACCAAAACCCACGCGGACACCAAAGCCCATGCGGACGGCGGGCCCACGCGGACACCAGCCCGCTCACCACGCCAACGCGGACCCCGTCAGGCGGTCGCGACACCGCCGCACACACAGGGCGCGGCACCCGGCTCAGCTGGCGCGGCCAACTCGCGGGCGCGGACGCGGGTCAGCCGGCGAGCAGGTCGGCGTGTGCGGCGCGCAGCCTGGCCAGCGTCGGGTCGCTGCCCGGGACGACCCGGCTATCCAGCTCGGCCCACGCCTCGGCCAGCGCCGCGCGGACCGCGCCAAGCTCGGCGGCGTGCCGCTGGGTGCTGCGTCGGTGCTGCTCCTCGAGGCGGCGGGCCCAGCCGGCGGTGACTGTCGCGAGCCGGTCGGCGTCGGCGCGGGCCTGGGCGCCGCTGCGGGCGGCTGCGGCGGGGACGATCGCGGCGACCGGGCGGGGATCGCCGTCGCGGGTGACGACGGTGACCGCGTCGGTCAGCTCGGCCAGCGCGACGAGCTGACTGAACCGGGTGCGCGCCTCACGCAGCGGCACGGAACGCGGCGGGTCGGAATGAGGGGTGAGCGCGGGGACGGCCATGGATGCATGGTGCCGCGCGGGTATGACAACTATTCGTTGTCGCCAGTGGACGGTGCGTGGCGGGCGGACCATTCGTCAGCCAGCACCGACCAGATTTCAATGTCGATCCGACCGTGCGGTCCGGGGCTGACCTGGCGCAGCGTGCCGTCGAGGCGCAGGCCGAGCCGGTCGGCGAGGGCTTTGCTGCGGGTGTTGTCGGCGTTGGTACGCCACTCCACCCGCTGGATGCCGCGCTCGCGCACCGCCCAGTCGACGATCCGGCGCACCGCCGGGGCGACCATGCCTCTGCCCTGCGCCGCCGGCTCCACCCAGCAACCGACCTCGCAGACGCCCCGGGTCACGTCGAACGACACGAACATGACCCCACCGACGAGCGAGCCCCGCCACCACAGGCCCCAGATGCCACCGCCGTCGCTGGCCCAGAGGTCGGCGTAGCGCTGCAACACGGCACGGGCCGACGGCAGGTCGGTGGCGACGAAGGACGGCGACACCCAGGGTTGGATGTGCTGGCGGGCCCGATCGAGGTGGACGAGGAACTCCTCGGCCCGCCACGGCTCCAGCGGGCGCAGCTCGACGTCCTCGGTCAGCGGCAGGGCGAACACCGGGCCTCCACTCAGTCTGCTTCGTCGGTAGCAGGCTCGCACGGGCACCTTGGTCGAGGCACGCCGCCCTCACGCTCACGCCGGCAGGTGGGTCTGCAGCGCGGCGAACTGGGCCACGGTCAGGTAGGAGGGGTTGGCGGCCTGCGGCTGACGGAGCACCTCCAGGCCGGCGAGCCGGTCATCGGCGCGCAGCAGCAGCCGGGACACCCGGTCCGGTTCGGCGAGGATGCGCAGATCCAGCGGCACCGACCACTGCTGCCCGGGTGCGCCTGGCTCGGCCGCCCCGGTGACCCGTCCGACGCCCCACACCCCGTACGGCAGTCGACTCCGGCTGCCGCTGGCCCAGAAGACCACCGGCTGTCCGGCGCACATCAACCGCGCCCGGTAGCCGGGACGTACGCACCAGCTCGTCACCAGTGGCTCACTGGCGAACCGGGCGGTGAGGTCGACCTGGTCCGCGTTGCCCTTGATCAGCCAGGCGCCCAGGTCGTCGAGGCGTACCCGTGGCTCGGTCATCGCGTACATCTTGCCCGGCCGACGGCAGCGCCAATCAGATGATCGTGTGGGTCCAGTAGCTGAGCCAGAGTACGAACAGCACGCCCTGCACCACGGCGAGCGTCGCGGTCAGCCACACGTCGACGCTGGCGTGGCGGGCCCAGCGGGCCAGCACCAGCGCCACCGGAAAGGCGGCGAGCAGATAGCGCAGCAGGCTCTTGTACACCGGCGGGCCCATCGACAGCGGCACCAGCACCATGAGGATGCCGTACACCAGGTAGGCCAGCTCCCGGCGGCGGAACCCGGCGACCAGCAGGGCGAGGACGGCCACGGCGAAGCACGCCCGAGCGGCGTCGCGCGGCTCCCCGACCAACCCGTTGAGCAGCACCGGGACGGGGTTCTGCACCTTGATGCCCCAGCCGGTCTCCTGGGCGTGCTGGTAGGCGAACCAGTCCCCGCCCCGCCATCGGCAGTAGGCCATGAAGGTGAACCATCCGGCGGGTAGCAGCAGCAACGGCCAGCCGATCCGGAGGTAGCCGAGCAGGGCGCGCGGCCCGAGCCGCCAGTCGTGCTGCCGGAGCAGCACCAGGGCCAGCGGCAGCGCCACGAGCAGGCCGACGGAGCGGCTCATCGCCAGGAAGTAGCCGATCACGCCGACCAGCAGCCACTGGCGTCGCTCGGCGTAGTAGAAGGTGGCCAATGCGAGGCAGACGAAGAGCGACTCGGTCAGCGCGGCCTGGAACAGGAACGCGGTTGGCAGCAGCACCAGGTACCGCGTGAACCGGCGGGCCGCGTACGCGTCGCCGAGCAGCAGCTCCGCCAACCGGTAGCCGTACCAGAGGGCCAGCAGGAACGCGACGTTGCTGATCAGCAACAGGGCCAGTGCGGTGTCGCCGCCGATCAGCGCGCCGACCGGCCGGGCCAGGAACGGGTACAGCAGGGGGAAGCCGAAGTCCACCCACGGCCCGGTCAGGGGCAGGGTGCTCAGCCGCAGGTAGAGCAGCGAGTCCCAGGCGAACCAGAAGGAGATCCACCGTTGCCCGGAGATCTCCCGCTGTTGCGCCCACATCAACGCCTCATCCGGGGGTGGGGCACCGGGGACGCCGTCCCAGGCGTGCAGGACCAGCAGCCCGAGCACTGTGAGCAGCAGCTTCGCGCCGAGGAACAGGCAGATGACGTACGGCCAGGGCGCCGGCACCCGGCGGGCCAGGCGCGCTCCGCCGCGGCCGGCCGCGACCGCCCGCGCGGCCAGCGTCGTCGCGCCGCTGCGCCACCGGTTCATCCGCCCCGCTTCCCCGCTCCCCCGGTCCGCCGGCCGCGCGGGGGAGTCGCTCTTCTCGTGGTACGCCGCAGCGCGCCCCGCCGAAGCAGGGGCCAACCGCCATCAAGTGTGACATTCTGCGCAGAGCGGGTGGACGCCGCGCCTCAACCATGGCGGTGAGCAGGGAGCGCGTCAGCATGAGCGAGCAGAACGGCACTGTGGTCATCGGTGCGGGGCCGGCCGGGCTCACCGCGGCGTACGAGCTGCTCCGGCACGGCCGGTCGGTGCAGGTGTTCGAGGCCGACGAGGTGGTCGGCGGGATCAGTCGGACAGTGGAGCGCGACGGGTGGCGGTTCGACATCGGCGGGCACCGGTTCTTCACCAAGGTGCCCCGGGTGGAGGCGTTCTGGCACGAGATCCTGCCGGACGAGGATTTCCTGACCCGGCCCCGGATGAGCCGCATCTTCTACCGGGGCGCCCTGTTCAACTACCCGCTCAGCGCCGTGAACGCGCTGCGCAACCTGGGTCTGCCGGAGGCCGTCCGCTGCCTCGGCTCGTACGCCCGCGCCCGGCTGCGCCCGCCACGGGACCAGTCACACTTCGAGGGCTGGGTGTCGGCCCGGTTCGGTTGGCGGCTGTACTCGATCTTCTTCAAGACCTACACCGAGAAGGTCTGGGGTATGCCGGCGGACCGGTTGCAGGCCGACTGGGCGGCGCAGCGGATCAAGAACCTGTCGCTGGCCACGGCGATCCGCAACGCGCTGCTGCCCCGACGTCGACGTACCGACGTGACCAGCCTGATCGAGGAGTTCCAGTACCCGAAGTACGGGCCCGGGATGATGTGGGAGCGCTGCGCCGAGCAGGTCCGCGAGCGGGGCGGGCAACTGTCGACAGGCAGTTGGGTCACCGCCGTGCACCGCGACCCGGCTCGTCGACGGGCGATCAGCGTGACTGTCAACGGCGCGGGCGGGCAGCGTACCGAGGCCGCCGACCACGTGATCTCGTCCATGCCGATCTCGGAGCTGGTGACCGCGCTCCACCCGCCGGCGCCGCCGGAGGTGCTGGCCTGCGCGGCCGACCTGCGCTACCGCGACTTCCTGACGGTCGCCCTGGTCGTGCCGGCGGAGTTCTCGTTCCCTGACAACTGGATCTACGTGCACGACCCGGGGGTACGGGTGGGCCGGATCCAGAACTTCGGCTCCTGGTCGCCGTACCTCGTCAAGGACGGCCGCACCTGCCTGGGCCTGGAGTACTTCGTGTTCGAGGACGACGAGATGTGGCGTACCCCGGATGCCGACCTCGTGGCCCTCGCCACAGCGGAGCTGGAGCGGTTGGGGTTGGTTCGACAGGGCGTGGTGGAGGCCGGCTACGTCGTCCGCATGCCCAAGGCCTACCCGGTGTACGACGAGCGCTACCAGCACAACGTGGACGTGATCCGGGCCTGGCTGACCGAGGCGGTGCCGAACGTCCATCCGGTGGGCCGCAACGGCATGCACCGCTACAACAACCAGGACCACTCGATGCTGACCGCGATGCTCACGGCCGAGAACATCGCCACCGGGAGTACCCACGACGTCTGGTCGGTCAACGTGGAGCAGGACTACCACGAGGAATCGTCGCGCCCCGACGGCCGACGGGGCACCGGCCGGGACGCGCCGGTGCTGCCCAGCCGGATCGTCGCGGCGCCGATCACCCTGCCGGAGGGGTCGGACGACCGAGCCCCTGTAGCGACTCCCCCGTCTCACGCGTGAAGCCGAGCACGCTCTCGCGGCACGGGCGGGTGCTCAACGCCGCCGGAGCGTGCAGTACGCCACTGTGGCGTCGTCCGGGCTGTGCGCACCCGCGCCACCGGTGGTCCGCGCCTCGGCCTGCCGGACGCGGGCGATGACGCCGGCCGGCCCGCTGGCCCGAAGCAGGTCCAGCACGCCCGGCCAGTCGGTCCGACCGTACGGGCTGACGATGCGGCTGGCGCCGTTGCTGAGCAACGCGACACCGTTCAGGTCGGCGAGGGACCTGCTGCCGGTCACCGCCTTCCGCGCCGCGCGCGGGTCGTCCTTGGCGATCCAGTAGCCGCCCGGCTGGTTGCGGCGGGCACGCAGCGCGGTGGCGCAGGAGGCGCGCACCCGGTCGTACTCCGGCGTTTCCTGGGCAATGCCGGCCAGCGGCGCCGAGCATTCCCGCCGGGCAGCCACCTCGCGCTCATCGGTGATCACCAGCGGGTCGCCGCCGACCTGGTCGATAACGAGAAAGGAGTCCGCAAGAAGGAGCCAGTCCAGGCGGCCGTCAAGGGCGCGGACCATCGCGACGGTGGCCTGCGGGCTGCTGGGGTCCGCTATGTCGCAGGTGTCGCCGTGCTCGGCGGCGATGTCGCCGATGGCGGTGGCGAGGATCGCGGCGAGCTCTCGCCCGTCGCCGCGCGACAACTGGCCGAGCAGCGCGCCACCGAGGCGGTGCGTGTACCAGGCGACGCCGTGGGAGCAGAGCGATTCGGCTCCCGGAATGCCGGCACCGTCGAGCAGGACGACAGCGCCGGGAACCGCCCCGACGAAGTCCTCGTTCGACCGGTCGGCGATGCCGGCGCTCGTCGCCAGGCTGACGTCCACTCGTGGGCTCCTGTCCGGACTCGCGTCATCGTCTGTGTGGGTACCGGTATATCGCTCAACGAGACACCTCCGGCCGGCGAGCCGCTGGCCGCAGCGCACGGTTCACCCCGAGCGCCGGCGGGTGATGCCGTCCAGGATGGTGGTCAGGTTGTGGTTGAAGGTCTCCTCGGCGTTGAGGTGGGCGCCGTCGATGACGAGTCGGGCCACTGTGGGGTATCTGCCGGTCTTCAACATGCGCGTGAGGTAGGGGCCGAGGCTGGCCTGGAAGGCAGCTTCATCGGTGCCGGTGGCACGTGCGGTGCGTCGTTCGGTGACCTCTCTGCGGACCGATCCGACGATGACGGCGTTGAGGGCGCCCACGGCTCGTTGGAGATCGTCGATGGCACGCACGCCGGGTGCCGCACTGAGCGCCGCCGCGGTCGCCTCGCCCACGGCGAGCGCGTGTGGTCCCAGGTGTGGCCGTCCGCCGAGCAGGTCGGAGAACCATTCATGGTCAAGGGCGGCAGCGCGGGTCGCGTGGGCGATGGCCAGCACCGTGTCGCGCCATCCGGAGCGCTGGCCCACCTCGGCGATCCGGGCATAGACGACGTCGACCATGAGATCGAGTAGCTCCGACTTGTTGATCACGTAGTCGTAGAGCCGCATCGGACCGACACCGAGCTCTTTGGCGATCTTGCGCAATGACAGCCCGTCGAGGCCGTGCGCGTCGGCGAGCCGGATCGCCGTGGCGGCGATCTTCTCGCGGCTCAACGGCACTGGCACCGCCCGCGGCTGAGGTTCGGGCCGCTCCCACACGGGCAGCGGCCCGCTAGCGTACGGTGTATCCACTAATACAGTGTACGGTAGCGCTGTGAGTACGCGAATTGCGATCGCCGGTGGTGGACTCGGCGGGTTGACGCTGGCTCGGATCCTGCACCGGCGCGGCATCGACGCCGTGGTGTACGACCGGGAGGCAAGCCGATCCGCGCGACCCCAGGGCGGCACCCTCGACCTCCACCCGGAGTCCGGACAACTGGCCCTGACCGAGGCGGGTCTCGCCGACCGGTTCCGGTCGAAGGCGCGCCCCGAGGGCGAGGAACATCGCATCCTCGACCCGACCGGACGCACCCTGATACACCACGTGCCGCAACCCGGCCAATTCTCCGGGCGTCCCGAGATCGACCGGGGCGCACTGCGTGATCTTCTGCTCGACTCCCTCCCCGGCGACACGGTTGCCTGGCGGCACCGGCTCGTCGCGGCGACCCCCCGACCCACCGAAGGCTGGGAACTGACGTTCCACGACGGTCAACGAGCCAGCTGCGACATCCTCATCGGTGCCGACGGCGCGCGCTCAGTCGTCCGGTCACTGCTGGCCGACGTCGCACTGTCCTACGTGGCCACACTCGTGCAGCTGAGCGTCGCAGACGTCGACCGGCGGCATCCCGATCTCGCCGAGCTGGTCGGCCCCGGAAACCTGTGGTGTGTCGGCGTGAACCAGATCCTGGCAGCGCAACGTCTCGGCGACGGCAGCCTCCAGGTCGGGATCTCGCTGCGCGCGGAGGGCCAGCCCCTTGATACCTACCGCACTAAGCAGGCCCTGCTGGACCTGTTCGCCGGCTGGAACCCCCGCCTCACCGCACTCATCGAGGCGGCCGAGGACGCGCCGACGCCACGCCTGATCGAGGCGATGCCCATCGGCACGCGCTGGACCAGCCGGCCGGACGTCACCCTCGTCGGCGACGCCGCGCACCTCATGCCACCGGTCGGCGAGGGTGCCAACCAGGCCATGCTCGACGCCGCAGAGCTGGCCGGCCAACTCGCCGCCGACCCCGCCGACCCGAATTCGGCGATTCGGTCGTACGAAGAGTCGATGTTCAGCAGGATTCACCCGATCGCGGAAATGTCCGCACGGGTCCAGGCGATGATGCTCTCCCCGACGGCGGCGGAAGACATTGTTCGTTTCTTCACCAGGCCGGCGGAACCGGCACGCGCAGACTGACATCTGGCCCCTGTCGAAGCGGCTGACGACAGTTGTTCCATGACGACGGATGTAAGGCCACTCCCGCGTAAGCCGTACCCATGGGCCTGTGGGGCCCACCGACGCGCGGACACCACCGGGGCGGGAAACCGCTTACCTGAACTCTATTGACGGTCATCGTTGGCTGTCAGTACCGTGATGCGGGCAGCGAGAAAGCGCTTTCCGACCCCTCACCGTCCGACAGGGAGCGCCCCCATGCCCCGACACCTCCGTGCGTTCTGCCTGATCCTGCTCGCCGTCGCCACAGTGGTGAGCACCACCACCGCCCTGCCCGCCGAGGCCGCCCCACGCTTCCGGGTGCTGGTCTTCTCCAAGATCACCAACTTCTACCACGACTCGATCCCGGCCGGCATCGCCGCGATCCAGCAGCTCGGCGCCGCCCACAACTTCGAGGTAGTCGCCACCACCGACGCGACGGCCTTCACCGACGCCAACCTCGCCACCTTCGACGCTCTGGTCTTCAACAACACCAACAGCCTCCCGACCTCGGGCGACCTGCTCAACACCAGCCAGCGGGCCGCGTTGCAGACGTTCATCCGCAACGGCGGCGGCTGGGCCGGTCTGCACGCCGCCTCGGCCAGCGAACGCGACTGGCAGTGGTACGAGGGCCTGGTCGGCACGATCTTCGACTACCACCCCGACTTCTCGTCCACCGGCGGCACCTTCCCCGGCCGGGTCAAGGTGCTCGACCGGGCTCACCCCTCGACGCGCAACCTGCCGGAGCTCTGGGAGCAGAGCGAGGAGTGGTACAACTGGCGGACCAACCCGACCGGCAACGTGCACACCCTCGCCCAGATCAAGGTGCGCGACGGGATCAACGGCCTGGACGAGGGCGTCGACCACGCGTACTCCTGGTGTCAGCGTTACGACGGCGGGCGGTCCTGGTTCACCGCCGGCGGGCACGCCAGCTCCCAGTTCAGCAGCCCGACGTTCCTGGAGCATCTGCGCTACGGCATCGAGTGGGCGGCCGGCGCGGTCGCCGGTGACTGCTCGGCCACCAGGACCAGCAACTTCGAACGGGTGGGGCTGGTCACCGAGAACCTGGCCGACCCCTTCGAGCTGGCCGTCGGCCCGGACCGGAAGGTCTACTACATCCAACGCACCGGTGCGCTGAAGGTGGTCAACTCCGACACCCTCCAGGTCACCACACTGCTGGACTTCGCGTACACCTCGGCGATGACCGACCAGTCCGACGGTCTGCTCGGGATGACCCTGGACCGCAACTTCGCCAGCAACGGCTGGATCTACCTGCTCTGGTCGGACAAGACTCTCAAACAGCTCAACCTGTCCCGGTTCACCGTCGCCAACAACAGCGTCGCGCTCTCCTCGGAGAAACGCCTGCTGACCATCCCCACCTACCGGGGTGAGGGTCGGGCCAACTCGCACATGGGCGGGTCGCTGGCCATGGACGCCACCGGACGGCTCTACGCGGCTATCGGTGACAACACCGACCCGTTCGCCTCCAGCGGCTACACCCCTGTCGACGAACGCGCCGGCCGCGCCGCCTGGGACGCCCAGGGCACCGCCGGCAACACCAACGACCTGCGCGGCAAGATCCTGCGGATCACCCCACAATCCGACGGTACGTACACAGTGCCCAGCGGCAACCTCTTCCCGGCCGGCACCGCGAGGACCCGGCCGGAGATCTACGCGATGGGCATGCGCAACCCGTTCCGGATCACCATCGAACCGCAGACCAACGCGGTGCTGGTGGCCGACTACGGTCCGGACGCCCGCGCCGCCGACCCCAACCGTGGTCCGGAGGGGACTGTGGAGTTCAACCGGATCACCGGTGCCGGCAACTTCGGATGGCCGTACTGCGTGGGCAACAACATCCCGTTCAACGACTACAACTTCGCCACCAACACCGCGGGGGCGAAGTTCAACTGCGCGGCACCGGTGAACAACTCACCCAACAACACCGGCCTGACCACCCTGCCGGCGGCGAAGTCCGCGCTGGTCTGGTACGCGTACTCGGCCTCCACCCAGTTCCCCGAGCTGGGCACCGGCGGTGGCGGGCCGATGAGCGGCCCGGTCTACGACTACGACCCGGCCAACACCCGCACCACGAAGTTCCCCGAGTACTTCGAGGGCAAGTGGATCACCTACGAGCTGACCCGCAGGTGGTTCAAGACACTCTCGATCCACAAGACGGCGCAGACCTTCAGCAACGCGCGCTTCGGCCCGACCGCAGTGGGTGACCTTCAGTCGATCAACGGGATCTTCGACAACATGAGCTGGATCCAGCCCTTCGAGGCGGAGTTCGGCCCGGACGGTTCGCTCTACGTCATCGACTTCGGCGAGGGCACCGGCAGCGGTCGCGGCGGCAGCAACGCCGGCGCGGGCATCTACCGGATCGACTACGTCGCCAACGGGCGGCCACCGACCGCGAAGATCGCCGCCACCCCGGACAGCGGACGTACGCCGCTGGCTGTCACGTTCTCCTCGGCCGGGTCGTCCGCCGGTGACGGGTCGGCGCTCAGTTACGCCTGGGACTTCACCAACGACGGCAGCACCGACTCCACCGCCGCCAACCCGAGCTTCACCTACTCGACGGCCGGGAAGCACACCGCCCGGCTGACCGTGCGCAACAGCGGCAACGGGTTGACCGCCACCGCCGTCACCGACGTGGTGGTCGGCAACACCCGACCGACGGTGACCATCAGCGTGCCCGACGGCGGGTTCTTCGACTTCGGTGACAAGATCCCGTACACGGTGACGGTCACCGACCCGGAGGAGACCAGCATCGACTGCGCAAAGGTGACAGTGCAGACGCAGCTGGGCCACGACTCGCACGCCCACCCGCTGGACGTCTACACCGGCTGCTCGGGGCTGCTCGCCACCGAGGCGGACGCCGATGACGGCCACGGGCCGGGGCAGAACCTCTACACGCTGATCACCGCCCAGTACACCGACGGTGGCGCGGCCGGCGGCGTACCGGCGCTGACCGGCTCGACCCGCGTGCAGTTGCAGCCCAAGAGCAAGGAGGCCGAGCACTTCAGCGCCCAGTCCGGCGTCACTGTCAACGAGCGGGCCACCGCCCGCGCCGGCAAGCGGCTCGGCGAGGTCGACCACAACGACTGGGTGGCGTTCGGGCCGGCGGACCTGCGCAACGTCGGCTCGGTGACGCTCGGGGTGACCAACGGCGGGCTCGGCGGCACCATCGAACTGCGCACCGGCTCGCCCACCGGCACGCTGATCGGCACTGCCACCATCGGCTCCACCGGCGGATGGGACAACCTGGTCTCGCCCACCGTCACGCTGTCCAACAAGCCCACCGGCACGACCACCCTGTACGCGAAGTTCGTCAACGCCGCCCAGGTCAATGGCACCCCGGACCTGCTCGCGCTGGACTGGCTGCGGTTCAACGGCGCCGGGGTCAAACAGGAGCCGGGCGGGACGCTCTCCCTGGCCGCCAACCCGACCGGCGGCACCGCACCGCTGACCACCACGCTCACCGCCACGGCGGCGGCGCCGTCCGGGCAGAGCATCACCGACTACGCGTGGGACTTCGGCGACAACAGCGCCATCACACACGGGCCGACACTGCGGTCGACCACCCATGCCTATGCCCGCAAGGGGACCTTCACCGCCCGGGTGACTGTCACCTACACCAGCGGGGAGACCCGCTCGCTCAACCTGACCATCACGGTCAGCTGACCCCGGTCGTCGGCGGGCGGGAGCGTCCCGCCCGCCGGCGCTCGCGGCGAACGGCCGGAACTCCGCCGCGGCACGCACCAACGCCCTCGCCGCGGCGGATGCGTGCGCATGGTCTCGGGCACGAATCAGGGTCGGGCTGCGCCATCGATGGAGGTGCTTCCTTGCGGACGCAGTGCGGTCAGGAGGCTGTCGAGTTGACCCCAGGCCCGCGCGCTGGCGATGGGGTCGATGTAATCTCTGGACTCGATGATGAGCCCATTGCGGATACGCATCACGAAGACGCAGGGCACCGTGAATGCCTCACCTGTCTCGGCTACCCGCCCCTGATAGGCGAACTCGGCGACAATCACCTCGGGGTCCGCAGTCTCGTGAATTATCACGTCAATTGGCTTACGGATCAGCGTCCGGGCGACCGGAGGCGGCGCGGTGAAGTGCTCGTGCAGGTCGTTGCGGCTATGCAGCGGCGGCGGGTTGAGCGGGTGGAACGGATGCGTGACATGGGTCTGTTCGGCGTACAGGTCGGCCAGCTCCTCGTACGGACCGTCGCAAACACCGGTCACCAGTCGGAGGAAAGTTTCGCGTGGGCTGCTCATGCCGGGCTTCCTTCGCAATCGGTAGATGTCACCTGAGCCACGCCGAGGACTACCTTCGGGGTGGCCGGTGCCCCATCGACGGCACCCTACTGACCTCAGCTCGATTCGACTGACCTGAAGCGCTCTCGTCGTCCGTATCCAGTGCATCGTCATCGACGCAGGCGGGTGTCGTACCCGTATGTGAGGCTTCGCGGTATGGCGACTTTCGTTCTGATCCACGGCGGTGGGGGCAGCGCCTGGGACTGGCATCTCCTTGTCCCCGAGCTGACCGACCGCGGCCACGACGTTGTGGTACCGGAGCTGCCGATCGAGGACAGCTCCGCGGGGTTCGCCGAGTTCTGCCGGACGGTCGTCGACGCGATCGGCGACCGGAGCGACCTCGTGGTCGTCGGGCACTCGTACGGCGCGTTCACCGCGCCGCTGATTGCCGACAAGCTGCCGGTGCGGCGGATCGTCCTGCTCACACCGATGATCCCCATGCCCGGTGAGCGACCCGGTGACTGGTGGGCGAACACCGGTTACCGCAGCGCCGAAGGGCTCAGTGAGGAGCAGCAGTTCTACAACGGTGTCCCGGCCGAGATTGTCGCGGCGGCAGCGGCGCACAACCGGGAGCAGGTCAGCGCGGAGGGCGACGAGCCGTGGCCCCTGGACGCCTGGCCGAACGTGCCGACGACGGTGCTCCTCGCCCGCGAGGACCAGTTCTTCCCGGCGGACTTTCAGCGGCAGGTTGCCGCCGACCGGCTCGGCGTCGTCCCGGACGAGATCGACGGCGGCCACACGGTTGCGCTCAGCCACCCGAAGCAACTCGCCGACCGCCTCACCGCGTACCCGCTGTCCTGAGGGCGGGACCACGGCCGTCACGATCCGCACCTCCGGCTACGGGCACGATTCGTTGATCCGGGCGAGATGCGAGGCTGAGCAGATGACCTACCCGCTCGCGCGCCGCGTCTACGACACCTGCCACCTCACCGGACGATTCCATCTACGGTCCGGGCAGGTCAGCGAGGAGTACTTTGACAAGTACCTGTTCGAAGGGCAGCCGGATCTGTTGCGCGAGGTCGCCGAGGCGATGGTGGCCATGCTGCCGGAGTGCGACGTGCTGGCGGGAATGGAGATGGGCGGCATCCCACTCGCCACGGTGATGTCACAGCTGACGGGGCTGCCCACAGTCTTCGTGCGGAAGCACGCCAAGGAGTACGGCACCAACAAGGCCGCCGAGGGCGGTCCGGTGAACGGGCGGCGTGTCGTGCTGATCGAGGACGTCGTAACCACGGGAGGCGCGCTACTGGCATCGTGCGCGCAGCTACGGTCCATCGGGGCCCAGGTGGAGACAGTGGTCTGCGCCATCGACCGCGAGCAGGGGGGTCGTGAGAACCTGGCCGCTGACGCGCTACAACTCCGTGCCGCCCTCACCCGCAGCGACCTCGAAGCTTCCTTGATCACTTGACAGCTTCGACGCCGCTCGACCAGCGGCATGAGAACTGCTCTCGTGACGTCGTCGCTATGAGACGGTCGGTTGATGTTACGTGGACGACTACTGACCGAGAGCCTGCGCGTTGGCGTCGACGTACGCGTACCTTCACTACGCCGTGGAATACGGCCGGACGGTCGGCGTACCCGGTCATCAACTCGACTGGGGCGAATAGGAGCGTTATCCAAGGCGGGCCAGAAGGTATCAGGCTGGGCGACGTGAGCGGGCACGGCGATAGAGCTTGGCTCGTCCGCGGCCGTGCCGGCCGGCCGGCGTCACCACCCGACCGGTGGTGCCGGGTGTGGGGCGGTGCACATCGGTGCCGCCCCACACCCGGCTGAACGGTTACTGCCAGGAACTCTGTTGGGTGTAGACGAGGTTGCCGGGAACCACAGTGCCGTTGGTGCGGTATTCGGTGTACGCCCAGAAGTCACCCTCTGCCAGCGGCTTGTTCGGCTTCAGCGTGAAGTTGAAGCCCTGACCGCGCTCCGAGGTGGAGGGCAGCGTGAGGGTGGCACCCGAATACGTGGCGTTGCGGCCGATGATGGCGTGGCCCAGCTCGAAGTCGACGACGGGACCACCGGGGTACTGTGCGAACACGTATGCGGTGTAGCGCCCCGGCTCGGGCAGGAACTTGTACGCCTGCTCGGCGCTGGTCCAATACCTGTCACTGCTGTAGACGAGGGTGTCGCCCTTGTACAGGTACAGGTCGAGGTTCGTGTTCGGATCAGCGGTGTTGGCCTCGACGACAATGCCGGCGGTGTTCGCCGGCACCGTGAAGTCGACCTTCTTCACTCCCGTGGCGCTCGGGTCGAACACGCCCCCGTAGACGCCGGCCGGCATCGAGTACGACGTGCGCCGCATCGGGGTGTAACCGGTGCTGCGACCGGCGAGCGGGCCGGTGAAGCCCGGCTGGACCATGCCGAAGGCGCCGTTGCTCATCCGGGCGAACTCCTCCCCGTCGTCCGCGTACGGCCGGGCCGAGATGCCCCACGGGCGGGCGGCGACCGGGATCCGGGCGCTGTGCGCCTTACCCTGCCAGGTGATCGACCCGGTCACGTACCGGTCCCAGGGCGCGCTGCCCCGACGCAGCGTGATGGTGACCGTCGCGGACTTCCCGGGCGCCAGGGTCACCGATGCCGGCGACACGGTGACCTTCATGCCGGGCAGGCCGGACACCGACGAACGGTAGGTCTCGCGCGCCTTGCCCACATTGGTCAGGGTGCGGGTGATGGTCACCGGCCGGGTCCCGTCGTACTCGCGCAACGAGATGGCCGGCAGGTTGAGTGCCTTGCCGTCGGGTTCGGTCGTCTGGCCGAACTCGATCAGCTCGGCGGCCGTGGGCTCGATGACCAGTCCCGGGTCGCTGGCCCGGGGCAGATTGATGAAGCCGCTGCCCTGCTCCAGGGGGCTGCTGGTGCCGACGGTGTCGGTGGCTGTGGTGCGCAGCGCGGAGGCGACCGCGCCGGGTGACCAGTCCGGGTGTGCGGCGCGCAGGACCGCCGCCGCCCCGGCCACGTACGGCGAGGCCATCGAGGTGCCGGAGTACGCGTCGTACTGTCGCCCGAAGTTGCCCACCGGTGAGACCGCGGCGATGATGTTCGACCCGGGCGCGACCAGGTCCGGCTTGAAGACGCCGAGGGTCACCTTGTCCGGGCCGGTGGAGGAGAAGTCCGCCACGCTCGGTATGCCCGGGACGCTGGAGCCGTCACCACCGGTGCGCAACGAGACGGTGGCGTCGGTGGGGTGGCGCATCAGGTAGTTGAACAGCGTGCCGGCCTGCTTCTCGGTCGGCAGGTAGACCACCGGGAAGTTGAAGATGGAGTTGATCCGGTAGTTGCCGACCGGGTCGAACACCATCATCGCCGCCCCGCCCTTGGCCTTGATCTCCGCGGCGGAGCCGAACATGTCGGACAGCGCGCAGGCGACCACCTTGCCCTTGATCTTGGCGGGGTCGAGGCTGCCGGGCTCGCAGTAGACAGCGCCCAGATCCGGCGAACCGGCCTGTTCACCGAAGACCAGCGGCAGTGCGCCACCGCCGGGCAGGGCGTCCAGCGAGCCGCCGACCAGCTTCGTGCCGTCGCCCAGCTTGGCGGTGGCCTCGTCGAGCTTGGTCACCGCCGCGCCGACAGTGGTCACCCAGGGCGCCGCGTTGCTGATGGCTCCACTCACGATGCCGGTGTTGCCGGCCGACGCCGCCACGAACACCCCGGACAGGGTGGCGTTGAGGAAGGCGATGCCGATGGGGGTGTTGGCCTCCCAGTCGCCGAGCTGCGAGCCGATCGAGAAGTTCAGCACCTGCACGCCGTCGGCGACGGCCGCGTCGATGCCGGCGATGATGTCGGCGTCGTAGCCCATGCCACCCCAGAGCACCTTGTAGACGGCGATCTGAGCGTCCGGTGCCACCCCGGAGACAGGACCGAAGCGACGACCGTCGATGGTGACGTTCGGGATCGGCAGACCGGCCGCCGTGGAGGCGGTGTGGGTGCCGTGCCCGGATGCGTCACGGGGGGACAGGAACTCACCCTCGGGCACCGAACCGCCGCCGGCGAGCCACGAGTCGGCGAAGTACCGGGCACCGACGATCTTGCCGTTGCAGTGCTCGGCCACGAAGGCCACACCGGTCTGGCAGGTGCCGTGCCAGTTCGCGGGAGCGGGCATCTTCTTGGCGAACGACGCGCTCTCCGGCCAGATGCCGGTGTCCAGGACGCCGATCACCATGCCCGCGCCCGTGCCGGGGCCGGGCTTGGCCGGCCGGCCGGAGCGGTCCGTGGGCGCCGACTGGTCCGCGTCACCGGGGGTGGCGGGCGTCGGGTTGGCGGCGGTCGCCTCGGTAGCGGTGGGCGGCGCCGAGGGGGTGCCGAGGGCCCGCGAGGCGGTGACGGCGCGAACGCGCTTGTCCGCCCGCAACGCGCCCACCTGCTGGGCGGTCAGCTTCGCCGAGAACCCGTTGAAGGCGGTGGTGTAGACGGCGTTGACAGTGACCCCGGCCGCGGCGGCGACGGCGCCCCGCTGCGTGTCGAGGTGCCGGCGGTACGCCCGCGACGGCGTCGACGTCACGTCCAGCCGGTTACCCGCCGCCGGGCGGGTCCGGGCCAGACCGGACACCCCACCGGTGTACGTGGTCAACGGGTCTTCGGCCAGTTCGACGACGTACATGCCGGAGCCGGTCTCGTCGACGGCTGCCTTCGGCGTGCCCGCACGGTTGCCGCCGGGTCGACGGTCGGCCCCGTCGGTCAGGGTGACCTTCCGGTCCGACCCGGCGGTGAAGTAGCCGGCGCCGTTGCCCGACGACCCCGTGGGTGCCGCCGACGCCGTTCCCGCGACACCGGTGGTACCGGTGATCAGGGCGACGACAAGCGTAGGTATCGCCAGTCCCCGCAGCCTGTTTCCGCTCGTGCCTGTAGCCACGAGACTCCTTTCGGTTGCTCCCTTGTGGAGCTTTTGATCGATCGCGACCCGCCCATGGGAGCGCTCCCCCACCTAAGCCGCCGATGGTTAATCGATGGTTTGCACGGTGTTACGGATCGCCGGTGCGTATAAGATCACGTTCTGCCGGCCGCGCCTAGATCACTTTTTCCAGACGGTGCCAGAGCAGGGCGTACACCCCGGCCAAGGCCAGCCCGGGCAGCGGCGCGACGCCGACCCCGCCGAGGTGGGATCGAGCGACACCCATGCCCTGTCACCTGACGGCCGCCCAGGCGTGGTGAGGGTGGCCTCGAACCGAACCGCCGCCCATGCGGGCGGGGCATCGCCGCCGGGGGCGTCGCGGGCTACCAGCGCGTTGAACGCCGCCGTGTCGGAGGCCGAAACCGCCAGAGCACGGTGAGCGCTCCGGCGACGGCCAGCCCGAGCAGCGGGGCGACACCCACCCCGGCCAGCGTGCAGGCGACCGCGAGCAGCGCCGGCGGCATCCAGCACCAGGCGGGCACGGTACGCGGGACACGACCGCGCCGACGGGCCGCCGCTTCCACCGCCATCGGCACCACCAGCACCGGCAACGCGGCGGCCAGCAGAGTCAGCCAGGGCAGCACCAGACGGTCGAACCGCGCCACCGCCAGCATCCCGCCGAGCACCGCGACGAGCAGCATCGCCGCCCGCGCCGGCAGGCGGGCAGCCAGGCCGCGCAACGCCAGGGCACCGGAGTACGTGGTGGTCAGCGCCGCCGCGAAGACCGCCACCGCGACGAACAGGTTCGCGTACCCGGCCAGCCCCGTGCCGGTGGCGAGCAGCGCGACCACGTCGGCCGAGCCGGTCCGCAGCCACAGGCCGGCCCCGGCGAGCACCCCGAGTAGCGCCGGCCCGGTCAGCAGCCCCACGCACCAGGCCAGGTCCCGCCTTCGGGAAAGGCCCACGCTGAAGTCGGGTGCGCGCAGCGCGAACACGGCCGCGTACCCGATCAGCGCGGCGGCGTCGGCGAGCCCGCCGCCGGCGAGGCGGACCGGCGCGCTGGGTGGTGGAAGCACCGTCAGGCACCAGCCGACCAGCACCACCGCGCTGAGCGTGGTGACCACAGCGACCCGGTTGCCGAGCCGGGCCGGCCCCCAGGAGACGGCGAGCACGGCCACCTCCAGCAGCGCCGGCCCGGTCCAGCCCGGCAGGTGGGTCAGCGCGGCCAGCGAGGCCCCGCCAAGCCCGACGTTGAACCCGTTCCAACCGACCATCGACACGGCCAGCACCGCCGCCAGCAGCAACCGCGAGGTGTCCCCCAGGTACGCCGGCAGCACCGCCGTCAACGTCCCGCCGTCGCCGAGCGGTCGGCGCAGCCCGATCCGGCCCTGCCCCCAGAGCAGGGCCGCCATCAGCGCCCCGCCGACCAGCAGCCCGGCCACCGGCACCGCGCCGCCGTGTCGGGCGGCCATCGCCGCGCCGAGCACCAGTGTGGCGGGTGCGGTGCCGATGCCCAGCCAGGCGCCGACCGCCGCCGGCCACCGCCGTTCCGGGCTGTCAGGCAACGTGGCGCAGGTAGCCGGCGATCGCCGCGTCGAGCACCTCCGCGCCCGGACGCGCCCACACCTCGGCGGAGAAGACCTCCACCTCGATCGGGCCGACGTAGCCGGCGGCGTCCACCGCCTCGCGCAGCCGACGCAGCTCGATGCAGCCGTCACCGGGCAACGCCCGGCCGAGCAGCACCCCCTCCGGCAGCGGGGTCACCCAGTCGCAGACCTGGAACGCGGCGATCCGGGCGGCGGCCCGCGCGATCTGCGCGTACACCGTGTCGTCCCACCAGACGTGGTACGCGTCGACCACCACGCCGACCACCGCCGGGTCGAACCGCTCGGCGATGTCCAGCGCCTGGCCCAGGGTGGCGATCACACACCGGTCGGCGGCGAACATCGGGTGCAGCGGCTCGATGGCCAGCCGTACCCCGGCGGCCTCGGCGTGCGGGGCAAGCTCGCCGATCGCGTCGGCGACGTGACGCCGCGCGCCGTCGATGTCCCGACTGCCGGCCGGCAGCCCACCGGAGACCAGCACCAGCTCCGGGGCGCCGAGGGCGGCCGCCTCCTCGATGGCCAGCAGGTTCTCCGCGCGCCAGTCGTCGGCGGAGAAGAACCCGCCCCGGCACAGCGACGTGACGGCGAGGCCGGCGTCGCGGACCAGCTTCGCCGAGCGGGCCAACCCGTACTCGGCCACCGGCTCCCGCCACAGGCCGATGCCCGGTACGCCGGCCGCCACGCACCCGGCCACCACGTCGGGCAGCGGCCAGCGTTGGGCGGTCGCCTGGTTGAACGAGAACCGCGCGAGGCTCACTGCTCCACCCCCGCCACCGTGAAGAAGGCTCGGGCGCGGGCGGCGGCCAGGTCGGCGTCGGGCAGCAGCCCTGCCGCGTCGGCCAGGGTGAGCAGAGTGGCCAGGTGTGCCGGGGAGCGGCCGGACTGCGCGCCACCGACCATCGTGAAATGGTCCTGGTGCCCGGCCAACCAGGCCAGGAACACGATCCCCGTCTTGTAGTGCCAGGTCGGCGCCGCGAACAGGTGCCGGGCCAGCGGCACGGTGGGCCCGAAGATGTCGTCGTACGCCGTCAGGTCCCCCCGGTCCAGGGCGGCCAGCGCCGCGGCGGCGGCCGGCGCGATGGCCGCGAACACCCCGAGCAGCGCGTCGGAGTGACCCACCTCGTCGCCCCGGATCAGCTCCGGGTAGTGGAAGTCGTCACCGGTGTAGAGGCGTACCCCGGCCGGCAGGCGACGGCGCAGGGCGACCTCCCGGTCGGCGTCCAACAGCGACACCTTGATGCCGTCCACAGCCGACTGGTGTGCCTTGATCAGCTCGATCACCGTGTCCGCGGCCAGGTCCAGGTCGGCAGCACCCCAGTAGCCGGTCAACGCCGGGTCGAACATCGGACCCAACCAGTGCAGCACCACCGGTTCGTCGGCAGCGCTCAGCAGCTCGTCGTACACCCGCAGGTAGTCCTCCGGGCCACGCGCGGCGGCGGCCAGGTGCCGGCTGCACATCAGCACCGGCCGGGCTCCGGCAGCGCGCACGTCGTCGAGCTGCTCGGCGTACGCGGCGGTGACCGCCGCCACTGTGGCCGGGCCGACCGGCAGTTGGTCGGTGCCGACCCCGGCGACGATCCGCCCGCCGACCGCGCGGGCCTCGGCGGCGCTGCGCCGGATCAGCTCCCGGGTGGCCGGATAGTCCAGCCCCATCCCCCGCTGGGCGGTGTCCATCGCCTCGGCGACCCCCAGCCCGTACGACCAGAGATGCCGCCGGAAGGCGAGGGTGGTGTCCCAGTCCACCGCTGCCGGTGCGCCCGGCACGTTCTCGGCGCCCGGATCGGCGACCACGTGCGCGGCGGCGTACGCGATCCGGCTGGTCGCCGGGGCGGCCGGGTGGGCGAAGCCGCCACCCCCGGCGAGCCGGTGCCGCCGTCCACCGGGCAGCACCACCTCGGCGGTCATGAGCGCAGCTCCGGCACCTCGACGCGACCACCCTCGCGGGCGGAGCGCAGCCCCAGCTCGGCGAGCTGCACGCCGCGCGCGCCGGCCAGGAAGTCCCACCGGAACGGCTCACCGGCCACGACGTGCCGCAGGTACGCCTCCCACTGCACCTTGAAGCCGTTGTCGAACTCCTCGTTGTCGGGCACCTCGGCCCACTGGGCGCGGAAGTCCTCGGTGGCCGGCAGGTCCGGGTTCCACACCGGCTTCGGGGTGACCGCCCGGTGCTGCACCCGGCAGTTGCGCAGGCCGGCGATCGCGCTGCCCTCCGTGCCGTCGACCTGGAACTCCACCAGCTCGTCGCGGTACACCCGCACCGCCCAGGAGGAGTTGATCTGCGCGATCACGCCGCCGTCGAGTTCGAAGGTGGCGTACGCGGCGTCGTCGGCAGTGGCGGCATACGGGCGACCCGCCTCGTCGACCCGTTCGGGCACGTGGGTGGCGGTCACACAGGAGACGGCCGTGACGGTGCCGAACAGCTCCTCCAGCACGTAGTGCCAGTGCGGGAACATGTCGACGACGATGCCGCCGCCGTCCTCGGTCCGGTAGTTCCACGACGGCCGCTGAGCGGGCTGCCAGTCGCCCTCGAAGACCCAGTACCCGAACTCGCCGCGCACCGAGAGGATCCGGCCGAAGAAGCCGCCGTCGATGAGCCGCTTGAGCTTGCGCAGACCGGGCAGGAAGAGCTTGTCCTGCACGACACCGGTGCGGACGCCGGCCGCGTCCGCCGCCCGGGCCAGGTCGAGGGCCGCCGCGGTGTCCTCGGCGAGCGGCTTCTCCGTGTAGATGTGCTTGCCGGCCTCGATGGCCTGCCGGATCGCCTTCTCCCGTTGCTGGGTGACCTGCGCGTCGAAGTAGATCTCGATGTCGTCGCGGGCCAGCGCCGAGGTCAGGTCGGTGGTCCAGTCGGTCAGCCCGTGCCGCTCGGCGAGCTCCCGTAGCTTCGTCTCGTTGCGCCCGACCAGGACCGGTTCCGGCCAGATGGTGGTGCCGTCGGCCAACGCCACACCACCGGATTCGCGGATGGCCAGCAGCGACCGGACGAGGTGCTGCCGGTAGCCCATCCGTCCGGTCACGCCGTTGACGATGATGCCGATCGACCTGCGGGTCATGGTGTTCCTTCCGTCGTGCTGGTGGTGCCGATCCGCGCTCAGTGGTTGGCGGCCGCGCTGCCGAGCAACCCACGCAGGTCGGTGGCGAGCCGGTCGAAGCGGGGGTCCGACATCACCTGCGCGTAGTCGCGGTGCGCCGGCAGCTCGACCGGGAAGGTGCGGATGATCCGGCCGGGCCGGGGACTCATCACCACGACCCGGGTGCCGAGGAAGACCGCCTCGGCGATGGAGTGGGTGACCAGCACCACGGTGGTTCCGGTCTCCCGCCAGATCCGGTGCAGTTCGGCGTTCATCTGCTCGCGGGTCAGTGCGTCCAGGGCACCGAACGGTTCGTCCATCAACAGCACCGGCGGGGAGTGCAGCAGCGCGCGGCAGAGCGCCACCCGCTGCTGCATGCCGCCGGACAACTCGTGTGGCAACGCCTTCTCGAAGCCGGTCAGGCCGGTCATCTCGATCAGCTCGTCGGCGCGGCGGGCCGCCTGCGCCCGATCCATGCCGCGCATCTCGGCCTGGAGCAGGATGTTGGCTCGGGCACCGCGCCACTCCAGCAGGGCGGCCTTCTGGAAGACGAAGCCGATCTCCTTCTGCGGGCCGCGCACCGGGCGCTCCAGCAGCGAAACGTCACCGCTGGTCGGCTTGACCAGCCCCGCGACGATCTTCAGGAGGGTGGACTTGCCGCAGCCGGACGGGCCGACGATAGTGACGAACTCGCCCGGCTCGATGTCCAGCGACACGTCGTCCAACGCTGTGGTCTGCGACCGTCGGGTGGTGAACCGGACTGTCAACCCGGACATCCCGATGGCGGTGCCGGTGGCTGCCGGCGCGGCGGTCACCGGGTCACCCCTGCGCCGCGTACGAGGAGTCCCAGTACGCGCTGGGCGCTCCCGGGTCCTTCAGCTCGGCGTAGCGCGACATCAGGTCGATGGTCTCGGTCCACTGGGCCTCGGTGTTCACCCCGGGCGGGCCGTCCGCGCCGATCAGTGGCATGTTGAGCGTGAGCTGCTTGGTGAGCACCTCGGGCGCCGGCTCGTTCTCGGCCAGAGCCGTCATCGCGCTCACCGCGCCGGCCGGGTCCCGGGCGGCGTCGGCCCAGGACTTCTGGGTTGCCCGGACGAACTTGCGGACCAGCTCCGGGTCCTTCTGCAGGGTCTGGGTGTTGGCGATCAGGCCGGTGCCGAGCAGGTTCATCCCGTAGTCGGCGAAGAGCAGCACGTCGACCTTCTTGCCGGTCTTGCTCTCGATGGTGGGCGCCTGGTCGTGGAAGAAGCCCATGATGGCGTCGACCTTGCCCTCGGCCAGGGCGGCGATCTTGCCGGCGGCGTCGACGTTGACCACCTTGACGTCGTCCTTCTTGAGGCCGTTCTTCTCCAGCCAGGCCGGGAAGGTCGCGTAGAGGGCGTCGCCGGGGGTGCCGCCGACGGTCTTGCCCTTGAGGTCGGCCGGGGTCTTGATGTTCTCCTCGGTGAAGAACTCCACGGAGGAGGGTCCCTTCTCCAGGTACGCGCCGAGGCTGCGTACCGGCATGCCGCTGGCCACCGACTTCAGCAGCACCGGGCTGTCCGCCCACCCGAAGTCGGTCTGCTTCTGGGCGACCTGCTTGACGGTGTTGCCGGAGCCGTTGCCGGGCAGGATCTTGAGGTCGATGCCCTCGGCGGAGTAGTAGCCCTTCTGCAGGCCGTAGTAGAAGGGCGCGTGCTCGCCGTAGGGCACCCAGTTGAGGGTGAGGGTGACCTGCTTGCTGCCGTCGGCGTTGGTGCTGCCGGCGGGATCGTCCCCGCCGCAGCCGGTGGCGGCGAGGAGCAGGGCGGCGGTGGCCAGGATGGTGGTGGCGGTGCGTTTCATCGGTGCCTCCGTGATGGGGTCGGTCAGGAGGTGGTGAGGGACACGCCGGCCCGGCGGCTGGCGTGCCACGGAATGAGCAGTGCCTCGGCGATCTCGACCAGGACGAACAGGACGATGCCGATGGCCGACATCAGGATCAGGTCGGCGAACAGCAGTGGGGCGTCGAGGTTGCCGTTTGCCAGCAACAGGACGTAGCCGAGCCCTTCGCTGGCGCCGACGAACTCACCGACCACGGCACCGACCACGGCGAGGGTGACGGCCACCTTCAGGCCGGCCATCAGGTGCGGCAACGCGTTCGGGAAGCGAATCTTGCGGAAGGTGCGCCACGGCCCGGCGCCCATCGTGGCGGCGAGGTCGAGCAGCTCCGGGTCGGTGGAGCGCAGCCCGGCCACGCCGGAGATGACCACCGGGAAGAACGCGATGAGCACGGCCAGGATGATCTTCGGGGTGAGGCCGAGGCCGAACCAGACCACCAGCAGCGGCGCGATGGCGATCTTCGGGATCACCTGTGCGAACAGGACGATCGGGTAGAGCGCCTTGTCCAGGGTGCGGGAGTAGGCGATGGCGACGGCTGTGACCAGACCCAACGCGGCCGCCAGCACGAAGCCCAGCACCGTCTCGTAGAGGGTCACCACTGAGTGCCGGGCCAGCTCGGACCACTGGGTGGTCATCGTCTCCCAGACCTGGCCCGGGGTGGGCACCAGGTAGTTCGGGACGTACTCGCGGGCCGCCACGAACCACCAGGCGGCGAAGAAGACCGCGAGCACCAACGCCGGGCGCCAGAGCGAGTCGGCGAAGGTCACCGCCCGCCGACCGAGCGTGGGACGTGGTGGACGCCCGCCGCCGGTCGGCGGCTTCAGCACAGTGGACGACCGTGTGCCGCCGAGGCCGTCCGCACCGACCCCGCCGGGCCCGGCGGCGGTTGCTCGCGCACCACCGGCCTGGTCGGCGGCGGCCTGCCGGCCCGCCGTGTCCAAAGAGTTCTCGGTCACGCGGAACCTCCTCGGGGCCCGGCACGACGCCCATTGAGCGGGGCCGGTCGACGGATCAGGCAAACGCTTTCCTGGAGCGTAGGCGGCCCCCTCACGCCGGGCAAGGCCTTTCCTCGATCTGTTTCCACCGATGCCTGGCAGCCGCCGACAGCAGTCCCGAAGGGACTGTCAACCGGCCGCCGGATAGGTGTCGAGCAGGCCGCACATACCCAACCGGCCCCGCTCGACCGGCTCACTCACCGCGTACACCCCGGCGTCGCCCAGGTGGCCGGGATCCCCCCGCCCCAGGGCGTCGAGCTGCGCGGCGGTGTCGGCGGCGGCGCGGCCCGCGCCGACCTCCCACCGCTGCCGCCACCTCGTCAGCAACGGCTGGCGCAGGGCGATCGCGTGGGCGTGGAACGCGGCCAGCGCCGCCGGACCACCGGAGCGCAACGCCTGGAAGCCGGTCACCGCCAGATCCCGGCGGCGGTACGCGGCCCGCACGTCCGCGCCCGGCGCCCCCCCGTCGGGCAACGCCGCCGCCGCGGCGTACGCGGCCGGGTCGGCCAGCACCTCGGATGGGAAGGTCAGCACCGCGTCGCCCGCCTCGGGTAGGCCGCTGTTCTGCATCAGCACCACGATGCGCAGCCCGCCGGCGTTGACCAGGCGATGCACGGTGCCCGGCTCGAACCAGACCACCACCCCCGGCCGCAGCGGCGTCTCCCGACAGCCGGCCATGGTCAGGGTCTGCACCACGCCCTCGCCGTCGGTCACCACGTACCCCTCGGTGCAGCACAGGTGCACGTGCGGGGTGCCGCCGACCAGGCCGTCCGGGGCCACCGTGTCGTAGACGCGCAGCCGGGACACCCCGATCCCGCCGGGCAGCGGTGCCGGCCGATCACGCATCGAAGTACTCGTCGGTGTCGTCAGCGGCCGGCAGGGACACCAGCAGCACCGTCAGATCGCCGATGGCCCGGTGCCGACAGCCCGGCTTGATCAGGAAAGCGGACATCGGCCTCGCGGGGTGCCGGACGCCGTCCAGCTCGATCTCGCCCTCACCGGCGAGCACGATGTAGTACTCGGTGGCGATCCGGTGGTGGTGGGTCACCGCGTCCTGCACCTGGAGCAGATGCACGCTGGCCTGGCCCTCGCTCTCGGCGATGAAGCCGCGGCGGGTGGTTCCACACGAGCAGCGCCGGGCGGGCAGGTCGTCAAGTTGACGTACCGCGAAGCGATCGGACACGGCCGGGCCTCCCTGCGGGAAAGGGCTTTCTCTGCGGTACGGTGACGCTAGCCGGAGCGACGAAACGTCGTCAACAGATCGAGGGGGTGGGCCATGGCGACCCTGTCCGATGTGGCCCGCCGGGCGGGCGTCTCGCCCGCCACCGCCTCCCGCGTCATCAACGGCAGCAGCAAGCCGGTCACCGACGAGCTGCGCGAACGGGTGCTCGCCGCCGTCGCCGAGTTGCAGTACGTGCCGAACGCGCACGCCCAACTGCTGGCCCGCTCGCACCGCAGCGCGGTCGGCGTGATCGTGCACGACGTCTCCGACCCGTACTTCGCCGAGATCACCCGGGGGCTGCAACGGGTCGCCACCGACCAGGGCCGGCTGCTGATGATCTGCAACAGCTACCGGGATCCGGACCGCGAGCTGGAATACGTGGAGCTGCTGCGCGGCCACCAGGTGGCAGCGCTCATCCTGGCCGGCTCGGGCTACCACGACGAGGCGTTCACCCGGCAACTCAACGAGAAGCTCGCCGCGTACGAGGCCACCGGTGGGCGGGTGGCGGTGATCGGCCGACACGAGCACTCCGGCGACGCGGTGATGCCTGACAACCGGACCGGTGGCTACCTCGCCGGGCGGGAGCTGTGCTCTCTGGGGCACCGGGCGATCGGCGTGGTCGCCGGCCCGCGCATCCTGACCACCACCACCGACCGGCTCGCCGGCCTCCGGCAGGCCCTCAGCGAGCAGGGCCGCGAGCTGCCCGAATCGCGCATCCGGTACGCGGAGTTCGACCGCGACGGTGGCGCGGAGGCCACCGCCCGGCTACTCGACGCCGACCCGGAGCTGACCGCGATCGTGGCGCTCAACGACTCGATGGCCATCGGCGCGCTCGCCACCCTGCGCACACGTGGGTTGGCAGTGCCGCAGCAGATCTCGGTGCTGGGTTTCGACGACATGCCGATCGCCCGGGACGTGACACCGGCGCTGACCACAGTGCGACTGCCCCTGGTCGACATGGGGGTGCGGGCGATGTCCCTGGTGCTCGGCGTCGGAGCACCGACCCCCCGGGTCGAGGTGCTCCCCGCCGAGCTGGTCCGCCGCGACACCGCCGGTCCCGTTCCCCGGTCCACCCGCGCCACAGCGGGTTCCGCGCCTCGCGCACGGCGAGGTGACAACACGTCGTGACCAGTGCCAGCCCGACCCAGCGGCCCCTCACCCGCGCCGACGTGGCGTACCTGGTCGGTGCGTCGTTCGGGCCACACACCCGGGTACGGGACGCCGGTCCGCTGGCCGGCGGCGGGTACGCGACGGTCTGGTGGGTGCTGCTCGACGACGACCGTCGGGTGGTGCTGAAGCTGGCCCCGGCGGCCGGAACGCCGCTGCTGCGCTACGAGCGCGGGCTCTGCGCCGCCGAGGAGCGCTACTTCCGGCTCGTCGCGCAGCGGGCGCCGCAGGTGCCCGTCCCCCCGGTGCTCGGGCGCGGCGCCGACCCGGCGTACGGCGAGTGGTTGGTCACCGCGATGCTGCCCGGCCGGTCGCTGGCCGACCTGGCCGAGGCCGGTGTCGTGGTCGACGACGGCCCGGCGCGCTACGACCTCGGGGTGGCCCTCGCCGCGGTGCACCGGATCACCGGTGAGCGGTTCGGGTACGACGATGACCGGGCCTCCGGGCCGACCTGGCGGGCGGCGTTCACGGCGATGCTCGACGCGCTCCTGGCCGACGCGGTCGACTGGGACGTCCGACTGCCGGTCACGCCGGAGCAGCTGCGCGCGCTGGTGGGGCGGCACGCCGACGTGCTCGACGAGGTGCGTCGACCGGCGCTGCTGCACTTCGACTGCTGGGACGGCAATGTGCTGGCGGCACCCGACGGCTCCGGCCGGTTACGGCTGCGCGGCCTGGTGGACGGCGAGCGGTTCCTCTACGGCGACCCACTGCTGGACCTGGTCTCGCCGCTGCTCTTCCGGCGCGTCGAGGACGAGCCGGAGCACCCGGTGCTGCGCGGCTACCAGGCCGGCGCACCCGAACCGTTGGTGCTGAACGCTTCGGCACGCCGCCGCCTCGGCCTCTACCGGTTGCACCTCTACCTGCTGATGACTGTGGAGATGCCCAGCCGCGCGATGACCGCGCACAGCCATCCCGGGCGGTACGCCCGGCTGGCGGCCCTGCTCGACGAGGAACTCGCCGCGCTCGCCTCGGGCTGACGGCCCGGCGCGGGTGGCGTCCGCCGCGTGGTCGGACGCCACCCGCCCCCGGTCAGGGCAGGTCGATCGGGCGCAGCACCCGGTCCACGGCGTGCGCGATCTGCCGGTTGCCCTTGTTGACGTCGTAGGAGACGACCCGGGCGTCACGGTCGTTGGTGTCGGCGTCGACCAGCCGCACCTGGCGGAAGAAGTACAGGTAGGTGCGTACGTCGACCTCGACGGAGGAGCCGAGCGCTGTGGTCAGGTCCGTGCCGTCGGCCCGGACCGCCGTCCTGCGGTCGATGGTGGCGCCCGGGACCACGTGGTAGAGCAGCACCGACTCGACGGTGTCGATGCCCAGCCCGGCCACGGCGGTGAAGGCGGCGCTCTCACTCGGCAGCTTCCGGGCCTGTGTGATCTCGCGGACCAACTGCTGGAAGGCCGCGTCGGTGGGAATGAACGCGGTCAGCGCCACGGTGCCGTCGGTGAGCACCTTGACCGGCGAGTTCGGCTTGGCCTCCAGCACGGCCAGCACGGCCGCCGTCAGGACGTCGAAGTCACGCGAGTTGCTGTCGAAGCCGCTCTTGTCCTTGGTGAGCACCTGGGCGAGTGACGTCGTACCGAGCGGCGTGGGCTTGCTGGTGGCCTGGGCGGCCGGTACGGCGACAGTGGTGGTGGCCAACGCGGTGGCCACGGCGCCCACCGCCATCCGGGCGGCGATTCGTGCGATCTTCATCAGCGGGCCTTTCGTCGAAGCGACCGGATCCGTGACGTCTCGTCACGACCCATGCTTCGCACCGGGGACGCCGCGCGGATGCAGCCCGCGATATCGCGTTGTCCGGGACTCGTCCGGGGCTTAGCCTCCCCGGGTGCTGATTCGGGAGTTCGTCGACCAGGACTGGTCGCAGGTGTGGCCGATCATCGAAGAGGTGATCCGGGCACAGGAGACCTTCGTCTACGACCCGGCGATGACCGCCGAGCAGTCGTACGGCATGTGGGTCGAGGCGGCGCCGGCGCGGACCGTCGTCGCGGTCGACGGCGAGCGGGTGCTCGGCACCGCGAAGATGGGCACCAACAGGCCCGGTCCGGGCGCGCACGTGTCCACCGCCAGCTTCATGGTCGCCGCCGCCGCGCGGGGCCGGGGCGTGGGGACCGCGCTGTGCCGCGACGCCCTGACCTGGGCCCGCCAGCAGGGGTACGCCGGCATGCAGTTCAACGCAGTGGCCGAGAGCAACGGGTCGGCGGTGCGGTTGTACCAGCGGGAGGGCTTCGAGGTGGTCGGCACCGTGCCGGGCGCGTTCCGTCACCCCACCCTCGGCCGGGTCGGCCTGCACGTGATGTACCAGGAGTTCTGAAACCAACCTCCGCGCCCGCTCGGCTCGCGCGGGAGGCCACTGTGGTGGTCGGCGCCTTTGGAGCTGATGTCACAAACGAATCGGCCGCTGGTTGGGCCGTCCGGATCTTCCCCACGGCCTGAATCGTTTACGACATCAGCTCCAAAGCGTCTTAACTAACGGTGCCGGCGGCCGGAGCCGGGCCCAGCAGCCCGGGCTGCCCGGCGACCGGCTCCGCGCCGGCACGACGGATCGGGGTGAAGAGGCCGCCGACCGCGACCAGCAGGCATCCCGCGCCCGCCGCGAGCGTGACCGCCGGAGTCCCGTACCGGCCGGCGGCCCAGGTCAGCACGACAGCGCCGGCCGGACCGAGGGCGTAGTGCGTGCTCCAGAACGCCGACGTCACCCGGCCCAGCAGGTGATCGGGGGTGATCTCCTGACGCAGGGACATCGAACAGATCCCGCCGACACTGACACAGCACAGGTACACAGCGGTCAGCGTGGTGACCGCCGGCACGGTGTTGGCGATGCCGACCCCCGCCACGGCGAAACCGCAGATCGCGTGCGCGCCGATCCAGGTGGCGCCGAAGCCACGACGACGGCGCAGCGGGGCCACCAGCAGCGCACCGGCGACAGTGCCCAACGCCGCCAGGCCGAGCACCGTGCCGACGGTGCCCGACGAGCCGCCGAGGTCGTGCGTGACGTGGTAGATCAGCACGTCGACGAAGCCGTAGGTGAGAAAGATGAAGACCGACAACAGGACTGTCAGCGCGCGCAGCACGGGCTGCCGCCACAGGAACCGCGCCCCGGCAAGGAACTCAGCCAGCGGGCGTTGCCGGGCCATCCCCTCGTCCACCTGAACGGGACGCAGGCGGATCAACCACAGGCCGGAAGCCGAGAGCGCGAAGCTCGCCGCGTTGACGGCGATGGCGGTGGCCGGGCCGAAGCGGGCCGCCACCACACCGGCGAGCAGCGGCCCGAGGACGGCCGCCGCCGCGTACGTCGCCTGCAACCGGCCGTTGGCCTCGGTGATCCGATCGGAGTCGACGAGGTTACGGACCGCGGTCACCGCGGCGACCTGGAACAGCATGCCGGCTGCCTCGCAGATCGGCAGCACGACGAAGAGCAGCCAGACCTGCGGGCCGGCGAGCCACGCCAGTGGCACCACCGCGTAGAGCACCAGCCGGGTCAGGTCCGCCACGATCATCAGGGTGCGGCGGTCGTACCTGTCGACGAGCACCCCACCGAAGATCCCGGCGACGACTGACGCCGCGCCCGCGACGGCGGTGAGCAGGCCCATCTTCGCCACCGACCCGGTCGCCTGGAGCACCAGCAGCGGCACCGCCAGGTAGGCGAACGAGTCACCCGCCGCCGAGAGTGACTGCGCGACCCAGTACGTGCCGAAGGTCCGGTCCCTCCAGAGCGGAGTCCGCCCGTTTGTGGCAGATCGGCTCATCGCGCCAAGGGTAGTCAACGTGGTCGTCCGACGCTGGCCGTGACGGGCGCCACAGGGCTGCCATGTCACGAACCGACGAGCGGCACGCATCTCATGGTCGTCACGTCGATCAGAGAGGCGAAACAATGAACACAGCGCAACGACAGGTCCCGGCGGGCACACACCACGTGCTGATCCTCGGCGCGGGCTACGCGGGCCTGGCCGCGGCGACCCAACTCGCGGCCCGGACCAGGCGGGCCGACGTGCAGGTGACGGTGGTCAACGCGCAGGAGCGATTCACCGAGCGCCTCCGGTTGCACATGACGGCGACCGGGCAGCGGCTCGCCGAGCTGGACATCCCTGAGCTGCTGGCGGGAACGGGTGCGCAGTTCGTGCGCGGCTGGGTGACCGCTGTGGACGCCAACGCGAAGACCGTCCGCGTCGACGACAGCCGGGTGCTGCGCTACGACACCCTGGTCTACGCGTTGGGCAGCGTGACGGACACGGCGGCGGTCCCTGGCGTCGAGGAGCACGCGTACGCCCTGGACGCTCCGAGCGGCGCGACCACGCTGGCGGACCGACTGGCACGGCTCGGCGCCGGCACTGTCGTCGTGGTCGGCACCGGGTTGACCGGGGTCGAGGCGGCCGCGGAGATCGCGGAACGGCACCCGGAGGTCGGTGTCACGCTGGTGGGCCAGCAGGACCCGGGAGCGGGCATGAACCCGAAGGCCCGGGCGTACCTGCGGGGAGCGCTGACCCGCCTCGGCGTCCAGGTGATCACCGGAGCGGCGGTCACCGCTGTCCGGCCCGACGCTGTCGAACTGGCCGGTGTGGAGACCGTGGCGGCCGACGTCGTGCTCTGGACGGGTGGCACCCGGGTGGCGCCGCTGGCCGCCGCCGCCGGGCTGACCGTCGACGAACGCGGTCGCGTCGTCACCGACTCGGCGTTGCGGTCGGTGTCGCACCCCGAGGTGTACGCGATCGGCGATGCGGCAGCCATCCGGCAGGGGTACGGGGTGCTGCACGGCACCTGCCAGAGCGGCATGCCGACCGGCGTGCACGCGGCGGTGTCGATCGCTCGCGCGCTGCGGGGCAGGCAACCCAGGCCGTTCCGGTTCGGTTACTACCACACGCCGGTGAGCCTGGGTCGAAACGACGCGGTGGTGCAGTTCACCCACCCCGACGACAGCCCTCGCCGCGGGTGTCTGACCGGGCGGATGGCGGTCTGGTACAAGGAAACCGTGAGCGCTTCGCCCTGGCCGACCTACCGTCGCATGTCGCGGTTGCCCTCCTCCGGCGCGTTCTGGCCGCGTGGTGGCCGCCTCACCCGCCTGCGGGACGCGCGGTGACGCACCCGCCGGACGCCGACGAGCAGGTGTTCCACAGTCACCGCAACCTGCTGTTCTCGGTGGCCTACCGAATCCTCGGCAGCGCGGCCGATGCCGAGGACGCCGTGCAGGACGCCTGGATCAGCTGGTCCTCGGCAGACCGCTCCCAGGTCGCCGACCCCAGGGCGTACCTCGCCCGCATCGTGTCGAACCTCGCGTTGCAGCGCCTACGCTCGGCCCGGCACCACCGCGAGACCTATCCGGGGCCGTGGTTGCCCGAGCCCGTGCTGACCGAAGGGGACGCCGCCGACGCCGTCACCGACGCCGAGTCGGTGTCGATGGCGATGCTGGTGGTGCTGGAGACTCTCAGCCCACTCGAACGCGCCGTGTTCGTCCTGCGGGAGGTCTTCGACTTCAGCCACGCGGAGATCGCGGCGGCGGTGGAGCGCTCCGAGGCCGCGGTCCGCCAGACCGCCCACCGTGCCCGCGAGCATGTGCGGGGCCAGCGGCCACGTTTCACGGCGGACCGGTCGCAGCAACGGGGGGTCACCGAGCGGTTCCTCGCCGCCGCGACCGGTGGCGACATCAACACCCTGCTGGAGCTGCTGTCCCCCGACGTCGCGTTGTGGACCGACGGTGGCGGTAAGGTCCGGCAGGCACTGCGTCCCGTCAGGGGTGCGGGAACTGTCGCCGCGTGGTTCGCGGCCATCGGCACCGTCACCTACCAGGGGGTTGCGCCGCACGACATGCGCGCCGCCCTGGTCGAGATCAACCGGGGGCCGGGTCTGGTGTTCAGCGGTGCGGGTCGGGTGGTCGCCACCGTCTCCTTCGACATCGACGCCGACGGCCGCATCACCGCCATCCACAACGTCGCCAACCCCGACAAGCTTCGCGCCGTCGCCGACGGCACCACCCACCACCTCGCGACGCGTTGAGCCGGCCGACTCCCCGTCAGCCGGTGCTGGTGAGGTCGGTCGTCGCCGCGAGCTCGGTGACCACGTCCAGGAACCGGCGCAGCCCAGGCGCGGTATTGCCCGCCAACCACACCATCTCGGTGTACGCGTAGGCGCCGGCCAGCGGGACGAACACCACGCCGGTGCGGCGGAGACTCGCCGCCGAGCAGGCGAGTCGGGTGACGCCGAGTCCGGCGGCGACCAGGCCGAGGAGGCTCTGCACGCCGGCCTCCTCCTGAACGACTGTCGGTACGAAGCCCGCTTCCCGGAACTGCTCCTCGTAGGCACGGTGCCAGGGTTCCCAGGAGCCGCGCGGCGTCATGACCCACTGTTCGTTGGCCAGGTCGGCGAGGGTCAACTCGTCGCGCCCGGCGAGCGGGTGGCCCTCGGGCAGCACCGCGCAGACCGGTTCGGTGGTCAGTCTCCTGGACTCCAGGCCGGGAACGAGCGGGGTCCGGGTGAAGGCGACGTCGAACTGCCCGTCGAGAACGCCCTGGACCAGGGGCGCGATGCTTGTGGACTCGGTGGTCAGGTGCAGGTCGGGCAGGTGGTGGCGGACCGCCCGGACCACCGGGGGCAGCAGGTGGTTGGCGACTGTGGTCAGGAAGGCGAGCCGGAGGGTGCCGACCTCACCCCGCAGGGCCCGCCCCACGACGGCGACGGCCTGCTCGGCGCGGTCGGTCACGGCGCGCGCCTCGGGCACGAACAGGGCGCCGATGTCGGTGAGGGTGGTGCCGCGGCTGTCGCGGTCGAACAGTTTCGCCCCGAGGGCGCGTTCCAGCGCGGTGATCTGCTGCGAGAGCGACTGCTGGGCGATCATCAGGCGGGCGGCGGCCCGGGTGAAGCTCAGCTCCTCAGCGAGGACCAGGAAGTACCGCAGTTGTCGCAGCTCAGGCGTGGCCACAGGAACAGACTGTAGCCACGCCAGGAAGCGCGTGTTGGCGGTCCGCGTAGACCTCCGCGCACGATCGGTGCGGAGGGCGGTGCCGGCACGCCGTACGCCTGTACGGCGAGCTGCCACTGTCACGCGAGGACACCTACCGAAGGAAATCGATCATGTCGGGATCACGCGTCAGCACGCCGTTCAACGCCCGGTCCACCGCCGCCGACGTCGTGGCCGGTGTCGACCTGACCGGGCGACGCGCCATCGTCACCGGCGCCTCGTCGGGCATCGGGGTGCAGACCGCCCGGGCGCTGGCCATGACGGGCGCCGAGGTGACACTGGCGGTACGGGACGTGCGGGCCGGCGAGCGGACCGCGCGGGAGATCGCCGCCGGGACCGCGAACCGCCTGCTCCGGGTCGCGCCCTTGGACCTGTCCGACCAGCGGTCGGTCGCCGAGTTCGTGGCCGCCTGGGACGGGCCCCTGCACATCCTGGTCAACAACGCCGGGGTGTCGGCGACCCCGGAGATGCGCACGGCGGAGGGTTGGGAGTTGCAGTTGGCCACCAACCACCTCGGCCACTTCGCGCTCGCCAACGGCCTGCACCGGGCCCTCGCCGCGGCCGGTCGGGCCCGCGTGGTGTCGCTGAGTTCCATCGCCCACGTTCAGGCCCCGATGGTCTTCGAGGACGTCAACTTCCGGGAACGCCGGTATGACCGGCTGCTCGCCTACGGCGAGTCGAAGACCGCCACCGCGCTGTTCGCTGTCGAGGCGAACCGGCGTTGGGCCGGCGACGGCATCACCGTCAACGTGGCCAATCCGGGCGCGGTCGCCACCAACCTGGGACGGCACCTCACCGAGCAGGACTACGCGCAGCTTCCGGCATTCGATTTCAAGACCCCGCAGCAGGGAGCCGCGACGTCCGTGCTGCTCGCCGCCGGGCCGCAGTTGGAGGGCATCGGCGGCCGGTACTTCGAGGACTGTGCGCAGGCGGTGCGCCACGACCCGGCGGACCCGCTGCGCGGCGTCGCCGACCACGCGATCGACCCCGCGGCGGCGGCGCGACTGTGGCAGCTCTCGCTGGATCTGTTCGCCGGCGCGGAGCGTGCCTGAACGTCCGGGAACGGCCGTGGGATCCCCCGCGGCCGTTTCCGGACGACGCGAACCGCTCAGCCCTTGCGCAGCGGGGCGAGCGCGGTGCTCCAGGCGACCACCTGGTCGAGCGTGGCGGTCAGCGAGTCCTGGTGGAACTGGTTGGGCTTGAAGACGCTGAAGTTCTCGAAGTCGGTGAAGAGCGACAGGGCGACCTGCGAGCGCACGTCGGCCATCTGGAGCTCACCGGAGATCAGACGCAGGTGCTCCACGGCGCGCGTCCCGCCGACCGAGCCGTAGCTGACGAAGCCGACGGCCTTGTTGTTCCACTCGGCGTAGAGGAAGTCGATCGCGTTTTTCAGGGCGCCCGAGGTCGAGTGGTTGTACTCGGGGGTGACGATGACGAACCCGTCGAACGACGCGATCGTCTCGGCCCACCGCTTGGTGTGCGGCTGGGTGTACTGGCCCATCGAGGGCGGGTACGCCTCGTCGAGGTGCGGCAGCTGGTAGTCGAGCAGGTCGATCAGCTCGTACTCCGCGTCGGAGCGCTGCTTGGCGATCTCGAGCACCCAGCGGGCGACGGCCTCGCCGTTACGCCCCGGGCGGGTGCTTCCGAGGATGATCCCGATCCTGGTCATGTGTGGCGCCTTTCAGAGGTCCTTGCCTGACGACCGGAACGCTAGCCGGTGCTTGATTGGTCAAGCAAATATGTGGCCTATGGGCGTGGTCACACGGAGGGTGAGCACTTGCTCGGTCAAACAAGTATGATACGAGGATGTCCAACACCTCCGCAGCGACTCCGCAACCCCTCACCCCAGACGAGGAAGCGCTGGTCCGCGCCCTGGGTCAGGTCATGCACGTGCTGCCCCGCGCGATCGACGCGGACATGGTCGGTGACCGTCAGCTACCGCTCACCGAGTACACGGCGCTGATGAACCTCTCCGAGACACCGGACCGGCGGATGCGCATGAACGAGCTCGCCGCGCTCTGCCACCTCTCCCTCAGCGGCATGACCCGCACGATCATCAGGCTGGAGACGCAGGGCCTGGTCCGTCGGGAACGGTGCGAGGAGGACGCGCGCGGGTGGAACGCCGTCCTCACCGACGCGGGCTACGCCCGCCTGGAGGAATCCTGGCCGAGTCACCTGGCCGCCGTACGCCGCCGGTTCCTCCAGCACTTCGAGGGCCTCGACCTCGCCGCGTTGGCCCGCGCGTTCCAGCAGGCCGGCACGGCAGAGCCGACCGACTGAGCCAGCGCCGGCCCGGTCGGTCGGCAACCCGCCCATTCGCCTACTGCACCCGCTGGCGTGCGCGCCGACCACACGCGACAGCGATCACCGGGCCGGGGCGTGGGCGGCGAGCGGGTTGGTGAGGGTGCCGACGAACTGGAGCGCCGCGGACGGGTCGGCCAGGTCGATCATCTGCTGGTTGTCGCGCAGTTGCAGCCGGTTGAGGCAGGACAGCGTGAACTCCGGCGCGAACAGGTCGTAGTGGCGGACCCGTTCGGCCAGGTGCGGCACCCGGTCGAAGTAGTCGGCGGCGCAGGCAGCGACAGTGCGCCAGAAGTCGTCCTCGGCGAGCACACCGGCCTCGACCAGGACGGCGTTGAGGTGCCGCAGGAAGCAGTCCACCACGTCGGTGAAGATGCTCAGCAGCTTGGTGTCGTCGGGCACCTCGACGCGGATCCGCTCCACCGCCGCCGGCAGCTCGACCCTGTCGCTCATCACCGCGATCTCCTCGGCGATGTCCTTGAAGATCACCCGCTGGACGGTGTCCTGCTCGTCGAGGACCAGGATGACGTTCTCGCCGTGCGGCATGAAGGCCAGATCGTGGGCGTAGAAGCTGTGCAGCAGCGGGGTCAGGTACGCGTCCAGGTAGCGACGCAGCCACACCTCGGGCGCCAGGCCGGACCGGGCGATCAGCGCGGCCGCCAGTGACCCGCCCTCGTCGTCGACGTGCAGCAGCGCGGCCATGGTGGACAGCCGCTGCCCCGGCGCCAGCTCGGGCACCGGGCTCTCCCGCCACAGGGCTGCCAGCATCTTGCGGTACGGGGAGGTGCGCTCGGTCGCCGCCTCGTACTGCCGGTGCCGGTAACCCACAGCGGCTCGCTCCCGGATGACTGTCAGGCCGGTGCCGGTCAGCACCTCGTCGCCGGCGATCAGGTCGGCCAGCCAGTCGTTGATCGCCGGGGTGGCCGCCATGTACGCCGCCGACAACCCCCGCATGAAGCCCATGTTCAGCACCGACAGCGCGGTCTTGACGTAGTGCCGCCCCGGCTCGCTGACGTTGAAGAAGGTTCGGATGGACTGCTGGGCGAGGTACACGTCCGGCCCGGGCCCGAGGTGCACCAGCCGCCGCTGGGCCAACTCGCCGGCGAAGGTGACAGCCAGCTTGTTCCACCACTGCCACGGGTGCGCCGGGATCAGGTGGTAGTCGGCGAGGTCCAGCCCGAGATCGGCCATGGTGCCCGCGAACCGGGCCCGGGTCTCGGCGTCCAACTCGCGCTCGATGAGCGTGTCGTAGTCGAGGTCGGCGGCGCTGCTGAACGTCGAGTGGTCCCGGTGCGCGGCCAGCCACTCCAGCCGCACCGGCGCGGCGGCCTCCGGGGCGTACCGGTGGTACTCGTCGACGCCGAAGCCGAGCCGGCCGTTGTTCGCCACGAAGCACGGATGGCCCTCGGTCATCGAGGTCTCGATGGTCTGGAAGTCCGCCTCGGCCAGCTCGGCGGCGCTCGGCGCGGCCTGGGCCAGCTTGTACGCCGTACCCGCCAGCGTCGAGGTGATCTCCTCCAGGTAGACCGGGAGCACCCGCGCGGAGAGCCCGAGGGTGTCGCGCAGTTCGACGATGAGGTCCACCGCGTCGGGGGCCACTGACGTGCCGTCGCGGTGTCGGGTGATGCTGTCCGCGTCGATCTGCCAGTGCGCCAGGGCGAGCACCCGCGCCGCGAACCGGTAGGCGACGGTGCCGTCGTCGCTGCGGACCTCGTACCACTGCCGCTCATCGGGGCCGGTCACGGCCTCCGGGCGAAGCAGCCGCTCGTGGGTGAACTCGGCGAGAGCCTTGCGGACCAGCAGCCGGTTGGCCCGGGCCCAGCGCTGCGGGGTGAGGTGCCCGACCGGGTCGCCGGAGGCGCTGTGCGCGGTGGCGACTGGCGTGTGGGTGGGGACGGCGGTGGTGGTCACGCCGGGGCTCCTTCGGTTCGGGTGGCAGCGGCGCTGTCGACAGTGGCGCGATCGGCGGCGGCCTGGAACTGGGCCCGGGTGCAGACGCTGAGCAGCGCGTCCTTCTCGGGCTTGACGATCGGGCCGACGACGGTGAAGCCGACGGCGGCGTTCAGCGCGTGCACAGCGGTGTTGCGCACGTCCGGTTCGACCACCACCCGTCGGGTCGTCGGATCGGCGAAGAGCCACGCCATGACGGTGCCGATCACCGCCCGGGTGAAGCCGTGCACCGGCGCGTCGACCGGCGCGCAGAGGAAGTGCATGCCCACGTCACCGGGCTGGTGGTCGTACAGGCCGACCAGCTCGACGTGGGCCGGGTCGTAGCGCTCCGCCAGGAAGGCGGGACTCCCCCGCCACAGGCCGAGGTACGCGTCGTGGTGCGGGTGCTCGACGATGCGCCGGTACTCCTCGGTGACCTGGGCCAGGTCGGCGTCCTGCATCATCCAGAACGCCGCCTTCGGGTGGGTCACCCAGGTGTGCAGCAGCGCCGCGTCGGCGTCCGAATCGAGCGGCCGCAGCGCGAACTCACCGAGCCTGTCGTCGACGTGGGTGAAGACGGTGGTCACGACGACACCCCGAACTCCTGGAAGGTGATGCTCTTCTCGATCGGGTAGTGCTCCCGGCCGAGCAGCTCGCTGATGATCCAGGAGTTGCGGTAGGCGCCCATGCCCAGGTCCGGTGAGGTGATGCTGTGCGTGTGGGTGCCCGCGTTCTGTAGGAAGATGCCCCGCCCGCTGTGGTCGATGCTGTAGTTGCGGGCCACGTCGAAGCGGCCGTGCGCGTCCCAGCGGATCCGGTCCCGCACCGGCGTGAGGAACTCCGGCACCCGGTAGTGGTAGCCGGTGGCCAGGACGAGGCCCTCGGTACGCAGGACGAAGTCGCGTTCCTGTTCCACCTGACGCAACCCCAGCGTGTACTGCCCGTCCCGGTGCTCGGCGCTGACCAGCTCGGTGTTGGTGAGCAGGCGGGTGTTCACCGGCCCGTCGACGCTGTGCGCGTAGAGCAGGTCGAAGATGTCGTTGATCAGGTCGGCGTTGATTCCCTTGAACAGGCCCTTCTGCTCGGACTCCAGCCGGTAGCGGGTCGCCTCGGGCAGGGCGTGGAAGTAGTCCACGTAGTCCGGCGAGGTCATCTCCAGCGTCAGCTTGGTGTATTCGAGCGGAAAGAACCGCGGCGACCGGGTCACCCAGTTGAGCTGGTAGCCGTAGCGGTCGATGTCGCCGAGCAGGTCGTGGTAGATCTCGGCGGCGCTCTGCCCGCTGCCCACCACTGTGATGCTGCGCTTGGCGCGCAGCGCCGAGCGCTGCTCCAGGTAGTGGGAGTTGTGCACGGCGTCACCGGGCAACTCGGCCACGGCCGGGGGCAGGTGCGGCGGGGTGCCGGTGCCGAGCACCAGGTGCCGGGCCCGGTATTCCACCGTCTCCCCCGTGCCGGTGCTGGCCCGCACCACGTACCGCTCGTCGGCGGTGTCGTACTCCACAGTTGTCACGCTGTGACCGAAGCGCAGGTTCGGCAGTTTCGCCGCCGCCCACCGGCAGTACGCGTCGTACTCACTGCGCAGCGGGTAGAAGCTCTCCCGGATGTAGAACGGGTACAGCCGGCCGATCTCCTTGAGGTAGTTGAGGAAGGAGTACGGCGACGTCGGATCGGCGAGGCTGACCAGGTCGGCGATGAACGGGGTCTGCAACCGGGCGGACTCCAGCAGCATGCCGGGGTGCCAGGCGAGGCTCGGCCGCGCCTCCAGGAACACGCCGTCGAGCTCGTCGATGGGCGCGGTGAGGCAGGCCAGGCCCAGGTTGTACGGGCCCAACCCGATGGCGACGAAGTCGTGGGTGGACATCGGGGTCTCCAGGCGCGGGTTCGTGGTCACCGGCGTCAGCCGACGTGGCAGGTCAGGTCGGCGTCGACGTGGTCGTGCACGTACCGGCCGGCGTGGGTGGCGATCAGGTCGAGCACGTACCCGACGTCGTCGACTGTGGTTTCCGGGTTGAGCAGTGTGAACTTCAGGAAGTGCCGGCCATCCACCCGGGTCCCGGCGACCACTGCGAGACCGGACGCCGCGAGGGCCTCCCGGGCGTGCAGGTTGGCGGCGTCGGCCAACTCCCGGCCGGAGCCGGTGGGCAGGTACCGGAACACCACAGTGCTCAGCTCCGAGCGCGTCACCACCTCGAAGCGCGGATCCTCGCTGACCAGCTGCCAGGCGTCGGCGGCCCGGTCGACGACCTCGTCGAAGAGCCCGCCGAGCGCGTCCGGGCCCATCACCCGCAGGGTGAGCCAGAGCTTCAGCGCGTCGAAGCGGCGGGTGGTCTGCAGGCTCTTGTCGACCTGGTTGGGGATGCGCTGTTCCACCATCCGGGCCGGGTTGAGGTAGTCGGCGTGGTACGTGACGTGCCGCAACGTCCGCCGGTCGCGGACCAGCAGCGCGCTGGAGCTGACCGGCTGGAAGAACGACTTGTGGAAGTCCACTGTCACCGAGTCGGCACGCTCGATGCCGTCGAGCAGGTGCCGGCGCGTCGGTGAGACGAGCAGACCGCAGCCGTACGCGGCGTCCACGTGCAGCCAGACGTCGGCTGCCGCGCAGATCCCGGCCAGCTCCGTGAGCGGGTCGATCGAGCCGAAGTCTGTGGTGCCGGCGGTGCCGACGACGGCCATCACCACGAGCCCGGCCTGGCGGCACCGCACGATCTCCGCACTGACCGCTGCCGCGCTGATCCGTCGCCGGGTGTCGGTGGCCACCGCGATGACCGCGTCCGGGGAGAGGCCGAGCAGTTTGGCCGACTTCTGCACGCTGAAGTGGCCGGCAGCGGAGGTGATCACGCGCAGCCGGGGCAGCAGCTCCGCGCGCGCCGCCGGGCCGATGGCGTCGACGCACGCCTCCTCCCGGGCCAACAGCAGCGCCTGGAGGTTGGACTGGCTGCCGCCGCTGGTGAAGACCCCGTCCGGATGCGGACCGAGTCCGATCCGCTCGGCCGTCCAGTCGATCAGCCGGCGCTCGATGAGGGTGGCCCCGGCGCTCTGGTCCCAGGTGTCCAGTGAGGAGTTCACGGCGGTCAGCACCGACTCGCCGAGCAGTGCCGGGATGGCCACCGGGCAGTTGAGGTGGGCCAGGTAGCGGGGGTGGTGGAACCAGACGGCGTCGCGCAGGTAGACGTCCTCCAGCTCGTCGAGGGCGGCGCCGGCGTCGCCCAGCGGACGGTCCAGGTCCACCCGGTCGACAAGGGGGGCCAGTTCGGCCGGCGTGATTCCGGTGCCGGGACGGTCCACTGTGGCGACCCGACGGGCGACCCGGTCGACGCCGTCGGCGATTGTCCGGCGGTACTGCTCGACCGAGCCGCCATGCAGCAGCTGGGCCCGCGCGGCGGTTGACGCCGGTGGCGGCGTGGTGGTCTCGACTGGGTACGTCGGCACGGTCACGGAATGTCCTTCCACGTTCTCCACGAGGGCAGCCGGAATCCACCCCGGGCGCGGCGATGCGCCTCGGGATGTGGTTTCCGTCAGCTGACCTTCTTCGCGTTCCGGATGGCGGTGGCGAGGTTCTCCAACAGCGGCGCGGAGCCGGCGTACGAGAAGCGGGGCACCGCGTCCCACGGGCTCACCTGGTTGGCCTTGACCGCCGGCAGTTGCTGCCAGGTCGGCTTGGCGGTGAGGTCCTTGGCCTGTAGAGCGGTGCTGCGGTTGTCGAGCAGGATCAGGTCGGCCGGGAACTTGCCGGCGCTCTCCCAGCTCAGCGCCTCGAAGTAGTCGCCGGCTTCGAGCTTGGTGGGGACCACGATGTCGACGCCCAACTCGGCGAAGTACATCAGGTCGGTGCTGACCTTCGGGTTGGAGACGTAGAAGAGGTCGGGGCTGCCGGAGCAGGCCATCACAGTGATCCCGGGGTTGGCCTTGACCGCCTGCCGGACCGCCTCGGCGGCGGCGTCGAAGCGGGCTTTTCCGTCGGTGACCTTCTTCGCTGACAGGTCCGCGCCGAGCGACTCGGCCAGCGCCGCGTACCGCTCGATGGGCTTGGTCATCGGCACCCGGGCGGTGGTGATCGCCACACTGGGCGCCAGCGGGAGGATCTTGGCCTTGCTCTCGTCCGGCACGTACCAGAGCGCGTCCGGGTCGTACATGTGGGTGACAAGCAGTTCGGGGCGCAGCGCCGCGTACTTCTCCAGGCTGAACTCGCCCCACACGTTGCCGAGGATCTCGACGCCCTCGACGTTCAGGTCCCCGGCTTGCGGCTCGGCAGTGCCGTCGGCGCGCTTGGTCTCACCGAACACGCCCACGAGCTGCTTGTCGAGACCGAAATCGATCAGTGCCGCCGCCACGCCGGTGAAGGCCACCACGCGGGTCGGACGGGCCGCCGCCGCTACCTTCGTGCCGCGGTCGTCGGTGAACGACCAGGGGCCGTTTCCGTTGCCGGCGGCGGGTTTCGCGGCGTCGTCGGTGCCACAGGCGGCAAGCAGGGTGGCCAGTGTGGCAGCGCCACCGGCGGCCAGCAGGCCACGGCGGGAGAGGCGGCGGGCGGACAGGGCATCGGGCATGGTGTTGTCTTTCGATCAAGGGTTGGCCGGGGTCGACCAGGGCAGCGGGGTTAGGTTAGCCTAACCTCGGTCATTGTCAACAGCGGTACGTCGTGTCGCCACCACCCCGGAGCCCACACTGGACGCCACACCCACAGTCACCCGACCGGCACCACCCGTGCCGGCCAGCGAAGCGGCCGTACCCCCGAGCCGGCGTGGCCGTCGGGCGGCCCGCGCCGCCGGGCTGGTCAGCGCCGTGGCACTGCTCGCGGTGATCGTGGTGCTCAGCATCGCGGTCGGCGCGAAGGCCATGCCGCTCGCCGACGTCTGGTCCGGGTTGCTGCACCGCGACGCCACCGAGTACGCGGTGGTGCACCGGATGCGCCTACCCCGCACCCTGCTCGGGCTGCTCGCCGGCACCGCCCTCGGTGTGGCGGGCGCGGTCATGCAGGCCCTCACCCGCAACCCACTCGCCGACCCCGGGCTACTCGGCATCAACGCCGGCGCGTCCGCGGCCGTCGCCACCGCCGCCGCGTTCCTGGGCGTCACCGCCGTCGGCGGGTACGTCTGGTTCGCGCTGCTCGGCGCGGCGGCGGTGACCGCGCTCGTCTACGCCGTAGGCGGCGGACGCGGCGCCACACCGGCCCGGCTCGCGCTGGCCGGAGCCGCGCTCAACGCCACCCTCTACTCCTACGTGAGCGCGGTGATGCTGCTGGACACCGCGTCGCTGGAGCGGCTGCGCTTCTGGACCGTCGGCTCGCTGGCCAGCGCGGACTCCGCGACCGTCACCCGGGTGCTGCCGTTCATCCTCGTCGGGCTGCTGGTCGCGCTCGGTGCCGCCCGTCCGCTGAACGCGCTGGCGCTCGGCGACGACGCGGCGCGAGCCCTCGGCGCTCGACCCGCGCTGATCCGCGCCGCCGTCATCGTCGCCGTCACCCTGCTCTGCGGCGCGGCGACCGCCGCGTGCGGGCCGATCGTCTTCGTCGGGCTGCTCGTGCCGCACCTGGTCCGTGCCCTGACCGGCCCGGACCTGCGCTGGCTGCTGCCGTACTGCGCGGTGCTCTCACCCGCGCTGCTGCTCGGCGCCGACGTGCTCGGCCGGGTGCTGGGCCGCCCCGGAGAACTCCAGGTAGGCATGGTGACCGCCGTGCTGGGCGGCCCGCTCTTCCTGTGGCTGGTCACCCGCCGACCGGTGGCGCAACCGTGACAGTTCTGCGTACCTCATGGGGGTTGTCGCTGCGGTTCCGGCCCCGCGCGTTGGGCGTCGGTGCCGGCGCGGCGGTGCTCGCCGCCGGCTTCGGCCTGGTGGCCCTGGGCAGTGGTGACTACCCGATGGGGCCGGCGGACGTGCTCCGCACGCTGACCGGCGGCGGCACCGTCGCGGAGCAGTTCATCGTGCTCGAACTGCGCCTGCCCCGGCTGGTCACCGCAGTGGTGGTCGGCGCGGCGTTGGCGCTCGCCGGCACGGTGTTCCAGTCGCTGGTACGCAACCCGTTGGGCAGCCCGGACATTCTGGGCTTCACCCAGGGCGCGTCGACCGGCGCGCTGGTGGTGGTCGTCCTCGGTGGCAGCAGCCTGGCGTTGGCCGGCGCGGCGGTCGTCGGTGGCCTCGGCACCGGTCTGGTGATCTACGCGCTCGCCTGGCGGCGCGGAGTGCACGGCTACCGGCTCATCCTGGTCGGCATCGGGGTGGCCGCGATCCTGACCGGCGTCAACGGCTACCTGCTGACCCGGGCGCCCCTGATGGAAGCCGCCCGCGCGGTGCTCTGGCTCACCGGCAGCCTGGACGGACGGGGCTGGGCAAACGCCGGGCCGCTGCTCGCCGTCCTGGTCCTGTTGGCGCCGCTGGTGCTCGTCGGCTGCGCTCCGGCGCTGCGGATGATGGAGTTGGGCGACGACGCGGCCAGCGCCCTGGGGGTGCCGGTACGCCGGCTGCGCCTGGTACTGCTCGCTGCCGCCGTGCTGCTGGTCTCGTTCGCGGCAGCCGCCGCCGGGCCGGTGTCCTTCGTGGCGCTCGTCGCCCCGCACGTGGCGAAACGACTGACCCGGGCCCCTGGTCCGAACCTGCTGCCGTCGATGGCCGTCGGCGCGGCGCTGCTGGTCGGGGCCGACCTTGTGGCGCAGCGCGCGTTCGCCGGGCACCAACTCCCGGTCGGCGTGGTGACCGGCGTGATCGGCGGCGGTTACCTGGTCTGGCTGCTGGCGATGGAACGTCGGGCCGGCCGGCTGTGAACACCAGTGACGCCCTCGAAGGAGCACCCATGCGACCCGGCGATTCCCGACTCGGCGGCACCGCGCTGACCCTCGCCTACGACCAGCGCACCATCGCCGAGAACCTGACAGTGGCGGTGCCCGACAGATCCTTCACGGTGATCATCGGCCCGAACGCGTGCGGCAAGTCGACGCTGCTGCGCGCGCTGTCCCGGATGCTGCGCCCCAGCGCCGGTGCGGTGCTGCTGGACGGACGCGACATTCACGATCTGCCGGCCCGCACCGTGGCCCGGACACTCGGCCTGCTGCCGCAGTCGTCGATCGCACCGGACGGCATCAGCGTCGCCGAGTTGGTCGCCCGGGGTCGCTACCCCCACCAGGGGCTGCTGCGGCAGTGGTCCCGCGAGGACGAACGGGTGGTCGAGGAGTCGATGGCCGCGACCGGTGTCGACGACCTCGCCGACCGGGCGGTGGACGAACTGTCCGGCGGGCAGCGGCAACGGGTCTGGATCGCCATGGCACTGGCCCAGCAGACGCCCCTGCTGCTGCTCGACGAGCCGACCACGTACCTCGACATCGCCCACCAGATCGAGATCCTGGACCTCTGCGCCCGGTTGCACGAGGAGCAGGGCCGCACCCTTGTCGCGGTGCTGCACGACCTGAACCACGCGGCCCGCTACGCCACCCACCTGATCGCCATGCGCGACGGACGGGTGGTGGCCGCCGGGGAGCCGGCGTCGGTGGTCACCGCCGACCTGGTGGCGGAGGTGTTCGGGCTGCCCTGCCGGGTGATCGACGACCCGGAGACGGGCACCCCGCTGGTCGTCCCCGCGGCCCGACGCCGGGCCACCACAGTGGCCCCGGAGCCGGCGTGAGCGAGCGCAGCGCCCGGCGTTTCCGTGACCCGTGGGGGGTTCCGCACCTGCGGGCCGACGACCCGCTCGCCCTCGCCACGGCGCAGGGCCGGGTGACCGCGTACGACCGGGCCTGGCAGATCGAGGTGGAACGGCACCGCGCCCAGGGCACCAGCGCGGCGTTCCTCGGCCCCGACGCGCTCGGCTGGGACCGCTTCGTCCGGCAGGTCCGGCTCGACGACACCGCACGCCGCTGCCACGCGGCACTGGACCCGGCGACCGCCGAGTGGGTGGGCGCCTACGTGGACGGCGTCAACGCCAGCCTCGCCGCCGGGGCGGCCCGGTCACCGGAGTTCGCCGCCACCGGGCTGCGCCCTGGTCGGTGGGAGCCGTGGACGCCGCTCGCGGTCTGGCTGGGCCACCACATCCTGTTCGCCGGGTTCCCCGGCAAGCTCTGGCGCGAGCACGTGGCGCAGCGACTCGGGCCGGACGCGGTCGACAGGTTCGCCACCGACGGGCCCGCCGTGGCCGGCAGCAACGGGTGGCTGCTCGCCGCCGAGCGCACCGGCACCGGGGCGGCGCTGCTCGCCGGCGATCCGCACCGGTTCATCGAGGATCCCGGCGTCTACCAGCAGATCCGGCTGGCCTGCCCGGAGTACGACGTGGTCGGGTTGGCGGTGCCGGGTGTGCCGGGCATCGCGCACTTCGGGCACACCGGTCCGGTGGCCTGGGCGATCACCAACGCGATGGCCGACTACCAGGACGTGTACGCGGAGCGGCTGCGCCGCGACGGCCCCCGGGTGCAGGCGCTCGGCCCGGACGGCTGGCGACCGGCGCACCGCCACGTCGAAACGATCGAGGTGGCCGGGGCCGACCCGGTCGAGGTCGAGGTGGTGGAGACCGATCGTGGTCCGGTGATCGCCGGTGGGCCGGACGACGAGAGTGCCGTCAGCCTGCGCTACCCGCCCCGGGTTCGGGGTGACCTCGGTTTCGCGACGCTGCCGGAGCTGCTGCGCGCCCGCACCGTGGCCGATGTGGACCACGCCCTGCGGCACTGGGTGGAGCCGGTCAACGTGGTGCAGGCGGCGGACACCGCCGGAGGGCTGCTGCACCGGGTCGCCGGCGCGGTGCCGGTACGGCACCCGGAAAACGGTCGGCGGGTGGTCCCCGGATGGGACACCGCGTACGCCTGGCAGGGCTGGCACGCGCCGATGCCCAGCGCCGAGGTGGTCGGTAGGTCGGTGATGGCCAACGAGCGCGGGCTGGCGGCACCGCTCGGTGTGGAGTTCGCCGCAGCGCACCGGGCGCATCGCATCGCCGAGCTGCTCGACGCCCGTTCGGCCTGGACGGCCGACGAGATGGCCTCGGTGCACACCGACACGTACCTGGGCGCGGCCGGGCCGCTGCTGGCGGTCCTCGCCGAGTCGACGGGGCTCGGTCCGGCCGCCGCCGCGCTGCGTGAACGGCTGCTGCGCTGGGACCGCCGGATGGCCGCCGACAGCACGGACGCGGCGGCCTACGCCATCCTGCGGGCGGCTGTCGTACGTCGGATCGCCGCCCACCCGGCGCTGGCCGCGCTGGCCGAGCCGCCCGCGTACCCCGAGGTGTTCGCGCCCTGGCTGGCGCTGACGCCGCGGGTCGGTCACGCGCTGGAGCACCTGCTCGGCGCGACCCCGATGCCCGGCGTGGACATCGCCGCGCTGGTGGGCGCGGCCGCCGAGGAGGTCGCCGACGCGGCAGCCCGGCAGGTGCCCTGGGGGGACCTGCACCGGCTGGCGCCGTGGCGGGCCCTGCCCGGCCCGGACACCGGGCCCGGCCCCCGGCTCGACGGTGACCACGACTGTGTGTTGGCCACCTCCAGCGTGCCCGGGGTCACCCACTGGTGCTTCCGGGGGCCGGCGGCGCGCTTCGTCTGGGACCTGGCCCGCCGCTCGGACAGCCGCTGGGTGGTCCCCCTGGGCACGTGCGGGGTGCCCGGCGACAGGCACCACGACGACCAGAGCGCCGCCTGGCTGGCCGGCGACCTGCTGCCGGTCATCACGGACTGGGACCAGCTCGCCGAGGAACGGGGCTGACGGCGCCGGCCGCCGCCGGGGTGCGCGAGGCACCCCGAGCGACGGCCGGCCGCAGTGCTGTCAGCGCAGGCCGAACGCCCGGCTGATGCTCTGACTCACGGTGTTGCCGGCGTTGTCCCGCGCCGTGGCGCGCAGGCTCACGAAACCGGCCTTCGCCGGCGCGGCCAGCGAGGTACGCCAGCCGTCGCCGTGCCGGGTCAGCCGCTGCTTCTGCCAGGTCGCCCCGTCGTCGTAGGACACCTCGACGGTCACCGCGTTGATGGTGCCGGTGACGCCGGGCAGGTGGGAGGCGACAACTGTCAGCGGCGCCCGCCGCGACGCAGTGCCGGCGGAGTCGATGGCCACCTGGTAGTCCAGCTGGATCATCGGCAGCGCCTCGGCCGACTCCTCCCCGGTGACCGCCGAGTGGAAACCCCACTCGGTGCGGGTCTGCCGGGAGTACGGGTTGGTCCACGCGGCCCTGTCGTTCTCCACCACCAGCCGGTACGGCAGTCGCTGAGACGCCAGCCCGGAGACCTGGAGGTACTCGGCGTTGCCCCAGTTCAGCTCCTTGTCGCCCTGGTAGAGGGTGGTCCGGTTGACCATGTCGTAGTTCGCGTACGCCTCACCGATGTGTCCGCCCCCGTCGCCCCACCCGGGCGCGGGCAGGTAGACGGTGTCCAGGTACCGGACCGGCACGTAGCTGCCGCCCATCCGGGGTCGCTGGATCGGCCCGAACCAGGTGACGGTGCTCGGCTTGCCGGCGGGGTACGTGGTCGCCGCCATCAGGTGCTGACCGGTCTCGCCGGCGATGAACGCGTCGTCGATCCACAGTTGGTCGGCGCTCACCCAGTCGGTGCGCCGGCCCTGCGCCGGGGCCGGTTCCTGGTTGCTCGACGCCCAGCCGCGCCAGACGTCGGTGCGGAACTCCAGCGCCTTGCCCTGCCGGTAGTTGCGGAACTCCACGTCGACCCGGGCCAACTCCCGCTTCGTGGGCCGGTAGGTGGGGTCGGCCGGCACCGTGCCGGTCCAGTGGTGCGCCACGTCGTACAGGTAGTCGGTCTGCGGGTGCGACTCGACGGTGAGCCGCACCGCGCCCCGCTCCAGCGCGGCGATGAGCTGCCCACCCTCGTCGGCACCGAGGGTGGCGACGGTAACCGGGGCCGGGCTCTCCGGGCTCCACGCGAACTCGTCCCAGGGCTGGAGCCGCCCGACGCCGTCGTTAACCACGAGCAGCAGCTTCGCTCCGGCCGCCGCGGCGACCTGCGCCTGGGTGGCGATGTCCACACTGTCACTGCGGCGCACCACCACGGCCCGGTCCCGGACCGGACGCTTGGCCAGCCCCGCCGCCGAGGCGTCGGCGACGTAGACCGCGTCGAGCTGGCGACGACCGGCCGGCAACGCCGGGGTCGCCCGCTTCACCAACAGATCGTCGTACGAGCGACCGCCAGCCGAAACGGTCAGGGCCGGCTGCTCCAGCCGCCACCGGGCACCGAACTCGAACTCGCCGTCGGTCACCGGACGGCTCGTCGGCAACGCCCACATGCTGTCGTACGAGTCGTCGGGCAGCACCTGACTCTCGGTGAGACCGTTCTTCGTGGACCGGTGGATGTCCATCCGCAGCGCGCTGGCGGTGGCCTCCTGCGGCATCCGGGCCTGCACCTGTCGGGCGGCGCGCGCGTCCAGGGTGACGGTGCGGTCGCGGTCCAGGTTCACGTCGGTGAAGCTGAGCATCGCCATGCCCTTGGAGTGCGGCCCGTGCGCGCCGCGCACGTCCGCGGAGATCCAACCGTTCCAGCTTCCCACCGGTAGCCGCAGCGTGGCGGTGCCGCTCTCGGGCAGGTCCACGGCGGTGAAGAGGGTGTCGGCGGTGAGGATGACCTTGCCGACGAGCGGCTTGCCGTCCCGGTCCTTGGCGACAAGCGTCAGGTTCTGCCGCTGACCCTCCTTGCCGGCCCCGATCAGGGTGCGGCCACGCACCGCACCGGTGTCGTCGGTGGCGACGACCATGCCGCTGACCTGCTTCTCCACCGGCAGCTTGTCGTACTCGGCGGTCACCGTCACGGTGGCGGTGCCGCCCGCGGGCACTGTGACCCGGTCGGCGGAGAGCGCGAACAGTCCGGCCGGCGCGGTGGCCGCGTCGACTGCCAGCTTCAGGGCCACCGACGTGCTGCCGATGTTGGTGTAGGTGACAGTACGGTCGACGGTAGCGCCCGGCTGCTGCGGCCACGCCTGGAAACCGGAGTAGGCACTCGGGGTGGCGAAGACCGTGGCGTGCGCGGCGGCGACCGCGTCGACCCGACCGGCACCCGCCTGGTACGGGGTGTACTCGGGGGTGGCCTTGACCGTGCTGACCAGCGCTTCCTTGATCCGCTGACCGGTCCAGTCCGGGTGCGCGGCGGCGACCAGCGCGGCAGTGCCGGCAACGTGCGGGGTGGCCATCGACGTGCCGCTCATCAGCGTGTAGTCGCCGGAGCCCCGCACGAGGTGCGAGCGGGCCGCCAGGATGTCCACGCCCGGGGCGGTGACCTCGGGCTTGAGCCCGCCGTCGCCGGCGCGTGGCCCCTGGCTGGAGAAGTCGGCGAGGTGGTCGGTGCTGTCGACGGCACCGACGGTGAGCGCGGAGTTGGCCGCACCCGGGCTGCCGATGCTCGCCGGGCCGCTGTTGCCGGCGGCGATCACGAAGAGGGCACCGGTCTCGGCGCTGAGCCGGTCGACCGCCTGGCTCATCGGGTCGCTGCCGTCGGTGGACTCGCCGCCCAGGCTCATGCTGACCACCCGGGCCTTCTGCTCCCGGGCCGCCCACTCCATGCCGGCGATGATCCAGGAGTCCTGCCCGCTGCCCTCGCTGTTGAGCACCTTGCCGATGTGCAGCCGGGCACCCGGGGCGACGCCCCGCTCGGCGCCACCAGACGCGGCGCCGGTGCCCGCGATCGTCGAGGCGACATGCGTGCCGTGGCCCTTGTAGTCGAGGATGTCGGGCTCCTCGGGCACGAAGCTGCTGGACTCGGCGATCTGACCGACGAGATCAGGGTGTTCGGCGTCCGCACCCGAGTCGAGCACCGCGACGTCGACACCGGAGGCGGTGTTGCCCTCGGCCCACAGCTTCGGCGCGCCGATCTGCGCTGTCGACTCGGCCAGGTCGGCGTGCACCCGACCGTCCAACCAGACCTTGGCGATGCCGCCTGCCAGGGTCGGGGCGTCACCCGTACGCCGGGTCGAACCGGCGGTCAGCGCGGTCCAGAACCGGTCGGCGGTGGCCCGCTGGCGGGTCAGCGCCGCGCCCTGCACGCTGTCCAACTGGCGGACCAGTTTGGCGCCGTCCACGGCAGGACGGGTGCGGTTGCGGGCCGCCGCGTCGGTCATCGTGACAATCAACGGAAGCGCGTCGGTGTGCGCGTCGTCGTAACCGTCGGCGATGAGGTCGGTGACGTTGAACAGTTGCCGGTCCAGCACGCCGCTGGTCACATAGGACAGCGCGGCGTCCGGGTAGACGTAGGTGTCGCCGTCGCGCACGGTGCGGTGGAAGCTCGGGGTGCTGCCGTCCGGCCGGCGCACCGTCGACACCGTGCTGCCGTCCGCCGCTGTGGTGACGGTGACCGTGTCACCGGTGATCAGGGTGACGGTGGACGCGCGCCCGGCGGCGGCCGGGGGTTGACCCGCCGGGCGGTCGGGGTTGTTCGGCGGGGCGGCGCCCGCTCCCGTGCCGGGTGGTGTGAACCCGGCCGCCAGGGTGAGGGCGGCGCCGAGGGCGATCAGCCCGGATCGGCGACGCCGGTGAGACAGAGCCACGATGACCTCTTTGTGTCGAGAAGTGGTACGCACCACAGCATCGACGCAGACCCCACCCCAACCCCGCCCCCAACCCCGACGCACTTACGCCATGGCACAACCCCGCCACGACCCCGCCCCCTCCCCGCGCGCCACCACCCCACCTCGCGCGCCGATCTTGCACTTTGTGTCGCGACCAACGTGGCGAATCAGGACGTATCGGCGACCGTAAGTGCAAGATCGGCGCGGCGGGGGGGCCGGGGCGGGGCGGGTTAGAGGGTGGGGCGGGTTAGCTTGGCTAGGGCGTCGAGTTGGGTGGGGTCGGAGAGGGCGGATCCGACGGCCACCACACGTACGCCTGCTTGCAGGAACGCGTCGGCGTTGCCGGCGTCGAGGCCGCCGGTGGCGACGAAGCGCAACTGCGGCAACGGGCCGGCGACGGCCTTGAACCAGGCCGGCCCGAGCGAGATCGCGGGGAACGCCTTGAGCCAGGTAAGGCCGTGCCGCAACGCCTGCTGGGCCTCGGTCGGGGTGGCCACACCGGGCAGGTGCGGCAGGCCACGCGCGGCGGCGGCGTCGGCGACCGCGAGGTCCAGGCCGGGCGCGACGGTGAACCGGGCGCCCGCGTCGGCCGCCGCGGCGACCTGTTCGACATCGAGCACGGTGCCGGCGCCGACGATCCGGTCGCGCTCGGCGCCTGCCTCGACGGCGGCCCGCAGCGCCGGCACCGCGTCGGCGGTGGCCACCGGCACCTCCACCACGTCGATGCCGAGATCCCAGGCACGCTCGGCGAGCCGAACGGTTTCGGCGACCGGCAGGCCGCGCAGGATCGCCATCACCCGGGCGCCGCCGAAGATGTGGTCGAAGTCCGGTGTGGTCATGGTGCACTCCATCCGAGGTCGCGGTGGGGACTGTTGCTGCTCATCGGGTCGCAACCCGAGGACCCGACTCAGGTCGTCGCCCCCGGGCCGGTCAGGTCGAGTGGCGACCAGGCGTCGGCGGGGGCGTCGATGAGTTTCTCGAACCAGGCCCACTGCGGGACCGGGGCGTTGTCGCCGCTGCTGGTCAACGCCTGCGCCGCGACGAGGTGACCGAGGCGCAACCGCCGCACCGGGTCGAGGCCGCGCAGCAGCCCGGCCAGGTAGCCGGCGGCGAAGGCGTCTCCGGCGCCGACCGGCTCCACCACGGTCACCCGGGGCGCGGGCACGAAGACCGGTTCGGCGTCGCGGACCAGTGCGGTGGCGCCCACCGCGCCGTCCTTGACCACAACCGTCTCCGGATCGGGCAACAGCTCGCGTACGGCCGCCGGGTCGGTGGTGCCCCACAGGGTCTCCGCCTCGTCCTGCCCGACGAAGACGAGGTCACAGCGGTTGGCGAGGTCGCGCAGCACCGGCGCGGCCTGCTCGGCGGGCCACAGCCGGGCCCGGTGGTTGACGTCGAAACTGACCAACGCCTGCGCCAGCGGCCGGTCGGTCACCGCGTGCTCGACCAGCGCCCGGCAGGACGCGGACAGCGCGGGGGTGATTCCGGACAGGTGCAGCACGTGGGCACCGGCCAGCGCCGGGTCGGCCAGCGTAGCGGGGTCCATCCGGGCGGCCGCCGACCCGGCCCGGTAGTAGTGCACGGCGGTCCCCTCCGGGCCCGGGTCCTTGACGTACAGGCCGGTGGGGGCGGCCGGGTCCACGCACACCTGGTCGACGCGGACGCCGGCGGCGGCGACGTGCCGGATGACGGCCCGACCGAAGGGGTCGTCGCCGACCCGGCTCACCCAGGTCGTCAGGTGTCCCAGGCGGGCCAGGTAGCCGGCCACGTTGGACTCGGCCCCACCGACCGAGACGGCGACCCGTTCGGCGTGCTCCAGCGGCTCACCCGGCGCGGGGCAGAGCACCACCATCGTCTCCCCCACGGCGGCCACCTCGATCGACGGGAGGCCTGCCGGAACACTCGGCCGGTCAGGTCGGGGGGCGGTCGGCATCGGGCACACGTCCTCGCGGCGGGGGTGCTGGGCGTCGCCGAGCCTAGGTGTCCCGCGCGGGACGGGCAACCCGTCGCACGTCACACCTCTACGCTCAGGGCAACGTCAGCCCGTACGCGGCCAGCACCTCAGCGATCGGCTGGTAGTAGGTGGTGCCGCCGGCGGTGCAGTTGCCGGTGCCACCGGAGAGGATGCCGAGGATCCTGCCGGTGGAGGCCACGTAGAGCGGTCCGCCGCTGTCCCCGGGCTCGGCGCAGATGTTGGTGCGGATCAGGCCGTAGATCACCCCGGTGGCGTAGTTGACCGTCTGGTTGAGGCCGGTGACGGTGCCGCAGCGCACGCCGGTGGTGCTGCCGCTGCGGCACACCGCCTGACCGATGTACGCGTTGCCGGGGCCATTGATGGTCAGCAGACCGGGGTGGGTGTAGACCGCGCTCGGATGGGCGATCAGGCCGCTGTAGCGGATCAGCCCGTAGTCGTTGGTGGGGTAGCTGGTGGCGGTGCGGGTGCCGAGCACTGTGGTCTGGGCGCTGTCGGCGTACCAGGTGGTGGCGGCGGCGGTGCAGTGCCCGGCGGTGATCACGTAGTAGGTGCTGCCGCTGCGGGCGTTCGCGCCGAGCGAGCAGCGCGCGCCACCGCCACCGTAGATGCTCTGCCCGCCGGCGATCAGGGGGCGCAGCGTTCCGGGTTCGCGGCGCAGCAGCACGCCGGCCCGGTCGGTCACCGCCCGCAGTGCGGCCAGTTCGCTGGAGGTCACGGTGTCGTCGACGGTGAGGGTCATCCGGCCGGTGGCGGGGTCCAGACCCCAGGCGGTGCCCGTGGTGCGTACCCCGCTCAGCGTGGCCGTCGGGTCCGCGGCGGGCGCGGCGGCCCGGTCGGGGACGGCGGCCTGCGCCGCGCCGGGCGCGACGAGCAGCAGGGTGCTCAGGACGAGGGCGGCCAGCGGGGAGCGGCGCATCCGAACCTCCAGGGAGATCGAAATTGATGGATGCAAAAAAGCATCGCCCGGTGCCCGACGTCGTGGCAACCTCCGGCCGCCCTCTTCCCCGACCGGCGGGAATCGCCGATCCGGGGACGGGCCGCGCCGGCACCGCCGATAATCCTCGGAGACACGGCGGGAGGCCGGGCATGACCACCGGAGGAACCGCGGCACTGGTACGCCGGCCGGACGGTTCCACGCGGGCCACGCTGCTGGAGTTGCTCTTCGACGTGGTCTTCGTGGCCTCGCTCGCGCTGACCTCGACCCTGCTCGCGGAGGTCCACAACTGGTCCGCCGCGGCGATGGTCCTGCTGATGCTGACGGCGATCTGGTGGACCTGGTCGGTCACCTCCACCACCACCGAGTTCTACGACCCGCAGCAGCGCCCCATCCAGACCATCCTGATGGTCGCCATGGTCGGTTCGGTGGGGATGGCGGCATCGTTGCCGATGGTCTCCAGCGGGCACGCGATGGTCTTCGCGATCTCCTACGTCGGCACGCACGTGATCCGCGGCGTCATCCTGGTCACGACGTTGTACCGGAAGCGACACCGGTTGGCCATGGTCCGGGCCACCCGGTTCTTCTTCTGGTTCGTGGTGTCCGGTGTCTTCTGGATCACCGGCGCGGTGTCCGGCACTGTGAACTGGGCCCTCTGGACCATCGCCATCACGATCGACCTGATCTCCGCGGCGGCCCGCTACCCCACGCCCTGGCTGGGCCGGGTGCCCTCCGAACAGTACGAGCGAACCACAGCACATCTGGGCGAGCGGTACCAGCAGTTCATCATCCTGGCCCTCGGCGACATCATCCTGGTTCCCACGCTGCAGGTCAGCCGGGGCCCGCTGGCCGGGCTCCGGGTCACCGCGCTGTTCTGCGCGTTCGCCATCATGCTGCTGCTCTGGCAGGTCTACGTCTTCCGGGCCGGCGAGCTGCTGGAGGCCGGGGCCGGGCCGAAGTCGGGCAAGCCGGCGCGAGTGGCTCCGTACACCCATCTGGTGATGCTCGCCGGGGTGGTCGCCACTGCGGCCTCGTTCGACCTGGTCGTCACCCGGCCGACCGGCACCACGCCGGTGGGGTGGCTGTTACTGATCCTGGGCGGCCCGGCGCTGTTCGTGATCGGCCGCGTCCTGTTCACCCTGCTGGTGTCCAGGCTCGTGCCGTGGCGGCGAATGCTCTGCCTCCCCCTGCCGCTGCTGACGCTGCCGTGGGCCGGCCGATGGCCGCCGCTGCTGGTCACCACAGTCGTGGCGCTCACGTTGGCGGCGCACATCCTGGTTCCCGGAGCGGTCCGGGAGACCACACCGGGCCTGCGGCTGCGGCAACCCGACGACTGACCCGCCGCGCTCAGCCGAAGTGTCGACCGGCCCAGTCGGCCAGGTCCCGGGCGCACGCGTCCACCGACTCCTGCCAGGTCCGGGCCGCGCCCTCCCCCGCCTCGTCGCTGACCTGCTTGATCAGCCGGCACGGCACGCCGGCCTGCGCCGCGGCCCAGGCCACCGCGTACCCCTCCATGTCGACCAGGTCGGCGCGCTGCGCCAACCGGTCCCGCTCCGCGTCGTCGGCCACGAAGGTGTCACCGGTGGCCAGCACCGCGCCCTCGGCGGCCAGCGACAGCGGCGCCCCGTAGGTCTCGCCGGTGAGCGTGCGCAGCAGGTCGGTGTCCAGGTCGTGCTGGAAAACCGTGGCGACCTCGTGGATGCCGGCCCAGCCGGGACGCAACGCGCCCGCCGTACCCAGGTTGAGCAGCAGGGTGGGGCGCGGCCCGGCGGCCAGCACCGCTGCCACCGCGCTGGCGGCGTTCACCTTGCCCATGCCGGTGAGCAGGACCGGCAGCTCGGGCGGCAGGTAGCGGGCCTCCTCCCCAACGGCAAGAACCACCAACGGACGATCGGCGCGGACCGTACCTCGAAGATTCACCGGAGCATCGTACGAGCCGACCGGTGGGCCGTTGACGTCAGTCGTCGGAGAAGCGGTACAGCACGAAGTCCTTGTCCGCGCCGCAGGCGATCACGTGGGTGTTCCACGAGCAGGACGAGCTGCGCACGTCCTTCAGCTCACCCAACTCGTCGACCTCCCCGGACTCGGCCCACACCCCGGCCAGCACCCGGTTGTCAGCGACCACGCTGGGCGCCTTGGCGAAGACCAGCAGGTTGCCGGCGTCCAGACGGACAGCCACCCCGCCCCGGTCCCGCAGCACCGGCTTGCCGGCGGCGTCGAAGACGGTGACGGTCGGCTCCGGCAACTCCCGCTGGGCGAGCACCTGCTCACCCAACGGGACCAGGCCGGTCACGCCCGGTGCCGACCACCTGATCATGCGCTCGCCCTCGGTGGCCGCGACCACCTCGGTGCGCGCGACGTCATTGTCCGGAACCTGCAACAGGCAGGCCCGCCGCTCACCGCAGGCGACCAGCTCCTTCGGGCGGAACGCGTCGTTGCCGGAACGGTGCAGCACCACCGGCTCGGCGTCGGAGCCCAGGTCGTACGAGAGCAGCTGGTAACCACCCTCGTTGGCTGCCACGTACAGGCGGTCCTCGTGGGCGACCACCAGGTCGTCGAGGTCGGCGACGCTGCCCCACTGGCGCAGCACCACGCCGGACGCCATGTCGAGCAGCCGCACCGACCGGTCCGCACCCACCTGCACCAGTCGCCGCCCCTTGCTCACCCACGGGTTGCGGGGCGTGCCGTCGAGGAAGGCCGGCCCGCCCGCCGCCGCGTCGGTGCCGACCGGCCGGACCACGGTACGGCCACCGGCGTACTGGCCGCGGGGGTTGGGCTGCTTCCACTTCGCCGAGCCGTTGGTCAGGCGCAGGCCGACCAGTTCGTCAGCGGCCCGGTCCACCACCACCGCGGTGTCGTCGGTGAAGTAGACGTCGTCGTCACCACGCAGAGCGCGTTGCCAGCGCTGCTCGCCGCTACGACCGTCGAGGACGGCCAGCGGTCGGGGGGTGCTGTCGCCCGGCGCGTCGGCGAGGACCGCCACCGCCCCGGGGACGGCGATGATCGCCTCCCAGTCGTCGGCCCGCACGTCGGTCTGCTCGCGCCACACCTCGCGGCCGTTGCCCGCGTCGACGGCCACCACCTCGAGCCGGTCGTCGGGCAGCGGAAACGCCAGGTAGGCCCGGTCGTCGAGCACAGCAGTCCACATGCCGACCGGCCGTTCGGCGCCGGCCGACAGCCGGGACAGCTCGCGCAGCGAGGCGAACTCCAGATCCGGGTAGCGGTCCCGGGTCAGGTAGAGCGTCGCCGCGGTGGCCACCCCGCCCAGGGCCAGCACCGCGCCGAGCACCACCCAGCGCGCCCTCCGCCAGTGGGTCGCGCCGACAGGTGGCGTCGGGCTGGCGCCAGCCAGGCCCGGCCCGGGGGGCGGACCCGCCGGTGGGGTGGGTCCCGGCCAGGGCTGCGACGGTACGACCGGCGCGGGCGCTCCGGCCGGGGCGGGCGGGCTGACCGGAGCAGGCGAGGGTGGTGCGAGCGACGGTCCCGCGTACGCCGGGACGGGCAGCGGCAGGTCGGTCAGGGCGCCCTCGGCCACCGGCAATTCGGGCTGGTCCAGCACCGTCGGCGCGATCCCCAGCTCGGCGTGCAGCATGCGGGCCACCAGCGGGATCCGCGACGACCCGCCCACGAGGAACAGCCCGTCGAGCTGATCGGGGCGCAGCCCGGCGGCGGCGATGACCTCCCGGGCCCGCTGCACCGCCCGGCGCAGCAGCGGTGTGGCCACCCGCTCGACGTCCGCCCGGGTCAGCTGGATCGTCTCGGTGACTCCCGGCACCGCGACCGGGGCGACAGCAGACCGGGACAGGGTCTCCTTCGCACCCCGTACCTCGTCCCAGAGCCGGACCTGGTCGCGGCGCTGCGCCGGATCCACCGGCCGGGTGAGCCGGGCCCACTGCGCGGCGTGCCGCTCACCGACCAACTCACCGACCCGCCGCACCAACGCGGCGTCGAGGTCCAGGCCGCCCAGGTCGGGCAGGCCACCGTCGGCTACCACGCTGAAGCCGGAGTCCCCCCAGGGGTCGGCGCCCTCGTTGCGCAGCACCGCGACGTCGAGCGTCCCGCCACCGAAGTCGAAGACCGCTATCGCCCCGCCGACCGGCACCGGACGGTGCAACACCTGCGTGTAGTAGCGGGCGGCGGCCACCGGCTCCCGCAACAGCCGGGTGCCCGGCGGCGTCGGCCCGGCCAGTGTGTGCTCGGCCGCCTGCGGCCAGCCCGCCCGCAGCAGCGCGTCGGCGAGGACCTGTCGCCGCGTCGCGTCCCAGGCGGCCGGGTAGGTCACCACGGCGGGCGGCAGGAAACCCACAGCGCCCACGGCCGCGCGGCCGACCGTCGCCAGCACCGCGGCGAGCAGGTCGGCCGGCGGGTACGCGCGGTCGCCGAGCTGCACCGTCGGCTCGTCCACCCGACGCTTCGGGTTCGCCTCGAACCGGGCCGGGTCGGCCTGCGCCAACCGGCGCGCGTCCCAGCCGGTGTGCAGGGTGCCGTCCGCGTCGGCGTAGACGGCGGACGGACTGAGCGGTTGACCGTCCATCAGCAGCGGACGGGTCCGCCCGTCCGGCCAGCGCAGCACCGCGACCGTGTTGGACGTACCGAGGTCGACGCCGAGAGCGAAACCCTCGTGCTGGCCTGCCATTGCCCGATACCTCCGCCGCGACGAGGGGAACTCGACCCCGCATCGTACGCAGGCCCCGCCGCACTGCTGATCACTCGGTCCGGGGTGGTCGACGGCGTCCGATCAGTGGGTGGAGTGCTCGCCCACCACCTCGTCCTCGCTGGTCTCCCCGGTCAGCCGGAACCCGAGCTTCAGGTAGAACCGCTCCGGGCCGTCCGGCCCCGGCTTCCACGTGGTGTAGACGCGGTAGTGCCCACGTCGGCGGGCCTCGTCGCGGACGGCCTGCACCGCGAAGCGGCCGTATCCCCGCCCCTGGTGCTCGGCGGCGATGTTCAGCCGCCACAGCCCCGAGCGCCTGTCGTCCGGGTGGGCGGGATCCCACACGATGTCGAAGAAGCCCATCAGGAAGCCGACGATCTCGTCATCCTCGACGATCAGACGCGGCCACGCGATGTCGGGCTGCACGTACGCCTCGGCGAGGGACCAGGCGACCGGAGACGCGAACTTCTCCTGGTCGGGCCGCACGCTCACCCGGCACGCGGCATCCACATTGTCTTGAGTGACCTTCACCAGTCGCGGCACGCCGGCAACCCTACCGAGACGGGCCGCGCAACAGGCCGTCGAGCAGCCCGCGCAGGCCGAACTGGAACCACGTGTCCAGGTCGGTGTCGGGTCTGGTCTGCCCGGCCGCGACCAGCCACTGTCGGTTGCGGGTACGACCGGTCCGTTCCAGCCGGGTCAGGGTCGCCGACCACCAGGCGTGGTAGGTGCTGTCGACGGGATCGCGCCGGATGAGCAGGGCCATGCCCTGGATGTAGCCGCTGAGCGCCAGGTAGGCGCGGAACGCCTCGGCCGGGTCGTATCCGGCGCTGCCGAACGCCGCGACCACCCGGTCGACCATGGCGAGTACCGCCGGTCCGGTCGGCGGTCGGTCGGTGGCGAGGATGGCCAGCAGCCAGGGATGGCGGCGGTACATCGCCCACTCGTCCTCGGCCAGCCGTTCGAGCCGTTGTCGAGAATCAGGCGGTAGTGGCGCGGCGCCGGGCGGGCGGGTGGCGGTGATCCGCTCGGCCATGGCGGCGAGGAGGTCGGCCCGGTTCCGGACGTGCCGGTACACGGCGTGGGCGGGCAGGCCGGCGCGTTGGGCGAGGACCCGCAGGGAGACGGCGTCCAGGCCGCCGGCGTCCGCCAGCTCGACAGCGAGGGCGACAAACCGGTGGCGCGGGTCGCCGCCGGTCGGCGCGGGCAGGTCCGGCAATCGACGCGGCGTGCTGGTGGGGCCGTGCTCACGACGCCTGCGGTACGCGCGGGCCTGGCAGCGCCGGGAGCAGTAGCGGCGCGGGCGTCCCCGGCCGGCGCCGGCCGGCAACTCCGCCTCGCACTCGACACACCGGACACTGAGCACGCCGCCTCCAGTTCCTCACGGCACCGCCTGTGCCGAAAGTACTACCGGCGAGCAGCCGGGCCACCCCGATCGGTCCATGCGGCGCGGAGCAGTCGGAGCTGGCCGATCTCCGCGACGTTCTTCATCAGCTCCGAGTTGACCCAACCGACGGTGTGCGTGACGGTGTGGTCGGTCCCGTCCGGCCAGGGGAACGTCGCGATGCGGTCGAGGTCGCTGTCACCGAGCTGGTCGAGCAGACCCAGCCACTCGGTGCGCAGGCCCCGCAGCCAGGCGACACTCGGCTCGCCCGGGCCGGGCCAGACAACAGCCGTGCGCTGCCGGGCTGATCCACCCCGGAGATGGTCCATCGCCACTGTCCACCACCAGCCGACATGCCAGCTGAGCCAGCCGATCGTCGGCACCGGGACCGGGTCGGGTTCGGTGTCGGCCCAGTCCGGGGTCCACCTGCCGTCGGCGCTCTGCCGCACCGACCAGCAGTGGTCGGCCGGCTCCCAGAGGAAGTCAGCGGGATCGAGTCGCTCAAGGTGGTACTCGAACAGCGACCACGTCAGGTCGAACTGCGAGCGCAGGATGGCCAGGGGCGCTACGGACATCCGGAGATTCTGTCGGGGTACCGCACTGCCGTCCACGAAATAACCCCACCCACCCCACCCGTCGGCGTGATCCTGGGTCGGCGGGTTCCGCGGAAATCGGATCACCCGCCAACCCATTATCAACCGAGAGGGCGGGCAGGCTCGGCCGGGCAGCGGGTGGAGAGGGCGTAACGGAGCAGGACCACGTCACCGATCTGGCGGGCCTCGGCCAGGCGGGCGCGGCGGCCCGGGTGCCAGGGGAAGCGACCCTCACCGACGAACCGGGGCGCCCGGCCGTCGCCGACGAAGAACGGGGCGACCACCAGGTGCAGTTCGTCGGCGAGACCGGCGGCGAGGAACTGGGCGTGCACCGTCCCGCCGCCCTCCACCATCAACCGCTGAACACCCCGCGCGGCGAGGTCGGTCAGCATCCACCCCGGGTCGACGGGCTCACCCGCGTCGACCACTGTGGCCAGTCGGCCGACCCGCTCCTCGGTCTTCTCCAGCGCGCCCGTGGCGCAGTACACGAGCCGGGCCGAATCACCGGCGGTGAAGAAGCGGGCGGTCGAATCGAGGTCACCCTGGGCGGTCAGGGTGACCTTGGTGGGCGAGGCCGGCCGACCGGCCGCCACCCGCTCGGCCCGTCGGCTCGGGGAGCGCACCAGCAGCCGAGGGTCGTCTCGTCGGACGGTGCCGGCGCCGACCAGGATGGCATCGCAGCTGGCCCGGACCGCGTCGACGCGGTCCAGGTCCTCCTCGTTGGACAGCAGTAACCGCTGCTCGGAGGCGTCGTCGATGTACCCGTCGATGGAGGCGGCACAACTCAGCAGCACGTACGGCCGCGCCGGCCCCGGCCGCCAACTCATCGGGACACGGGCCGCTCAGGAGCACGACCCGCGAGCACATCCGCCGCCTCGACCGCCTCGGCCGCCTCGACCTCCGCCGCCTTGGCCGCCTTGGCCGCCAGGTAGTCGGCGTTGGCCGGCGAGAGGAAGACGCTGGTGAGCACCCGTTCGACAACGTCCACGCCCAGCCGGGTCAACTGCTCGGCCTTGTCCGGGTTGCTGCTCAGCAGCCGGACCCGCGGCACGCCCAACGTGGCCAGCATCTGCGCGGCGGCCGTGTAGTCCCGCTCGTCCTCGCCCCGGCCCAGCGCGACGTTGGCCTGGTAGGTGTCCAACCCGGCGTCCTGCAACGCGTACGCGTCGAGTTTGGCGTACAGGCCGATGCCACGGCCCTCCTGTCGCAGGTAGAGCAGGAAACCGCCGGTCTCGGCGATCCGCTGCACCGCCTCGCGCAGTTGCGGCCCGCAGTCGCAGCGCTGGCTGCCGAACACGTCGCCGGTCAGGCACTCGCTGTGCGGACGGACCAGCGGGGCTGCTCCCCCGGCGGCCAGCCGGTCCAGGGCGCCCGCCCAGTCGCCGAGGCCGAGGGCCAGGTGCTCCCGACCGTCCACCAGGCCCTTGAAGGTGAACACCCGGGCGGTGGTGGTGTAGCCATCCGGAAACGCCAGCGGCACCGTGACCTGCGTGCGGATCGTGGCAACCGGCAATGCTTCGGGCATGGGACTCCTTCGTCCGGCGTCACCGTCGTCCGGCGACGCGTACCGTCTCACAACCGACTCAACATCCGCCGCCGGAGGCGGCTTCCCGAGCGGCGGCCGGAATTCGACGCCGACGGGCCAGCAACACGGCGGCCCCGGGCAGGCTGGCCACCAGCACCAGTGCACCGTAGACGGTGGCGGTGGCGACGCCCTCGGCCGCGCTGAGGCCGGCCGCACCGAACACCCATGCCGCCACCCCCTCGCGAGGACCGAAGCCGGCCACGTTCAGCGGGAGGCCCATGGCGAGCAGAGCGAGCAGCGTCAACGGCAGCAGTCGGGACAGCGGGGCGTCCGACCCGGCGGTGCGCGCCGCCACCAGGAAGGTGGCCAGGTGACCGGCGACCATCACGGCCGAGGCGACCAACACACCGAACCAGGTGCGCCGGGCCAGCAGCCCCGACCGCACGTCCGCCACGGCGGTACGCAGTGCCGTCGCCCAGCGCGACCCGCCACCGTTGGGAAGGATCCGGGCCACCAGCACGACGACCAACCCGCCGGCGACGAGAAGCGCGGCGGCGACCGGCAGGTACCGCCGTACCGGGGACGGGAAGGCGGCGAGCACCACCAGCGCGACCCCGACCAGGACCACCTGGCCGGCGGCACGCTCCCAGACCACAGCCCGGATGCCCCGGCTCACATCACCGGCGTCGCGGCCGTGGCGAACCGCCCGGTGCACGTCGCCGAGCATCCCGCCGGGCAGTGTGGCGTTGAGGAACACGGCCCGGTAGCAGTGCGCCACAGCGGTCGCCAGTGGCAGGCGTACGCCGAGGCCGCCGGCGACCAGGCTCCACCGCCACGCCGCGCAGACGGTGGTGAGCACCCCGATGACCAGCGCCGCGGCCAACGCCGGCGCGTCGATCAGTCGTACTCCGGCGAGGAACGGGCCGCTGCCCACCTGCCACAGCAGGACGGCGAGCAGACCCACCCCGCCGACCACTCGTGCCCAGGCCCAGAACATCGGCGCCGGCCTCCCCTTTGAAGATCGTCCACTTGCCCTAGTGCACGTACCCAGGGGGTGAACGGTTCATCCACCGGCGAGGAGGTCAGTGTGTTCGACAAGCACTGTGAGTCGGCCGGCCGCCGCGTCAGCCAACCGACGGCGGGCGTACGCCTGGGCGGGATCGGCCAGGTCGGGGCGCTGCTCGCAGGCCGCCGCGAGCCACCCTCGGAACCATTCGGCGGTCAGCTCGGCCTGCTCCGGGCCGAGACGCCACGGGCTGGGCCGTTCCCGCACGTCGACGCCGCGCCGGGCGAACGCGGCGGCGGTGGCGGCGGCGGCATCCGGGCCGAGCAGCCGCCGGCCCTCGACGGTACGCCGCTGGTGGTCGTTGAACGCGGCCTCGACCGCCTCGTCGAGCGGGTCGGCCGGGGTGAACCGGACCCGACCGGTCACCGAGATGGCGAACAGGGCGGGCCGGCCGACGCAGGCGTCCGCCACCCGTTCGACCTCCTCCGCGGTGAGCATGTCCAGCAGCGCGGACGCGGTGACCAGGGAGCCGTCGGCGAAATCGGCGGCGGTCAGCCGGGTGAGGTCGCCGCAGCGGGTGTGGACGGTGACCGGGGCGCCGTCGGCGGCGGTCACCCCCTTCATGCCCTCGGCGGCACGAGCCAGCAGGTCGGCGTCCCGGTCGTGCAGCACCCAGTGCTGTGGTCCGGTCAGCCGGGCGGCCAGCCAACGACTCATCGACCCGGTGCCGCTGCCCAGGTCGTGGATCACCGTCGGGCCCTCCCCGGTCAGCCGGGCCCGGACGGCATCCAGCAGTTCCTCGGCGCGTGCCGCCGCGTCGGCCGGCTCACGCAACCGCAGCCAGTCGGCGAACGGCAGGGTCTCCTCGGCGGTCATTCCGCCACCTCCTTCAGCACGCCGGCCAGTAACGCGGTGGTCACCGGCCAGTCGGTCAGGGTGTCGCGCCGGGCGAGAGCGGCACGCCGCAGCCGGGCGCGCAGCGCGTCGTCGTCCAGCCAGCGGATCAGCGCGGCGGCCAGCGCCGCCGGGTCATCGGGTGGGACCAGCAGTCCCGGGCGCTCACCGCCGAGCGCGTGACCCAGCGCCTCCGGCAGCCCGCCCACAGCGGTGGTCAACACCGGCAGGCCGCGGGCCAGCGCCTCGGTGACGACCATGCCGTACGTCTCGCCTCTCGACGGCAGCACCAGCAGGTCGGCGGCGGCGTACGCGTCGTCCAACGCGGTGCCGGTCAGCGGGCCGACCAGCCGCACCCGCTCGGTGAGGCCCGCTGCGGTCAACCGGTCGCGCAGCCGGTGCACAAGGTCCGGTTCCCGGGCCAGGGTGCCCGCACAGACCATCGTCCACTGCCGGCCGACCAGCGTGGCCATCGCGTCGACCAGCACGTCGTACCCCTTGTGGTGGGTGACAGCCGCGACGCAGAGCAACCGGTCGCCGGCCAGCGAGCCGGCCACTGGCGGCGCGGGCCGCACCCCGGGCGGCGCGGCCCGGACCCGGCCGGCGAGGGCCGGGTGGCGGGCCAGCAGTGCCCGGCATGTCCAAACGCTGGTGGTGACGACGGCCCGGGCGGTGGCCAGGGCCCGGGCCTCCGGCTCGTCGTCGAGCGGCAGGTGCACCAGGATCACCAGGCGCAGCCGGCTGGCGTGCGGGGCGAGCAGGTCCGGCACCGCCGAGGCGACCAGGCCGTCGATCAGCACCACGGCGTCGTCGGGGACGGCGGCGAGCACCCCGCCCAGCGTCGCCCGGTCGGCCGGGCCGGGGTGCGGCCACGCGCCGGGCACCTGGTGCTCGTGCACCGACCACCCGCGCTCGCCCAGCCCCGCGCAGATCCGCCGGTCGTAGGCGTTGCCGCCGCTGGGCGTGGCCGGGTCGTCGATGTCACCGGGCAGGACGACGTGCACCGCCCGGCCCGCATCGGTCACAACGACCGCTCGTAGCTCGCCCAGGCGATGTGCGACTCGTGCAGGGTGACAGTGATGCCGGTCAGGTCGCGCGCCCCCGCGCCCAGCTCACCGGCGTGCACCCGCTCGACCAGCCGGTCCGCGACCGTACGGGCCAGCACCTCAGTGGTGGTGTTCACCCCGGCGAAGGCCGCCTCGTCGTCGAGGTTGCGGTAGGTCAGCTCGCTCAGCACGGCCCGCAGCTGCTCGGTGGCCAGGCCGATGTCCACCACGATCCCGTCGCCGTCCAGGTCCGGCCGGCGGAACGTCGCGTCCACCACGAACGTCGCGCCGTGCAGCCGTTGGGCGGGCCCGAACACCTCGCCTCGGAAACTGTGGGCGATCATCATGTGGTCCCGAACTGTCACGCTGAACACTGTCACTCTCCGTCTTCGTAGGTGATGAGGTGGCAGAGCGCGGGCAGGTCGCCCGAGGTCAGTCTGTCGAGCACGTCGGGCAGCTCCGCGAAGCGCGACGCGCCGGTGATCAACGCGTCGAAGGCCGGGTCGTCGAGCAGGTCCAGGGCGAGCGCCAGTCGGTCGGTGTAACTGCGCCGTCCCCGTCGGGCGGGTGCCACCATGCCGACCTGGCTGCTGCGCACGCTGAGTCGACCGGAGTGGAACGCGCCGCCCAGTGACACCTGCACCGGGCGGTCGCCGTACCAGCTCAGCTCGATGACGGTGCCCTCCGGAGCGAGCAGGTCCAGCGACTGTTGCAGGCCGGCGGCGGTGGCGCTGGCGTGCACGACCAGATCCCGGTCACCACTGGCGTCGGCCGGGTTGGCGAAGTCGACGCCGAGGGCCCCGGCGACGCCGGCCCTGCGCGCGTCGGTGTCGACCAGCTCGACGTGCACGCCGGGGAACCGGGCCAGAAGCGCCGCGACGCAGCAGCCCACCATGCCCGCGCCGATCACTGTGACCCGGTCGCCGACCAGCGGCGCCGCGTCCCACAGCGCGTTGACGGCGGTCTCCACAGTGCCGGCGAGCACCGCTCGGGCGGCCGGCACCCCCTCCGGCACCGGCACCACGGCACTCACCGGCACGACGTACGCGCTCTGGTGCGGGTGCAGACAGAACACCGTCCGTCCGAGCAGCTCCGGCGGGCCGTGCTCAACCACGCCGACGCTCAGGTAGCCGTACTTCACCGGGCCGGGGAACTCGCCCTCCTGAAACGGCGCGCGCATGGTGGCGTACTGGTCGGCGGGCACCCGGCCGGCGAAGACCAGCGTCTCGGTGCCCCGGCTGACCCCTGAGTAGCGGGTCCGGACCAGCACCTCGTCGGGGCCCGGGGCGGCCAGCGACACCGGCTGGATGTCGGCCACCCCGGGTTCGCGCACCCAGCAGGCGTACGCCTCGCGGATCACCGTCGCGCACCTCAGCTCTGCTCCGGGCCGCATCGATCGGCCAGGTCGGATCCCCGGTCGGGGGTTGTCGATCATAAACACGGAAGTTCGGTGCGCACAGTTCGAAGCTCGCCCGGCAGGACCCACCATTGCGGCCTGCCTCGTTCCGAGGTCATCCGGTCGGGCCACGGTGCGGCGGACCGCCGGTGGGACGCTGCGGACGGGCGTCCGTCGGACAGCTACCTCATTGATACGTTGGGTCACGAAGGGCGGGCCGCTGCGGCTGCCCGTCGGCGGGTTTCGGCTTGCGCCGCGCCGGCGTCCGGAGGTCCGCCACCCCGGTGCTCCGGTCAGGTGACCGGCAGGTCACAGGTGTCCGGGCTGGTGTGAGCCTTGACGTCGCCCGCTGCGCGATTCGCGGGCCAGGACCGGGCCGAGACGAGAAGGATGGAGCAGAACATGATCGTTCCGCAGGGGTTCCGCGCGGTGGTCGCGAACGCCGGGCTCAAGGAGGACGAGGACGACTTCACCGCCCTGGTCTCCGAGGTGCCTGCGGTCAGCGCCGCGGTGTTCACCCGCTCCCGGTTCGCCGGCCCCAGCGTCGTGCTCAGCCGTTCGGCGGCGTCGACATCGTCCGCCCGTGGCGTCGTGGTGCTGTCCCGCAACGCGAACGTGGCCACCGGCAAGGAAGGGCTCGAGAACGCCCGCGAGGTGCGGTCCATTGTGGCTCGCGCCGCCGGCCTGGACGACGACGAGCTGCTCATCGCGTCGACCGGGGTGATCGGGAAGCAGTATCCGATGCCGCGGGTGCGACAGCGCCTGGCCGAGCTTCGGTGGCCCTTTCCGGCTGCCGACTTCGACCGCGTCGCACGGGCGATCATGACCACCGACACCACGCCCAAGGTGGTACGGGCCAGGTGCGCAGCGGCGAGCATCGTCGGTGTCGCGAAGGGCGTCGGCATGATCGAACCGAACATGGCCACCCTGTTGACGTTCTTCTGCACGGACGCCCGCATCGAGCCGGTCGACCTGGACCGGGTGTTCCGGTCGGTCATCGCTCGCACCTTCAACGCGGTCAGCATTGACACCGACACCTCCACCAGCGACACAGCGGCCATCTTCGCCAACGGCCTGGCCGGGCCGGTCGATCTGGACGACTTCGAGCAGACGTTGTACGCGGTCGCACTGGATCTGGTGCGGATGGTCGCCCGCGACGGCGAGGGCGCCAGCAAGCTCATCGAGGTACGGGTCAGCGGCGCCCGGGACGGCCAGCAGGCCAAGCGGGTCGGCAAGGCCGTCGTCAACTCACCGCTGGTGAAGACGGCCGTGCACGGCGCGGACCCGAACTGGGGCCGGGTGGCCATGGCCGTCGGCAAGTGCGAGGACGACGAAGACATCGACCAACAACGGGTACGGATCGGCTTCGGCGGTATCGAGGTCTATCCGACACCGGCCACCGAGGAGACCCTGGTTCGGCTGCGGCGCCACCTCGAAGGCGACGACGTGGTGATCGAGGTGGACCTGGGGATCGGCGCCGACGCTTTCACCGTGTACGGGTGCGACCTCACTGACGGATACATCCGGATCAACGCTGACTACACCACCTGAGCGACGATGCATCCGGGCGGTACCCCCGAGGTACCGCCCGGACGTTCGTAGCCGAGCCGCGCGGGTCAGCGAGCAGCCCTGCCCCGTCCGGGCCGTTGTCGTCGTACGGCCTCGGTGGTGGGAAGACGATGCCGTCGCCGGCGTGCCAGCGATCGCCCTCCGCCAGCCGCCACAGCACCGTCGTCGCGACGGGTTGCCCGTCCTCGTCGCAGAAGGCCGGTTCCGTCACGTGTGGACGCAGTGTGGGCGTAGTAGGGGAAACCGCCGTCGATGATGCGCTCGAGCACGGCCAACGCCTTGCAGCGCTGCCGCAGCAGGTCGATGTCGGGCAGTTGGGCGGCGACGTCGTAGGCGGTCACCCTAGTGAGGCGGCAGCGCCGCGGTGTCGGGGGCGAGGACCCGGGTGAAGAACGCCAGGGTGTCGCGGATCAGGGGCTCCACCGGCACTCCGGCGAAGCAGTGGTCGGCCCCCCGCACCACCGACAAGTCGACATCGGCGCCCGCCGCGGTCAACGCCGCGGCAAGTTCCTCGCTCTGCCCCACCGGTACGACCCGGTCCTGGTCACCGTGGATCAGCAGCATGGGTGGGGCCTGCTCGGTGACGTGGGTGATCGGGCTGGCCGCGCGGCCCAGGCCCGGGTTGTCCGCCAACGGGGCGCCGATCAGCAGCGACTCCGGCGAGTCGGCGGCGTCGTGGTCGATCGTCCCGGCCGGGTGTGCCTGCGACTGCATGGTCAACAGGTTCGACGGCGCGTACCAGCAGACCGCCGCCTCGACGCGGCTGTCGTCCTGGGCGTCGCCGGTCAGCGCGAGCATCGAGGCCAGGTGTCCACCGGCGGACTCACCCCACACCCCGATCCGCTCGCGGTCCACGCCCACAGTGTCGCCGTGTCGGCGCAGCCAGCGCACCGCCGCCTTGACGTCGTCGAGTTGGGCGGGGAAGTGCGCTTCGCCGCTGAGCCGGTACTGGGCGGAGGCGACAGCGAACCCGGCACTGATGGCGGCCGTGAACGGGTCTACTTCCATCAGCCAGTCCGCCGGGTGTTTGGGCGAACCGAACAGCCAGGCGCCCCCGTGGATCCACACCAGGACCGGGGCCGGTTGGGGCGCCGCCACCGGCACGGCGAGGTCCAACGTCAGCGGGCGGAAGCCCGGGACCTCGTTGACGACGATGTCGCGGTGCTCGGTCCGGTCGGTCGAGCCTCGGGATGCCGCATCGATCATCAGGCCATCTTCGCACCGACGGCCGCGGCGTACCCGCTCAGGAAAGCCGAGTTGATCACTGCTGCTTGTCGGGCGCGGCGGGGCGGGCGCGGACGTGCAGTCGCTCGCCCTGCGGCCCGAAGAGACTGAGGGCCTCCGCGGTGCCGGGGCCGGGGTTGAAGAAGAGGTGCGGGATGCGGGTGTCGAACTCGGCCACCTCCCCCGGGGTCAGCGTGAGATCACGGTCGCCGAGCAGCAGGCGTAGCCGGCCGGAGAGCACGTAGAGCCACTCGTACCCCTCGTGGGCCTGCGGGATTCGGCCCCCGGCGGACGGGTCCGGCGGGAAGATCTGCTTGAACGCCTGGACACCGCCCGGTCGGCGGGTCAGCGGCAGGTGCGTCACACCGTGGATGACTATCGGTTTCGGGCGTACCCGGGGGTCGCCGGTGGCGGGGGCGTCGACCAGTTCGTCCAGCGCCACCTGGTAGGCCCTCGCCAGCGGGAGCAGTAACTCCAGGGTGGGGCGACGGCTACCCGACTCCAGCCGGGACAGGGTGCTCACCGAGATGCCGGTCAAGTCGGCGAGCTGGGTCAGCGTGGTCCCACGTTGGTGACGCAGGGCACGCAGCCGGGGGCCGACGGCCGCCAGCGCGGCGCTGTCCTCGTTTGCCATAACGGCAAGGATAGTTGCCACCTTGCCGACGGCGACGGATGGTGGGCGCAGCCGACAGAGCACGAGGGAGACATACCGGTGGACGAGACATATGACGTGGTGGTGGTGGGTGGCGGTGCCGCAGGGCTCAGCGGAGCCCTGGCGCTGAGCCGGGCCCGACGCTCGGTACTGGTGATCGACTCCGGTGAGCCGCGCAACGCGCCGGCCGACCGGATACACAACTACCTCGGCCGGGAGGGGACGCCGCCGGGCGAGCTGCTCGCGATCGGCCGAGCCGAGGTGGCCGGGTACGGCGGGCAGTTCCGCACCGGACGGGTGCAGGCCGCGACCCGCGACGACGACGGGTTCCGGCTGAGCCTCGACGGCGGCGATTCGGTGCGGGCCCGCCGGCTGCTGGTGACCACCGGTCTGACCGACGAACTGCCCGACGTGCCCGGCCTCGCCCAGCGGTGGGGTCGCGACGTGCTGCACTGCCCGTACTGCCACGGCTGGGAGGTTCGGGACCGCCGGATCGGCGTCCTGGCGACCAGCCCGCTGAGCGTGCACCAGGCCGAGATGTGGCGACAGTGGAGTTCCAGCGTGCTGCTCCTCCTGCACGACGCCCCGACGCCGGACGCGGAGACCGCCGAGCGGCTCGCCGCCCGCAGCATCGCGGTGGTGCCCGGCCCGGTCGCCGCGGTGGAGGTGACCGACGACGCGCTGACCGGTGTCCGGCTCGCCGACGGCCGGGTGGTGGCGCTCGACGCGGTAGTGGTGGCGACCCGGCTGACTCCCCGCGCCGACATGCTGGTGGGGTTGGGTCTGGCCCCGGAGGAGGTGACGATGGGCGAGCACGTCATCGGCGCCCAGATCCCGACCGACGCCACCGGCGCGACCACCGTCACTGGTGTCTGGGTGGCGGGCAACGTGGCCGACATCCGCGGTCAGGTGATCACGTCCGCCGGGGCCGGCCTGAACGCGGCGGCGGCGATCAACGCCGATCTCATCGCCGAGGAGACCCGCGACGCGGTGGCCGCGTACCGGGAGTTGGTGGCCACGACGTTCGAGGAGCCGGCGTGGGAGGAGCGCTACCAGTCCCGCCCCTCGGTCTGGAGTGGCCGGCCCAACCCGCAACTGGTCGCCGAGGTCACCGACCTGGCCCCGGGGCGCGCCCTGGACGTGGGCAGCGGCGAGGGGGCCGACGCGGTGTGGTTGGCCGAGCGCGGCTGGCAGGTGACGGCGGTGGACATCTCCACCACCGCGTTGAGCCGGGCCGCCGCCCACGCCGAGACCGCCGGCGTGGGCGACCGGATCGAGTTCACCCACGCCGACCTACGGGAGAAGCCGCCCACCGAGGAGGCGTACGACCTGGTGTCCGCGCAGTTCATGCACCTGCCACCGACAGAGCGGCGGGAGTTGTTCGGCCGGCTGGCCGCCGCAGTGGCACCCGGCGGCGTTCTGCTGATCGTCGGGCACCACCCGTCGGATCTGTGGGGGTCGGCGCACCGGATGCACATGCCGGACATGATGTACACCGCGCAGGACGTGGCCGCCGATCTGGAACCGGCCCGGTGGGAGGTGCTGGCGGCTGAGGAACGCTCCCGCCTCGCCACCGACCAGAACGGTGGGGACATCACCCTCCACGACGCGGTACTGGTCGCCCGCCGGCGCTGACCTCGCACCACCGACAGGCGTCGATCATGGAGTTGTGGTGGATGACAAAGGTGGCGGAGCACCACAGTTCCGGCACCACGACTCCATGATCGGCGCGAGAACAGTGGCACACGGGACGGCAACGTGAGAGGTGATGGGGCAGGACTTCGCATGAGGTCCGCTCGGCGGTAGCGTTGCGCCACACTGACGGCCAGTGGGGCAGGCGACCGCCGACCCTGACGCCCCGATCGTACGGAGGATGGTGCATGTCCATCGGCGCTGAGCCGCACGCAGCACGCGACGATGCGGCCTCCCGGCCGAGCTTCGAGCTCGCCCTGCGCGGATACGACAAACGCCAGGTGGACCGGCACCTGGAGCAGCTCGACGGCCAGATCGCGATGCTGAGCGGAGAGCACGGGCGCTCCGCCGTCCGCGTCCGTGAACTGACCGCCGAGGTGCAGCGGCTGCGCGCCGAACTGGCTGAGCTTCAGGAGCAACCCGTGCAGGTGGACCGCGCTTCGTTCCACGATCTGGGCCCGATGGTCGGCGAGATCATGGCGCTCGCCGAGAAGCAGGCCGGCATCATCACCGAGTCGGCCACCGACCGGGCCAACGAGCTGCGCAGCGAGTCCGAGCGGATCCTCGCCGACACCCGTGAGCGGGCCGCGCAGGCACGTCAGGATCTGGCCGAGGAGCTGGCCGCCCGACGGGCCGAGCAGGAGCAGGCGCACGAGGAGCGGCGCACCCTGGCCGAGGCGGAACTGACAGCGATCCGCGAGCACGCCGAGCAGTTGCGGGCCGACGGTGAGGCAGCGCACGAGCGCGCCCAGGCCGAGGCCAAGCGGATCACCGAGCAGAGCGCGCAGCAGCTCAACCAGACCCGGGTGGCCGCCGACGCGCTGATGAAGTCGGCCCGTACCCAGATCCAGCAGGAACTCCAGTCGACCCGCTCCAAGCACCAGCAGGAGCTGGCCCAGTGGCAGGCCAGCGTGGAGCGAGAGGTCAACGAGCGGCGTACCGCCGCCGAGCAGGACATCGCCGAACAGCAGGCCGCCGCCGAGCAGGAGCTGGCCGAGCAGCGCAGCGCGACCGAGCAGCAGATCGCGGCGCTGCTCGCCGAGGCGCAGCAGCACGTGACCGAGCTGCGCAACCGCGCCGACGAGCAGGCCGCCAGCCATCAGCAGCAGCTCGCCGCCCTGCAGAAGGAGCTTGATGAGCGCCGGCAGGAGGCCGCCGACCTGAACGCCGAGCTGGACACCGGCCGCCAGCAGCTCGCCGAGATCCGCCAGGAGGGCGAGACGCTGGAGAACGAGCTGTCCCGGATGCAGCAGCGACTCAGCGAGGTCCGTCGGGACCTGACCGCCGAAAGTGCCCGGTTGGACGAGGCCCGGCGGGCCGGGGACTCCGCCGAGCGGCACGCCAAGGAGGTCCGCGCCCGCGTACAGCGGGAGGCGAAGCGGGTGGCCGACCTCGCCGCCGCGGCGGTCATGGCCGCGGCAGCCGGCGGTACGGAGACCGCCGAGTACCCGATGGTGGGTTCCCGCTCCAGCGCCGACCGGCCCGCCCCGGAGCGGGTGGGCGTCGAGCGGCTCACCGTCGACCGCGTCAGCGTCGACAGGTACTCCGCGGAGCGCGCCACCGTGGACGATGCGGACGCTGATCGCGCCCCGCTCCGCCCCGCGCCCGTCGACCGCACCCCGGTCGAGCAGGCGAACGGCGACCGGGCACCGGCGGAGCAGGCGAACGACGAGCATGCGGACGCACCGGCGGTGGCGGACCAGCCGACGACATCCGAACCTACGGCGGCCCGCGAGGTTGGCGCCGACGACGCCGAGCGGACCTTCCCCCGGCACATCGGCACTGACGCACCGACGCCAGTGCCGTTCCTGGCCTTCGGGCAGCCGGTCAGCGAGAACGGCGCCGCCCGACACTAGCCCTCGGCAGCGTTTACACCCGGGCCCGAAGCAAATCCGCACGGGCCCGGGGACGGCATCCGGCCGGACCGTCCGGCAGGGCCATGAAGCCGTGCCGGCGGTAGTTGTACGGGTGGACGGCGAGTCGATCAGTGTGAACCGGTGCACTTCCTCTTGCAAGCTCCCGGATTGCCGGGTTGGGTCGATCCATGCCCTTGATCGCGTACGACAGCGTGAACGCGGCGGCGTTTCAGATGACCCGCCACCTGCGCGATGACGACCTTGCGACCTGGCGTGAGGCGATCGGCCGGCACTTCGAGCCTCAGTCCGGGATGCGACTGCTCGACCTCGGCTGCGGTACCGGCAGCTGGGCACGGGCGTTTCGCGAGTGGTGGCCCGAGTTGGACGTCGTGGCGGTGGAACCCGCGGCGGCGATGCGCGAACGCGCGGTGTTCCAGCCGGTCATGCCGGGGTCCGCCGAGGACATTCCGTGCGAGGACGGGAGCCTCGATGCGCTGTGGCTCTCCACCGTGATTCATCATGTTCCCGACCTCGCTGCGGCTGCCCGAGAAATCCGGCGGGTGCTGAAACCGGGCGCGCCGGTGCTGATCCGGTCCGCATTCGCCGGCCGGCACGAGGCGATCAGCCTGTTCCGCTGGTTCCCGGAGGCCGTCGCCGTCCTCGACCGCTATCCGAGCATCTCCGACGCCGCGGCGGCGTTTGCCACCGCGGCGTTCACGACCGTGGCCTGCGAGCCGGTTTCGCAGGTGACCGCCCTGTCGCTCGCCGAGGCTGCCGCCGGACTTCACCGCGAAGCCCACACCCCGCTGCAGCTGATCAGCGACGAGGAGTACGTAGCGGGTGTCGTCCGCATGAACGATGCCGCGCGAATGCAGTCGGGACCGGTCATCGACGCCCTCGACCTCCTGGTGCTCCGGTGAGCTTCCTACCTAGCTGGCCGTGCTGCCGCGATGTCCCTGAGCAGGGGGCGGCACCGACGGACAGGACGCCTTCCGATTCGGTCGCCATCACTGAGCCACCCACGATGAGGACGGGGCTGACCGAGCGAGATAGTTTTGCAGCTCGGCGACCTCCTCGTCGGTGAGGACAGGGGCGAAGTCGAGGTACTCGCTGGGATAGATGGCTGTGCCGGAGCCGGCCACCGTGACGAACCAGGCGCCCTCGTGGCCGAACCAGTGCGCCTGTCCGGCCCTATCGAGATCAACCGAGTCGTCCGGCGCGGCGGATTCGCCTGCCGAGATGATGCGCACCCACTGCCCGTCGCGCCCGTACGGCGGCTGAGGAATCACCACGTCCAGGCAGTCCCCCGCGATCCGTTCCGTCGTCACCCCGAAAAGACGGGCCGCACCCTCGCGGGCCACAGTGCGCACCTCTCTCAGGCTGCCGGTGACACCGACCAGCACTTCCCCGTCAGGTCCTTCGACCAGCACCGCGTACGAGCGGTCCGGTTCATGGCGGACCCGTGCACGGAACCGCAGCGGCAGGTCTGGCATCCCACGATGATCCCTCACCGAGCCTCAAGCAGCGCCCCCACCCGCGTCGATCTTGCACTTTCGGTCGCCGGAATGCGAGGAATGCCAGCTACGTCGGGACAGTAAATGCAAGATCGCGGGAACTGGGGGTGGTCCGGGCGGATTCTGCCCGGAAGCGGGTCGCCGTAGCCGGTTGAGCTGGCAGGCTGGGCTGGCCGCCGCGCACCAGCGGTGGCCGCCGGCCTGGCCGGTGACCGAGAGGAGCGCCCGGTGACCGACCAACCGGAGGAGTTCGACCTTCTCGTCGTCGGTGGCGGCAAGGCCGGCAAGACGCTGAGCATGGACGTCGCCCGCTCCGGTCAGCGGGTCGCCATGGTCGAGCGCGGCATGATCGGCGGCAGCTGCATCAACGTCGCGTGCATCCCGACGAAGGCGCTGGTGACCAGCGCGCGGGCCGCACGACAGCTGCGGGACGCGTCGGCGCTCGGCCTGACAGTGGAGGGTGGCCGGGTCGACATCGACCTGTTGCGCGCGCACAAGCAGGACGTGGTGGAGGGAATGGTCGCCGCCAACCGGCAGCAGTTCCTCGACTCCGGTCTGCACCTGGTGATCGGCGAGGCCCGGTTCATCGCCCCCCGGACCGTACGCGTGGCACTCGCCGACGGCGGCGAGCGGCTGTTGCGCGGCAGCGACGTGGTGATCAACACGGGCACCCGCCCCCATCTGCCGTCGGTGCCCGGGATGGCCGAGGCCGGAGTTCTCACCAGCGACGAGTTGCTGCGCCTGGACCGGCTGCCGGCCCGGCTGGTGGTGCTCGGCGGCGGCACCGTCGGGGTGGAGTTCGCGCAGATGTTCGCGTTGTTCGGCAGCGCGGTGACGCTGGTCGAGGGTGGTCCACGGCTGCTCACCCGCGAGGATCCCGACATCAGCGACGCGGTGATGCGCGTCTTCCTCGACGACGGCATCGACGTACGGGTGGGTGTGGCTGTCGCGCGGGTCGACCGGGACGCCGACGGCGCGCTCCGGGTGACGCTGGACGACGGCAGCGTGGTCATCGGGGACGACGTGCTGGTGGCGGCCGGGCGGGAACCGGTCACCGACGGGCTCGGCCTGGACGTGGCCGGCGTACGGCTGAGCGAGCGGGGCTTCGTGGACGTCGACGAGCACCTGCGCACCAGCGCCGAGCGCACCTGGGCGGCCGGGGACGTCGCCGGCAGCCCGCAGTTCACCCACGTCTCGTTGGACGACTACCGGATCATCCGCGCGAATCTCGCTGGAGGCCAGCGCAGCACCGCCGACCGGCTGATCCCGTACACCGTCTTCACCACACCGGAGCTGGCGCGGGTCGGGCTGACCGAGACCGAGGCGCGCCGCGCCGGGTACGACATCCAGGTCGCCCACCTGCCGGTCGCCGCCATCCCCCGGGCCCGAACCCTGCGCCAGACCCAGGGCATGTGGAAGGCGGTCATCGACACCAGCAGCGACCGGATCCTCGGCGCGGCGTTGCTCGGCGCCGAGGCCGGCGAGGTGATCACCTCCGTGCAGCTGGCCATGCTCGCCGGGATGCCCTGGACCGCCCTGCGGGACGCGGTCATCACCCACCCGACGATGACCGAGGGTCTCAACCTGCTCTTCGCCTCGCTGAAATCCAGCCCGGTCCGCTGAGCGCCGCGAGGCCGACCGGCAACCGCGCGTCGGCTACCCGGCGATCTCGTCGCGTACCCGTTGTTGGAAGGCGCGGGCCTGCGCCCCGGTGGGCGGGGGCCCGCCGTGGCGTGCGGCGACCGCCCGACGGATCACCTCAGCCCGGTCGCCGGCGTCGATCAGCCGCTGGCCGGCGGCCACCTTCGCCAACCAGACGCCGTCGCGGTGGCGCACCAGTGACCGGCAGGCGCCCAGTACGGCGTCCTCGCTGCCGGGCGCGGGTTGGTCGGCCGGGGGTGTGGGCAGGGCGAGCCACCAGGACAGCGCCTCGATGAGCAGCCGGCGCAGGTCGGCCGGGGCGAGGTCGGCGAAGGCCTCCCCGGCCGGCGGCCCGAGCAGTGGGAGTCCACTCTGGTGCAGGATGCTGCGATCGAGGCCGTACCAGAATCGGCCGTCGGCGGCCGGGCGGTCGGCGGGGTCGAGGGTGCGCCGGAACGGCATGCCGGCCCCGGTGTTCAGTTCGACCTCGAAGCCGGGCTCCGGGGTGCCGGCGGCGGCCACCGCCCGGTCGTAGACGACCAACTCCAGTCCGCGTGCCGGGCAGGGCAGCGCCTCGTGCCGCAGCCGGGCGACCAACGTCTGCTTGGCGGCCTCGGTGAGCGGCCCGGCGCTGAGCAGCGCCACGTCCACGTCGCTGCGGCCGGGCTGGTACGCCCCGAGCCCCACCGAACCGGCCGCGTACGCGCCGACCAGGTCGGGGCCGAGCACGTCCCGGGCAGTGCTGACGAGGTCGTCGAGGTAGCGCTGAAGATCGGAGTCCACGGGACATCATGGCGCACGGGTCGGAGCCTGGGCGGGACTACCCCGCGTAGAGCAGCAGCAGGCCGGCGACGGTGTAGGCGACCATCAACGCCAGCAGGGGTAGTTGGCCGGCCACCGCCCGGGCCCGGGGAAACAGGTACAGGGCGCGGTCGTGGGCGAGCAGCGTGCCGAGCAGGTGCCCGAGGATGATGACGGTGATCTGGAAGGTCGCCACCCCGGAGGGCGTGATCAGCGCGGTCCGGGGCTCCCAGCCGGCGGTGCCGAGCCAGTTGGCGCCGGTGCCCAGGGGGTCGGAGAGCAACGCGACGGTGCGTTGACCCTCCAGGATCAGCAGCGAGTAGTAGTGCGCCACCACGTACCCCACGGCGATCGGCACGATGGAGTGGGCGATCTCGCCCGGCGCCGCACGGGCCTCGGCCGCGTCGGCGCGACCGATGCGTGCCGCGGCACCGGTGGCGGCGAGGTACGCCACCGCGACGGAGGCGATGACGAGGCTCAGACCGGCGCTGCCGGTGACCGCCGGGTGCAGGCCGCTCTCCTGGCTGAAGCGCAACCAGGCCGGCGCGTTGGAGAGGCTGTCGTACATTGTCGAGCCGAGCAGCACGACCACCAGGGCGACCAGCCCGGGGCGGGGTCGCAGGCCGGCGATCCCGTCGAGCGGGTTGCGCCAGACCAGAACGCCGTCGGCGGCCCGACCGAGCGGGGCGAGTTGACCGATCACCGTGCTGTACGCCTCGAACGGGTCGGCGTGGTCGAACCAGCCGGCACCGAACAGCACCGCGCCGGCCAGCAGGACCACCGCGTAACCGGCCAGCCAGGCGGTGATGACCGGCAGGGTGGCCCGGTCGGGGGCGACCAGCTCCAGCCAGACGAACCCGAACACCGTGGCGGCGGCCGGCCACCAACCGACGCTGTCGGGCAGCTCACGCAGCCCTCGGTTCGGGTCGCGCCGCGCCGCCAGCGCCGCGAGCAGGTGCACCGTGCGCAGCGGGTTGACCGCCCGCCAGATCGGGCCGAGCAGCAGCGACAGCGGGGCCAGCCCGACCCAGAGCAGCACGTAGAGCGCGCCGGCGGTCGGGTTGTCCGCGGTGTCCGGCCCGCCCAGCAGACCGAGGCAGAACCAGGCGGCGGCGAGCAGGCCGAGCCCGCGCAGCGCCCACCGCAACGGTGGCGCGTCGACGAGTCGGGCGAGCCAGCGCGGCACCGGGCGACCGCCGGTGGCGTCCCGGTCGAGCCGGGGTTCGCGCCAGAGCAGGCCCAGCGCCACGAACGTGACGACGAGGGTCAGCGCGGCGGCGACGACGAGCTGCGGCAGTGTGATCGGCAGGTCCTGGCGGCCGCCGACGCCGTGTGCCAGCAGTGCGGGGGCGGCCGTCATGTCGTTCAGCGGACGACGAGCTGGAAGAGCACCAGCTCGGACTCGTGCGTCTCCACCTCGAACAGTCCGGTCTTGTCGGCGCGGAACTCCACCGAGCCGGGGGTGCCGGCCGGCAGCCGGGCACCCAGGTCGTAGCCGTGCACGTGCAACTCGTCGGCCACGTCGGAGGTGACGGTGATCCGGACCAGCTGGCCCTTACTGACGGTGACCCGTCCGGTCGGCGGGTCGACCCGCTTCTTCGCGATCGTGACGGTGATCTGTTGGTCCACCGCGGCGGTGCTGGCGGAGGCGCTGGGCGTGCTGGTGGCTGTCGGGGTCGGCGCGGTGGAGGTGGCGTTCGACGGGGCGACGGCCGTGGGCGCCGGCGAGGGGGTGGCCACGGAGGGGTCGTCGTCCTGCCCACAACCGGCGAGGAGCAGCGCGGCGACGGTGGCGGCGGCGAGGGTGGCGACGGTCCTGGCGGCGGGGGTGGTGACGAGCACGGGCGGACTCCGAACGACGCGAGGGGGACGGGTGTCGGGTTGATCGTCGGGGAGGAGAACTCTACGTCTTGTTCGCTGCCGGGGAAATGACCATGATGAACGAATGCGATCGAAGCTGGTCACTGTGCGTAGGGTCCTGAACCGTGTCGTGGCCGCGCTGGCGGCGACGGTGATGGTGTCGCTGCTGCTGCCTGTCGCCCCGGCGTCCGCGCACGGCCAACTGGCGACCTCCACCCCGCTGAAGGGCACTGTCGTACGCGAGCCGCTGACCCAGTTGGCGTTGTACTTCACCGAGAAGCCGGCGTCCAACGCGCACTTCGCCATCAGTGGTCCGGACGGGTCGCGAGTGGACAACGGGTGGTCCTACGGTGAGCCGAAGCGACTGGACAAGCCGGTCACCGAGTACTTCATGGTCAACGGCGTGTTCGAGCCGCGGCTCTACCACACCGGCTTCCCGGCTATGGTGACCGTCGCGCACTGGCCGGCGAAGGGCCGCTACACCGCCAGTTACCTCTCGGTCGCCTCGGACGGTGAGGCGGTGCGGGGCGAGGTGACCTTCGACTACCAGGGCCCCGGCACGCCGGCCCCGGCCGGCTGGTCGGCACCCACGGCGGGGCCGGATCCGGCGCTGCTCGCGCAGGCCGAGGGCGAGGGCTCGACCAACTCCGGGGCCAGCGGCAGCCCGGTCGCCCCTACCGGCGCGGCGGCGGACAACCCGTCCGGTGCGGCGCAGGAGCAACGCGGCGGCGGCGGGTTCCCGGCCTGGTTGATCCCGGCGCTGATCGTCGTCGTGGTCTCGGCGATCGTGCTGGTGGCGGCCCGCCGTCGACCCGCCACGGGCGGAGCCACCACGCCGCGCCGTCGGCCGGCCGGCTCGGCAGGCAAGGGCGGCACCCCGGGCCGCAGGGCCGCCACGCCGGCCCGCAAGCCCGGCAATCGGTCCAGCGGTCCGCGCGGACGGCGGTAGGCCGGTTCGACGCGGGCCGGCACCTGGCAGGGTGTCAGGATCGAGCCGTCTCCCAATGCGTTGGGCGGCCGCCTGCTCCGCCCAACCACGTCGACAGCGGCCCCTGACTCCGCCCTACGGATCGACGCATGGCATTGACCAAGGCCAGTTGCGCCCGGGTCGGCGCCACCATCGCCTGCTCGAGCTGTTCCTGCGAGAGCGGCGCGGTCGTCGTGTCCACCGCCGCGGCGAAGTCCAGGAGTCGCTGCACCGCGTGGCCGAACTTTTCGATCTCGGCGGTGACCGCGGTCGGGGCGACGAGGCTGGCTGACATCAGTGCGGCGCTCCACGCCCCCCAGTCATAGTCCCAGGCCGTGCGTCCCAAGTGAGCGCGCCGCAAGATCATCGAGAAGGTGGCGTACTCACGCAGCAGGTCCTGGTAGGCCACGAGTTGCCGGTCCCGTAGCCAGTGTCGGTCCTGCGCACGGCGGGTGAGCATCCCGCCGACGAGAACCCCGACGGTCGCCGAGAGCGCGCCGCCAAGCGTCGTGACAGCGATATCCAGCAACGCCATGACACCTCCCCGGTGACCGCCCGGCACGAGCATCGATGATCGAGGGCCTCGTCGTCAACGCGGCACACGCGGCGTTCCACGGCGTTGGGCTTGCGATGGACCGCCTTGTCGACGGCCGCTGGGGCGCTACCCCTGCCGGCCCCGGGCGGCAGGCCGGTGCACCCGACATTCTTCGCGTACCCCCGCGAACTTTCGCACGGACATTGGAAACTTTTGATGCATCGAGGCGAAGCCATGGACACTCCAATCGAAACACCTTAATGTTTCGAGCCATCCACCCGGTGTTTCCGCAACGTCACTCGTCGGCGTCGAGGACGTTACGGAGCCGGGCCGACGGTCATCCTCACCGCTGATCCACGCCGGCCGTCGGACACTCCACTGCCTCCTGGAGGAACGATGGGCACACGCCTGCTACGCCGACTCCACCATCCCGTCCTGGGTGCGCTGGCACTCGTCCTCGCCGCCGGTCTCTGGGCCGTCCCCGCCAACGCCGCCCCCGCGCAGGAACCGGGCGTCACGCTGCGCGTCTTCGACGTGCAGGTGGCGCTGTCCGAGTTGTGCACCCTCAAACCGGCCCAGACCCCGAACGTGGACAAGCTGATGTCCACAATCAACTGGACCTCGGCGGCCGACTTCGGCTTCGAGGACAACTTCGTCTCGCAAGTGCTCGGCAACATCACCACCACCCAGGCCGGCAGCTACACCTTCCGGCTCAGCAGCGACGACGGCTCCAAGCTGTCGATCGACAACGCCGTGGTGATCAACCATGACGGCCTGCACGGCGCGACCCCGCCGAAGGAGGGCAGTGTCACCCTCACCGCCGGTCTGCACCCGCTGCGCATCGACCACTTCGAGCGTGGGGGCGGGCAGCAGATCACCCTGGAGTGGAAGACTCCCGGTTCGTCGGCCTTCGTGGTCGTACCGAACTCGGCGCTGAGCACCGACGCCGGCGTGGTCCGGGTGACCGCGCCCGGACGCAAGGAGTGCGAGGGGATCTCCGACACCCCCGGTGACGGCCTGCCGCTGACCGGCGTGCACCCCGGCTACACCCTGACCAACCTGCGGCCCAGCGGCTTCCAGCCGAAGGTCACCGGGATGGACTGGCTGGCCGACGGCCGGCTGGTCATCAGCACCTGGGGCGGCAGCGACCAGTCCGGCACCTCCCAGGACGGCGAGGTCTGGATCCTCGGCAACACCGGCGGGTCGACGACCCCGGGCACCGTGACCACCAAGAAGATCGCCGGCGGCCTCAAGGAACCGATGGGGCTCAAGGTCGTCGACGGGGTGGTCTACGTGACCGAGAAGCAGCGGCTGACCCGCCTGGTGAACACCGGCGGTGACGAGGCGGCCGAGCGCCTGGAGACCGTCGCCACCTGGCCGTACGGCGGCAACTTCCACGAGTTCGCGTTCGGCCTGCTCTATCAGGACGGGTTCTTCTATCTGAACCTGTCGGTGTCGATCAACTCCGGCGGCGCCACCACCAACCCGCAGCCCGCCACCAACCGCGGCACCACCCTCAAGGTCAACAAGGACACCGGCGCGGTCAGCTACGTCGCCGGCGGTCTGCGGACGCCACACGGCATCGGCTGGGGCCCGGAGGGCGGCATCTTCGTCACCGACAACCAGGGCGGCTGGCTGCCCTCGTCGAAGCTGGTGCACGTCAAGCAGGGCCGGTTCTTCAACCACTTCACGAACCCGGCGGGTCCGTTCGACACCGCACCGGTCACGCAGCCGGTGCTCTGGATGCCGCAGAACGAGATCGCCAACTCGCCCAGCACGCCGCTCTACCTGACCAGCGGTCGCTACGCCGGCCAGTTCGTCATCGGTGACGTGACCTACGGCGGCCTGCAACGCGCGAATGTGGAGAAGGTCAACGGCGAGTACCAGGGCGCGCTGTTCCGGCTCACCCAGGGCCTGGAGGCGGGCGTCTCCGAGGTCAACGTCGGCCCGGACGGCGCGATCTACGTCGGCGGGCTCGGCGCGGGCGGCAACTGGGGCCAGACCGGCAAGCTCTCGTACGGCCTGCAGAAGCTCACGCCGAACACCGCCACCACGTTCGAGATGCTCGCGATGCGCGCCACCACTACCGGCTTCGAGGTGGAGTACACCCAGCCGGTGTCGACGGCGACCGCCACCGACCTGGCCGCGCGCTACAAGCTCAAGCAGTGGCGGTACGTGGCGACGTCGAACTACGGCGGTCCGAAAATCGACGAGGAGACCCTGACAGTCACCTCGGCCACCGTCTCGGCGGACGGTAAGAAGGTCAGCCTCACGGTGCCCGGTCGCAAAGCCGGCAGGGTGGTGCACCTGCGGTCACCGCGCCCGTTCACCTCCAGCAGCGGCCAGTCCCTGTGGAGCACCGAGGCATGGTACACGCTCAACTCGATCCCGGGCAGTCCCCCGCCGCCGACCGGCGGCACCATCACCGGCGTCGGTGGCAAGTGCCTGGACGTCGACAACGCGGGCACCGCCGACGGCACGAAGATCCAGCTCTGGACCTGCAACGGCACCACCGCACAGTCGTGGACGAAGGTCGGCGACACGTACCGGGTGCTGGGCAAGTGCCTGGACGTGGACAACGGCGGCACCGCCAACGGCACGAAGGTTCAGCTCTGGACCTGCAACGGCAGCGGCGCTCAGGTCTGGCAGCCGCAGGCCGACGGGTCGATCCGCAACCCGCAGTCCGGCAAGGTCCTGGAGGCCGCCGGCGGCAGCAGCGCCGACCGCACCCAGATCCAGCTCGGCACGTACGCGGGCGGCGCACACCAGAAGTGGGTGGTCAGCAGTGGGGTAACCGGCTGACCTCGGACGAGGGGGCGCGGACTGACCGGCGGGTCAGTCCGCGCCCCACCCGTCCGCGGCGCGAGGATCTCCGCTCAGCGGAACAGCACCGGCCGGTTACCCCGGGCGCCGACGAGGTGGCCCCGGATGTTGATGTCCTCGATCGAGTCGGTCTCCCACACGCCCCGGGCGGTCAGGTCGGTCATCACCCCGTTGCGCCAGAGGAACGGGTGCCACGCCACCGCGGTGGTGCTCTGACCCACCACCTCGCCCCGGTCGTTGATCGCGGTGGCGCGACTCCAGTCGCCACCGAGCGTGCCGAGGTCGGTCAGTGTCCCGTTCTGCCAGCGGAACGCCCGCCCGTTCGCAGCACCCACCACCTGGCCCCGGTTGTTGATCCCGACGGCCTCGCTGCCGATCTGTGTGAGCACCCCGTCGCGCAGCCGGCCACCGACGCAGGTGCACGGGTAGTCCTGCGGCGGCACGTTGAACCCGCCCACCACGTCGCCCGCGTTGTTGAAGTCGGCGGTGAACTCGTAGAAGTACTCCCGACCCAGGTCGGTGAAGACGCCGTTGCGCCACAGGAAGCGGTGCGGCATGTCGCCGGCCGGTTCACTGGTGCCGAGCACCTGCCGCCGGTCGTTGACGCCGATCGCCACGCTGTTCTCCCCGCCCAGGGTGCCCAGGTCGTGGAGTTGGCCGTCACGCCAGAGCACCGCGCGGGTCAGGTAGTCCGGGCCGAAGGAGGTGATCGCCACGTCACCGAACTCGTTGACGTCCACGGCGCTGGAATCCGTGTCGCCCGGCAGCACGCCCAGGTCGGTGATGACACCGTGGCGCCAGAGCACGGCGTGCCGCGCGCCGCTGGCGACGGTGCTCCAGCCGACGACGTCGCCGCGGTCGTTCATCGCCGTGGCGGCGCCGTCACCGCCGCTCAGGGTGCCGAGGTCGACGACCCGGTAGTCGTGCGGCGACGCGGCGGCGGGGGCGGGAGCGAGCGTGATCAGCGCGACGACGGTCGTCGCTGCGGTCAGCAGGGGACGCGGGGACACCATGGACGCCAAGGGGGACGCTCCTCGGATCGGAGCGGCGACGACCCGGCGGACGGGCGCGGGGCCACCACCACTGCGCGTTCGATCGGTAACGCACAGTAGATCCGGTGTCGTGGCGGCGCGCCAGGGACCGAACGGTCACCGACGCCCGAGGCGTGCGGCGGTGGGGCGTCGGTCAGGGGCCGTGTGGCAGCGGCTGCGCCAGTGCCCGTAGGTCCGCCGGCAGTTGGGCCAGGGCGTCCTCGAACTCCCGGTGCCCGACCACCCGGTGCATCGTCTGGAGCACCGCGCGGGTGCCCCGCTCGGCGGCCGGACGGTCGATCCCGGCGCGCTCGGCCACCCGGCGCAGGAACTCGTCGTAGCCGAACGTTTCCGGCGGCTCGGCGGCCTTGACCAGCAGCGGGCTCAGCTCGTCGGCCAGGTGGGGGGCCAACGCGCCCGCCTCCCCGCCGCTGAGCCGCTCGGTGAAGGTCCGCAGGACCGCCTCGGTGAGCGGGCGCGCCTGCTCCGGCGGGAGACCCGCCCGTGCCGCAACCTTGTCGACGAACGCCAGTTCGGCCATGCCCCCGCCCTTCGCTTTCGGAAACGCGTGGCTACCCGGGCCCACCGGCAGCAAACCCGGCGGCCGGAGCGGGATGGTTCTGCTTGTTGCTCCGCGCGGTGCCGTCCGCTTCTCGTACGGTGAGGTCGGACCGGGAACCCGACGGCTGCCCGACGGCGGCCCGTGCCGCAGGAGGAGCAGATGGCCCTCGACCTGCCCGACGTGATCGACCGGTACTTCCGGGCCGTCAACGACCGGGACCTCGACGCCTTCGTCGCCTGCTTCGCGGACACCGCGAGCGTCGCCGACGAGGACCGGCTGTACGACGGGCGGGCCTCGATCCGCGCCTGGCGGCAGAAGTCGATGGACGCCTACTCGTACACCGCCGAGCCGGTCCGGGTCACGTCGCAGGCGGGTGATTCGTTCCTGGCTCTCACCCGGCTGTCCGGTGACTTCCCCGGCAGCCCGGTCGAGCTGCGGTACCGGTTTACGCTGCGCGACGGGCTGATCGGCGCCCTGGACATCCGTCCCTGACGGCGAGTGCCCCACCGATACGAAGGGGCAACGCCGTGCCGCGAGGCTGGTCGGGCCCACCCGCAGGTGATCAACCGCCGAACGGACGAGACAGTCAAGAGGGCAGTGGGTGACATGATGTGGCGGCAACAGCTGTCGCTACGAGAAGGGTCCCGGCTGCCCGATGGCGCACTTCGAGGCTCGCACGCCCACGACACCCGCGCGGAACGCGGTGCCGCTGGCCGGGCAGCCGTACCGGGCGGACTGATGCCGGGCGAGCGACGGGAGACCGTGGCCGAACAGAGTGTCCCCACCCATGCCGCGGACACCATGGCGTACCAGGTCGCGACCGACATACGAGCGCTGCGCGCGTTCGTCAGCGCCGGGGCACTGGCCCGTGGTTTGTCGGCCGAGCGGGTGGAGCTGTTGACGCTGGCGGTCAGCGAGCTGGCCACCAACACGTTGCAGCACACCACCGGTGGCGGCTGGGTACGCCTCTGGGCCGAGCCGGGTCAGTTGTTCTGCGACGTGGTCGACCACGGGCCGACGCGAGCGTTCGGCCGGAGCATGCCGGCCGCCGACTCGGTACGGGGTCGCGGGCTGGCCATCGTCGAGCAGATCTGTGACGAGGTCGCGGTGCTCACCGGCCCCGGCGAGACCGTCGTACGGATTCGTCTGAGTCTGTGAACGTCGACGGCGATCCCCGCCCGCGTAGGCTGCGTCGGCTGCCACAATGCGGACAGCCCGCGCCGATGGTGGCACCGGGTCGGACCCGAACGGGAGGACGGCACGATGCCGGACAGCGCACGCGAGGCCGAACTGCTCGATGCCGAGCGCACCCTGCAGGCCGCCCAGCGGGCCGGTGACGTCGCCGCGCTCGATCAGCTGCTGGTCGACCAGCTGATCGCCATCGGCCCGGACGGGCGTGTCCAGACCAAGCAGGATGACCTGGCCGCCCATCGGGACCGCCGCTTGGTCATTGAGGAACTGGTGGAGGAGGAGCTGGACCTGCTCGTCGTCGGCGCGACGGGGGTGACGTTCTTCCTGGGCCGGGTGTCCGGCGTCTCCGAGGGGGCGCCGTTCGCGGCGCGGCTGCGCTACACCCGGACGTGGGTGCACGACGACCCGCACGGCTGGCGGATCCTGGCCGCACACATCAGCCCGGTCTGACTCAGCTGCCGTCCTCGTCGTCCTCATCGAGCAGGCCCTGCTCGTCGAGGAACGCGAACCACCTGTCGTCGGCGGGGGTCAGGTCGGCGTAGCCCGGCCCGAGCAGGTAGTAGTCCACGAAGGATTCCACGTCGGGGGCCAACTCCTCGAACGCGTCGGACATGAACCATTCGGTGCCGTTGGGTGGGAAGTACCAGATCGCTCCCGTGCCGCGATCCATGAAGATCGGCTCGTCGCTGCGGGTGCCGACCACCAGCCAGCCGGCCCGGTCCTGCGGGATGGACGAGAAGTCCGGCGCGTAGTCCAGGTGGTACTGCATCCCGGTGAGGGTCGATGAGGACGCCAGCTCGACCCGACCCGCCCGCAGCCCGTCGGCAACCAGCAGGAGGTCCCGCAGGCCGGCCGGGAGCCCCGCCGGCACGGCGTCGATCCCCGCCCCCTCGCCGAACTCGGCGTAGGCCAGGCTGTCCGGCACATCGGCCAGCTCAGCCCGCAGCTCCTCGATGAGCTGCCGCAGCTCGAGGTTCAACGCACCACCTCTGTTTCGGATGAGGTCCTGTCGGCACTGCCCCCGGCCGCCCGGAGACCTGGGAGCCGATGCGCGGTTTGGTTCTACCACGCACCAGCTCGCCGGAGCGTCACCTCGCCGAATCCGCCAGTTCGGCCGTCGACGTCGAGCCCCGTCCTCAGCTCACTACGGCGTCGAGGGCGCCGACGCGCAGGGTTCCGTCGTTGAGCGGCGTACAGCGGATGCCGCCGGTGGTGCGCAACGCCTTCCACGTCCCCGGCCCGACGGTGACGTCCATCCAGGCGCACGGTCGGGCCGCCCGGTTGACCCGCAGGCTGACCGGGCCGTCGCCGGAGTCCAGCACCAGCACCCTGCCGATCAGCTCGTCCACGGCGATTCCGGTGGTGAGGATGTTGCGCCGCACCTCGGCCAGGCCGATGCCGACCGGCAGCGACTCCTGGGCGATGACTGTGACGCTGGCGTCGCGGTGTGCCTGCTGGCCGAAGTACCTGTCGCCGACGATGCCGAGGCCGGCTCGGATCCGGACGGCTTCCACCAGCTCACCGGGCGGGGCCGGGGCCGGGCCGTCGGCGGGCCGGCCCAGGAAGCGGTGCACGGGCGAGGCCAACAACTCGACGATCTCCGGCATGGCAGGAATTCTACGAACCGGACCGGGCCCACCGGGGCAGGTCGACGGATGAGCCGGTGGGGACGGCGACGCGAGCGTTGTCGTCCCCACCGTGCCCCCGGTTCAGGCCGGCGTGCCGGTGACGGTCAGGTTGCGCAGTCGGCCCACGTTGTCGAACGAGCCGAAGCCGACCCGGCCCGAGCCGAAGGTGGTGTCCTTCGCGGTGAGCAGCGGGTCGCGGTGCCCGTCGAGGTAGACGGCGATCTCGCCGGTGGTCGGCAGGTGCACCACCCGGACGTGGTGCCACAGGGCATCGGTGATCGCCGGATTGGCCCCCCGGGAGCGGCCGTTCCACTGGTGGTCGATGCGCTCCCGGTCGGCGTTGTCCACCTTGAAGATGCCGTTGTGCGGATAGATCGTGTTGTCGGTGGAGAGGTGGGCGTAGTAGAACTCGGTGTCGGAGCGCCAGCCGAAAACGATGATCACGTCCCGGTTGGTGACCTCCACCGGGGTGTCGAGTCGCACCTCGGCGTCGACCCGCACCGACGACCACTGCGGGCCGTTGGTCAACACTGCGTACTCGAAGGGCCGGCGCGGGCCCGGCCGACTCTCCCCGGCCTCGGCCAGGATGACCTGGTCGCCTGTGAACTGCCACTTCGCCGGCGTCACCGGCGCCCAGTTCGCGGCTCCGGCGGTGCGGCGGACTGTGACGTCTCCGACGTCACCGCTGGCGAACTCCCGGGTACCGGTCACCTTCCAGACCTTTCCGTTGGCCTTCGCGACGACGTAGAGCTCACCGGCGGCGTCGGTGCCGAAGCGCAGGTCCACCCGGTTGGGGTCACCGGGCGCGCCCGGGGCGGACAGGTCGCGCATCCGGACCGGGGTGCCAGCCGTGTTGAAGAGCGCGAGCTGGTGGATCGTGGCCAGATCCCGGCCCCGGCGCATCTCGTTGGCCTCGGTGTAGAGCACCCGGCCGTCGACCAGGTCACCGAAGATGTACTTGCCGCGCAGCGCGGGCAGCGCCCGCCCCCGGTAGACGAAGCCACCGGCCACCGCGACACCGACGTCGTCGGTGCAGTTCCAACCGGCGGCGGGGTCGTGGTCGTACGCGGCGACCGGGTAGGTGTAGCCGTACCTGTCATCGTCGGCGGGCAGCGGGAGCAGCCGGTCGCACTGGTTCGTTGCCGCCTTGTCGAAGACGAAGGAGCCCTCGCGCTCGCTCCAGCCGAAGTTGTCCCCGGCGCGGACCTCGTAGATGGCCTCGACGGCGTGTTCACCGATGTGCCCGAGGTACATCCGGCCGGTCGCCCGGTCCCAGCTGAATCGGTGCGGGTCCCGGAAACCCACCGCGTAGAGCTCGCCGAGCGCGCCGGCCCTGCCGACGAACGGGTTCCCGGCCGGGATGCCGTAACGCCCGTTGGCGGAGTTGGTGCCCCGGGGGTCGATCCGCAGCAGCTTGCCGTGCGGCAGGGCAAGGTTCTGCGGGTCGGTGTTGCGCGCGCCCTGGCCGCCGTCGCCGACGGCGAGGTACAGCAGGCCGTAGTCGCGGTCGTGGCGCTTGGCGGTGGGGTTGAAGTTGATTTCCTGGATGCCGTGAACCTGACCGCCGAAGCCGATGCGCAACACCTCGCGGTGCGTACCGGCGAAGGTGGCGGCGGCCGGATCGGTCGCCGTCCACTCGGTGATGACGCCGTGGAAGAGCGTGTTGGGCTGGGCGTAGTCGGCAGGGGCGGTCGTCGTCGACGCCAACTCGGTGTGGATGGTGTAGAACCGGCCGTTCACCCCGAACTCCGGGTGGAACGCGACGTACCCGAAGCCCTGGCCGAGCCCACGACCGGAGAAGAACCGCGGCGCGAACGTCGCGGCCACGTCCAGGTAGACGTGCGGCACGCCACCCTCGACCAGGTAGAGGCTGCCGTTGAGGTCGGGCACCGCCCGGCGGCCGGAGCCGTCGGGCACCTCCATGATGGTGTTGATCCGCGCGGTACGCATGAGCCGCGCGTCGGTCGGCGCCGGCGTGGGGTACGACTGCGGGAAGCTGGCGTACTCGCTGAGGACCAGCCCCAGTCGGGACTGGACCGGCATCTCGGGGATGGGGTCGTAGACCGCGTCGGCGGCGCGCGCGGGCGTGGCGACCAGTGTGGACAGGATCAGCACGAGGGCGGTGAGGCCGGCCCTCAGTGCGGGCCGGCGGACGATGCCGGCGCGGCGATGCAGGGTGCGCACGCGTGTCTCCTTCTCGGTGGGACGGTGCCGAGGGTGGTCAGCGGGCAAGGTGGCGGTACTGCCTCCGCACGTCGTTCGCGGAGACCACACTGTCGAGGAACATCAGGCCGTCCATCCGGCAGTCGCACGGGTTGCGTTCCACCGTGTCCTGCGGGAAACTGCCGCCGATCTTGATGCCCCGGGGGTCGGACTCGGTGGTCACGTGCGGGCCCGGCCCGGACACCAGCCACGGGTCGTCGGTGCGGGTGTAGAAGCCGTCCACCGGTTCGCCGTTGCGGTAGAGGGCGAGCGCGCCGGTGTTGAAGTCGAAGGTGGCGGCGAGGTGCACCCACTCCCCCACCGGCAGCAGCTCACGCCAGTCACGGGTGGCGGCGAAGGTCTGTGAGTTGCCGCCGTCGAGCCGCCGGCCGAGCGCGACGAGGCGCAACTCCCCGTCGACGTCGATCAGCTCCAGCAGGGCGCGGACGCCGTGGCCGTCGGAGTCCCCGGTCAGCACGCCGGCCAGCCCGATCGCGTTGTACCTGTCGTCCGGGTCGGCGGTGGTGGAGTTGGGTAAGGGGCTGTCCATGTTCAGCTTGAACCAGCCCATGACCGTGGTGCCGGCGGTAGCGCTGAAGGCACGCAGGGTCCGCACGCCGCTGGCCGACCAGGTGCCGGCCTTCCAGTCGTCGTTGCCGGCGACGGCGGGGGCGACCTGCCGGGTCTGCACCGCGTTGCCGCTGCCGCGGTAGGCGCGGTCCGGCACCCGCATGGCGGCACCGCCGTTGATCAGCTCGATCTCGGTGCCGGAACGACCCTTGTCGCGTTCGAGGGCGGGGTCGCCGGGCACCGGGTGATCGAAGTCGTACGCGGCGACCAGGTGCGCGCGCAGCGCCGGGTGGACGTCGGGCGACATGCGGCGATCCGCCTGCGCCGCTGGTGCGCTGGCGGCGGTCAGTGCGCCGATCGCCAGGAGGGAGACGGCCGCTCGTCGGGCCCTGGACATGGCTGTCACCTCGTTTCGCGGCATGCCGGATGCCGGTCACGTAAGCGCTTACGAAAGCGCTTACGTACCCTAGGCTTCGATCGATGCCGCTCGCAACAGATCGGGCGACATGGATGTTTCTGGAAGGTTGCCGATGCCCAGGGCCAGCCAACGGCCGCGCCTCGTGGACGTCGCCCGACACGCCGCCGTCTCGCTGGCGACCGCCTCCCGCGCCCTCGCCGGCCGTGAGGGGGTCAGCGCCGAGGTGGCCGACCGGATCCGGCAGGTCGCCCGCGAACTGGGCTACGTGGCCAACCCGTACGCCCGCACCCTGGCCAGCGGGGCCACCTCCACTGTGGGGTTGATCGTCCATCAGGTCGACGACCCGTACTTCTCCGAGATCGCCGCCGGGGTCATCCAGCTCGCCGCCGAGCAGGGGCTGCTCGTGCAGATCTGCCAGTCCGGCCGCGACCCCGACTACGAGCTGCAACAGCTGCGCCACCTGATCGCCCAGCGGGTCGGCATCGTCCTGATCAGCGGTTCCGGCTACGACGACCCACGGATGGAGAGCGCGGCGCGCGCCGAGCTGGCCACGTTCCAGGACCACGGCGGCCGGGCCGCCGCCATCGGACGGCACGCGCTCGGCGTCGACGCCGTGCTGCCGGACAACGAGGCCGGTGGCTTCGCGCTCGCCCAGCACCTGATGGATCTCGGCCACCGGCGGATCGCTGTCGCCGCGGGCAGCGCCGGCCTCACCACCGTCGCCGACCGGCTGGCCGGAGTGTCGTCGGCTCTGCGGGAGCGCGGGCGGTCCCCCGCCGACCTCGCCGTCGTGCACAGCGACTTCACCCGCGGCGGTGGACGCGCCGCCGCCGAGCAGATCCTCAACGACCATCCCGAGACGACGGCGATCATCGCGCTCAACGACGCGATGGCCATGGGCGTGCTGTCGACGTTGCGCTCCCGCGGCGTGCCGGTGCCCGCGCGGATGTCGGTCGTCGGCTTCGACGACGTCTCCGTGGCTGCCGACCTCGCACCCAGCCTCACCACCATCCGCCTGCCGATGACCGAGATGGGCCGCTCGGCACTCGCCCTCGCGCTCAAGCCACGCACGACACGCCCTCGCCGCCGCCCCACCGGGCACCTGCTGGTGGTCCGCGACTCGACCGGGCCGGCACCGAGGACCTGACCGACGCCACCCCTGTCACACCGCCAACGCCGCCCGGACCTCCCGCTCGGCAGCGGAACCCCCGTCGCCGTGCGAGGTGACCCGACCCGACTCCAGCACGTGGTAGCGATCCGCCACCCGCAGCGCGAAACCCAGGTGCTGCTCGACGAGGAGCACACTGAAGCCGGACTGCCGGGTCAGCTCGACGATCCGCTCCTGGATCTCCGCGACCACCGACGGTTGGATGCCCTCGGTCGGCTCGTCGAGCATCAGCAGCCGCGGCCGGGTGATCAGGGCCCGGGCGATGGCCAGCTGCTGGCGCTGACCGCCGGAGAGCAGCCCGGCCCGTCGCCGCAACAGCTGGCGCAGCGCTGGAAACAGATCCAGCACCTCCGCGGTGGCCACCGCCCCGTCGCGCCGACCGTCGGCGACCAGCCGCAGGTTCTCCGCAGCGGTCAGGTGCGGGAAGCACTGCTGACCCTGCGGCACGTACGCCATCCCCCGTGCCACCCGTTCGTGCGGCCCGGCGCGGGTGACGTCCTCACCGTCCAGCTCGACGGTGCCGGCACTCGGGCGCAGCAGCCCCGCCGCAACCCGCAGCAGTGTGCTCTTGCCGGCGCCGTTGTGCCCGAGCACGGCGGCCACCCCGTCTGGCGGGACCGCCAGGTCGACCCCGTGCAGCACCCGGGAACGCCCGTACCCGGCGTGCACCCCGCGCAGCGTCAGCATCATGCCTCCAGGCCGGTGCGGGCCGACCCGGCGTCCACCGGGTGGCCAAGGTAGACCTCCTGCACGCGCGGATCCGCCTGGACCTGCGCGACAGTGCCCTCGCTGAGCACCCGGCCGGCATGCAGCACTGTGACGCTGCGCGCGAACCGACGCAGGAAGTCCATGTCGTGCTCGATCACGACGACGGTGCGATCCCGGCTCACCGTCTCCAACAGGGCGCCGGTGGCGTCGCGTTCCTCGTGGCTCATCCCGGCGACCGGCTCGTCCAGCAGCAGCAGCCGCGCGTCCTGCACCAGCAGCATGCCGATCTCCAGCCACTGCTTCTGGCCGTGCGCCAGCGTCCCGGCGAGGTCAGCGGCCCGCTCGGCCAGACCGATGGTCTCCAGCGCGGCGGCGATCTCGTCGGGCACACCACGGCGGCGGCGGGCCAGCGTCGCCCAACTGCGGCGAGCGCCCGCCGCGATGTCGAGGTTCTGCAACACCGACAGCTCCTCGAACACCGTCGAGGTCTGGAAGGTCCGCCCGATGCCGAGTCGGCTGATCCGGTGCACCGGCCGGCCGAGCAGTTCTTCGTCACCGAACCGGACCGAGCCGGTGGCCCGGACCAGACCGGTGACCGCGTCGACAACCGTGGTCTTGCCCGCGCCGTTCGGCCCGATCAGGAACCGGATGTCACCGGCGGGCACCTCCAACGAGACGCCGTCCACAGCGGTGAAGCCGTCGAAGCTGACCCGCAGGTCACGGACGGACAGCCCGTCCAACCGCTCGCCGCTCATGCCGTGCTGGCTGGGCATGCGCTCACGGCCCTCCCTGCGCTCGGTGCGTTCGCTCATGCCGCCGGCACCTCCGTCCGCTCGGCGCGTCGTCGGCCCAGCGACAACCACCCGCGCCGCCGCAGCGGCTGCGCCGCGACGTCGCGGCGGCGGGCCAACGCCCACAGCGACGCCAGGCCGCCGGGCAGGAACGCCACCACGACCACGAAGAGCAATCCCTGAAGGTACGTCCAGGTGCCCGGGAAACGCTCGGACAGGGCGGTACGCGCCCAGGCGACAGCCACCGCGCCGAGCACCGGCCCGAGCAGTGTCGCCCGGCCGCCCACTGCGACGCCGATGACGAACTCGATCGACGGGACGATGCCGATCAGCGCTGGCGAGATGATGCCCACCGCCGGCACGAACAGCGCCCCGGCCAGCCCGGCCATGCCCGCCGCGACCACGTACGCCACCAGCTTGACAGTCGCCGGGTCGTAGCCCAGGAAGCGGACCCGTTCCTCACCGTCGCGGACCGCCACCAGCAGCTCGCCGTAACGGCTGTGGATGAGTTGACGGGTCAGCGCGAGCAACGCCAGCAGCGTCCCGGCGATGATGAAGTACACCATCCGCTGGTTGACCGGGTCGTCCAGGTCGTAGCCGAAGAAGCCGGTGATGTCGGTGAGCCCGTTGGTGCCGCCCGTGGTGCCCTGCTGGCCGATCAGCAGGATCACCATCGCGGCGGCGAGCGCCTGGCTGAGGATGGCGAAGTACGCGCCACGGACCCGGCGGCGGAAGACCAGCGAGCCGAGCCCGAAGGCCACCGCCATCGGCAGCAGCACCGTCGCGGGCAGCGCGAACCACGGGCTGGCGAACGGCCGCCACCACAGCGGCAGCTCGTCGAGTTGCCCGTACAGCTGCATGAAGTCGGGCATCCCACCCGGGCCCGCGTCGGCGAGCTTGAGGTGCATGGCCATCGCGTAGCCGCCGAGGCCGAAGAAGACGCCCTGGCCCAGGGTGAGCATCCCGCCCCGGCCCCAGGCGATCCCGATGCCGACAGCGACCATGGCGACACAGAGGTACTTGGCGAGCAGGGCCAGCCGGAAGTCCGACAGCACCAGCGGGGCGACGGCGAACAGCAGCGCCGCGCCGAACGCGAAGCCGGCCAGGGCGCGGAGCCGCGAGCGGCCGGCGGGGCGGTTCGGTGGCACGGCCCCGGCAGGCGCCGGACGGACGGCGGTGCTGGGCGGCGCGGGGGTGACGGCGGTCATGCGAGGCTCCTGGTCCGCAGCGTGAACAGGCCCTGTGGCCGCCACTGGAGGAACGCGACGATCGCCACGAACACGATCACCTTGGCGACGCTGAGGGTGGTCAGGTACTCCCCGGTGGCCTGGAGCACGCCGAGGGCGAAGGCGACGATCACACTGCCCTTGAGCTGGCCGATCCCGCCGACCACGACGACCAGGAAGGCGTCGATGATCAGGTTGGTGCCCATTGTCGGGCCGATCGGGCCGAGCAGGGTGAGGGCCACCCCGGCGAGCCCGGCCAGGCCGGAGCCGAGGAAGAAGGTCGTCCGGTCGACCCGGGAGGTGGCGATGCCGGACACGGCGGCGAGGTCGCGGTTCTGCACCACCGCGCGGATGCGACGCCCGAGCGGGGTGAGGCGCAGCGCCAGGGTGAGCGCCGCGACGGCAGCCAGCGCCAGGGCCAGGATGAACAGCCGGTTGTTGGCGATGGTCAGCCCGCCGGGCAGCGCCACGTTGCCGGTGAGCAGCTCGGGCGCGCGGGTCTGCACGTTCGGGCTGCCGAAGATGTCCCGGGCCAGTTGTTGCAGAATCAGTGAGACACCCCAGGTGACCAGCAGGGTGTCCAGTGGTCGGGCGTACAGCCGGCGGATGAGCAGCACCTCCAGCAGGACACCCATGGTGCCGGCGACCACGAACGCCACCGGCAGCGCGACCGCCAGCGAGAGGCCGGCGCCGGTGATGCTCTGCTGCAGAACGTAGGTGGTGTACGCGCCGGCCATGATGAACTCACCGTGCGCCATGTTGATCACGTTCATCTGGCCGAAGGTCAGCGCGAGGCCGAGCGCGATGAGCAGCAGCACCGCGCCGATGCTGATGCCGGTGAAGAGTTGACCGAAGAGGACTGTCACTGCGGAGACTCCGAACTGCTGGTCGGGTGGCCCGGGCGGAGCGCGCGGCAACGCGTTCCGCCCGGGCCGGCGGCGTCAGCTCAGGCCGCTCGCCCACGGGTAGGTCTTGAGGTACGGGTCCGGCGCGACCGGCTTGCCGGAGTTCCACACCTCGGTGATCAGACCGTCCGCGCCGATCTTGCCGATCCGGGCGGTCTTGGCGATGTGCTGGGTCTTGCCGTCGACGGTGACCAGACCCTCCGGCGCGTCGAAGGTGATCCCGTCCGAGGCGGAGCGGACCTTCTCCACGTCGAAGGCGCCGGCCTTCTCGACCATCGCCTTCCACAGGTGCACGCCGACGTACGCGGCCTCCATCGGATCGCTTGTCGGCTTGTCCGCGCCGTACTTCGCCTTGTACGCGGCCACGAACTTCGAGTTCGCCGCGCCCGGGGTGGTCTGGTAGTAGTTCCAGGCCGTCAGTTGGCCCTCCAGGTACTGGGTGCCGATGCCCTTCACCTCTTCCTCGGCGATCGACACCGATACCACCGGCATCGCGGCGGCGCTCAGACCCGCGGACTTGTACTCCTTGAAGAAGGCCACGTTGCTGTCACCATTGAGTGTGTTGAACACCGCGTCCGCGCCGGACGATTTGACCTTGTTGACGATGGTGCCGAACTCGGTGGAGCCCAGCGGTGCGTAATCCTCACCCAGCACCGTCATCCCGTTCGCGGTCGCGTACGCCTTGATGATTTTGTTCGCGGTCCGCGGAAAGACGTAGTCGCTGCCGACCAGATAGACCGACTTGGCGCCCTGCGACTTGAGGTAGTCCAGCCCGGGAACGATCTGCTGGTTGGTCGTCGCTCCGGTGTAGAAGATGTAGGGCGACTGCTCAAGTCCCTCGTACTGCACCGGGTAGAACAGCAACGCCTTGTTCTTCTCGAACACCGGCTTGACCGCCTTGCGGCTGGCCGACGTCCAGCAGCCGAAGACGGCGGCCACGCGGTCCTCGGAGATGAGCTTCTCGGCCTTCTCCGCGAACGTGGGCCAGTCCGAGGCGCCGTCCTCACCGACCGGCTGGATCTTCTTGCCGAGGACACCGCCGGCCGCGTTGATCTCATCGACGGCGAGCATGATGGAGTCGCGGACGGTGACCTCGCTGATCGCCATGGTCCCGGAGAGCGAGTTGAGCAGGCCCACCTTGACGGTGTCACCGGAGACGTCGGCGGTGACGCCGGTCGCGCCGCCCTCGTCGGTGGTCTTGCTGCCGCACGCGGTCATCGCGGCCGCGGCGACCAGGGTCATGGCACCCGCCAGGATGCGGCGGCCCCGGAATAATGACATCTACTCTCCCTGCGGACTCAAGTGGCGAAAGGACGGTCGGTGCGGTCCGATGGAGCTGACGTGGGCGATGCCAGGGTCGACGGGTGGACGCCGCGCAGGGCACCGGATCGGATATGGGCAGGGAAAGCGTTGACCGGCATGATTGCGCGGGTGTTTCCCAGTCCTTAATTGACTGTTTCCGAGGGACCGTCTAGGCGCGCACGGAAAACGGCCGACACCGTTGGGGAGGAGGCGGTGTCGGCCGTTCGGAAAAACGCAGAATAAGTGCCACCACAATGGTCGGCGGACGAATCCGCCAACGGTGGGCACGCAATGGTGAGATCTGACCCCATGGCAGATACTTCACGCAGGAAGCATCTTAGGACGGGATCGGGTGGCGCTGTCAAGGGTCGGCTGGGCCGACTGCCGTGCTCGGCTCAGAGCTGGGCGAGCACTGTGAAGTCGAGCCCGTCGGCCTCGGCGAGGTAGATGCGCTGCCGGACGTGCCGCTGGCGCAGCCGCAACCGCCCACGCGGCCCGTGGTAGGCGACCGTGTCGGCGGCCGTCTCGATGGCCCGTACGTCGAGGGTGCGGGCCTGGCCGATCAGCGCGGCAAGCAGCATGACGCCCTCGTAGCAGGACTCCCCCAGGCTGCCCAACGGCGGCGCCTCCACCCCGAAGCGCCGCGCGAACTCGCCGTGGAAGTCGAGATTCTCCTGTGTGACCAGCCCGGCGAAGAAACCCGCCGTGCTGTACAGCCTCCGGGTCGCGCCGGCGCCGCTGGCCAGCAGCATGTTCTCGTCCATCAGGGTGCTCAGCCGCAGGCAGCGCTGGTCCAAACCGGATCGGGCGAACGCGCGGTTGAACCGGACCGCGTCGGCACCGACCAGCAGCATCAACACCGCGTCCGCGTCACTGTGCTCGATGCGGCGCAACACCTCGGTGAAGTCGTGCGCGTCCAACGGCAGGAAGTGCCTGCCCACCACCTGCCCACCGGCGCGCAGCGCGTACCGCTGGGCCGCCCGCGACGTCCGGCGCGGCCACACGTAGTCGTTGCCGACCACGAACCAGCGGCGCACGCCCTGCTCCGCGGCGAGCAGCCGCATCGCGGGCCACAGTTGGGCATCCGGCGTCTCGCTGGTCAGGAAGACACCTTCGGTGCGTTCGCCGCCCTCGTAGAGTGCGGTGTAGACGTAGGGCACCCGGTGCGCGACGCGGGGCGCCAACGCCTGGCGCACCGAGGAGATGTGCCACCCCGTCACCCCCTGCACGGCCCCCACCGACACCAACGCCTCGACCTCGGCGGCCACCTCGGCCGGCGGTGCGCCACCGTCGACCGGCACCAGCCGGACCTCCCGACCCAGCACGCCACCGCACCGATTGATCTCCTCGACCGCGAGCTGCGCGCAGAGTTCACAGGTGGGGCCGAACATGCCGGCCGGCCCGCGCATCGGGTAGACCAGCGCGATGCTGACCACGGCACTGTCGACGGTCAGCCACGGCGGTGCCGGCGCGGACATGACCACATGATTGCCCGGCCCACGACGGAAGACCAGCGCTCACCACTGTCCGGGACGACTCGCTACCATGACAGGGCCACCGGCCCAGGGAGTTTCATGTCAGACGTGCCCGGGGCGCCAGCCGACCTGCTGCGCTCGCTCACCCGCGCCGAACGGCTGCTCGCCCGCCGACTGGGCGCTGTTCTGGCCGACGACGCGATCAGCATCGAGGCGTGGCGGGTGCTCTGCCTGCTCGCCGACGGACAGGGTCACCCGATGAGCGAGGTGTCCGTCGAGGCGTCGCTGCCGCCGGGCACGCTCACCAAGCTGGTCGACCAGCTCGTCGACCGCAACCTCGTCTTCCGCCGGGTCGATCCGATCGACCGCCGACGGATCCGGGCGTACCTGACAGTCCGCGGCCGCCGCGAGCATGCCCGCCTGGACGAGCGAGTCCGAGCCAGCATCTCCGAACTGGGCATCACGGAGATGGGCGTCGCGAAGACCAGCGATCCGGGCACGCTCCCGGCCGCCAACCTCGTACGCCAGCTCGACGACCTGATCGGCCGCCTCGACCCGGCCCGGCAACGAGTGCACGCCGACGCGGCCGGCCCACACCGCTGACCCCTTGAGCGCGCCCCGACCTCCCACCCCCTCCCCCACGGCAGAGAGCGTGATGTCTGTGAGTCATCACGATGACTCACAGACATCACGCTCTCTGGAGTTCACGCCGGCCGGGACCATCGTGCCCTGCCCCAACCCGGCGTCGGGAACGGTCGCGGCGGCCGAGGCCAGTGCCCGCTCGGCCGCCGCGGGTGACACGGGTCATTGCCGCGTCCCGGTAGCGGCTCCTTAGACCGTTAGGTGCGCGCGCAGGGTGTGCGCGTCGGGAGCTGTCGCCGTCCACAGTGTTGCCGGGCCGCCGGCCAGCGGTAACCGGGCGACACTGCCCTCGGCCGTTGGAGCTTCGGCGGGTCGCGACGGGTCGACCACCAGCAGTGAACCGGTGGCCGGGGCGCCGCCGAGCACCGCCGGGCCGGCCCAGCCCGGCGCGTGCGGTCCCACCGCGAGGGACTGGCGCAGCAGTGGTCGACCCGCGTAGTCGACCTGGGTGTGTACGACGGCGCCGCCGGGCGCCTCGCCGTACCGGCCGCAGATCAGCTCGTCGCGCCACAGCAGGCTCGCACCGGCGGCCAACTCGATCCGGGACTCGGCGAGGTGCGCGCAGCCGGCCGCCGCGACCAACTGTTCCGGAAGCCAGTGCAGCGTGGCGTCGGCGTGCACCACCGCCCGAACCGCCATCCGGGAGACGGCGCCCACGCGACCCGGTAGGGCGATCGACGCGGCGACGCTGTGCACCCGGACGGCCGCGCCCGGCCCGACCTCGATCTCCAGGCGCAGATCGTCGCCGGCGAGCGGTCCGGCCGCCCCGCCGACGAGGTGCACCGTGGCGACACCGCCGTCGGTCGGGGTCTGGCGCAGCAGCAACGGCGTTTCGCCGTGCAGCTCGACCAGGGCCGTGCCACCCCGACCGTCGGCCCGGGCGACCAGCCGAGCGAGCGCTCGCATCACGCCGGGCCGACCGGCACGGTCAGTGGGTGCACTGCGGCGTGGTGGGCCAACTCGTGCCGGATCCAGTCCGCTACCGACGTGGCAGTGGGGTCTCCCACGATGGACAGGAAGAGGGTCGGGAGGTCGCCGCGCCGGGCCCGCGCGTCACGATCCATGACGGCGAGGTCGGCACCCACCATCGGCGCCAGGTCGGTCTTGTTGATCACGAGAAGGTCGGCGGCGGTGACCCCCGGCCCGCCCTTGCGGGGCACCTTGTCCCCGCCCGCCACGTCGACCACGAAGATCTGCCGGTCGACCAGCCCCCGGCTGAAGGTCGCGGTCAGGTTGTCCCCACCGCTCTCCACGAGGACGAGGTCCAACGGGCCGACCGCCTCGGCCAGCTCGTCGACGGCGTCCAGGTTGGCACCGATGTCGTCGCGGATCGCCGTGTGCGGGCAGCAGCCGGTCTCCACAGCGCGGATCCGGGCCGGGTCCAGCACGCCGGCCCGCCGGAGGAAGTCGGCGTCCTCGGTCGTGTAGATGTCGTTGGTCACCACGCCGAGCCGCAACTCGTCGGCGAAGGCACGGCAGAGCGCGGCCACCAGGGCCGTCTTGCCGGAGCCGACCGGGCCGCCGATGCCGACGCGCAGGGCACGGCCGGCACGCGCCAACGGCGGATGGGGGTCCACCCCCGGCTCCGGATGGGTGTGCGGAACGCTCTCGTCGTGGGGTGGGGTGGCCGGCGACGGCGTGATCGGTTCGACGGCTGGCACAGCGCTCGGCACAACGGTGTCAGGACGCAAAGAGACGCACCTCCCAGGTGGCATGGATCTCGGCATGGATGTCGGCGAGTGGAGCGGCGGCGGCCGGCAGCCGCTCCGGTGGGTCATCGGCGGCCCGCGCCGCGTCGGCGGCAGTGCCGTCGCAGGCGTCGGCCAGGCCGACAAGCAGGGTCTGGACCTGGTACGGGTCGAGGCCGAGCAGACGTACACCGGCGCTGGCCGCCCCGGTCAGCGTCCCGTAGGCGGCGATCGTGGCGGTCTCGACGCGGGACAACCCGGCCGCGGCGCAGAGCAGCCCGAGCACCAGCGGTTGGTGCGTGCCGCCTGACGTCGCGGGCAGGTCGGCGAACGGGGCGTCCGACCAGATGGCCCGGCCGGCGCGCAGCAGTGCCCGGCCCTGCCGGCGCGAGACCGCCCGTAACGCCGGGGCGGTGGTACGCGCGTCCAGCTCCGCGTCGAGCCGGGCCAGCGCCGCCGACCGGGCGGCGGACCCAGCCGGCGCATCCGCGCGAGCTGCGGATCCAGCCGGCGTGTCCGACCGTCGGGCGGACCGGGCCGGATCGGCCGAGTCGGCGGTCCCGGCCACCGCCGCCCGGTGTGCGGCCGCCGCGAACGCCGCGCCGACAAGACCGGCGGTGGCCAGCCGTCCGGCCAGGAACGCCTCCAACGACGCCAGGTCGGTCACCCGGCCGGCGGCGACGGCCGCCTCCAGACCACCGGAGTGCGCGTGCGCCCCGGCCGGGAAGCGCCCGTCGGCCAACAGCAACAGCAGGCTCGGCGTCGCCATCAGAACAGGAAGTACCGCTGGGCCATCGGCAGCCGGGTCACCGGGTCCGGCTCCACCACCTGCCCGTCGATCCGCACGGTGAAGGTGTCCGGGTCCACCTCGATGCGCGGCATCGCGTTGTTCTCCGGCAGGTCGGCCTTGCCCCGCGACCGTACGTCGCTCACCGGCACCACCCGGCGACGCACGTCAAGGCGGAGTCCGGCGTCCAGGGCCGCCGGTGCCACGAAGGCCAGGCTGGTGGCGGCCGCCGCCGCGCCGTACGCCCCGAACATCGGCCTCGGCAGCATCGGCTGCGGCGTCGGGATCGAGGCGTTGGCGTCGCCCATCTGGGCGTACGCGATCATGCCGCCCTTGAGCACCAGGTGCGGCCGTACGCCGAAGAACGCCGGGTCCCACAGCACCAGGTCGGCGAGCTTGCCCGGTTCGACCGAGCCGATCTCCCGTTCCAGGCCGTTGGCCATCGCCGCGCAGATGGTGTATTTCGCCACGTACCGTCGGGCCCGGTTGTTGTCGGCGGGGCCGTCACCCGGCAGGGCCCCGACCCGGTCCTTCATCACGTGGGCGCTCTGCCAGGTCCGCATGATCACCTCGCCGACCCGGCCCATCGCCTGCGCGTCGGAGCCGATGATCGAGATCGCGCCGAGGTCGTGCAGCAGGTCCTCGGCGGCCATCGTGGACGGTCGGATCCGACTCTCCGCGAAGGCCAGGTCCTCCGGGACGGACGGATTGAGATGGTGGCAGACCATCAACATGTCCAGGTGTTCGGCCAGGGTGTTTGCGGTGTACGGCCGGGTCGGGTTGGTCGACGACGGCAGCACGTTCGGTTCGCTGGCCACTGTGATGATGTCCGGCGCGTGCCCGCCACCGGCTCCCTCGGTGTGGTACGAGTGGATCGCCCGTCCACCGATCGCCCGCAGGGTGTCGGCGACGAACCCGGCCTCGTTGAGCGTGTCGGTGTGGATCGACACCTGGACTCCGGACGCGTCCGCCACCCGCAGGCAGGCGTCGATCGCCGCCGGTGTGGTGCCCCAGTCCTCGTGCAGCTTGAAACCGCCCGCGCCGGCCCGCAACTGTTCCCACAGCGCCTCGCTGGAGACGGTGTTGCCCTTGCCGAGCAGCAGCACGTTGACCGGCATGGTGTCCAGTGCCTCGTGCATTCGGGCCAGGTGCCAGGCGTTCGGTGTGACGGTTGTCGCGCGGGTCCCCTCGGCCGGCCCGGTGCCACCGCCGACCATCGTGGTGATGCCACTGGCCAGCGCCTCGGTGACGATCTGCGGGCAGATGAAGTGCACGTGGGTGTCGACAGCTCCGGCGGTGAGGATCCGACCGTTGCCCGCGATTACCTCGGTCGACGGGCCGATGACCAGGTCGGGGTGGACACCGGGCATGGTGTCCGGGTTGCCGGAGCGGCCGAGCGCCACGATGCGCCCGTCGCGCAGCCCCACGTCGGCCTTGACCACACCCCAGTGGTCGAGCACCACGGCGCCGGTGATGACGGTGTCCAGCGCCCCCTCGGCGCGGGTGGCACGGGACTGCCCCATCGACTCGCGGATCACCTTCCCGCCGCCGAAGACCGCCTCGTCGCCGCCCACGCAGTGGTCGGTCTCCACCTCGATAAGCAGGTTGGTGTCGGCCAGTCGGATCCGGTCACCGGTCGTCGGTCCGTACAGGTCGATGTAGCGGTCCCGCCGCACGGCGCTCACCGCGGCGACCCGTCGGCCGTGACCTCGTGCGGCGGCGGATCCAACGGTCCGGCGCTCTCTGCGCGCAGCCCCGGCACGACGCGTGCGCCGCCAAGGGGCACGAGGTCGACGCTGCGGTTGATGCCCGGCTCGAACCGGACCGAGGTGCCGGCCGGAACGGCGAGCCGCTGTCCCCAGGCCGCGCCCCGGTCGAACGACAGCGCCGGGTTGGCCTCGGCGAAGTGGTAGTGCGAGCCGACCTGCACCGGGCGATCGGCGGTGTTGACCACGAGCACCGTGGTCACCGGACGCCCCACGTTGATCTCGACCGGGTCCGCCGCCGGCAGGATCTCCCCGGGGATCACGGGATCGGGTGGTGCACAGTCACGAGCTTGGTGCCGTCCGGGAAGGTCGCCTCCACCTGCACCTCCCTCAGCAGCTCGGGGATGCCGTCCTGGACGTCGTCGCGGCCGAGCACCGCCCGGCCGGCCGACATCAGGTCGACCACCGACCGCCCGTCGCGGGCCCCTTCGAGGAGGAACGCGGTGATCACCGCGACGGCTTCGGGGTAGTTGAGGCGCAGGCCGCGGTCGCGGCGGGCGCGGGCGACATCTGCCGCGACGTGGACGAGCAGGCGGTCCTGCTCGTGCGGGCTGAGGAACACGGGGCTCTCCCGGTGGGTCGGCGTGCCCCGGCTCGCCGTCGGCTCCACACGGAGCCACCCGGGCAACAGGACCCGAGGGGACGAGCTGGGAGTCACACGACCGCCGGGCCACCGCCGACGGGGCGACCCGGGATTCCACCATCCCGGCCCGCACGACGGGCAACCGGCGGTGTCGGGTCGGATGCGGACCGCACCGCCCACCGCTGAGCAGACCGTAGAGGATCACCACCGACCGAGGCAACAGTCCATCAGGGATGCCGGTGCGTATTTCCGCGTGGCACCGGGCAGGGCATGATCGCCGGATGACGGCGACGAGGGGTACCCGCGCACTGCTCGGTGTTCTGTTCCTGGCGGCGGCCACGGTCGGGGTGTGGATCCTCTGGTTGGGCTGGGACACCGAGTACACGGTCGACGCGCAGACCGGCGCGAGCAGCGGCCCGTACGAGGCGTGGCAGGTGATCGGCTGCGTGCTGACGCTCGTGGCGCTGGCCGCGTTCGCCGGGACGCGGCTCAGCCCGTGGCTGGTGGCGCCGGTGATGACAGTGGCGTTCACGGCGGCCTGGTCGTGGCGGGCGGCGTCGACCGACGAGAGCGGGCTGTGGGTGGTCGGGGGGATTCTGGTGCTGGTCGGGATGGCCGCCGGCAGCGCCCTGGTGAGCCTCGTCGGGCGGCGGATCGGCCAGCGGTTCGCCGGCCGATCCGCCTAGGGACACCCCATCGCCCCCGTGGGCGCCGAAATGCTACGAAGGGGAGGTGCCTGACCCGACAAGCTCCCCTGATGCCACCCCCTGGAAACTCCGCGGCTGCTGTTGCGGCGCTGGCGTAGCGATGATCTGGACGGCTTCGCCGCGGTCAACGCGCAGCCCGAGGTGATGCGCTACATCCATGACGGCCGCACCCTGGACCGGGCCGCGTCCGCGGAGCGCCTTGCCCACTATCAGCGGCACTGGGACGAGCACGGCTTCGGCCTGTACGCGGTGGAGATCAGGGAGACCGGTGAGCTGGCCGGTTTCGCCGGGCTGGGGGTTCCGACCTTCCTGCCGGAGATCATGCCGGCCGTGGAGATCGGCTGGCGGCTGGGCCGCGCGTACTGGGGTCGGGGCCTGGCCACCGAGGCGGCCCGGGCCGTTGTCGCCCACACTCGTGCCGAGCTCGGCCTGCGACGGCTGGTCAGCATCCACGTCGTCGGCAACGAGGCGTCCGCGCGGGTCATGGTCAAGCTGGGCATGTCGCTGGAGCGCGAGACCGTGCAGCCGGACACCGGCCGCCAGGTCCGGGTCTACGCGATGGACCTGTGAGCGGCCGTGCCGTCGGCTGCCGCGGGTCGGCCGGTCAGCGGGCCACCACGGGCTGCGGCGCCGGCGCCCGGGTGAAGGGGATGTCGACGTGGTCGGCGGTCCCCGGCTGGCCGTCGGGGTGCTGCCACAGCCCGCGGTCGCGCAGGATCGGCAACACGCCCTCGCCGAACCAGTACGCCTCCTCCAGGTGCGGGTAGCCGGAGAGGATGAACTCGTCGATGCCGAGCGCGTGGTATTCGGCGATCCGGTCGGCTACCTCGGCGTGGCTGCCCACCAGCGCGGTGCCGGCCCCGCCACGGACCAGCCCGACCCCCGCCCACAGGTTGGGCGCGACCTCCAGCCCGTCGCGGGAGCCGCCGTGCAGGTCGAGCATCCGGCGCTGCCCCTCGGACTCGCTGCGGCGCAGCCCCTCCTGCACCGCCCGGATGTCGGCCTCGGCGACCCCGTCGAGCAGGCGCTGGGCCTGCGCCCAGGCCTGCTCGGCGGTGTCGCGCGCGATGACGTGCAGCCGGATGCCGAAGCGCAGCTGCCGTCCGGCGCGGGAGGCCAGCGCCCGGACCCGCTCCAGTTTGTCGGCGACCAGGGCCGGCGGCTCGCCCCAGGTGAGGTAGACGTCGCTGTGCCGCACCGCCACCGGGAGGGCGGCCGCGGAGGACCCACCGAAGTAGACCGGCGGCACCGGGTCGGGCAGCCGGTGCAGCCGCGCCTGTTCGACGCGGACGTGGGTGCCGTCGTGGTCGACTGTCTCGCCGCGCCACAGCGCGCGCACCACGTCCAGGAACTCGTCGGCCCGCGCGTACCGGGCGTCCTTGTCCAGGAAGTCGCCATAGGCCCGTTGTTCCTGCGACTCGCCGCCGGTGACGACGTTGAGCAGCAGCCGGCCCCGGGACAGCCGCTGGAAGGTCGAGGCCATCTGGGCGGCGAGGGTGGGGGCCAGCAGGCCGGGTCGGAAGGCGACCAGGAACTTGAGTCGCTCGGTGGCCTCGGTGAGCATCGCGGTGCTGAGCCAGGCGTCCTCGCACCAGGCGCCGGTGGGGGTGAGCGCGCCGACGAAACCGAGTTGCTCGGCGCTGCGGGCGATCTGCCCGAGGTACGCCACGCTGGCCGGCCGGGCGCCTCCGGCGGCGCCTGTCGGTACGCCGTGGCCGCCGCCGACGATGTCCCGGCTGTCGCCGTTGGTGGGCAGGAACCAGTGGAAGGTGAGGGTCATCGGGGCTCTTTCCGTCGGCGGGGCGGTCGGCGCACGCGGTGACGCGGGCACCTCCTGAGGGGTGGGACGATCCCGTCGACAGCCTACCCATAAAACCTATCGGGTTAGTAGGCTACTACAGGCGCCGACACCCGTCGATGCGTCGCAACCCCGCCTGCCCGACCCGAGGAGTCGCCATGCCCACCCCGCCGACGAGCCGTCCACCGCAACGCCGCCTGCTGACGGCCGCGCTCACCACCGTGGCGGTGCTCGCCACGGTCGCGGTGAGCGCATGCGGCGGGTCCGCCGATGCGGGCGGCACCGATGCCAAACTCCGGATCGGCTACCAGCGCTTCGGCGGGCTGAGCCTGGTCAAGGCGCGCGGCGCCGCACCGGATGTGGAGTGGTCGCTGTTCGAGAGCGGCCCCGCGCTCACCGAGGCGCTCAAGGCCGGCTCGATCGACATCGGACAGGTCGGTGAGGCGCCACCCGTCTTCGCCGCCGCCGGGAGGATTCCGTTCTCCGTCATCGGCACCTCGGCGCCGATTCCGCAGGGTGAGGCCGTGCTGGTCAAGGCCGACCGGGGCTACCGCAGCTTCGCCGACCTCAAGGGCAGAACGGTGGCCCTCAACAAGGGGTCCAACGTGCACTGGCTGCTGGTCCGGCTGCTGGCGGCGAACCACATGACTCTGAAGGACATCCAGGTCAAGTACCTCAAGCCCGCCGAGGGACGGCCCGCTTTCGACGGCGGGCAGATCGACGCTTGGGTGATCTGGGACCCGTACTTCGCGCTGGCCGAGCAACCGGGGGTCCAGGTGCTCGCCGACGCGACCGGTCTGGCCAGCAACCGCGAGTACGTCCTGGCCGCACCCCGGGCGCTCGACAAGCGGACGAACGAGATCCGTGCCTTCCTCCAGCGCTACCGCGAGGTGACCGACTGGGGCATCGCCCACCCCGGGGAGCGAGCCAGCACCCTCGCACCGGAGCTGAAGATCCCGCAGGACGTCACCAGCCGCGCGCTGGCCCGCAGCGCCAAGCCTCTCGCCCCGGTCACCCCGGCCATCGGCGACGAACTTCAGGCGATCACCGACAGCTTCATCGCCCTGGAACTCATCCCCGGGCCGGTCGACCTCCGATCCCGGGTGGACGGCCGGTTCAACGAGGTGTTCCAGTGAGTCGTACCAGCCTCGTCGAGGCGCCCGACGAGGTCACGGCGGCCGCACCGGTCGTACCCCGCCGTCAGCGGCCGGCCCGGCGCTGGCGGCGGGTGGTGAGCCCGGCGGCGCTGGTCCTGGGCTGGGAGTTGGCCGCACGGACCGGGCTGCTGGCGGCCGAGAAGCTGCCCGCGCCCAGCGACGTCCTGGCCACCGGCTGGCGACTGAGCCGGGACGGCACGCTCGGCGTCCACCTGCTGGACTCCCTCACCCGCGCCGGGGCGGGCCTGCTGATCGGCGGTCTCCTGGCCCTGGCCCTGGGCACCGTGGCCGGGCTGCTGTGGCTCGGTGACGACCTGGTCGACCCGCCGGTGCAGATGGCCCGGATGCTGCCGCACCTCGGGCTGGTGCCGCTGCTGATCATCTGGGTCGGCATCGGCGAATCACTGAAGATCAGCCTGGTGGCGCTGGGCGCGTTCTTCCCCATCTATTTCAACACCTACGCCGGCATCCGGGACATCGACGAACGGCTGGTGGAGGCGGCCCGTACCTGTGGTCTGGGCCAGGCCGCCCGACTGCGGCACGTGGTGCTGCCCGGCGCGCTGCCGTCGCTCTTCCTCGGCCTGCGGCTGGCGATCGGGGCGGCCTGGCTCAGCCTGGTCGTCGGCGAGCAGGTCAACGCCCAGACCGGGATCGGCTTTCTGATGATGGAGGCGCGGGAGTTCAGCCAGACCGACGTGGTGGTGCTCGGCCTGCTCGTCTACGCCCTGCTCGGGCTGATATCCGACAGTGCGTTGCGCGTCCTGGAGAGGAGGATGTTGACATGGCGTCGCGGACTGCGGGCCACCTGACCGGCGCGGAGCCGGTGCTGACCGCGCACGCGGTGCGCCGAGCGTTCGGGCCGACGGTCGTGCTGGCCGGGGTCGACCTGAGCATCGCCCGCGGTGAGGTGGTGGCCCTGCTGGGCGGCAGTGGTTCCGGCAAGAGCACGCTGCTGCGGATTCTCGCCGGGTTGGACGGTGAGGCCGGCGGGACGAGCGTCGTGCACGGCACCGCCGCCGTGGTGTTCCAGGAACACCGGTTGTTGCCGTGGAAACGAGTGGCGGAGAACGTGGGGCTCGGGCTGTCCGGCGTGGACGGCCCGGGGCGGATCCGGCGGGCGCTGGCCGAGGTCGGTCTCGCCGAGCGGCACCGCGCCTGGCCGGCCGAGTTGTCCGGCGGGCAGGCGCAGCGGGTGGCAGTGGCGCGGGCTCTGGTCCGCGAACCGGACCTGCTGCTGCTCGACGAGCCGTTCGGCGCGTTGGACGCGCTGACCCGACTGCGGATGCAGATCCTGCTGCGCCGGCTGCGCGCCGAGCACGGCTTCGCCGCCCTGCTGGTCACCCACGACGTGGAGGAGGCGCTGCTGCTCGCCGACCGGATCCTGCTCCTCGGCGACTGCCGCATCGCCGCGGAACTGCCCGTCGACCTCGGCCCCACCCGCACCCCGGACGACCCGGCCTTCGGCGCGCTGCGCCGCCACCTGCTCGACCGACTTGGCGTCCCCACCACCTGACGAGCGGAGCTGTGATGACCCGCTGGACTCCCGATCCCACGTTCTACCCCTCGCCCCGCGAGGCGGTGACCGCACCGGCGGAGAAGCTCGCCTACGTGGCGGCCTTCGACCGGACGGCCAGCCGTCCGGACGCCATAGTGGTGCTGGACACCGACCCCGACTCCGCCGACTACGGCCGGGTCGTCGGCTGGACCGACCTCCCGTACGTCGGTGACGAGCTGCACCACTTCGGCTGGAACGCGTGCAGCAGCGCGCTCTGCCCGACCGCCCCGCACCCGCACGTCGAGCGGCGCTACCTGATCGTTCCCGGCCTGCGGTCGTCACGCATCCACGTGCTCGACACTCAGCCCGATCCGCGCCAGCCGCAGATCGTCAAGGTGATCGGGGCCGAGGAGTTGGCGAAGCGGGCCGGCTACTCCCGGCCGCACACTGTGCACTGTGGGCCGGACGGCATCTACCTGTCCGCTCTCGGCGGCGCGGACGGTGAGGAGGGTCCCGGTGGCATCGCCATCCTCGATCACACCACGTTCGAGGTACGCGGGGCGTGGGAGGCCGACCGGGGGCCGCAGTTCCTGGCGTACGACGTGTGGTGGCACCTGACCCAGGACGTGCTGGTCACCAGCGAGTGGGGCACCCCGTCGATGATCGAGGACGGCATCATCGGTGAGTTGCTGCTGGGCCGTCGTTACGGGCACGCCATCCACTTCTGGGATCTGGCGAAACGCCGGCACGTGCAACGGGTCGATCTCGGCGACCAGTACCAGATGCCGCTGGAGCTGCGGCCGGCGCACGACCCGACGAAGTCGTACGGGTTCGTCGGGGTGGTGATCAGCGTCGAGGACCTGTCCGCCTCGATCTGGTTGTGGCACCGCGACGGGGACGCCTGGGCGGTCACCAAGGTCATCGACATCCCGGCCGAGCCGGCCGACCCGGCGAACCTGCCCGACCTGCTCAAGCCGTTCGGGGCGGTGCCGCCACTGGTGACCGACATCGACCTGTCGGTGGACGACGGGTTCCTCTACGTCTCCTGCTGGGGCACCGGTGAGCTACGCCAGTACGACGTCAGCGACCCCCTGCACCCGGTGCAGACGGGTTCGGTGCACCTCGGCGGGATCGTCCGCCGGACCGCGCACCCGTCCGCGCCGGACGAGGCGTTGGCCGGTGGCCCGCAGATGGTGGAGGTGAGCCGGGACGGCCGGCGGGTCTACGTCAGCAACTCGCTCTACGGCGCGTGGGACGACCAGTTCTACCCCGACGGGGTGGGCGCCTGGCTGGCGAAGCTCGACGTCGACGTGGACGCCGGTGGGCTGACCCCGGATGCGCGGTTCTTCCCGCACGGGGAGGAGTTCCGCGGTCTGCGGGTGCACCAGACCCGGTTGCAGGGCGGCGACGCGTCCTCCGACTCGTACTGCTTTCCATGACCGTCACCACACTGGCGACGCTCGCCGCGCTCGGCGCGTTCCATGGTCTGAACCCGGCGATGGGGTGGCTGTTCGCGGTGGCCCGGGGTCTCCAGGAGCGCAACCGGCTGGCGCTGCTGCGCGCGCTGCCGCCGATCGCGGCGGGGCATCTCGCCTCGGTGGCCATCGTCGCGGCGTTGGTCGCCGCCACCCGGTCGGTGACGGCAAGCACCACTCTCGCGGTGGTCGGCGGTGTGCTGCTGGTCGCCTTCGGGCTGTGGCGGCTGCTCTCCGAGCGGCACTTCCGCTGGGCGGGGATGCGGCTGTCCGCGGCGCAGCTCGCCGGCTGGTCGTTCCTGATGTCGTCGGCGCACGGCGCGGGGCTGATGCTGTTGCCGGTGCTGGTGGCCGAGCCGGTGTCCGGGGGTCACTCCGGGCACCTGGCCGCCGCGCCGGTGGGTGCGCTGTCCGGCCTCGCGGCGGCCGGGGTGCACACGGTGGCCATGCTCGGCGTCGCCCTGGCGGTGGCGCTGCTGGTCTACCAGGTGTTCGGGGTCGGTGTGCTGCGTAGGGCCTGGTTCAACGTGGACCGACTCTGGGCCGGGGTGCTGGTTGCCGCGGGGTTGGTGACGCTGATCCGGGCGTGACCATCCATCGTGGAAACGTGTGATGTGTGATCTCATGTCCTGGTGATCACCCCGACTCCCCTCATGCGTCTGGTGGCCGGCGTGTGGGGGTTCAAGACCCTCGCGGTCGGCGTTGAACTCGGCCTGTTCACCCGGCTGGCCGGCGGGCGGACGATGACCGTCGAGCAGGCCGCCGCCGAGTTCGGGCTGCCGGACCGGCCCGCGGACCTGCTGCTGGCCGCCAGTGCGTCGCTCGGCCTGTTGGAGAAGGCCGGCGACGGTTACCGCAACTCGGAGTTGGCCGAGCAGTTCCTGGTCGAGGGTCGCCCGTACTACTTCGGGGCGCAGGTTCGCTACTCGGACCTGCGCACCTACCTGCCCTGGCACCGCATCGGCGAGGCTTTGCGCACGGATCGGCCGTTGACCTGGGACCCGGAGTCCCAACAGTCGATGTTCGACACCGAGGACCCGCAGATGCTGGCGCAGTTCTGGGACGCGATGTTCTCCACGTCCAGCTTCACCGCCAGCGCGTTGGCCGACGCCTACGACTTCTCCGCACACCGCCGGCTGCTCGACGTGGGCGGCGGGGCGGGCGCGTTCCCGATCGAGTTCTGCCGCCGCCTGCCCGAGCTGCGGGCGACCGTCCTGGATCTGCCGCATGTCTGCGTCCGGGCCCGGGAGCGGATCGCGGAGGCCGGCCTGACCGGGCGGATCGACGCCGTGGCCGGTGACTTCCTCGCCGACCCGGCGCTGCCGGACGGGCACGACGTCATCCTGCTCAGCATGATCCTGCACGACTGGGACGAGCCGACGAACCGGGCGTTGCTGGCCCGGTGCCACGCGGCGTTGCCACCCGGCGGAGTGATCGTCGTCTGTGAACTGTTGCTCAACGACGAGCGCACCGGGCCGCCCGAGGCGGCTCTGATGGGGATGAACATGCTGGTCGAGACCGAGGGCGGCCGGAACTACTCGGGCGCCGAGTACGCGGCCTGGCTCACCGACGCCGGCTTCGTCGACGTGCGTACCGTGCCGTTCGACGCGCCCGGCGCCAACGGCGCTGTGGTGGCCCGCCGGGCCTGACCGACGACGACACCCGGCCCCGGTGCGAACCGTGGGCCGGGTGTCGCGGCGCCTCACGGCGCTGGCGTCCGATCGGCTACCGGTACGGGTCAGGCGCGAGCCTTCGCCGGCTGCTTCATGAAGTCCATGATCGCCTTGTTGACCTCGTCGGCGTGGGTCCACGGGATGCCGTGCGGCGCGCCCTTGAGCGTGACGAGCGTGCCGGTCGGCATCATCGGCCCGAGGCGCTGACCGGTCACCGGGTAGGGCAGCACCCGGTCCTGGTCACCCTGCACGATCAACACCGGAATGTTGATCTTCGGCAGGTCCGGACGGAAGTCCTCCTGCCAGGCGTCCACGCTGTCGTGGGTGGCCTTACCGGAGGCCATCGCGCCGATCTGCCAGTGCGCCCGGTACGCCTCCTCGCTGACCCGCTTGCCCATGTTCTGGTCCGGGTTGAAGAACGCGTCACAGAAGGACGTCAGGTAGGCGAAGCGGTCCTTGATGATGGCGTCCTGGAAACCCTTGAACAGGCTCCGGTCGACACCCTCCGGGTTGTCGCTCGCCTTGGCCAGCATCGGTTGCAACGGGCTGAGCAGCACGGCCCGGCTGACCCGCTGCGAGCCGTAGTTACCGAGGTAGCGGACCACCTCACCGGTGCCCATCGAGTGACCGATCAGGGTCACCTCGTTCAGGTCCAGCTCGGTCATCAACACGTCAAGGTCCGCGGCGAACGTGTTGTAGTCGTACCCGAACGCCGGCTGGGCGGAATTACCGAAACCGCGTCGGTCGATGGTGATCGTCCGGTATCCGGCGTTGAGCAGCGCCGTGGTCTCCTTCTCCCAGGTCGCGCCGTTGAACGGGAAGCCGTGGATCAGCACCACCGGCTTACCGGAACCGTGGTCCTCGTAGTACAGGTCGATGGGCGCGGAGTTTTCCGTACCCACGGTGATGAAAGGCATGTTTTACTCCTGCTCCGGTCTCGGGCTGTCGGACGCCCCGCGCTTTCCCGTCGGGTCGCCGGATATGCGGGCGGGCCGTCGGATCGGCCCGAACGGCAGGCGCAGAGGTTCCACGAGCACCCTCTGCCGTCCTAACCTCGGGAGGTGAACCTTCCGCCCCGGCTGCGGGCCGTCAGCGACCTGCACGTCGGGCACCCGCAGAACCGCGCGTTCGTGCAGGAGCTGCGCCCGGACAACGCCGGGGACTGGCTGCTCGTCGCCGGTGACGTCGCCGACCGGTTCGCCGACATCGAGTGGGCGCTCGGGCTGCTGAGCAGCCGGTTCGCGCGGGTCGTCTGGGCGCCGGGCAACCACGAGCTGTGGACGCCGCCGCGCGACCCGGTCACGTTGCGCGGTGAGGAGCGCTACCGCGAGCTGGTGCGGATGTGCCGGCGGTTGGGGGTGCTCACCCCGGAGGACCCGTACCCGGTGTGGGACGGCGACGGCGGCCCGGCCACCATCGCGCCGCTCTTCGTGCTCTACGACTACACGTTCCGGGTGCCGCAGGCGCGCACCCAGCAGGAGTCGCTGGCCCTGGCGTACAGGGCCGGGGTGGTGTGCACCGACGAGGCGCTGCTGCACCCCGACCCGTACCCGAGCCGGGAGGCGTGGTGCGCGGCCCGGGTCACCGAGACCGAACGCCGGCTGGCCGAACGCGACCCGGCGCTGCCGACGGTGCTGGTCAACCACTACCCGCTGGTGCGCGAACCCACCGACGTCCTGCGGTACCCGCTGTTCGCCCAGTGGTGCGGCACCGTTCGCACCAGCGACTGGCACCTGCGCTTCGACGCGGCCACAGTGGTGTACGGGCACCTGCACATCCCCCGCACCACGTTCCACGACGGGGTCCGGTTCGAGGAGGTTTCCCTCGGCTACCCGCGCGAGTGGCAGCGCCGAGGGCCGGTGCCCGACCCGGTACGCACTATCAACCCGGCCGACGACGTGCGTCGGCGCGCGTCCGTCAGCGGCTGAGACCGAGACCGATCAATCGGTCGACGGACAGGCGCTAGCTCGGCCCGGCTGCGCCGTACCGCACCGCGTCGAGATGGGCGGGCAGGTTGCGCGCAGCCAATGACACGGCCTCCTCCGCTGTGGCGGTCTCGCCGAGTTCCTGTCCCGTGAAGCCCATCGTGACGATGTAGTCCTTGCCTCGCCTGGGATGCAGGCACACCAGGACATCGCGGGAGAGGCTGGGCCGGGTGCTGGTGGAGAATCGCAGAGACCAGTGGCTCGTGAAGGGGTAGAGCCGCCGCAACTTCGGCTCGGCGTACGCGGCCTCGACGAGTGCGTGGTACTCCGGCCAGTCCACCTCCGCTGCCTCCGTACGCAGGTGCCGCCACTCCGATTCGACCAGCCCCGCCGGGTCACGGTCCGGGACCTCGAACCGTCCGGTCAGTTTCACGAACGACGCAGCCTTGGGGATCTCGGTCAGGGGCGCTCCGTCATGCCACGTCTGCGCGACTCGCGCCACCTGAGCGAGGTCCACCGTGTCCCCCTCGATCAGGGCCAGACCCTGGTCACGCTCGCAACCGCGGACGTACCACCGGCGCTCCACGTGGCTGGCGGACACCCTCAACTCCTCTCGGTGCGGGAGGGTGGTCGGAACGACGGCGGCATGCCACGAACCGGACGTTGGAGCCGACGCGGGGATGGAGAGCCCTTCTCGAACGGCGACGGCTCGCAACGCCGCCGCAAGGCTGCCCTCGGCGGCAACCTCCGGATACAGGGCAACCGGATCGGGGTAGGTCGGCACGGCTCACGATTCTGCCCGAAGAGCGGCGGGCAGCGAATCGGCAGCCGTCGGCCATCGAAACCGATCCCTCTGGGCGCGATCGATCAGCGGAGGAGCACCTCGACGGCCTCGGACACCGAGTCCACGATGACGTCCGGCGCAGGCCCGACGAATGTCCACGAGTCGGGCCGATGTTTCGGCTGCAACCAGATCGTGCGCAGCCCCGCCGCATGGCCACCGGCAATGTCGAGGACGAGGTTGTCACCGATCATCCATCCGCTCGGACCACAGCCGCTTCCGCAGCGTTCAGCGGCGAGACGGAAGATCTCAGGGTCCGGCTTCCGAATACCGACGTCATCAGAGATGCACCACGCGTCGACAAGCCTGTCCAACCCGGTGTTGCGGATCTTGCCCAGCTGGTTGTCTGTCATCCCGTTGGTGACGACGCCGATCCGCCAGCCTGCACGACGGAGCCGCTTCAACGCATCGTGGTCGTCCGGGTGACACGACGCCAGCTCAGGCAGCCGGCGGCGGTACTGCCCCCACAACTGCTCCGGCGGCGCGGACAGGTCGAACGTCTGACAGACGGTCGCGAAGAAGCTGTCCATCGGTCCCGAGTGGTGCGCGTCGGCCATGAGCAGGAAGGTCAGCGAGTCCTCATCGAGCCCGTGGGCGACGACGAACTCCTCCGCCCACGCCAGAAATGCCCTGTCGCGATCCACGAGTGTGCCGTCCAGGTCGAACAGGGCCAGCGGCTGCACACCTCGCACGATAGCCATGTGTTCAAACCTACGGATCGCCCCTCGGCGGGTCAGCGAAGGTCGTGGGGATCCCGAGCGGCCAGCGCCTCGGCCTCCGGCAGCCCGAGGCGGCTGGCGACCCGCCGCCGCACCCGGACCTGTGCGCTCGTTCGTGGCCGGAACTTCGGCTCCCGCGAACACCCGCACATCTCGAAACCCTCGTAGCGCAGCCCTGCCCCGAGAACTGCCGCAACCGCGGCCCACCCGGAGTCGTTCCGCCGACGGGGTGCGGCGAAGTCGTGCCCAGCAAGAACCATCGGCTGCCGACAGGACGTACATGTGTGCTTCTTGCCATCCCACGCGTCCTTGCGGCTACGACGGCACGGCACGCACACGTAGTGGACCTTGTAAATGGTCTCGAAGTACCGGCACACGAACGCATGCTAGCGACACCACGGTCGGCTGTGACAACACCAATTCGCGGCAGGCGGGTGACTGAACTCCGAGGGCCGACGCCCGACTCGGTACGCACCAACCCGGCGCTCGTCAGTCAGCGGGTGAGCCGTCAGGATTTCCGCAGTGGCCGGAACGCGGCCCGCACCTCGGCGGAGAAGAGTTCCGGCTCCTCCCAGGCCGCGAAGTGCCCGCCGCGGTCAGCCTCGTTGAAGTACGCGATGCCGGGGTAGACCGCCTCGGCCCAGCTACGCGGAGCGGGCCAGATCTCGCCGGGGAACGTGGTGAAGCCGACCGGCACCGTGACCGGCGGCGGGGCCTGACCGGCCGCCTGGGCCGCCGCCTGAAACCGCCCCTGCTCCCAGTACCACCGGGCGGACGAGGCACCGGTACCCGTCAACCAGTACAGCGTGATGTTGTCGAGGATGCTGTCGCGGGTGAGACCGCCGGCCGGCTCGCCGTCGAGGAACGCCCGGGAGATCTTGTAGTAGCTGTCCGTGTCGTGGTCGAGCATCCAGGCCGCCAACCCGACAGGTGAGTCCAGCAGCGAGTAGCCGATCGTCTGCGGCCGGGTGGACTGCTCCAGGAAGTAGCCGAAGCCGTCCTTGGCGAACAGGTTCAGCGCGTCGAGCGCGGCGCGTTCCTGCTCGGAGTTCGCCGGCAACTTGTCCTTGATGCCGACCGCCCCGGCGAGCAGGTTGACGTGGATGCCGAGCAGCCCTTGGGGTCCCTGGCGTCCCATGGCGTCCGTGACGGCGGCACCGACGTCGCCGCCCTGTGCGACGTAGCGCTGGTACCCGAGCCGGTCCATGAGTTTCGCCCACGCCTGCGCCATCCGCGCCGAATTCCAGCCAGGCTCGGTCGGCTCACCGGAGAAGCCGTAGCCCGGCAACGACGGCAGCACCAGGTGGAACGCGTCCTCGGGCGTGCCGCCGTGCGCCGTCGGGTCGGTCAACGGGCCGACGGCTCCGAGCAGCTCGACAACGGAACCCGGCCAGCCGTGCGTCATGATCAACGGCATCGCGTTCTCATGCTGCGACCGCACGTGGATGAAGTGAATCTCGACGCCGTCGATGGTCGTCGTGTACTGCGGCAACGAATTCAGCTTCGTCTCGCACGGACGCCAGTCGTAATCGGACATCCAGTACCGAGCCAACTCCTGGATCGTCGCCAACTGCACCCCCTGCGAGCGATCGGTGACCAACTCGCTAGTGGGCCAGCGGGTAGCCGCGATCCGGCTACGCAGGTCGGCGACCGTGTCCTCCGGTATGTCCAGCCGGAAGGGACGAATCTCGTTGTCGTTGGGCATCTTCCCACCTCGCCACGTCGAGTCGGACAGTGCCGATGCGCCGACGGAGTCGGCACTCGCCCAGTCTCACAGCGGGCCGGCACCACCCGGGCCGAAACGCGAATCGCCGACGGGTCTCCGCACCACACCCGTGGGATGATCAACCGGTGAACCAACCGGACGAACTCGACGACAACTGGCTAAACGGCGAGGAAATCACCTGTCCGGAGTGCCACGAACGGCTCTACCGCCTCGACCACTCGCCGATGCTGGACTGCCATTTCCTCTACTGCGACGGCTGCCCGATGCGGGTAGATGTCAGTTACTACGACAAGACGTTCAGGAGCATCGCCGACGCGCTCCCTTCCGAGGACAGGACCTACCCCACGCTGATGGCGGCACTTGAGGCACGGCTACGGCGATGCGACTGCGGCGGGCGGTTCCGGGACTCGGCGCCCCGGCGCTGCCACCGGTGCTCCACAGTCCTGACTGCCATCAGCGCGCCCTCCGGTGTCGACGTCTGGCCAGGTTGGTGGACAGACGAGACGGACACCGCCTCGGTGGAAGAGGAGTTCACCGCCAGGTACTTCCGCACCGAGGACCTCTGGGAGCACTAACGCCCGGCCTGCGACCTGTGCCTGCGCTCGTCCGTCAGCGGGTGAGGCCGACCACCGTGGCCAGTCGCGCCACGCCGGCCGGCGTCGGCTGCGCGCGGGCGACATCGGCGATGAGGGTACGCGCCAACGGCCGGCAGCGAACCTCAGCCGGCGCGATGCTGTCCGCGTCGACGAGCGCGCGTGCCGCCCCGCGCAGGTCACCCACCTGGAGGTACGCCCGCGCGGCGTCGACCAGGTACGCGCCCCGATGTTCGGCCGGCAACCGCCGCCACCCCTCCCGCCGCACCACAGTCGAGTGCCGTCGTAGCGCCTCGGCGGCGTCACCCCGCTGTGCCGCCACGAGCACCCGGGCCAGCTCGACGGCGACCGGCCCGAAGCTGCTGCGGTGCGGATCGTCGTACCCCCTCAGGCTGGCGGCGATCCCCGCCGCCCGGTCGGTCAGCTCGTCGGCGCGGCGGTGCTCGCCGCAACCGGCGGCGGCCAGGGCCGCCTGAAGCAGCAACGTCCCGCCCACCGCCCACTCCCGACGGTCGCCCTGAACCCGGTGATCGCCCCGACCCCGGTGATCAAGAGGTTTGAGGCAATTTTGATCTCCAAAAGTCCCGCAAACCTCTTGATCACCATCGTGGGATGAGGGTGGAAGGAGGCGATTGGCGGCGGGGAGCAGTGCGGCCAGGGCCAGGTGGTCTCGGTCTTGCGCGCGGAGCGCTTGGCCTACCGAGATGGCTGCTGTTGCCGCCAGGATCGGGTCGTCGCCGGCGGCGGACATCGCCCGGTCGGCGGCCAGCCACCCGAGGTCGGCCTCGTCGAGCTTCACCAGCAGCGACGAAGCGACCCGGTACGTCTGCACCAGCAACTCCGGTGACCGCACGGCCTGAGCGGCGTCGAGCAGACCCGGCAGGACTCGCACCAACTGCCCGTAGTGCGCGTGCTGGTAGCTCAGCCAGGCATACCCGACCTGCCTTCTCAGCTCTTCCGGTGCCTGCCTTGGAGCCTGTGGTGTGTCGTAGCGGGCGAGGGCGGCCCGGATGTCGTCCACCCCGTCCGGTGTGCCCGCCGGGGTGCTTCGCTGCTGACCGAGCAGCACCTCCGGGTCCACCCGCAGAACGTGGGCCAACTCCTGGATCACCGAATAGCGGTCCAGGGCGCGAACTCCCCGCTCCACCTTGTCCACCCAGCTCTTCGACCTGCGCAACCGGTCCGCGAGCATCTGCTGCGTCATCGACCGCCGCACCCGCCACCGCGCCACCCGCCGACCGATCGGCAGGTCATCGTTGGTCACGCCGCCACCGCCGGTCCGGGACCGCACGGGTCGTGTCCTCCACGGGTACGCGTTCCGCCTCGGCCTGCGCCAGGAGACGCTGCTTGGCGGCCTCCCGCTCGGCCGCCTCGCACTGCTCGCCCCTGCTCGTCGGCTCGCCGCCGTGCATTCCCACCACCTCCGTCAGTCGGCGCGCGACGCTAGGACATCGCCGGCACCCAGGACTCCTGCAATCACCGAAGCCGGTTGCCGATCGACGGACCAGATGGCAAGTAATGCGTGCGATTGCGCTGGTCAGGACGTGGGTTGCGCGGGGTTGCGCAGGTCCCCATAGGACCGCATCAACCCATAGGCTCGTCACTAGTTGTAGTTGACTGACACCTGGAGGCGGAACCATGGCGCGACCGGTGACGAACGCAGCATTCGAAGGGCTGCTGCTTGCCGCCGGCTACGGCAACGCCCACGCCGCCTTCGCTCGGCAGCTCAACCACGCCGGGCGCAACGAGGGCGTTTGGCGCTACGACGCTGCCAGCGTCTACTGGTGGTTACGGGGTCGCCGGCCAGGCGAGCACGTCCAGACGGCCATGGCCGAGACCCTAACCCGCAAGCTCGGTCGGTCCGTCGCCGTCACGGAGCTGGGCTTCGGTGCGGCCGACAGCGTCGGAACGTGCGTCTACCCCGCGTCCGTCGACGGCGCGATCGATACCGCCGAGCAGATCTGGACGAGGCTCGCCAAGCACCTCGACTCACAGGTCACCAGCGGGCCGTTCGACAGCGGCAAAGCCCTACAGGCTGCACTCGCTTGGCGGTATGACCCGAGCGACGTGACAGTCAGCAGGAGCGGCCGACAGCAAGTCACCTCCACCGACGTCCAGTCGCTGTACGCGCTGGCGGACCACTTCACCGATCTCGACCGACGTCACGGCAGCGGGTCTCCGCGCACCCGGGCGCTCATGGCCGACTTCCTCATACGCCAGGTCACACCCATGCTGCACGGCACGTACACCGAAGCCGTGGGACGCGACCTCATGCGCGCAGCAGCGACACTGTGCGGGCAACTCGCCTTCATGTCGTACGACGCGGGCCACCATGCCACTGCCCAACAACACGTGACCGTCGCCTTGCGGCTCGCCAAGGCCGCCGATGACCGCCTGTACGGCGCTCACCTGCTGGCCAACCTTGCAACCCAGGCCGTGCACCTGGGCCACTCCCGGGACGCGGCCCGGCTCGCCGAAGCTGCCATCGACGGGGCAGGGCGTGCGCCCGCCGCTGTGCTCGCTCGGCTGCACGCCACCGCCGCCACCGCGTATGCCCAGTCAGGTGAGCGACGTGCCTGCCAGCTCGCGCTCACCAAAGCCGAGCACGCTCTCGACCGCACAGGCGCAGTTCCCGGCCCACGCTGGGTCACCTACTTCAGCCCGGCCCACCTCGCCGGAGCCGCACTGAGGTGCTTGGGCGACCTACAGCTGTATACGCAGGCCCTTGACCACGTGACCGACGCTCTCACCCTCGCCCGCGAGAACACTCGGACTCGCGCCCTGCACACCGCGCTCGTCGCCGTGACTCATGCCCGCGCTGGGGACACCGACGCCGCCTGCGACTGGGGTCGGAAGTTGGCACAGCACGCCTCGGGCATCCATTCGGCACGTGTGCAACAGCGCGTCCGCGAACTGGCGGCAACGCTCAGCCCTCAGCAGGCGTCGCCCCAGGTCAGCGAAGTTCTGCACAGCCTCGCGACCATGCCGGCAGCCGCGTAGCGCGGGAGCCCCACCTGGACCCGTCCGCTAGCGTCACGAAGGTGACCTGGACGGAGCCTGCCACGTGGTACGCCAACCTGGCTTCCTTCTACGCCGCCGCCGCGGCCTTCATCACCGACCCGGCCGGCAACGTGCTGCTCGTCAAGCCCACGTACCGCGACCACTGGGCCTTCCCCGGCGGCTATGTTGACGAGGGCGAATACCCGCATGATGCCTGCGCTCGTGAGATCCGAGAGGAGTTGGGGATTTCTGTGGCGGTGGGTGACCTTCTCGTAGTGGACTGGGCACCGCCCGCCGGGCAGCGGCCACGCGCGATTGTCAGCTTCACGTTCGACTGCGGGTCGATCGCCGACCTCGACGGTCTCGATCTACCGGGACAGGAGTTGGAGGACGCCGTCCTCTTCTCGCCCCGAGAGGCCGAGCAGCGCCTTCCCGACAACGTGGCCCCACGCGTTCATGCAGCGATAAGCGCTCGTGACCGTCGAGCACCGGTGTACTTCGCTGGCGGCTCGGTCGTCCCACTACCATCCGATGATGGAGCAGAACACGAGGCAGGGACCCCGTCCCAGACTGCGTGAGCCTTAAGCCGGCGTGCAGGCCGCTCGTCCGTCGCTCAGTGCGGCCGGCCACACGTACGAGCGTGGACAGTGGCACGGCTGTGGGCGAATAGCAGCGGTAGAAGGCGAATTCGCCTGTGCGGCGGTTGCGGCGGACCAGGAGCTGGCGGTGTCCGGGGCGGTCGTCGGCAATGGGGGCGATGGCCCAGTCATAGAAGCGGTGGCCCTTCGCTCCGGTCCCGGCCGAGAGCTTCTGCCAGGCTCACTGGGGCGCTTCCCTGGCCAGGGCCGAAGCCGATCTGTTCGGGGATACCAGCCGACGCGCACCGCTGGCGGTCCTCGGTCCAGGAGTGCCGGGACGTACAACTCCCGGTCGATGGCGGCGTGCCCGGCCTTCGCGGAGTCGGCATCGGGGCAGACGGCGGGACAACGGACCCCGCCGCGTGGAACGACTGGCTGGCCTGCGTTCGCTCCGTAGTAGACGGCGCAGAAGACCCGGCCAGCGGCTCGGCCGAATAGAGACCAGTCCAACGAGCATCAACTCCATCAGGAAACGAGCTTCCGACCGGCCCCGACAGCATGATCACGATCTGCGGCTGGAGTACTAGTCTCCGGCGACCACGAAAGTGTGCTGTCCTCGGACGGGCGGCCGCCGCTCCCCCGGCGGCCGCCCACGCCTCGGTCAGCTGGCGTAGACCTCCAGCGTCGACAGTTGTCCTGCCGGCCACCCCGTGTTCCCGGTGACGGTGACTCGCACGTAACGCGTCTGCGCGGCGCTGAACGTGAGCGTCACCTGATTGCCGGTGGCCGGGTTGAAGGTCCGCCCCGCCGACCCAACGAGCGTCCCGAAGCTCCCCCCGTCGGCACTGCCCTGCACGGAGAGGGTCTGCGTCCGACTCCCCCAGGCCGACGACGGCGGCAGCTTCAGCACCACCCGCCCGATCGTGCGCGAGGACCCCAGGTCGACCTGCACCCACTGCGGGAACGCGTTGTTGGCGCTCTCCCAGTAGCTGTTCGCGTCCCCGTCGACCACGTTGCCCGACCCGTAACTCTGGACATGACTGCTCTCGCTGGTGGGTCGACCCCGGGCAAGGTCCGCGTTGGCCGCGGCGTCAGTGGTCACGGTGACCGCGGTGGACGCGCTGGAGGCGTTGCCGGCGGCGTCGCGCGCCACGACCGTGAAGGTGTACGCGGTGGACGCGCTCAGCCCACTCACGGTCGCAGTGGTGCCCGTGACGGTGGCGACGACGTTGCCGCCCTGGCGTACCTGGTAACCCGTCACGCCGGTGTCGTCGGTGGAGGCCGTCCACGCCAGCGACACGCTCGTCGACGTCTTGCCGGTGACAGCGAGGCCGCTCGGGGCGGTCGGCGGGTTGTCCGGGACGGTGCTGCCGGCGTACACCTCGACCTGGGCGAGTTGGGCGGCCGGCCAGCCGGTGTTGCCGCTGATGCTGAGGCGGACGTGGCGGGCCGTGGTGGTGGTCAGCGTGCGGGTGACGCTGTTGCCGGTGGCCGGGTCGAAGGCGAACGCGGAGGCCCCGGCGATGGTGGCGAAGGAGTTGCCGTCGACGCTGCCCTGCACGGTGATGGTCTGGGAGCGCGCTCCCCAGCCGGCGGGCAGCCGGACCACGAGCTTGTTGACCTGGTGGCTGGCGCCGAGGTCGACCTGCCACCAGTGCGGGAACCCACCGCCGCCGCTCTCCCAGTAGCTGCCGGCGTTCGAGTCCACAGCGTTCGACGCCGGGAACCCGCCGCCCTGGCTGCTCGCCGACGTGGGTCTGCCGGCGGCCAGGTTGCCGCTGACCGGCGGCGGGGTGCCGACCATCGGTGGGGTGGGGCGTACGGCGGTGAGCGCGAGTTGCCCCTTGAGCATCCGGCCGCCGTCGGCGGTGATCCGCAGGTAGTAGTCGGAGGAGCAGGCTACGCCGTCCTCGTCCAGGGCCCTGATGTTCGCCCCGGCCGGGGTGGTGGCCTGGGTCTCGGACGTCTTGGCGATCTGGTTGCCCTCGTTGTACTCGTCGAACATGGACACGTACAGGCCCTGGGAACCGAGCCGGACCATGTTGTAGATGTGCCGCCAGTAGAAGTCGCCGTGCTTGCGGTGGCCCCCGGCGAGGTCGCCGGGCATCACGCAGGGCAGGTAGTCGATGCCGCGCGCCGCGCAGTCGGCCATGTCGCCGACGTTGACGTTGTTGTAGTAGGAGTCCAACTCTTCCACCGTCCTGGCCCGGTAGACCATCCACGGTGAGATCGCGTGGAACGCGTGGTAGACGTCGAGGAAGCCGGGGCGGGAGTCCTCGATGCCCTGCCGCCACCAGGTGGGCACGCCGCCGATGACGTAGCAGCCCTGCGCCTTGAACCAGTTGATGACCTCAAGGCACGGCCCGGGGGTGAAGGGGCGGCTGGGCTCGCTGAAGCCGAAGCCCCAGATGCAGACGACCGGTTTGCCGTTCTGTCGGGCGTACGCGGAGGACGCGGTGTGCGCGGCCATCTTCGTCGTCCAGTCGGTCTTGATCTCCGATTGGAAGCTCAGCCAGTCGGTGACGTCGTACATGATGTAGAACTTGCGGCTGTGGCGCTCGGCGGCGGAGCGGACCTTCTGGGTCATCGCGTCGCGGGTCGGGCCCTCGTCGCCCATCGGGTTGAACCGTTGCAGCGCGGCGGTGTCGCAGCCGTTCTCCTGCATCCACCGGAAGTGGGTGTCCACGGTCTGCTGGTCGTACGAGGAGAAGAGGGTGGCCGGCTGGCCGTTGCCCAGGTTGGGGTACGCGGTGGGATAGCTGCGGGTGTACTCGCGCATGTCCGGCCAGGACACGATTGTGGTGTTGGCGGGCGAGGGCGGCTGGAACCGGTCGCGGCCCCAGTGCCACCATCCACCGATCGGCGCGCCGTCGCCGGGGGCGCTGAACCAGCCCTGGTAGCCGACCGTCACCTTGCCGACGACGTCCCCGGGGGGACTGGCGGCGTGCGCGGGGCTGGCCACTGCGGTGAGCAGTTCAGTGGTGGAGGCGGTGGCGAGGGCGGACCCGGCCAGCACCGATGTGACGAACCTGCGGCGGGACACCGCCATGACGACCACTCCTTCGGGACGGAAGGCATTGACGGCCATCGTGGCAGCAGTGGATACCGACCCGCAAGAGTTAGACTGATCGATGAAAATACCGATCAGATGACGGGAATTACGCGCTGAGCCGTCATTGGCTGACGGCGCGCTCCAGCGCCCGCACCGGGGACAGGATCTGGCTGCCGGCCTGGCGGCGACGGGCGTCGCGCACTGTCATCCGGATGCCCTCGGTGAAGCCGATCTTCGGGTACCACCCGAGCAGTTCGCGCGCCTTTCTGGTGTCCAGCGCCATGTTGCGCACCTCGCCCGGCCAGGGCAGCGGCTCGTAGCGGGCCGCGTTGCCGACGCCGGACGCCTCCCGGACCGTGTCGTACACCTCGTTGACGCTCGTCTGCCGACCCGAGGCGATGTTGACAATCCCCACCCCGGGGTGGTGACAGGCGACGGCGATCGCCTCGGCGACGTCGCTGACGTGGATGAAGTCCCGGGTCTGGGTGCCGTCGTCGTAGATCACCACCTGCCGGCCTCCGAGCAACGCGTCGGCCATCAGGGACACCACGCCGCAGTCGCTGCCCTCCTGCCGGGGCCCGTAGACATTGCCGAACACCATCGAGGTGTACGCGAGGCCGTACTGACGCCCGTACCAGTCGAGGTAGTGCACGCCGGCGGCCTTGCTGACGCCGTACGGGCTCACCGGGGCGATCGGATGGTCCTCGCGGACCGGCAGGTCGTGGGCGGCGACGCTGCCAAAGATGGCGCTGCTGGCCGCGTTGATCACCAGCCGTACGCCGCCGCGGGCGCAGGCGTCCAGCACGTTGACGGTGCCGAAGACATTCACGTCGGCGTCGTACAGGGGCGATCGACGGGCCGCGGGAACGCTCGGCTGCGCGGCGAGGTGCACCACCACGTCCGGCTGCCACTGGTGGATGACCTCGACACCCTCGGGCGTACGGATGTCACCCGAGACGACGTCCGCCTCGGTCAGTCCGCCGTACGCGGCGTCGGCCAGGTTCTCGATCCGACCCGTGGAGAAGTTGTCGAGCACCCGGACCTGACTGCCCATGAGCATCAGCCGGGCGACAACGTGGCTGCCGATGAAGCCGGCGCCTCCGGTCACCAGCACGCGCCCGGGAATCAGGTCCGTCGGCGGGTCGACACCGACGGCAACAACTGGCAGGTCCATGTGGAACTCCTTGGAACGACGGGGTTGTCGGCCCTCAGCGGCAACCAGACGACCGGGCACGACCGTAACCCACCAGATACCCACCAAAGGGATGTTTCACGCAACGGTCTGTGCTGATATGCGACGTTCAGAGCAAGATGTCCCGTTTTTACCGTTCCGGGGCTATTGGGGTATTTGTGACTAGTAGCTTACTCCCGGGGTGCTCGCCCGCATGCCCTCGAAGCACCTGACGGAGAAGGAGGTCGGCGCGTTGAGAAAGACCCCGGGACCCGTAACCGCGGACTCAGCTCCGATGCCGGGCAACGACAGCGCGGCCCCGCACGACCTCACCGCGGCACCGTGGTCCGAAGCGCGCCAACGCCCGGAGATCCCGCCGCAGTTGCAGGAGCTGTTCGCCCGCCACGAGCAGGCCACCCGCTCCGACCAGCACAGACGGCGGGCCCGCGTGGTGGTGCTCGAGGCGAACGACGCGGCCACCACACCCGACCGCCTCGACGAGGAGTTCGACGTCGCCGTCCGACTCCCGGTGCCAGCCACTGCCGAGGAGCTCGCCAGGGTGCTGGCCAGCGTCCGCCCCCGACTCCTGCTGCTCAAGCACTCGCTGGAGAGCATCGACGACCGCATCATCACCAGCTGCATGAGCGCCGGCGTCGAGATCATGGTGCTGGCCCGCCCCGTCTACGGTCTGTTGCGGGCGCCCGCGATGGCGCGCTTCGGTGGACTGCCCTGGATTCGGCTGGGGTCGGGCGGCAGCGGCCGACCCCGTGGCGAGCGGCTGAAGCGGTTCTTCGACCTGAGCGTGATCCTGCTCAGTGCCGCCGTGGTGATCCCGCTGATCGCGGTGATCGCCACAGTGGTGTCGTTCACCGGCCCCCCGTTCTACCTTCAGCAACGCGTCGGCACGGGTGGCCGGCTGTTCCGGGTGGTCAAGTTCCGGACCATGCGGGTCGGCGCCGAGCAGGCCACCGGCCCGGTCCTGGCCCTGCCGGACGACGTCCGGATCACCCAACTCGGGCGCTGGCTACGACGGTCCCGGTTGGACGAGCTGCCTCAGCTCTGGAACGTGCTGCGCGGCGAGATGAGCCTCGTCGGGCCTCGTCCGGAACGACCGGAGTTCATCGCCGGCTTCGACCGGCTGCCCGACTACGACCTGCGGCACCTGATCCGCCCGGGGCTGACCGGCATCGCGCAGCTCACCGGCGGATACGCGGCCACCGTCGAGGACAAGCTCCGGTGCGACCTGCTCTACCTCAACTGCCGCTCCATGCGGGTCGACCTCACCCTGCTCCTGCTGACCATTGTCGAGCTGTTCCGGGGGTTTCCCCGTGGCTAGTGCGACCCACGCCGTCGAAACCCGGGTCACCCGCAACACCGCCAGCATGCTGGCCGCGCGGGTGATCATGGCGGTGTCCGGGCTGGTCTCGGTGCCTGTCATCTACCAGCGGCTCGGGCCGCGGGAGTTCGGGATCTGGGTGGTGCTCGCCGGGCTGCTGTCGATGGCCGCCCTGATCGACCTCGGGCTCGGCTCCGCGCTGGTCCGCGAGGTGGCCCGGGCCGCGAGCGCGGCCGACCGGGACCTGGTACGTCGGCTGCTCGGGCTGGGGCTGGGCTGGGCCGTGCTGCTGGGCCTGCTCACCCTCGGGGCGCTCGGTGCCGGCTGGCCGTGGCTCGTCGGGCTGCTGCGCCTCGGTGACCTGGCCGACGAGGCGTGGCAGGCCACCCTCTGGCTTGTCGCCGGCCTGGTTGCCGGCGCCGTGGAGCTGCCGTGGCGGGCAGTGCTCGAAGGCGGCCAACGGTACGGATCACTCGCCGCGATCAGCGCCGGCACGGCGATCCTCGCGGCCGCCCTCGCCATCCTCGTGGTACGCCTCGGCGGCGGCCTGGTGGCGTTGGCCGCCTCGGCCGCCGCGACCGGGGCGATCCGTACCCTCCTGCTCGCCGCGACGACCCATCGCCAGTGCCCGGACCTGTCCCCCCGATGGGGACGGACCAACCTGGCCGACCTGCGCCGGATCGGCGGCTACGGCCTGCGGGTGCAGGTCTCCAGCGGCGCCGGCATGGTCAACGTGGAACTCGACCGCCTCGTCCTCGGTGGCGCCTTCGGCCCCGCCGTGGCCGGCGGCTTCGACCTGGGCAGTCGCCTGCTCAACCTGCTCCGTCTGCCACCGGGTTTCGCCCTCATCGTGCTGTTCCCCGCGGCCGTCGCCCGCACGGTGTCCCGGGGAACCGGCTGGCTGGACCGGTTCTACCTGGCCGCCACCCGGTACCTCGCGCTGTTCCTGGCCCCGGCCACCGCGGCTCTGATGGTCAGCGCCGATCCGCTGGTCCGGCTCTGGCTGGGCCACCAGGTTCCCTGGGCCGCGGCGAACATCATGATCCTCGCGCCCGCGTACGCCCTCAACCTGATCACCGGGGCGGCGACGATCGCCGCCCGCGCCGAGGGCCGGCCCGGTTTGGAGACGCGGTACGTGCTGCTCTCCGTCGTTCTCAACCTGACCCTCACAGTGCCGATGCTGCTGCTGTGCGGGCCGCTCGGCGTACCACTGTCGACAGCGCTGGCGGTGGTGCTCAGCACCGGGTACTTCCTGGTCTACTTCCACAGCGCCACGGCCCGGCCGCTGGCCCCGCTGGCGCGGGCGATCTGGCCGCCGCTCGCCGCGGCCGTCGCGGCCGGATTGGTCACGGCGGCGGCCGGCCAGTTCCTGCCGGACGGACCGGGACGCCTCGACGCCGCCCTCGCGGTGTCCACCCGGGCGGGTCTGACGGTGCTCGTCGCCGGCACGCTGCTGATCGCCGGCGGACACCTGGGTGCCAGCGATCGGGTCCGGCTGCACCGGCTGCTGCGCGCGCCGACAGCCGTGCTGTCGCCGACCACTGGCGGTCCGCGATGAGCGTCGACCACCGCACCGCGCGGTGCGTGCTGTGTGGGCCACGCCAGGCCCACCTGCCCCAACTCGGCGGGCTGCTGCGCCGCTGCGAAGGCTGCGGCTTCAGCTGGACCGCGCAGGAGCAGGCCACCGAGGACGGGCGCTACGACGAGGACTACTTCGCCGAGGGTGGTTACGACGACTACTTCCGGGCCGCCCCACGCCGGTTCGAGGCGAACCGGCGGCTGCGCTGGCTGCTCTCCACCGTCCGTCCCACAGTGCTGCTCGAAGCCGGTCCCGCCGGGGGCTACTTCCTCGAAGCCGCCCACCAGGCCGGGATCACCGCCAGCGGCATCGAAGTCAGCCACGCCGCCGCCAGCTTCGCCCGCGACCACCTCCACATGCCCGTACGCCAGGGCTACTTCGAAACCATCGCACCCACACTCACCGCCGACGTCGTCTGCGCCTTCCACGTCCTCGAACACGTCGAAGACCCCCGCGCCTTCCTGCACGCCGCACACACCGCCCTCACCCCCGGCGGCTGGCTCGCCCTCGAAGTACCAAACATCGCCTCCGCCGCCGCCCACCGACTCGGCACCGACTGGCCGGGCCTGCAACCGCGCTACCACCGCTGGCACTTCACCCCCGACACCCTGGTCCGGTTGGTGACCGACCTCGGCTTCGAGGTGGTCCGGCAGGACACCACCGTCTTCCGCTACTACATGCCGCTCGCCTACCGGCTGCGGCACGCACGACATCTACTCCCCGCCGACGTGCTCGGGCTGCGCTCGCCGCGGCTGACCCACCCACGCCTCGGCGACCTGCTCCGGGTGATCGCCCGGGCGCCACGAACCGGACGGAGCACCTGATGAAACTCGATGGGATCGAGCTGGTCCGCTGCCAACTCTGCGGCCGCGCCGGTGGGCACTCGCCGACCCTCGGCGAGCTGCTGTTGAGCTGCCCGGACTGCGGCTTCGTCTGGACCGCGGGCAGCGCCCCAGCCCCCGAGGAGCTGTACGACGAGGCCTACTACACGACGGACGGGTACCAGGACTACTTCGCGTCCGCCGGTCAGCGCCGGTTCGAGGCGAACCGCCGGCTGCGCTGGCTGCTCTCCACCGTCCGTCCCACAGTGCTGCTCGAAGCCGGTCCCGCCGGGGGCTACTTCCTCGAAGCCGCCCACCAGGCCGGGATCACCGCCAGCGGCATCGAAGTCAGCCACGCCGCCGCCAGCTTCGCCCGCGACCACCTCCACATGCCCGTACGCCAGGGCTACTTCGAAACCATCGCACCCACACTCACCGCCGACGTCGTCTGCGCCTTCCACGTCCTCGAACACGTCGAAGACCCCCGCGCCTTCCTGCACGCCGCACACACCGCCCTCACCCCCGGCGGCTGGCTCGCCCTCGAAGTACCAAACATCGCCTCCGCCGCCGCCCACCGACTCGGCACCGACTGGCCCGCTGTCGCTCCCGCGTACCACCGCTGGCACTTCACCCCCGACACGCTGAGCCGGATGCTTGTGGAGTCCGGGTTCCGGGTGATCTCCCACGACACGGTTTTCTCCCGGTTCTACTGGCAGCCGGCGGCCCGGCTGCGCAACGCCCGCAATCTGCTGGTCGCCGACGTCGCCGCCAGCCGCTCGCCCCGGGTGACACACCCACACCTCGGCGACCTGCTGCGGATCTTCGCCCGCCGCGACGACCGGGCGGTGTCCTGATGGGCACCCCGCTGCTGTCGGTGCTCCTGGTCAGCTGGAACACCCGCGAGCAGACCCGGCAGTGCCTCGAGTCGCTGGCATCGACAGTCGACCCCGACCTGGACTACGAGGTGGTGGCCGTCGACAACGGCTCGTCCGACGGCTCGGCGGACCTGCTCGCCGACCAACCCCGGGTCCGGTTGATCCGCAACAACCACAACACCGGGTTCGCCGCCGCGGTGAACCAGGCGTACCGCCGGGCGAACGGGCAGTTGATCCTGCTGCTCAACAGTGACGTCCGGTTCCACCCGGGCGCGCTGTCGCGGATGGTCGACCACCTGCGGGAGCGGCCGGACGTGGCAGGGGTCAGCCCGCTGTACCTCAACCCGGACGGCACCTTCCAGCAGCACTACGTCCAACAACCCAGCTTCGCCGCCACCATCGCGCTGGTGACCGCGCTGCGCCGGCTGCCCGGGTTCCGCCAGGCGCTGCACCGGTTCCAGATGCGCGGCGAGGACTTCAGCCGTCCCCGGCAACTCGCCTCGGGCAGCTGCATGCTGCTGCGCCGCGCGGTGCTCGGCCAGCAGACCATCTTCGACGAGACGTTCCCCGTCTACTGGAACGACGCGGTCCTCGCGCGGCAGCTCGACCGGGCCGGGCACCAGTTGTGGATGCTCCCGGACGCCGTGGTGACGCACAGCAGGGGCGCTTCCTGCCGGCTGCTCGGGCCGACCATCCGCTTCCGACACCTGCTGGGCAGCCTGGTCGGGTATCTGCGGCTGACCCAACCCCGGTACCGGTTGCCGGTGTTCCGGGCCGCGCTGCTCGCCGACCACCTGGTCAAGCGGCTCTTCGGTCGACCCGTACAGCTGGGTCTGGGCGACCTGCTCGCCGCGCTGCGTGGTGACGTCGGCCCGCTGCCCGACGGTGACACCCGCGACTGGGTGGTGCTGTTCAGCCGGACCCGATGGTCCGTCGACGGGCATTCGACGGTGCTGGGACAGTTGGCTCCCGGGCAACGGTTGCTCTTCGTCGACCCGCCGGGACACCGGCCGCGCTGGCGGTGCGAGGTGACCCCTATCGGTTCGGCGGCCTGGCACGCCGTCGCACCGACCGCGCTGCCCCTGGGCGGTGCGGTGCCACTGGTCAACTGGATCAACCGGCGGGTCGCGGCCGGCGCGCTGCGTGGCTGGCTGGACCGGCACGCCGGCGCCCGGCTGCTGCGACTCGACGACGAGCGCGCGCGCCCGGTGCTCGGCCGCCTCGGCGAGGACGAGGTGCTGCCCACCGAAGCGCCACGTCCGATGGAACGGTCGGGCCGTGGCTGAGCACACCAGCACCCTGCAACCGGCCGCCGCGGCGGTAGTGCCGCAGGCCGACAACGACCGCGACTGGGTGGTCATCTTCAGCGGCACACAGTGGGCGAACGGCGCCCACCGGCAGCACGCGCTGGCCCGCGAGTTGACCGTCGACCACCGGGTGCTCTTCGTCGACCCGGCCGGGCACCTCCCGCGCTGGCGGGTTCAGGTCCGGGAGGTGGGCGACGGTCTGTGGCAGTGCGCCGCGCCGGCGCTGCTGCCGTTCGGCCGGCACCTGCCCCCGGTCAACCGGGTCAACCGCTGGCTCGCCGCGCGGGTGCTGCGCCGCTGGTTCCGGCGGCGAAAGGCATCCGTACGACTGCTCTGGCTGGACGAGGACCTGGCCGCGCCGGTCGCCACCCGGCTGGACGCGTCCGCCGTCGTCTACGACGCCACCGACCTGGACTGGACCTTCACCCGGCCCTGGAACCGTTGGCATCTGCGCCGCGCGCTGCGCTCCGCTGTCGGCGCCGCCGACCTCGTCCTCGCCTCCTCCAGCGCGCTACCCGAGCGGATGCCCGCCTCCGACCCGGCACCGGTGGTGCTGGCCAACGGGTGCGACCCGGACCGCTTCTCGCCGGACGGTCCGGTCGCGCCCTGGTTGCTCAGCCTGCGCCGACCACTGATCGGCTACAGCGGGGCGGTCGACACCCGGGCCTTCGACGCGGACCTGGTCGCCGCGGTGGCGCGCGCGCACCCGGAGTGGACGTTCGTGTTGATCGGTCCGTCCACCCGGGCCGGCCGAGCCCCGCTCGCCGGGCTGTCCAACGTGGAGCTTGTCGACGCCGTGCGCTTCGCTGACGTGCCGGGCATCCTGCGGGCCTGCGACGTCACCATCATCCCCTACCGGGTGGGCGGGCTGATCGACTACGTGCACCCGAAGAAGTGCTACGAATACCTGGCCCTCGGCAAGCCCGTCGTCGCGACGCCGCTGCCGGCGCTGCGGGCACTGGGCGACACCATCGCCCTGGCCGCCGACCCGGCGAGCTTCGCCGCGGCGCTGGCCGACGCGCTGGACCGCGCCGGCGCGCCCGACGACGCCGCCCGACGCCGGGCGGTGGCCACCCGCAACAGCTGGTCCGCACGGGGCGTCCATCTGCGCTCCCTGTTGGCGGGGCTACCGCGATGAGAGTGCCGATCGTCGCGCCCGGTGTGGTGCTCGCCGGCGCCGCACTGGGCGGTGTGGTGACAGTGGTCACCCTGCTACCCGGACCGATCGGCTTGGCCGCCGCCATCGGAGTGCTGTGTTTCGGCGCGTTCCTGCTCTGGCCCTGGGCCGTGCTGCCGGTCGGCATCATCGGCGGCGCCGTGGTCGGCGCCCTGCTCAGCGGCGGCGACGTGCGCGGCTACATCGCGGTGAAGGTGCTGCTGTTGGCCGCCGGCGGCGCCGCGCTGGCCGCCCGCCACTGGCTCGGGGCGGAGCGGGGCAGCCGGCGCACCGTCGCCGACGGGGGGATGCTGGTCCTGGTCGGGCTGACCGTCGTGGCGGCCACCTACGGTCTGGCCGTCGGCAACCTCCCGGCGGAGGTGCTGGTCGCCGCGTACCAGGTGGCCACGATCCCGGTGTACTTCTTCGTCGCCACCCACACCCTCACCACACCCCGTCGGATCCTGGCCGCCGGCATCCTGTACGTGGTGCTGGCGGGGGTCTTCACCGCCATCTCGGTAGCGACACCGGGGCGGCACGGCGGGCTCATCACCCTCATGGCCATCCCCGCGCTGATCTGGATCGCCGGCCGGGTGCGGGGTTGGCGTCGGACCGGCGCCTTCCTGCTCGGCGGGTTCTTCGCCGTCGACGTGCTCCTCGCGTCGTACCGGGGAATCTGGCTCGCCGCGGCACTGACCGGGCTGGTCATGCTGGTTCGCGGCGGCCGCACGGTCCGCACCGGCCTGGCCGCCACCGCCGCCGCGGCGGTCGCTGTGGCAGCGATCCTCGCCCTGCAACCAGGGGTACGGGAGCGGGCCACGGAGATCACCAAGGGGTTCGAGCAGTCCGCCGGTTACCGGGGGGTGGAGTCCGAGGTGGGTCTGGGCGTCTTCGCCGACCAACCGCTGGTCGGGGCCGGCCTCGGACAGACCACGCCGGACATCTACCTGTCCGGCTTCACCTTCACCGACGTCGGGCCGGTGTACCACGCCTTCTACGTCACAGTGCTGGCCAACCTCGGGCTGGTCGGCCTGCTGCTGGTCCTCTGGCCGATCCTGCGCAGCATCCGCGTCGGCCTGCGTGCTCGGGACGGGATCGCGCTGCCGTTCGCGGCGCTGTCCTGCGGTTTCCTGGCCGCCGCCCTCTTCGCGGCGCCGACCGACGGGCACTGGGAGCTGGGCCTGCTGCCGGCGCTGACCCTGCTCACGGCACACCACGAGGGGGCGCGACTGCGGCGACCCGCCCGGTCACCGCTGCTGCGCGGCGCGCTGACCCGAACAGGTGTGGCGGCATGAGCGCGGCCGGCGCCACCGCCGTGGTGGTCACGCACAACTCGGCGGGACAGATCGTCGCCGCGCTGGGCGCGCTGCGGCAGGCGCAGGTGCCGGTGCGGTTGGTGGACAACGCCTCCACCGACGGCACCGTTGACCTCGTCCGCAGCCGCTTCCCGGAGGTGACGCTCCTCGCCAGCCCCACCAACACCGGATTCGCCACCGCCGTGAACCGGGCCGCTTCCGGCGTCGACACCGACGTCGTGCTCCTGGTCAACCCGGACTGCGTGGTCACCCCCGGCGCGGTGGCGGAACTGGTCCGGGTGCTGCGCGACCGACCGTCGGTGGGCATCGCGGGGCCACGGCTCACCGACGCGCACGGCCGGGTCGCGATCAGCGCCCACCGGTTCGAGTCCCTCGGCACGGTGCTGGCCAGCCGGTTCGGTGGGTCGCTGGTGCCGGTCTCGCTGCGGCGGCTGTTCAGCGGTCGGCAGCGCCGGGCCGCGTACGACGCCTGTGTGCGCGGGGCGCAGCCGGTGGCAGTGGACTGGCTCTCCGGAGCCTGCCTGGCGGTGCGCCGCGAACTGTTCGTGGCGATCGGTGGCCTCGACGAGGGCTACTTCCTGTACTACGAGGACGAGGAGCTGTGCCTGCAGGCGGCCCGGCGCGGCGCCGAGGTGCTGTACGTGCCCTCGGTGACCGCCGTGCACACCGGCGGGGCGAGCAGCTCCGACCCGGCCTGGATATGGCCCCACCTGTACCGCAGCATGCTGCGGTTCTTCGCCCGCCACCGCGCCGGCACCCTGCGCGCGGTACGCGGCGTGGTGCTGCTGCGCGCACTGATCGGTATCGGGCTGGCCGGGGCGCGGCTGCCAGTGCAACCCCGGGCCGGTACGGCCCGACTGCGGGCCTGGACCCGCGTCGGCCGAATCGCGGTCACCCGACCTGAAACGAGAGGAGGAGCGTGATGCACGTCCTGACAACTGTCGTCGGCAAGCGCACCGAACACTGGACGGACCTGTTCGACGTCTTGTGCGAACAGCCGGACGTCACCCTCACAGTGCTCGCCGCTGACGTGTCCCCGGCGACCCGACACGAACTGGCCAGGCTGGCCCGTCGACACCACCGGCTGCGGTACCACGTCGTTCCGCACCTGCTCGGCGAGTCGCTGACCGGGCACATGGCCTCGGTGCTGTTCCGGCTGCCCGGCCAGCACGACGTGACGACCGCCCGCCCGGACATCCTGCACGTCATCGGCGAGGCCGCGTACCTCACCACCTGGCAGGCGCTGCGGCTGCGTCAACGCTGCTGGGCCGGGGTGCCCACCACGCTGTACGCCGCGCAGAACGTGGTCACCCGCTTTCCGGTGCCGTTCCCCCGGATCGAGCGGCAGTCCTACCTCTCCGTCGACCATGCCTTCCCGATCACGCCCGCGGCGTTGAACGTGCTGCGGATCAAGGGCTACCGGGGCGCGGCCACCATAGTGCCGCTCGGCGTGGACACCAGGCTGTTCCGGCCACTGCCCACCGATCCGGCCGCGCGCCCGTTCACCGTCGGGTTCGTCGGGCGGTTCGAGCCGCACAAGGGCGTTGTCGACCTGCTGCGCGCCGCCGAGCTGATCGACTGCGACGTGTCGCTGGTCGGGGACGGCAGCCTCGGCGCGGAGGTCGAGCGGGCGGCGGCGCGCCGACCGGGCCGGGTGCACCGGCACGGCTGGGCCGGGCACGCCGAGCTGCCCACGCTGCTGAACGACATGGACGTGTTGGCGATGCCGTCGGTCGAGGTGGTGCAGCGCAACACCCTGCCGTGGATCGGCATCCCGCTGCGCGAGCAGTTCGGCCGGGTGCTGGTCGAGGCGATGGCGTGTGGCGTACCCGTCGTGGGCAGCGACGTCGGCGAGATCCCCTGCGTGGTGGGCGACGCCGGTCTCGTCTTTCCGGCCGGCGACGTCTCCGCGCTCGCCGCCCGCCTCGCGCGGCTGCGCGACGACCCTGCGCTCGCCGGACGGCTGGCCAACCGGGGGTTGGCCCGTGTCGGCGCCGAATTCGGCTGGGACCGGATCGCCGAGACCCTTTGCACGACCTGGCGCGGACTGCGGTCCCCGGCCCGGTCGCTGCGCACATCGCCCGCCGAGACCGGGCACCCAACCAGAGAGGCGATCGCCTGATGAGCGCGTCGATAGATGTCAAAGGTCTGCTCGGTGCCTCCTGGCGCCGGGTGGGCGTACCGCTGCTCGGCCTGTGCGCGGGCCTGGCCGCCGCGCAGGGAGTGACCCAGCTCCTTCCGGCGCGCTACGAGGCGGAGGCCTCCGTGCTGGTCAGCGCCGAGCAGACCGACGAGGACCGGCCGGCGGATCTGGCCCTCGCGCAGAACCTCACGCCCACCATCGCCCGGCTGGTCGGGTCCCGGGAGGTTGCGCTGGAAGCGGCGCGTTCGCTGCAACTGCCCGAGCGGGCGGTGCTCGGTCACGTCAGCGGTGAGTACGAACTCGGTCTCCAGATCATCACCGTGCACGCGAGCGCCGGAACCGGTACGCAGGCCGCCGCGATCGCGAACGCCGCCTCCCGCGCCGTCAGTCAGCAGCTGGGCCGGCTGGACATGGGCGGTTCCACGAGCATCAACGCCCGGGTTCTCGACACCGCCAGCCCACCGGCCCGGCCGGCCTTCCCGAAGCCGCTGCTCAACGGCGTACTCGGGGCCCTGGCCGGGCTGCTGGCCGGTTGGGGCGCGACCATCCTGCGTGAGCGCTTCGACAGCCGCCTGCGCGACATCGGCCAGATCGAGGCCCGCCTGGGCCTTCCGGTGGTCGGGGTGCTGCCGAAGCTGCCGCGCCGCTTCGCCCGCCATCACGCCGCCGCGCTGTACGACCGCACCAACGTCGCCGACGCGGTACGTGCCACGATCTCGACGCTCAGCGTGCTCACCGCTCCCCTGCCCCGTCGGCGGCTGCTGGTCACCAGCGCACACGACGACGACGGCAAGGCGTTGGTGACAGCCCTGCTCGGTCTCGGCATGGCCGATGAGCACTGCCGGGCCACGCTGGTGGACGGGGCGGTGCGGGACCCGGTGCTGTCGGGCCACTTCCCGGAGGCGCCGCACACCTGGCAGCAGGTGCTGGCCCAGAAGTGCCCGCCAACGCGGCTTGTCGACTTCCCCACCCTCACCGTGTTGCCGGCCGAGCCCCGCGAGGGCGCCGACACGGAGGCCCTGCACGAGCTGGGCGGGCTGCTCAACGCGTTGGGCGAGGACGAGGACTGCGTGATCGTCCACGCGCCGCCGATCCTGGCCGGACGGGAGATCTCGGCGTTCGCCCAGCACGCGGACGGTGTGCTGCTTGTCGTTCGCGCCGGCCGGACGAACCTCGACGACAGCACCCGGGCGGCCCGGCTCGTGCAACAGCTCGGGCTTGCGCTGGCCGGTGTCGTGGTGATCGGGGCGGTGCCCCGCACGGACCACCGGCCGAGCAGCGAGCAACCGGCCCTGGCGCCGGGCGGGGCCCAGGACGCCCTGGCGCTGCCGGCGACGAAGGCGGGCGCCCAGGGCGCTGTCATCCGTGAGCTGGTCAGCGCGCTGGTCGAGGACAAGTCCGGACCGCCCGGACGGCACCGCCGACAGAGCTCGGGGGAGGCGACCTCGGCCGGCAGGACCGTTGAGGGTAGGACGGTCGAGGGCACGACGGTCGACCGCAAGCCCGTCGACCGCAATCCGGTCGGAAGTACGACGGCGGAGAACACGACGGCCGAGCGTCAGCCGGTCGAGAACACGACGGCCGGACGCACCTCGTACGGCACCTGGGCGCCCTCGCAGGCGCCGGCCGAGCCGACCCGGATCGAGGATGCCGTCACCCAGCCGAATCCGGTGGTGACGGATGGTCCGGAGCGGCCCGAGCAGGTGCCGACGCCCACCGCCCAGGCCGAGCCCGCGGCTCCGGTCCGGGGCGGCGGTCCCGCCGTGGCAGGCGTTCTCGGCCGACCGTTGGCCCGGCCCGAGACGGTCTGGCGCTCGCCGGTGGCGGAGGCAGCGCTGCCGGAGCCGTCCCCGGACGCTCCGGTGGCCAACCTGACGGACCGCTGGCCGGTCTTCGGGCAGGAGTTGCTGGCCGCCGGGCGGCCGGGCGTGGAACAACCCTGCACAGGGCCCATCGTGCTGCGACGGGCGGTAGCCGTCGGCGACGCCGATCGCCGGGGCTGACGACGGCCGGAGCAACGGTCGGCGGCCCGCCCACGAAAGGCGGCCCGCCCAGCTGGCTACAAACGACACTGACAAGGAGACAGGCCGATGAGTGAAATGTTGATACCCACACAGGCGTCCGAGCCGTCGCTGGACGATCCCCGAGCCCTCTACTGCGATCTGCTCAAGAAGGCGCTGACCCGCTACGTCTTCCGCGAGACGTGGATGCCCTACCAGCCGCGTCAGGGGTCCCTGCACGGTCGGATCCTTCAGCACGGCCGGCACCTGCTGCGACGTAAGGGCCTGGAGTTGGTGCTCCAGTTCCCGTTCGACGCGGAGGCACGGGCCACCGGCCGGGACTGGCCGCCGGAGGCCGAGACCATGATCGGGCTGCGGCGGCTGGACAATCTGGAGCGATGCGTCAAGGACGTGTTGGAGCGGCGCGTGCCCGGTGACCTGATCGAGACCGGTGTGTGGCGGGGCGGAGCGGTCATCTTCATGCGCGGGATGCTGCGTGCCTACGGCGACCGGGACCGGACGGTGTGGGTGGCGGACTCATTCCGCGGCCTACCGAAGCCGGCTCCCCACCGGGTCGAGGACGTCGAGGACGCGCTCTGGCAGGTGCCCTTCCTGGCGGTATCGCTGGAGCAGGTGAAGGCGAACTTCGAGCGGTACGGGCTGCTCGACGGCCAGGTCCGGTTCCTCAAGGGCTGGTTCTCGGACACCCTGCCGACCGCGCCGGTGGAGCAGATCTCGGTGATGCGTCTCGACGGGGACCTCTACGACTCGACGATGGTGGCGCTGCGCTCGCTCTACCCGAAGCTCTCCGTCGGCGGCTACGTGATCATCGACGACTACCACGCGGTACGCGGCTGCAAGCAGGCCGTCGATGACTTCCGCGCCGAGCACGGCATCGTCGACGAGCTGCGCCAGGTGGACTGGACCTGCCGCTACTGGCGGCGGTCGCGCTAGACCCTCGCCGACACAGACGGCGGGTGGGAGGTCCGAGGATCTTCCACCCGCCGTTGTCGTACCAGTGGTCGGCTCAGTTGGCCGGCGGTGTCTGCGGGTTGGCGGCGACCCACTGCGCCACCCGGTCCTCGCGCAGGGCGGCGAAGAGCGCCGGGGCCTGGACCTCGTCCAGCCGCACCGCGGACCCGGCCGGCGTCTGCAGGTTCGCGTCGCTGAACGGGACGGTGACGAACTGGACCGTCTCCGGTTTCACCTTGCGCAGCACGAGGACGAGGTCGGTGAGGTTCAGGTCGCGGTCGACGACAAGCGATTCGGCAGCTGTGGTGAGCACCTGGTCGAGACGGGTCGGGTTGGTGAGCAGACTCGTCGCGGTGACCCGCTCGGCCAGGGCGCGTACCACGAGCTGCTGGTCGTGGATGCGGCCGAAGTCTCCGCCGGGCACGCCGTGCCGCTGCCGCATGAGGTCGTCGGCCGCCTTGCCGTCCAGGTCGTGGCAGCCGGCGGGCCAGGTGACCCCGGTGTCCGAGGACTTGACGGTGTACGGCAGGCACACGTTGATCCCCTCCACCGCGTCCACAAGCTTGCGGACGGCGGCGAAGTTGGCCACCAGCACCCCGTCCAGTGGTAGCCCGGTGAGCTTGGCGACCGTCTCGGCGGCCAGCGCGGCCCCGCCGAACGCGAACGCGGCATTGATCTTGTTGGGACCGCCGGCCCAGGTCTGACCCGCCGCGGGCACGTCGACGTAGCTGTCCCGGGGGATGGAGACGACGGTGGCGGCCTCCCGCGCGGCGTTCACGTGCACCAGCATGATGGTGTCCGACCGCTGCCCGGGGTAGAGAGCCTGGTCCGGCTCGCCGTCGCGGGAGTCCGACCCGAGCAGCAGGAGGTTGAGCGGCCCGGACTCCCACCGGCGGTCGTCGTGGGTGCCCTGGCCGAGGATGTCCTCGCGCTGCACCCGGCTCTCGTACCGGTGCTTCAGGCCGAAGCCGACTGTGACGAGGCCCGCGCCGAGCACGCCGAACATCAGGAGCAGGGCGAGGCCCGCCTTCTTCCAGCCGGCCATCGCCCGCCACCTCGACGGCGCCGGCGTGACAATGCGGCCGGGGGTACCGGTCACCATCTTGACCACCTCTGCACGAAGTCTCGGGACGCTGAACGTGTTGCGGGGCAAGGGATGCGGCCGTTCGGGTCACCTGCCCGCCGTACTCATGAAGCATTTAATCACTCTTTAGGGTCTCTATGCCGTTTTATCCTCTTTGACCGATTTCGCGGTGCCATTCTGGCCTTCGAGTTAGGGAGGGAGTTGGCATGTACGGAGTACCCACCAAGGGGCCACACATCGGAGGTGGCCTTGCCGCCACCGGCGTCGCCGTTCAGTCCTGGTTGCTGGTCGGCGTCGGGCTGGTCGTGCTGGGTCTGGCACTGTGGCTCGTCGCCATGTTGGGCCGCGAGCGATGACAGGTGCCCGACGCGGGTCGTGGCTGCGCGCCAGCGCAGGTGGCCTGATCGGAGTCGCCGCCGCCGTCGCCATGCTCTGGCGGTGGCACGACATCGCCAGCGCGGAGGCGTGGCTGAACGCTCGTCTCGTCAACGCCGTCGGCTTGGCGGACACCAAATCCATCGGCGCGGCCGTGATCTTCCCGCTGGACGAGCGCTGGGTCGGCTTCATGGTCTCCAGCGGTTGCTCCGTCGCGATGTTGCTGATCCCGCCGATCGTGCTCGCGTCGACGCTGGTCGGGTTCCGCCGTATCTCGCTGACGCGTGGACTCAACGCCCTGGCGATGGCAGTCGCGCTGCTGGTCACCGTGAACCAGATCCGGCTCGGCGCGGTGGTGGTCTCGATGCAGACCTGGGGCTTCAAACTGGGCTACGAACGCAGCCACGTGCTGATCGGCTCGGTGATCACGACCGCCGGTCTGATCGCCGTCGCGATCCTCTTCGTGGTCCTGGTCAGCCGAACCAAGCGGATCTCCGGGACGGTCGCCGGTGTCCACTGAGACGCAGTCGCTCGCCCTGCTCAACACCGCGGCGTTCCTGCTGTGCGTCAGCTTCTGCGCGTACGTGCTGAGCATCCTGGTGTTCCACCTGAAGAGCGGACGTAGCCGGGGCGGCAGCCCGGACGGCTTCGACTGGCACATCATCGTGCCGTGCCGCAACGAGGCGTCGGTGATCGGCGACACAGTGCGGCGCCTGCTCTGCGACTTCCCGCAGGCGACCGTCTGGTGCGTCGACGACGCGTCCGACGACGGCACGCTGGCCGAACTGGCAGCATTCACCGACCAGCCGCGGGTGCACGTGGTCAAGCGTCAACTGCCGGACGCGCGGCAGGGCAAGGGCGCGGCGCTCAACGCCGCCTGGCGACGCATCGAGCAGTCGTTGCCCGCCAACGCGGACCGCACCCGGGTGATCGTCGGGGTCCTGGACGCGGACAGCCGACTCGACCCCCAGGGTCCGGTGGCCCTTTCCGGCCGTCAGTACTTCGGCTCGGCGCAGGTCGGCGCGGTACAGGTGGAGGTGCGGATGCTCCAGTGCGCGCCGCGCCGGTACGCGCAGCCGACCGAGGTCGGCGCCTGGGGACGGCTGCTGATCCGGCTACAGGACATGGAGTTCCGCGCCCCGATCGCCGCCATGCAGTCACTGCGGCGACGCACCGGCAGCGTGGCGATGGGCGGCAACGGCCAGTTCACCCGACTGTCCCTACTCAACGAGATCGCCGACCAGCACGGCACACCGTGGCACGGCGCCCTCCTGGAGGACTTCGAGCTGGGCCTGCACATCCTGCTGGCCGGCGGTCGCACCGAGTACTGCTCGGAGAGCTGGGTGGCCCAGGAGGCGCTGACCCGGATCCGCCCGCTGGTGCGGCAGCGCACCCGCTGGGCCCAGGGGTCGATGCAGTGTGGTCGCTACCTCGGCAGGGTGCTGCGCTCACCACGAATCCGCAACTCGGCCACCCTGGAGATCGCCCACTTCCTGGCCGCGCCGTGGACCCAACTGCTCGGCACACCGATCTACATCGCCTGCCTGGTGGTGATGTCCTACTACATCGACAACACCATGGGTGGACTGCGCGGCTGGTGGAGCAGTGGCGGCTGGGGCGTACCCCCGCTGGTGCTCGTCTTCGGCATCGGACCGTTCGCCCTGTGGGGCATCGTCTACCGGATCCGTTGTGAGCCGCAGCTGTCGATTCCCAAGGCCCTGCTGCTCGGCGTCTGCCACTGGCTGTACAGCTACGCCCAGTCGCTGGCGGTCTGGTTGGCCTTCGCCCGCATGGTGACGGCCCGCACGGACTGGCAGAAGACCGCCCGTGCCGCCGATCCGCAGCCCCAACCGGCCCCGGCTCGGGCCGTTGGCCGGGTGGCCGTCGGCCAGACGGCGGTGGGTCGGGCCGCGGTGCCAGCCCAGCCGCGCCGGGCCCAACCGGCACGCCGCTCGGGCCGCAACGACGGGCCACGGTCGATCCGACCGCCCCGACACCTCAGTCACCTCACCCACCTCACCACCCCCACCACAGACCGCCCCGCAATCGCCCACATCAGAAAGTAGACATCTATGCCACGAGTTAGATCCGGTCTCGCCCGCACCGCCGCGGTGCTGGCCGGTGGTCTCGCCATGGTCGTCCTGGCGGCCTCTCCGGCGATGGCCGACACCTCCCAGTCCTCCGCCTCGGCGCTCCAGATCAGCCTGCTCGGTGGTGGCCTCGCCAGCTCCGGCACGGCGTCGGCCACCAACGACGGCACCACCGAGTCGATCTCCGGTAACCAGAATCCCCCGCTGGGCGTACTCGGTGGGCAGACCGTCATCACGGCGGGTGTGCTGAGTCAGAACGTCCGGGCGTTCAACGACGGCACCTCGGCTGCCTGTGCCGGGGTTCTCGGCCCGGGCGGAACGATCACCATCGGCCCCGGGGGCTCCTGCATCGTCACGCCGGGCACCGGGGTGACGCTGAACCTCGGGACCAGCGGCCTCGCCACCATCTCACTGGTCGCCGACGCCATCTACTCGTCGTGCACCGCCACCAGCAGCCCCTCGGCGACAGGCACCGCGAGCCTGCTCAACGCCCGGATCGTCTCGACGGTCCTGGGTGTGGAGACGACCCTGCTGAGCCTGCCGGCCAACCCGGCGCCGAACACCGGACTGAACGTTCCAGGGCTGATCAACCTGACCCTCAACGCCCAGTCCAGCTCGGGCGTCGGCCAGCTCACCGTCACGGCGCTGAACCTGACGGCGCTCGGTGGAGCGTTGGCCGGGGTCACCATCGGCACGTCGAGCTGCGGGGCCAACGCGGTCGCTCCCCCCATTCCGGTGATCCCGCTCGCCGGGGCACCGCTCGCGCTCGGTATCGGCGCTCTCGTGGCCGGCACCACCGGCGGGTTCTCGCTCTACCGGCGTCGCCGCGCGGCTGCCAGGAGCTGACCCCGACATGTGTGCGAGCAACTCGACACCGCGAGAGGTCCTGATCCTCGCCGGCACCAGGCCGGAAGGAGTGAAGACCGCGCCTCTGATCCACCGTCTCCTCGATGATCCGAGGTTCACGGTACGGGTGGCGGATACCGGTCAACAGCCGGGACGCGTCGCCGAGGCACTCGCCCCGTTCGGTCTCCGCCCGGAGGTGAGCCTGCGCCCGCAACGGCGTACCGGCTCGCTTGCCGAACTGGCGGCGGCACTGATCACGGGCATCGACGAGTTGCTCACACACCACCGTCCAGCGGCGGTCGTGGTGCAAGGGGACACCACGACCGCCCTGGCCGGCGGGACGGCAGCCTTCTGGCGGCACGTCCCGGTCGTCCACCTGGAGGCCGGACTACGGACCAACGACCTGGACCGGCCGTTCCCGGAGGAGGCCAACCGGGCCATGCTCGCCCGGATCGCCGCGCTGCACCTGGCGCCGACCGAGGCGGCCAGGTCGAACCTCATCGGTGAGGGCATTCGTTCCAGCGCGATAGTGGTGACTGGCAACACCGTGGTGGATGCCCTGCACGACCTCGTCGAGCGCGGCATGGCCCAGGCACCGGACTGGGTCGATCCGGCCCACAAGCTGGTGGTGGCCACCGTGCACCGACGGGAGAACTGGGGCCACGGGGTCGCTGCCACTGTGGACGGGCTCCGTCGCCTGGCGCGGGCGTGCCCCGACGCCCAGATCGTGATGGTCAGCCACCCGAACCCGCAGCTCAGCGCGGAGGTCACCACTGGCCTCGCGGGCGTCCCCAACGCCCGGGTCACGCCGCCACTGCCCTATCCACAGATGGTCGGGTTGCTGCGGGCGGCCGACCTGGTCGTCACCGACTCGGGAGGACTCCAGGAGGAGGCCGCCACGCTGGGGGTGCCGTTGTTGGTCACCAGGGACACCACAGAACGTCCGGAGGCCCTGACGTCGGGCCGCGGCGAACTGGTGGGCACCGATCCCGAACGGCTCCTGTCGGCCGGGCTCCGCCACCTTGCCGGCGGACGGCAGTCCGTCGTGGGTTCGCCGTTCGGCGACGGACGGGCAAGTGACCGCTCCGTCGTTGCCCTGGCGGGGCTGCTGAACGTACCGGCCCGCCGGGTCGTACAACGTCGCCGCACCGCCGCTGTCATTGGTTGACGGCGGCCAATCAGGACAATCATCCTAATTTCCGGACAAACCTCCTTTACCCGCTGATAATTGGCACATCGATCGGCAGCGCTCCGATCCGTCGGTCCAAACAGTTCAGTGATCAGAGGAGTCGTCAGGTGCAGGCGAAGTTGAACGGGCAGCGTTCCGCGACGCTGCAGGGCAGATACTCCGCCCAGCACAACGCCTTCGGCGTCCTTCGCCTGGCGATGGCGTGTGGCGTGATCATCGCGCACGCCGGCCCGCTCGGCTTCGGCCAGCACAACCTCGGCGCTGCCACCTTCGGCCGGCAGAGCGACCTCGGCACCATGTGCCTGTACGGATTCTTCCTGATCTCCGGATTCCTCATCACCGACAGCGCGCTGCGTTCCACGCTGCGCCAGTACGTCCGCGCCCGCCTGCTGCGGGTGTTCCCCGGACTGTGGGCCTGCCTGCTGGTCACCGCGTTCGTCTTCGCGCCGCTGGCGGCGCTGTACGAGAACGGCAACCTCGACGGGTTCTGGGGGCACCCGGAGGGACCCTTCGACTACGTCACGACGAACTTCCTCGCCTCGATGGAGCAGTTCCCCATCTCCGGGTTGCTGGCCGACACCCCGTACGGCCTGATCGCCGGCGGGCCGAGCGCGTTCGACGGTTCACTGTGGACCCTGCGGTACGACCTGGCCTTCTACGGGATCGTCGGCATCCTGGTGGTGACCTCGGTGCTGCACCGGGCACCTCGCGCGGTGCTCGTCCTCACCGCCGTCTGTTACGCCCTGGTCCTGCGTGACTTCTTCACGGCGCCGACCTGGAGCTCCCGCCCGCCGCAACACGGCGCGATCGGGCCGTTCCCGCTGCTCGGTGCGTTCGCCGCCGACTGGATGCTGATGCTCGGCTTCCTGTTCCTGCTCGGTGCCGCCGCCCGCCTGTACGCGCACCGGATTCCGGTGAACAGAGAGCTGGCCGTACTGGCCGGCGTCGCGTTGGTCGGCTCGCTGTGGCTGGGCGGATTCTTCGCGGTGGGCCTGCCGGCGTTCGCCTACCTTGTGCTCTTCGCGGCCGTCGCGCTGCCGAAGCGGCTGTCCGGGATCAGCCGCCGGCACGACTACACCTACGGCATCTACATCTACGGCTTTCCGGTGCAGCAGATGATCGCCCTGCTCGGCGGGACCCGGTTCGGGATGCTCGGCTACATCGTGCTGAGCCTGCTCGGCGCCCTCCTGTTCGCCGTCCTCTCCTGGCACCTGGTGGAACGGCCCGCCCTCGGGTTCAAGACCGGCAGCGGCCGCGCACGGCATCGGCGCGCGGGCCGCACCGCCGGCCCTCGCGCCGCGCTGATCCCCAACCCGGTGACAGTCAAGGGCGCCGAGGCGCGCGCCGGCCGGCACAAGGCCGGTGCTCGGCACAGCCGGTCGGCCAGGAACGCCCCCGCCACGGCAGCTACCCCGCGCCGCGCCAAGCGGCCCACCGAGACGGCGGCGTCGTTCCTGGCGGTGCCCGTACGAACCAGAAAGGACCTTCCGTTCGACCCGGTGAAGACGCCCACCTCGCACGCCCGATCGGGTCGGTCACACCGCGCGCCGACCACCTCGACGACACCGCCCCGCTGATCACGCTGGGGCCGGAGCCAGCCTGGCTCCGGCCCCAGCACCGTCCGCAGGGCGGCCCGCTGACTCAGGCCGAAAAGTTGCCGAACAGCAGGGACGCCAGGGCGAGCGCCAACGCCAGGTTGAACACTGTGGCACTGGCGAACACCGCCACCGGTCGCCAACCCGCCTCCCGCAGCGACGCGACCCGGACCTCCAGGCCGATGCTGACGAAGGCCAGGATCAGGAACCACACGCGCAGGTCGTTGACGATGGCGATGGTGGCCTTGCCGTCCGCGCCAGCGGCGTCGAGGTACCAGGTGGCGATGACCGAGGCCGCGATGAAGCCGAGCACGAACTTCGGAAACCGCGTCCACAGCTCACCGAGGCCCGGTCGGGCCGCGCCGGGCCGTCGTTCCACCCGCAGTGTGAAGTACGCGGTGAGGGCGACCGCCACCACACCCATCAGGGCATTCTGGGTGACCTTGACGATGCTGGCGATCTGGAGCGCCTCCTCACCGGCCAGCGCTCCGGCCGCGGTGACCGCCGCCGTGGTGTCGATGTTGCCACCGATCCAGGCACCGGCCACCGCGTCGGAAAGCCCGAACACGTCGGCCAACCAGGGCAGGACGAAAATGGACGGCAACGCGAAGACGATGACCAGACTCGCCGTGTAGGCCAACTGCTCGCGGCGCGCTCGCACGGCGCCGGCGGCGGCGATCGCCGCGCTGACTCCGCAGATCGACACGGCCGACGCGAGCAGCGCCCGCAACTTGTCGTCGAGGCCGAACCTGCCGGCCAACCACCAGGTGAACAGGAACACCCCGCTGATCAGCAGAATCGCCTGGGCGATCGCCGGGCCGGCGGCGCTGGCGATGACGGCCAGGTTGATCGACGCCCCGAGCAGCACCAGACCGGTCTTGATGAAGAACTCGGTCCGGAACGCGGCGGCGATCCGGTCCCGCCAACCGAGCAGCGTGACCGCGACGTTGCCGAGCAGGCCGAGCAGGATCGCGTACACCGGGTACTCGATCGCCGCTCCGACGTCCTCGACGGCGGTGCCCTCGGCCCAGGCCGGGACGTTCTGCTCCAGGTAGCGGGTGAGCGCGGCGAGACCGACCACGATCAGCAGGCCGAGCACTGTCCACGCCCAGAACGCCCCGTCACGCGCCACATTGGTCGGCTCGGCGGGATCGGCTGTGGTCGCCGGCGTGTCGCGCTCGCTCCCGGTGGGCGGGTCGTCGGCGGAGGTGCCGGGCTCATTGCCGGTGCGGGTCACGTCGGCGCTCATCAGGGCACCAGCCCGGCGGGGATGGCACCGAGCAGGACCAGGGCGAGCAGGGCCAGGCCGAGGATGGTCGCCGCCCAATCCTCGTTGAACGCGAGCCGGGACTCTCCGGCGGTCTCCGGATTGGGCGGTGACGGATCGTTGGTCATGACGTACCTCCAGGAATGGCCCGATCCGGCCGTGGCGGGATCGGTTGAGGGGCGAGCAGGCAAGACGGGGCCTCGGTGACAGTGCGAAGGCCGCCGGGCCGGTCGGAGCACGGGGCGGCGCGTGATTCGGCAGCGGGGCCGGAGGAAGGGTGCGGGTGGTGCCGGCCGGTCGGTGGTCAGCGACCCGGACAGAGCTCGGAGGCGACCCGCATCAGGTCAACGGCCCGACGCGAGGTGAGGTACGGACCATCCGGCATCGGCCCATTTTCCTATCGACTCGATAGGAATTCAAGACCGTGAGCGAGATTCCCCGCCGGCCGTCGATGGCAGGCGGAGGCGACCCTGCGGCTCAAGCCGTGTCGGAGGTTCGCCTGAGCAGGCGGGATCAAGCCCTGTCCCGCTGCGGACGGAGCCCGTCCATGATGACCGACACGTAGCTCGCGGACAGCGCTCGTGATGCCGAATCCGACCTCGCGATCGCGTAGGTCACCTCACTGATCAACACGGTGACGACGGCGAGGTCGATGTCGGTACGGATCGCACCGCCGTCGCGGGCCCTGGTGATCAGGTCGAGCCCGACCTCGTTCAGGGCGGCTCGTTGCGCCGCCGTGTGCGGAAGCTCCATGCCCCCGAGTCGCTCGCCCGAGATCCAGTGCGCGGACTGGAACGCCATCACCTCGATGAGGAAGCTTCGAAGCGCCTGTTCGGCATCCGGCTCGAGCAGCGCGTCCCGGCCGCACTGAATGAGCGGTTCGAGCAGCTCGGCCACTGCCGCGTCGATGAGCGCGTCCTTGCTGCCGAAGGTGCGCACAACGGTGGCCGCTCCCACGCCCGCCCGCTGCGAGATCGCGTCGACGGTGATGGCGACGCGCCCCTCGGCGAAGAGGGCCTTCGTCGCCGCCAGCACACGTTGGCGATTGCGGACGGCGTCCGCCCTGCGTCGGGTCACGCCATCGGCGGCAGGGGTTGACATCTGAAACGACCATTCCATATCGTGAAGTGGAACGTGTATTTCATTTAGCCTACGAAAACTCCCCGGAACGCGCAAGCGGCGCACGCGCCACTGGCGTGCTCCTCGCTGCGCCAGCAAGGAGACGTCGATGAACCAGCGGATTCTCATCTCCGGGGCCGGCATCGCGGGGCCGACCCTGGCCTTCTGGCTGGCCAGGTATGGCTTTGCGCCCACAGTGGTCGAGCGTGCGCCCGGCCTGCGTGCGGGCGGCAACGGTGTCGACATACGCGGGCGGGCTGTTGACGTCGCCGAGCGGATGGGGATCATGCCGCGGGTTCGGGCGGCGGCAGCGGACGTCATCGGCATGTCCTTCGTGGACACCCGCGGCCGGAGTGTGGCCCGCATCGACATGCGAGCAATCCAGGGCAGGGCCGCCAGCACCGAGGTCGAGATCATGCGCGGCGACCTGGCGGCGATTCTGCACGAGACGACACAGGACGACGTCGAGTACATCTTCGATGATTCGATCCGCACCTTGGACCAGGACGACGATGGCGTGACGGTCACCTTCGCGCACGCTCCGACCCGCCGGTTCGACCTGGTCGTTGGCGCCGACGGCACACACTCCACCGTGCGGGATCTGGCCTTCGGCCCGGAATCGCGGTTCCTCAGACACCTCGGGTACTACTTCGCATCCGCCAACGCGGACCCTGGCCTGGGTGAGCGGCGGTGGGTGACGCTCTACAACCGGCCGGGTCGGGCGGCGGGAATCTATCGCTCGGGCAACCACGCCGCGGCGAAAGTGAACTTCCTGTTCCGCAGCAGGCCCCTGAGGTACGACCACCGGAACGTCGAGCAGCAGAAGCGATTGCTGAGGGAGGCGTTCGCCGACCTGTCATGGCACGTCCCGGACCTGCTGGCGGGCGCACTCACCGACCCCGACTTCTACTTCGACGCACTGAGCCAGGTGCGGATGACGTCGTGGTCGTCAGGGCGCGTGACGCTCGCCGGGGACGCCGCGCACTGTGCCTCACCGGCTGCGGGTGCCGGGGCGACGCTGTCTCTCATCGGCGCCTACCGACTCGCGGGAGAACTCGCATCCGCCGGTGGGGATCATCGGATCGCCTTCCGCCGGTACGAACACGGCCATCGAAGGATGGTCCAGCGGAGTCAGTCGAACCTCTTCATCGGCATGATCGCGCCGAAGAGCCGGGCCGGCATCCGGGCTCGAAACACGATGGCCCGACTCCCCCTGCTCGGAGCCATGGCAGGAGTGGAACGACGCCTACAGCCGAGGCTCCTGCCGCTGCCGCACTATGGGCCGGCCGCCGGGTCTCAGTCGAGCTAGGCGAACCACCCGCAGCCGGCCGGGGCCCCACAAACCAGCCAGAGGGGCCGGAGCCATCGTCGGCTCCGGCCCCGTCGGTACGCCCGGTCCCCGCTACAAGGTCGGGTACTGGGCCAGATAGATCGGAGCGCCGACCTTCGTCATGTCGGCCGCGTCCCCGACGCCGTTGACCACATGGTCGATCGTGCCGGCGCTGAGGTTGACGGTCATGATGTGGTGCAGCCGCACCCCGGGCCGGTTCGGGACCTCGAAGCCGTTCTCGGTGTGGATCGACGGGTTGTTCTGGTTGAACACGTACACCCCGCCGCCGTACAGGGTGTGCTGACGCACCCGGTCACCGACCTTGTACCCGGCCCAGCCCTCGACCGCGCCGTTCATCCAGTCGGCCTGCGTCGGCGGGTCGTACGGCAGCTCGTTTTGGTAGAGGATCGTGGTGCCGTGCTCGCCGTTCCAGACCGTGTTGTAGCGCTGGAAGTGCTCGACGAACAGGCCCGTCGCTGTCACGTGATCGCCGTTGATGACGGCGCCGTAGCGGCCGGTGTTCGTACGCCAGCGGTCGGTGTCACCGTTGACGCCCTCGGTGAAGCCCTCGACGCCGTGATCACCACGCCACACCCAGGTGTGGTCGATGAGCACGTTGTCGCTGTTGACCTCCAGCGCGGTGTTCGTCCGCCCGATGTGCGGGCCGCCGACCCGGAAGTACACATCGGAGAGCGTGGTCGGGTTGTGCGGGCTGCTCGCGTTGCGGCCGTGCTCACGTCCGACCCGCAGCAGGACCGGCGACTCGACGAGGCCGGCGTCGATAGTGACACCGGCGACGATCACTCCGGGAACACCGGCCACGTCCAGCGGGATCGCGCCGTTCACGGCGGTCAGCGTGGCGTGCCCGATCCCTAGCACCACGGTGTTCGGACGCAGAACCTCGATGCTGCGCGCGATGTCGTACGTGCCGGGCGTGAGCAGCAGGTGCTTGCCGCGCGCCAACTGGCTGTTGATGACGCGGACCGGGTCGGACGGCTTGGCGATGAAGAAGTCATCGATCCCGATGGTCCGCCCCGGCGTGATGCCGTCGGCCCAGGAGACGCCCCGGCTGTCGCGTTGCGCGGCAGGCACCCGTACCTGGTAACGACCCTTGCCGTCGACGAAGAGGTAGGGCTTCTCCCGGCTGATCGGGGTGGTCTCGAGGGTGGTGTACGGCGGGTCGGGGAACGCGGCGTCGTCGGGCGCGCCCTCGACGCCCGCGAACACCTGGTTCCACACCGCGTTGGACCAGCTCGCGACCTCGCTGTTGCGGGTCAGCCACTGCTGCTGGGAGCCGTTGGTGGTGGCCGGCAGCCGCGAGTCGGCGATGAACCCGCCGCTGGCGTACTGCGGGCCGGCGGTGCAGTAGTCCATCAGCGACAGACCGCCGCCGCCGATGTTCAGTCGGCGCATCGACACCGCCTGGGAGACCGCCCAGAAGTTCGCCGACGACCGGCAGTCGTCCTGGCCGGCCGCGTTGATGGTGAGCGAGAGGTTGGACAGGGTGCGCCAGAAGTTGACCAGCGCGAGGCAGTTGCCGGTGCCGCCGTCGGCCAGGCAGCGGTTGTAGACCTCCAGCTTGCCGTTGACGGTGACGTCGGTGGGCGAGGCGCCCAGACCGGACACCTCGGTGTAGTAGCCGACCTTGGCCTGCAACGGCTGCGCGGCAGTGCCGTACGTGCCGGGCTTGAACAGGTAGGCGTGCCGCTCGGTGCCCATCTCGTTGTCGACCTGCCGGGCGTGCGCCGCGTCGAGGGTCTGCTGAATGTCGCCGACCGGCATGGACGGGTCGAAGATCGTCACGTTCGGGCCGAAGTCGGGTGCGCCGTGCGTCGGTCGGCCGGCGCTGGCCGCCGTGCTGGTCATCGTGGTGGCGGTGGTCAACACCAGAGCGAGCAGGAGGGTACGACCAGATCTCCGGCGCACGTCTCGGGACACTGTTGTCACGTGGTTCGTCCTCTCCGCTGGCCGGCGTACTTCCGGCGCAGCTGGGGGCGGTGAGAGCGCTCTCTGAGCCCGACGGTCGAGGGTGGGGTCGCACCGAAGGGTTGACATGTTTCTACCCCCTGAGCCGGCCGCGCGCCATGACCACGGAGGCGCGAACTTCAAGCCGAGCGGTGATGCGGGCCGGCCCGTTGTCAGCCAGAAGGCTTATGCAGCGCCGGCCCACCCTCCTGCGGAGGGCGGGCCGGCGCGACGGCGCGAGAGGCGCAACGGTGTGGGAGGCGCGACGGCGCGGGAGGTCAGCGCACCCGGCGGCGGCCGTGGGCACCGGCAACGATCGCCACGCCGACGGCGGCGAAGGCGACCTGCAGGATCAGCTCGATCCAGTCGATCCCGCTGGTCTCGTCGACACCGAGGGCGCCGGCCACGAGCGTGCCGAGGACCAGCCTGATGATGACGGCGGCGAAAAAGCCGGAGATCCCAGGGGAAGCCACGTCCCCACTCGAACCCATGCGATCTTGCACTTTGTGCTGCCGTAATGCGGCTTACGCCACGTATATCACCGCAGAAGGTGCAAGATCGCGGGAGAGTGGGTCTCAACCCTCTACGCCCTCGATCATGGAGTTGTGGTGGTGCACAGAACGGATTTTCGCGGCTAAAGCGGCCACCATAAGTCCATGATCGACGGAGGCGGGGTGGGGTGCGGGGTACGGGGGTGGGAGTGGGGGCGGGGCGGTGGTCCCCGTCCGTCGCGGTGTGCTGTGGGTCGGCGCACCGGCGCTAGGATGACCGCCGTGCAGTTCGGGGTGCTCGGGCCGCTCGCCGTGACCACGGACGCCGGCGAGCCGGTGGTGGTGCCCGGCACCAAGGTACGGGCCTTGCTGGCCGACCTGTTGGCCAACCGCAACCAGGTCGTCTCGGCGGACCGCCTCATCGACGACCTGTGGGGTGACGACGCCCCCGCCAATCCGGGCGGAGCCCTCCAGGTGCGGGTGTCGCAGCTGCGCAAGGCGCTCAACGACGCCGAGCCCGGCGCCCGCGAGCTTGTCGAGTCCCGGCCACCCGGCTACCTGCTGCGGGTCGACACGGTCGACGTCGGCCGCTTCGACGAACTGGCCCGCTGCGCCGATGTCGAACGGCTGACCGAAGCCCTCGCGTTGTGGCGCGGCGAGGCGTACGCCGACGTGGCCGACGCCGAGTTCGTGCGCGCCGAGGCGGCCCGCCTCGCCGAGCAGCGCCTCGTCGTTCAGGAGCGGCTGGCGCAGGCCCGACTGGCCCGGGGCGAGCATGACCTGGTGGCCGCGGACCTGGCCGAGTTGGTCGCCAGGCATCCGCTGCGCGAGGGCCTGCGGGCGGTGCAGCTGCGCGCGTTGTACGCGGCCGGCCGCCAGTCCGAGGCGTTGGAGAGCTACGCCGAGCTGCGGGCCCGCCTCGCCGAGGAGTTGGGCCTCGACCCCGGCCCGGAGCTGGTCGCCCTGCACCGCAGGATCCTCGAACAGGACGCCGGCCTGAACGCCCCGCCGCGGGCGGCGATCATCCGGAACAGTCTGCCGGCCCCGCTCGACGAGTTGATCGGGCGGGACGAGGCGCTGGCCGAGCTACTGGCGCTGCTGCCCCGGCAGCGACTGGTCACGCTGGTCGGGCCAGGTGGCGTCGGCAAGACACGGCTGGCCACCGAGACGGCCCGAGCGGCGTCCTACCCGGACGGTGTCCAACTGGTCGAGCTGGCACCACTCCCGGCCGGCGACGCCCGCGTCGCCGAACAGGTGCTCGGCGCCCTGGGCGCCCACGAGGCCGCCGGAACGACCCAGTCCCCCGCCGACCGGGTGGTCACGGCCCTGCGGCACCGGCAGCTGCTGCTCGTGCTGGACAACTGCGAACACGTCATCGAACCGGTCGCCGAGCTGGTCGCCCGGCTGCTGCGCGACGTGTCCGGGGTGAGCGTGCTGGCCACCAGCAGAGAGCCACTCGGGCTGACCGGTGAGCTGATCTGGGAGGTACCCCCACTGCCGGTGCCGGACGACGGTGACCTGGAGGCGGTCCGGCGCTCGGCGGCGGCCCGGTTGTTCGTCGCCCGCGCCGCGGCGCAGCAGCGCGGTTTCCGCCTCGACGGGCAGACCGCGACAGGGGTGGCCCAGCTCTGCCGCCGCCTCGACGGTCTGCCGCTGGCGTTGGAGCTGGCCGCGACCCGGGTCCGCGCGCTGGGCGTACGCGGGGTGGTGGACCGGCTCGACGACCGGTTCCGGTTGCTCACCACCGCGCAGCGGGACGTGCCACATCGACAGCGGACACTCACCGCGGTGATCGGCTGGAGCTGGGACCTCCTGGACGAGTCCGACCGGGTGGTGCTCGCCCAACTGGCGGTGTTCCCGGACGGCTGCACCCCGGAGGCCGCCGAACAGGTCTGCCGAACCGACCTGGACGTCCTCGCCCGGCTGGTGGACCGGTCGCTTGTGGTGCTCGACGACTCCGGCGCGGCCCCCCGCTACCGGCTGCTCGAATCGGTTGCCGCGTTCTGCCTGGACCGCCTCACCGACGCCGACGAGGTACGCGGGCGGCACGCCACCTACTACACCGAGCTGGCCGAACGGGCCGACCCCGGGCTGCGCGGGGCCGACCAGCAGCGGTGGCTGGCACTTCTCGACACCGAGCTGGCGAACCTGCGGTCGGCGCTGGCGCACGGTGGCGGGCTGCGCCTGGCTGTCGCACTGAGCTGGTACTGGTTCCTGCGCGGCCGGCTCACCGAGGCACGGCGGGCGCTGGCCGTGCCCGGCGACCCGGAGCAGGAGGCCCGCGCGGCACCCTGGCGGGTCGGTTTCGCCCTGTCGCAGGGTGAGGTGATCGCACCGGAGGACGTACGCGCCGCAGTGGCCGCCGACCCGGGCAGCCACGCCGCGTGGTTCGCGGCCAACGCGGTGATCGAACACGGCGACCTGGCCCTGGTGTCGGAGCTGCTGCCCACCGCCGCGACCGATCCGTGGACCGAGGCGGCGGTGCTCACCTCCCTGGCCCACATCGCCCACGCCAACGGTGACCAGGCCACCCTGGAGCGCACCGCGACCCGCAGCGCCGCGCTCTTCGCCGACCTCGGCGACCGGTGGGGTCGGCTCCGGGCGACCGAGTGGGTGGGTGGGCTGGCCGACATGCGCGGCGAGCACGAGCGCGCCGCCGCGCTGCACCGCGACGGGCTGCGCTGGGCCGAGGAGCTGGCGCTGTGGCCGCAGGTCTGCGCCGAGCTGTCCTGGCTGGCCTGGCTCGCCGTGCAGACCCGCGACTACGCGCAAGGTCGGGAACTGGCCGAACGCGCCTACGACCTGGCGGTGGAGCAGGGCTCGCCCGGAGCGTTGATCTTCGCGGAGATGAGCCTCGGGCTGGCCGCCCGCCGCGACGGCAAGCTCGATCTGGCCGTCACCCACCTCAGCCACCTCGCCGACCTGGGCCGCGGCGAGAGCCAATCCGCGCTCTACCTGCCGATGGTGCTGGTCGAGCTGGGCTACGCGGTCGAGCAGGGCGGCGACCCGGACGCCGCGTTGGCCCTGCACATCGAGGCGTTCGAGGCCGCCGAGGCGATGGCGACGATGCGCGACGCGGTCGGCCCGCTGGAGGGGATGGCGGCGGCGGTCCGCTCCCCCGAGGTCGCCGCCCGACTGCTGGGCGCCGCAGCCGCCGCCCGACTCGCCACGCGGTCCCCCGCCGCTCCAGCCGAACGCGACGACACCGACCGGACGACAGCACGACTGCGGGCCGAACTCGGGCCGGAACGCTTCGACGCGCTGCTCGCCGAGGGCGCGCAGCTGAGCCCGGGCGAGGCCCGGGCCCAGCTCTGACCGGTGCTCAGGAGAACACCTTCGGCTGGTACGAGGCGACGATCACGCCGCTCTTGTGCACCCGGGTGTCGACCAGGTCGAACGACGCCTTGACGTCGGCCAGCGGCGTGGTGAGGCTGGGGCCGCCCTCCAGCACCGGGTGGATCCAGAACCGGACCTCGTCCACCAGGCCCGCCCGGAGCAGTTCGGCGGTGACCGAGCCGAAGCCGTACTGGATGATGTTCTTGCCCGGCCGGGCCTTGAGCGCGGTGACCGCCTCGACCAGGTCGCCCTGGAGCACCTCCGTGTTGTTCCAGGTGGGGTTGGTCAGGGTGGTCGAGGCGACGTACTTCTTGACGTTGTTGAAGTACGCGGCGCCAGTGGTCGGGTCGCTCTCGTCCCTGGTCGGCCATGCGGCGGACATGCCGTCGTAGGTGGCCCGGCCCATCAGCATCGCGTCGGCCTCCTCGGTCTGCGCCCCGGCCAGGCTGGCGGCCTCCTCGTCGAAGTACGGCATGGTCCACATCGGGTTTTCGATGACGCCGTCGAGGGTGATGTAGGTCGAGTTGATGAGCTTGCGCATCGGGATCTCCTGGGTGTCTGTCGTGCTCTCCGGTGACACCCAGAACTCTGCCGGAGCCCGCTTACGATTCGCTTCAGGTGCTCTTACCCGCGTCGTCGACGGGGCCCTGCGCCGGGTCGGTCGACGGGATCGGCAGCGCCTGCGGGGTGACAGTGCCGCCGCCGGTCGAGTGGGCCGGGGCGGGGCGGTCACCGCCGCGGCTGTGCAGCCGCCCGCGCCCCGCCGGCCCGGCCCGCCGGGTCACCTCGACGGTCACCATCCGCACCGGCGGTGGCGGCGGCGTGAAACGCCCGACGCCCCACCGCACCCAGATCGGGATCCGGCCGGCGTCCGCCTCCGCGCGCAGCTTCTGCACCGTACGGGCCCGGTCGGTGTGGTCGACCTCCACCACGACGGGTGGGCCGTCCGGACGGGCACACGCCACGTCGAGCACCGAGTGTCGCTGCTCCAGCGGCGGTGGCAACGGCAGCACGCTTGGCGCACGCCGGTAGACCCGCCAGCCCTGGGCCTGCGCCCACCGCACCACCGAGTCGATCACCCGTGCGGTGACCTCGTCGGTGTCCAGGTCGACGAAGGTCACCTCGGCCAGCCAGCGACCCAGGTCCGTGGCCAACCGCTCGTCCTGCGCCGCGACCTCCACCGGCGCAGGATAACGCCTCAGCCGAAGACGCCCGCGGTCGCGGCGAGGTGCCGGGTCAGCCAGCCGGTGGTGGCCGCACGGGCCGCCTCGGCGTTGGTCCGGGACAGGAAGTCGTGCCCCTCCCCGGCGAGCACCAGGTGCCCGTGCGGCACACCGCGGTCGGCGAGGGCCTGGGCGACCTGCGCCGACTCGCCGGCCGGCACGTTCGTGTCGTTGGCGCCGTGGATCAGCAGCACCGGCACGTCCAGCCGGTCGATGTGGGTCAGCGGGGAGAGGTCGCGCAGCAGGTCGGCGTCGCGGTGCGGGTCGCCGTACTTGCTGACGGCGGCGGCGGCGATCCACGGCTCGGTGCCGGCGAAGAAGGTCCGGAAGTCGGAGATGCCGCACTCGGCGACCCCGGCGGCGAACAGCCCGGGGAAGTTCACCAGCACCGCGAGGACCAGGTATCCGCCGTAGGAGCGACCCAGACAGCCGAGCTGGCCGGGCCGGGCGACGCCAGCGTCGACGAGGAAGTCGGCGCAGGCCGCCACGTCGGCGATCGCGCCGAAGCGGCCGGCGAGGTTGTCGGCGGCGACGAACGAGCGGCCGAACCCGGACGACCCACGGACGTTGGGCGCGAAGACCGCGATGCCCTTTGCCACCAGGGCCTGGAACAGCGGGTTGTAGCCGGGACGCTCCTGCGCCTCCGGGCCACCGTGCAGGCTGATCGCGGTCGGCCACGGGCCCGGCCCAGCCGGGCGGTAGAGCCAGCCGGAGAGCGCCAGCCCGTCCCGGGCGCGCAGGTCGAGAAGGTGCGGTGCGACACCGGCATCGTCACAGCGCGGGGCGGTGGCCGGCCGCAGCGGGCGCGGCACCCCGGTTGACGGGTCGACCAGCCACAACTCCCGGGGCTGCACCGGCCCCTGCGCGGTGAGGCAGAGCAGTCCGCCGTCGGCGGCGAAGACGGCGTCGCCGAGCACCTCGCCGGGGGCGGTGACGGCCCGCTGCACACCGCTGGCGAAGTCGAGCAGGCTCAGCTCGCTGCGCCCGCCGTAGGTGTTCCACAGCAACGCGCCGCGCTGCCCGTCCGCGCTGGGCGTGACGTGTTCCAGCTCGGCGTCCGGTCGCCCGGCGAGCCGGGTCGGCGGCTGCTCCGGTCGGGTCAGGTCGACCCGCACCAGCGCGGCGAGTTCGGAGTACGCGTCGGTGCGGGCCAGCACGCTCGTTCCGTCCGGGCCGAACCAGCCCTGGTCGGTGCTGCCCCGCCCGGTGTCCGGGAACAACCGCCGCCGAACGCCGGTGGCCACGTCGAGCACCTCCAGCCAGCGGGCGTTACGGGGACCACGGCGCAGCAGCGCCACAGCAGCGTCCGGGGTCACGTCCAGGAGGGTGAGCAGGTCGCCCTGCGCGAGCACCCGCCGGTGCCCGGTGTCCGCGTCGACCAGCAGGGCCTGCCCGTGCTCGTCGGTCTCGGTGACCGACAGCACCGCGCCGTGCGGCAGCCAGCCAGCCAGCGCGGCGCTGCGGCGACCGAACCCGGCGACCTGGTGACGTCGCGTGCCGTCCGGGCGCAGCACCCACAGCTCGGTGCGGGGCGCGCCACCGGGGGCGACGACACAGGCCAACCACCGGCCGTCCGGGGACCAGCTCAGCGCGAGGACCGGCTCGTCACCGACTGGCACCGCGACGGGCTCACCCGCGTCGACCTGGCAGACCCAGACGCCGGGCGTGCCGGCCCGGTCCGAGAGGAACGCCACCCGGCGGCCGTCGGGGGACGGGGCGGGGGCGAAGTCCTCGCTGATCGGCACCGGCGGCGACACCGGCCGGTGGCTGGCGGGTCGGGGCCGCCGGGTGGTGCGCGGCGGCTCAATCCGTACGCTCATCTAAACCCCGATCCGCTGCAACCAGAGCTCCAGCAGCCCGAGCTGCCAGAGCGCGTTGGAGCCCAGCGTGGTCCGCCGGGCGTTCGGCGCGTCCAGCAACTCCTCCAGGTAGTCCTTGCGGAACAGGCCCCGCTCGCGCGCCGGTCCGGCGGTCAGCGCGTCCCGCACGTCGTCGAGCAGTGGACCGGAGAGGTGCCGGATGGCGGGCACCGGGAAGTAGCCCTTCGGCCTGTCGATCACCTCGTCCGGGACGATGCCCCGGCTCGCCGCCTTCAGCACCCCCTTGCCGCCCTGCGCCAGCTTCATCGCGGGTGGGCAGGCGGCGGCCAGCTCGACCACCTCGTGGTCGAGGAACGGCACCCGGGCCTCCAGCCCCCAGGCCATCGTCATGTTGTCGACCCGCTTGACCGGGTCGTCGACGAGCATCACCAGACTGTCCAGGCGCAACGCCGCGTCCAGCGCGGTGTCCGCTCCGGGCGCGCCGAAGTGCGCGGCGACGAACTCCAGGCTGGCGTCGTGGTCGAGCATCCACTCGGGCGCCAGGTGCCCGCCGAGCGCGTCGTGACGACGGTCGAAGAACACCCGGGCGTACGCCTCGACGGCGTCCGCGCGGGCCACGTTGGCCATCGGCGGGTACCAGTCGTAGCCGGCGAGGATCTCGTCGGCGCCCTGCCCGGACTGCACCACGGTGATCCGCTGCGAGACCTCCTCGGAGAGCAGGTGGAACGCTACGCAGTCGTGGCTGACCATCGGCTCGCTCATCGCCGCGATGGCCTGGTGCACGGCGGGGACGAACCGCTTCGCGCCGATGCGGATCTGCTGGTGGTCGGTGTCGAAGTGGCGGGCCATCAGGTCGGAGTAGTGGAACTCGTCGCCGCTCTCCCCCGCCGACGCCTCGAAGCCGATGCTGAAGGTGGCCAGGCCGGTCTGGCCCTGCTCGGCCAGCAGGGCGACGATCAGGCTGGAGTCGAGACCGCCGGAGAGCAGCACGCCGACCGGCACGTCGGCGACCATCCGCCGTCGTACGGCGGTGCGCAACGCCGCCATGAGCCGTTCCTGCCACTCGTTGGCGGACATGGCGGGCACGGCGGCCCGGTTGAACTCCGGCCGCCAGTAGGTGGTGTCCGTGCTCCGGCCGTCCGCGGTGATCACCCGCACGGTGGCCGGCGGCAGCTTGCGGACGCCGGCGAGGATCGTGCGCGGCGGCGGCACCACCGAGTGGAAGCTCATGTAGTGGTGCAGCGCCACCGGGTCGAGGTCGGTGTCCACGTCACCGGCGGCGAGCAACGCCGGCACTGTCGAGGCGAAGCGCACCCGGCCCGGCCCTTCGGCCAGGTAGAGCGGTTTGATGCCGAGCCGGTCCCGGGCCAGCACCACCGTGTGCGTGGCCAGCTCGACCAGGGCGAACGCGAACATCCCGTAGAACCGCTCGACGCAGGCCGCCCCCCACCTGTGGTACGCCTTGAGGATCACCTCGGTGTCCGAGGTGGACCGGAAGGAGTAGCCGGCGGCGGTCAGCTCGTCGCGCAGCTCCCGGTAGTTGTAGATGCAGCCGTTGAAGACAGTGGCCAGACCCAGCTCGGTGTCGACCATCGGCTGGGCGCCCGCGTCGGACAGGTCGATGATGCGCAGCCGGCGGTGCACCAGGGCCACCGGCCCGTGCTGCCACCGACCCTCGCCGTCCGGGCCCCGGGAGGCCAGGGCGGGGAGCATCCGCTCGACGGCGGCCAGGTCCGGCGGCGCTCCGTCGAGGCGGAACTCGCCTCCGATACCGCACATGGCGTACACCTCTCATCGGCTGGATCCGCTGGGGGCCGCTGACCGGTCCAGGCTTGGCGGCCCGGGTTGCGTCCCGATGACGGGTGGGTCAAGCGTCGGTTACGCCGACTGTTCGTCGGCTCCACCGAGCAGCCAGGTGTCCTTCGACCCGCCGCCGCGCGACGAGTTGACGATCATGCTGCCGGCCGGAGCCACCCGGGTCAGTGCCACCGGCGCGACCTCGGCGGTGTCACCGAGGAACACGAACGCCCGCAGGTCGACGTGACGGGGAGCCAGCGCCGTGCCGTCGAAGACCGGGTGGGTGGTCAGCGCGATCATCTCCTGGGCGATCCACCGGTGCGGGGCCGCGAGGATCTGCTCCCGGACGGCGGCCAACTCCTCCACCTCGGCGCGGGGGCCGATCACCACCCGGTCACCGCCGTACCCGTCGACCGGCTTGAGCACCAGCTCGTCGAGCCGGCCCAGCACCTCGGCCCGCTGCTCGGGCAGCCCACACAGGTACGTCGGCACGTCCCCGAGCAGCGGCTTCTCGCCCAGGTAGTACTCGATCAGCCGGGGCACGTACGCGTACAGGGCCTTGTCGTCACCGACACCGTTGCCCAGCGCGTTGGCCAGCGTGAGCCGTCCGGCGTGCACCGCGGCGAGCAGCGGCCAGCCCAGCGGCACCCCGTCCGCGCCGGGCGCGTGCAGCAGCGCCTCCTCGTCCATCCGCAGGTAGATCACGTCGACCTCGCGGCGGCAGCCCTCGCGGACCAGTCGGACCCGGCCCTCCTCCACCAGCAGGTCGCTGGTCTCGGTCAGCGGAACCCCCATCTCGTCGGCGAGCAGCCGATGCTCGAACCACGCCGGATCACCGGGGCCGCTGCTGAGCACCACCACGGCGGGGTCGTCGGCCGCGGCGGGCGCGGCGGCGACCAGCGCCCGGTACAGCATCGCCGGTGTCTCGTCGGCGGGCAGCAGATCCTCCGGCACCGGCAACTCCGGCAACACCGCCTGGGTCAGCCGACGGTTCTGCACCGCGTAGCCGATCCCGGAGGGCACCCGCAGGTTGTCCTCCAGCACGTACCAGCCGCCGTCCGGTTCCCGGACGAGGTCGGTGCCGGACACCTGGGCGCGGGTGCCCCGACGGCCCATGAGCGCGCCTGTCGGGCGTAGCCCGGGTGAGGACTCCACCACCCACGCCGGCACCACGCCGTCGGCCACCACGGCCCGGTCGGCGTAGACGTCGCGCAGGAACGCGTCGAGGGCGCGGGCGCGTTGCACCAGGCCGGTACGCAGGCTCCGCCAGTCGGCGGCGGGCACCACCCGGGGCACCAGGTCGACCGGGAAGAGCCGGGTGCTCGCCTCGCCGGCCACGCTGAACGTCACACCTCGGGCCCGCTGCTCCTCGTCGCGGTCGTGTTCGCGTTGACGCAGGGCCCCGGCGCCGAGTTGGCGCAGGGCCGCGAGCATCGGGGCGTACGCCGGTTGCGGTCCGGCCGGTCCGAAGACCTCGTCGCCGGCGTCGACGTACACGGGCAGCGCTGGCGGTGTCGGCGCATCCGGCTGCGGAGCACGGACCCGGCCCCGGGTCTCGTCGAGCAGCAGGTCGACCACGTCGGCCAACCGGCCCCGTCGCTCGTACGCCCGCCGCTGCCGCGCCGCGCAGCTGCCACGGTCCAGCGCGTACCGGGTCAGCTCGCTGACCTGCTCCCAGTCCCCGGTCGCCACCAGCTGTGGGCGCAGGTCGGTCACCAGACGGCGGACCGCCTGGGCGGCCGGCACCGGCCGGGCCGACCGGGGCAGGTCGAGCAGGTCACCTTCCAGCCCGGAGCGGGCGGCCCGCCACACCGCGGCGCGCAGCACCGGTGGTCGCACGGCAGTGCGTTCCACACCGGCGCGCAGGGCGGCGACCTCCCGTCGGACGAGCGCCCGGAACAGACCGGTGAGCAGCACGATGGTCTCGACGTCGGGGTTGGCGTCGGTGATCCGCAGCTCCACTGTGGGCACGTGCGCCGACGGCCGGACGTCGAAATAGATCATGGCGGGGTCGGTGATGGTCTCGGAAGAGATCAGCTCGGCGACCAACGCCTCGTGGTCCGCCGCGCTGGTCACCTCGCCCGGGTCACCGGCGGTGGGCCAGCGCTGCCAGACCAGGGACCGGACGCTGGCGTAGCCGCTGTCCTGGCCCATCCAGTACGGCGAGCTGGTGGAGAGGGCGAGCAGCACCGGCAGCCACGGCTGGACCCGACGGGTGACCGCCACCGCCAGGTCCCGGTCGGAGACACCGACGTGCACCTGCGCGCCGCAGATCAACTGCTCCCGGGCGAGCATCTGATACTCGTCGAGCATCCGCCGGTAGCGGGAGGTGGGGGTGACGCTGGGGTCGCCGTCGGCGCGCAGCGGCACCGTACCGGCCGCCACGATGCCCAAACCGGCCCGGTCGGCGACCTGGACGGCCGCCTGCCGCAGCCGGGTCAGCTCGGCGCGGATCTCGTCCAGGGTGCGGCAGACAGCGGTGTTGGTCTCCACCACGCTGCGGTGCAGTTCGGCGGTGAACGAGGCCGCCGGCAACCGGTCGAGCAACTCCCCGGCGCGGGGCACCAACTCCCGGGTGTGCAGGTCGACGACGTGGAACTCCTCTTCCACCCCGATCGTGGCCAGGTCCGCCGGGTCGCCGTCGTCCAGCGACAGGACCGGATTCGTACGGGGGGTGGGCAGCGTCCGGCCGTTGCCGGACCGGCCCACCGGCTCGTCGTACGTCGGCGCGTTCGTGGTGTTGTCGGCCATTGTCACCCCGGTTCGCGTGTCGGTGGTCTGGCTGTCCGACGAGCGTTCCCAGGGTTGGTACCGGGGGTGTTTCCGGCGCGTTAAGGTGACGCGCCCGTTCTGTTCGCGCTGCTCAGCGTCGCGTCGCCCGGTACTCGATGGCCGCGGCGACCCGGTTGGCGGTGGTGGCGTCGAGTTCGCGTTCGGTGAGCCACAGGCCCAGATCAAGTCCGGCCGACAGCGCGCCGGCGGTGACCCGGTCACCGTCGTCGACCACCCGCTCGTCGAGGACTGTGACGTCGTGCGCGCGCAACTCGTCGTACGCGTTGCGGTTGGTGGTCGCCCGCCGACCCGTCAGTAGGCCGGCGGACGCGCGCCCTCGAAGCGCTGCGGCTCGCCCACCGTCGTGGCGCCCGCATCGCGTCGATCTGCACCGGCGCCTTCGCGCTGGCCCAGGCCGGTCTGCTCGACGGCCGCCGCGCGACGACCCACTGGGCGCACGCCGACGCGCTCGCCCACGAGCACCCACTGGTGTCAGTGGACGCGGGGGCGCTCTACATCGACGAAGGCGAGGTGCTCACCAGCGCCGGACTCGCCGCCGGTCTTGACATGTGCCTCTACCTCGTCGGCCGCGACCACGGGCAGGCCGTCGCGATCCAACGGGCCCGCCACATGGTCACACCACTGCACCGGGCCGGCGGTCAGGCCCAGTTCATCCCGGTCGGCGTAACGGGTCCGGACGACGAGTTGGCCACTGTCACCGCGTGGGCGAGCGGCAACCTGCACCGCCCGATCACCGTCGCGGACCTTGCCCGGCAGGGCGTGATGTCCAGCCGTACGCTGCACCGCGCCTTTCAGAGTCGGCTCCGGATGAGCCCACGAGCCTGGCTGATCCAGCAACGGCTGCGCGCCGCCTGCACTCTGCTCGAGGACGGCGCAATCACCATCGACGAGATCGCACGGCGCACCGGCCTGGGCACGGCGACCAACCTCCGGGCGCATTTCCAGCGGGCCTTCGCCACCACCCCTACCGCGTACCGGCGGGCTTTCACCCCCTGACCCTGCGACGGTGGTCGTGCTGGGGGGTGATGTCGGGGTGTCCCGCCGGCCTGGACACCCCGACATCAGCAGTCTCGATTCGAACAGTCCCGGTCAAGGCGCCGCCGGGATCACCTCATGTTCGCCACCACGAACGGCGCGTGGCCGTGCAGGTGGTTGGTCCACCCGCCGGTCACCGGCGCCCCCGGGCTGAGCAGGTTGGTGGTGTCGGTGCCGACGTCGAGTTTCCAGGCCGTCCAGGAAATGCCGTTCGCCTTCATCCAGTCGATCCAGGACTGCGCCTCCGGCAGACAGGACCGGCCGTCGAGGCCGCCGTCGGCGTTACTGGCACCCCATTCCGTGACGAACAGCGCCAGGCCCGCGCGGATCGCCGCGTCGCCCTTGGCGCGCAGCGACGCCCCGTGCGTGCAGGAGTAGAAGTGCAGGGTGTACATCAGGTTGGTGCCGGTGACCGGGCTGGCCGCCGCGACGTCCACGTCCTGTGACCAGGTCGGGGTGCCGAGCACGACGATGTTGTCCGGGTCGGCGGCGCGGATCGCGGACACCACCGCCTGGTGGTACGGCTTGATGACATTGGTCCAGCTCACCTGGAGCGGCTCGTTGTAGGGCTCCCAGATGACGTTGGGCAGGTGGCCGTAGCGGCGGGCCAGGTCACCGAAGAAGGCGACCGCCTGGGACTGGTTGTTCTGCGCCTCGTGCGCGTGCCAGTCGACGATCACGTAGACCCCGGCGGTGACCGCGTTGTTGATGATGGTCTCCACCTGCGCGCGCGCCTTGGCCGGGTCACTGAGGTACGCCCCCGCCGGCTCCACGCCCATGGCCGCGCGGATCACCTGGAGATTCCAGTTGTCGCGCATCCAGGTCAACGCGGAGAGGTTCTCGGCGTACGGGGCCGTCTCCCAGTTGAGCCACATGCTGCTGATGCCCCGTAGCTGCACCCGCGCGCCGGACCTGTCGCACATCGTGGTGCCGCAGACCCGCAGTTGCCCGTGTCGCTCGACCGGGGTGCCGGTGGTCGGCGGCGGGGTCGTCGGGGGCGGGGTGGTGGGCGGCGGCGTGGTCGGGGGCGGGCCGCCGGCGCAGGACGCGCCGTTCACCGTGCAGTTGAGCGGGGTGCCGGTGCCGTTGACGAGAAAGCCGAACGAGGTGGAGGCGCCGGCGGCGAGGGTGCCGTTCCAGGACACGTTGGCGAAGGTGTAGTGGCTGCCCGAGGTCGTCTGTTGCGCGTTCCACGACTGGCTGACCGTCGAGGAGGATGGCAGGTCGAACTCGACCCGCCAGCTGGTGATCGGTGCGGAGGTGTCGTTGGTGACGGTGACCTGCCCCTGGTAGCCGTTGCCCCAGTTGTTCGTCACCGAGAACACGGCCCTCGCCGCGCTGGCCGGTGTGGCGGCGACCACTGCCACCCCACCGGCGAGCAGGCCGGCGACGGCCAGGGTCGTGACAAGTCTCAGTGTGCGCATGCGGAACCCGCTTCGGATCGACGGTGGTGGTCTGAGGCGGGGCGGCGCCTGCGCGCAGGATATCGATCAATGACTATGGGAGCAAGGTGGGGGCGCTTGCCCCCGCGGCGCTCAGGCCGCTGGGCGTACCCGATAGGCCAGGTGGGTGACGCCATCGCCCTCGACGACGCTGAACGGGCCGTCCAGCTGAAGTGGCGCGATCCTCAGGTCGGCGAAGAGCGGGATGCCGGCGCCGAGCAGAACCGGGACGAGGTCGACGTGCACCTCGTCGAGCAGGCCGGCCTCGACGACCTGGGCGGCGATGGCGCCGCCGTTGACGCCGACCTCCTTGTCGCCGGCGATCGCCTTCGCCCGGGCGATGGCGCTTGCGATGCCGTCGGTGACGAAGACGAAGGACTCGTTCTCGGGTGCCCAGCCCTCCGGCACGCTGTGCGTGACAACCACGACTGGCACGTCCAACGGATGCCGGCCACCCCACCCGCTGGTGATGTCGAAGAGCCTCCTGCCGACGACGAGTGCGCCGGTCCGCTCGGTGAGCGCCCGCAGGTGCCGGGCGCTCGCGGCGGACGTCCGGAAGGTCAGCTCGGGGTCGACCGTCGGCGTCTCGACGTCGCCGTTCTCGTACCACTGGAAGAGATACTCGAAGCCGCCGTGGGACGCGTCCGCGATGTAGCCGTCCAACGACATCGTCGCTCCGGTCGTCACCTTCGTCATCGATCCACTCCTCGGTCCGTGCCGTGTCGGCTCGTCGGCGAGGCCGGCTGTCTCCGGCCCTCAACACGTTGTCGAAGCCGCGCTACCGTCCTCGACACGTCGGCCGAGCTTTCCCCCAGTGTCAGCCGTGGCCGTCAGGGGCGCAGCGCGTTGAGCACGAGGTCGGCGTAGCGGCGCCACACCGCCGGGTCGCGCTCGTCGAGCACGATGAGCTGCCGGACCGCTCCGCAGAGGATTACCCGGATGTCCAGCTCCCCGGCGTCCGGGCGGATCTTGCCGGTCGCTCGGGCTGCCGCCACCAGTTGCCCGATCAGTTCCAGGATGCGCGCGGCGGGCACCAGCCTGCCCTCGAAGAACGCGTCGGCGAGGACCCGGTCGCGGGCGAGGCGTCCGAACAGGTCGGGCACGAAGGAACACCACTCCCGGTACGCGTCGACGCCGTCGAGCGCCGCACGGGTGCGCTGCTCCAACTCCTCGAACTGCCGCTGGACGACCGCGACGATCAGGTCTTCCTTGCTGGGGTAGCTGCGGTACACGGTCGCGCGACCCACCCCGGCCCGCTCCGCCACCTGCGGTACCGTCACCTGGAGACCCTGCTCGCTGAAGAGCTGCCGGGCGGCGGCGATGACCCGCTCCTGGTTGCGACGGGCGTCCAGCCGCCGGTGGGGAACATCCGGGTCGCTCGGCGTCGGCGCGGTCATCGCCTCAGTCTGCCCGCTCGGTCTCGTCGGTCAGCAGCGGCTCGTCGCCGTACACGGTGCTGAGTTCGACGTTGAGCACCGTGGCCACCCGGCCGAACGACCAGTAGTAGCCGATCACCTGGAGCACCTCGACGATCTCGCGCTCGCTGAGGATGTGCCGCACCTGGTCGAAGAGGTCGTCGGGAACCCGCGGTGACCGCACCACCTCGGCGGCGAACCGGATGAGCGTCCGGTCGTATGCGGAGAGGTACGGGTTGTCGATGTCCCGACTGCTGATGATCTCGCGGGTGCGCTCGTCGACGCCGGCCGTCGCGGACATCGGGCCGTGCTGGGCCGCCACGAACTCGCACCCGGTGTGCTCGGCCACGGTGAGGATGACCAGTTCCCGCGAGCGGGCGGGCAGCTCCAACGAGGTGAACTGCGCCCTCGCGAGCTGGATGAAGAGGTTCACGGTGCCGGTCGAGTGGGTCAGCATCTTGACCATCGGGTCGGGCGGCAGGGCGGACACGACGTCGCGGACGTCGGCCGGGATCGCGTTCGGGTCGGGGTCGGCAAGGCGGGGCATGGCTCTCTCCTGTGTTGGTCGTGGTTCAGGCGGGCAGGTCGAAACCCGTCTCGCTGAGGTGGCGGAAGCGGCCGTCCTCGGCGTACGTCCCGAAGATGGCGATCTCCCGCTTGGCGGTCGACCCATCGGCCACTGTGATCTCGTAGACGTGTCGTTCGGCGTAGCGGGAACCGTCGCGCAGCTCGTCGAGGACCCGCACGGTGCCGCTGACGATCTGACCGCGTACCCGGGTCACCATCTCGACGAATCCGGCCCGGTCGAGGGTCTCGCCGTCGCTGCGGTGGGTGTAGTCGGGGGCGTAGAACTCGTCGAGCGCCTCGGTCAGGTCGCGCGTCGGCTCGAAGACGACAGCGCGCAGGGCGTCGCTGATCCGTACCGGATTCATGGGGCTCCTCGTGGGTCGCTCAGGCATATCCGGACTCTCAGGTCCGCTTAGTGCCACCGTAGCGGACTCCCGAGTCCACTTCCGGTGAGAGTCGTCACGTGCCCGGGAAGCAGCTGTGCCCGCCACGGCGGGTGCGGGTCGGCCGGTCCGGTCGTAGCGTGGGGCGCATGCGAACCACCACGCTGGGCAGCACCGGACCCGAGGTCGGCGTCATCGGCCTCGGCTGCATGGGCATGAGCCACGGCTACGACATCACCGGCCCGCGCGACGACGACACGTCGATCTCCGTCATCCGGCAGGCACTGGACCTGGGCGCGACGCTGATCGACACGTCGGACGTGTACGGGCCGTACACCAACGAGGAGCTGGTCGGGCGGGCGCTGGCCGACGGGCACCGGGAGCGGGCCGTACTGGCCACGAAGGTCGGCCTGGTGGCCACCTCCCTCACCGGTGGCCCCGGCAACTCACCGAAGATCGGCAACAACGGCCGCCCGGAGCACATCCGCGCGGCGATCGACGAGAGCCTGCGCCGGCTCGGCACCGACCACGTCGACCTCTACCAACTGCACCGGGTCGACCCGGAGGTGCCCATCGAGGAGTCCTGGGGCGCGATGGCCGAGGTCGTGGCGGCGGGCAAGGCCCGGCAGCTCGGGTTGTCCGAGGTGACTGTCACGCAGATCGTGCGGGCCCAGGCCGTGCACCCGGTGGCGTCGGTGCAGTCCGAGTTGTCACTGTGGACGCGCGACCCGTCGACCGAGGTGTTGCCGTACTGCGCCGAGCAGGGTATCGCCTTCCTGCCGTTCTCCCCGCTCGGTCGCGGCTTCCTCGCCGGCCGGTTCACCTCGTTCGACGACCTACCCGCCGACGACTTCCGGCGCGGCCTGCCGCGCTTCCAGCAGGACGCGCTGCGTGCCAACCTCGCCATCGTCTCCCGGGTCCGGGAGATCGCCGACCGGGCCGGCGTCAGCCCCGCGCAGGTCGCCCTCGCCTGGGTGGTCGCGCAGGGGGACCAGGTCATCCCGATCCCCGGCACCAAGACCCCGAAGTACCTGGTGGACAACTGCTCGGCCGCTGACGTGCGGCTCAGCGCCGAGGACCTTGCCGACCTGGACGCGCTGCCCGCACCCGAGGGTGGCCGCTACTGAGGCTCCGGCGGCCCGGCACCGCGTGACCGGGCCGCCACCGGCGGGCCGAACCTGACCCCGACACCTGGCGAGTAGAGCACGCTCACCGGTGGCCCGCCCGGTGCCGGTAGCCCGGCGGCGGCGACCAACTCGTCATCCAGGTGCAGCATCTCGGCCCGGTGCAGCGGCCAGCTCGGATGCCAGTTCGGCAGGTGCAGCGTGCGCCCGTACGCCCGGGTGTGCAGCCCCCAGCGGGCGGTGACGAAATGTTCGAGCGGGGTCGGCTCGACGATCCGCTCCCCCACCCGCACCACCATCCGGCTCGTCGCGCCCGCCGGCCCCGGCCAGCGTCGCCGGCAGCGGTAGGTGCGACGGTCGCCGTCGCGATCCAACCGCATCGACGACCACAGGTACGGCAGGCGCAGCGTCGCCCGCGCCACCAGCACCGGCAGCAGACGGGACGCGTCGAGCGACCGGAACACGACAGCTCGGCGGCCGGCGTCGTCGACGGAGTAGAGCCGGACGTTGGTCTCCCAGAAGGTGCCGAAGTACGGCACCCCCGGGCCGCGGCCGAAGCCCAGCCCGACCATCCGGAAACCGATCAGGCCGACAAAGCTGACCCCGTCCAGGGTGTCCGGACGGGTGCCGGCGGGCAGCAACGGCGCGACCGCCTCCGGAGCGACGGCCCAGTGCAGGAAGGTGAGGTCCTCCCAGCGCTGGCGCAGGAGCGCCCAGGGGAACGCCTGCCGGGGCGCGTGGTCGACCGGTTCGGGGTGCACGCTCCCATCGTCGCCCAGGCGGTGAGCCGGCGTGGCCTCAGGCGTGCGGACCGACACTGACGGTGCCGATGGTCAGCGACACCTTGCCCTCCAGGATCGCGCCGACCCGTTCGACCTCCTCCCCCAACGCCCGCTGCTGGGCGGGCCCGAGCGCCCGCAGCGGCTCGACGGTGACCCGGATCGAGCGGCCGGAACGGCGTTGGTGCCACACGCCGGCGACCACCCCGTCGACCAGCAGCACCGGATAGTTGCCGGCCTGACCACCGGCGAGCGCCCGCTCGGCGGCGGCACCCGGGAAGAGCCGTTCGCGGGGGTGACAGCCAACCGCGTACGCGTCGAAGTACGGCAGGAGCCGCAACCCGGACGGCCGGTCGTCGGGGAACTCGGTGTCGTCGGCGCTCACCCAGGCCCGGGTGCCCTCCACCGTCACCTCGGTCAGGTCGAGCGAGTCGAACAGCAACGTCCCCCACCCCGGGGGCACCCCCAGCCACCGGGCGAACTGCGCCGGGGTGGCCGGCCCGTACGCGTGCAGGTAGCCGCGGACGAGGGCGGCCAGAGCGGCGCGGCCGGGCATCGGCGCGAAGTCGGGCAGCCACCGGGTTGGGCTGGTGTACGTGCTGGCCCGACCGCGATTCGGGCCGAAGCAGACCACTCCGGCCCGGGTGGCGGCGGTCATCGCCGCGACCCACCGGGGCCACTTGTCCTGAAACGCCTCCATGACCAGGTCACCCGCCCACGGGCCGGTACGGGCGACGATCTCCTCGGTCAGCTCGGCGGTGGTCAGGTCGGCCTCGGCGACCGCGTCGGCGATGGCCGCGAGGACCTGCTCGGTCTGCCGGGGCGTCAGCAGGACAACGCGCCGCTCCCAGGACGGCGCCGGCAACGCGGTCAGCGCGCCGACCCACATCGGCAGGTCCGCTGCGGCGAGCAGGTGCACCGTCCCGCGTGGCCCACGGGTCTTGACCACCGTGCGATCGGTCCACAGTGCCCGGCGCACCAGGGCGCGGGTCGTGCCCGGCACCCGCAGCCCGATGGACAGCTCGGCGGCCGACGCGATCTGGGCGTGCGCGCCGCAGATCGCCGACACCACGTCGGCGACGTGTGCGGCGTCCTGTGCGGTGGACGCCGCCGGCGTGCTCAGCCGGTGCCGCGCAAGCCGTCGGGCGGACACCTGCGCCCAGCTCAACTCGATCATCGCAGGCCCGCGAAGAACGCGCGGATGTCCGCCGCGTGCGCCAGCGGCTCGTCCATCGCCACGAAGTGGCTGCCCGGGTTGCCCTGCGGCCAGTGGACGATCGTGTTGTCCCGCTCGGCGAGGCGGCGCATCAACGCGGATCCCCCGCCGTACACACCGGACGGCACCAGCCGCTGACCCGTCGGCCAGGCGAAACCGCCATCGTCGGTCACGGTGAGTCGCTCGTACATGGGCCACGACGACGTTCCCGACGTGCCGGTGAACCAGTAGAGGCTCACACTGGTGAGCAGGTGGTCCCGGTCGATGGCCTGCTCCGGCGTCGGCACGGTCATGGTGAACTCCTTGAACTTCTGCATCATCCAGGCCAGCAGCCCGACCGGCGAGTCGTTCCAGGCGTACGAGAGGGTTTGCGGCGCTGCCCGCAGCAGCGCGTGATGGTCGACGCCACCGCTCATCCACTGCTGCATCTGCTCCCACTCGGTGCGTTCCGCCGCGCTCATGTCCGGCACGTCGGCGGCGGTCGGGAAGCCGAACCCCCCGTCGATGTGCACGCCGACGACCTGCTCCGGCGCCACCACGGCCACCCGTGGCGCGAGGTACGCACCGAGGTCGCCGCCCTGGGTACCGAAACGGTGATAGCCGAGGCGGGCCATCAGCTCGACCCACATCCGGGCGAGCCGGTCGATCGTGAACCCGGCCGGCGGCGCCTGCGAGAAACCGTAGCCGGGCACCGACGGCACGACCACGTGAAACGCCTGCGCGGGATGCCCGCCATGAGCGCGTGGGTCGGACAGCGGGCCGATCAGCTCGGTGAACTCGACCACGGAGTTCGGCCAGCCGTGTGTCAGCAACAACGGCAGCGCGTCCGGCTCCGGCGAGCGGACGTGCAGCACATGCACATCCAAGCCGTCGATCTCGGTGACGAGCTGGGCGAAGTCGTTGAGGCGCGCCTCGTGGGCCCGCCAGTCGTAACCATTCGCCCAGTATTCGGCCAGCTCGCGAAGGTACGGCACCGGCACCCCGCGGCTCCAGCCGGTGCCGGGCAACGAGCGGGGCCACCGGGTTCGGGAGAGCCGGTCACGTAGGTCGTCGAGGTCGGCCTGCGGGATGTCGATGCGAAATGGCGTCATGCCGGGAACGCTACGGCCCATATAGGACAGCTTCTGGCACACATCGCTGGCATTCTGGGATCATGTCCGACACCCCCGCCCGACTGCTGGGCCTGTTGTCGCTGTTGCAGACACCCCGCGAGTGGCCCGGCAGCGAGTTGGCGACCCGGCTCGGCGTCAGCCTGCGCACCATCCGCCGCGACGTGGAGCGATTGCGCGACCTCGGCTACCCGGTGCAGGCGACGATGGGCGCGATCGGCGGGTACCGCCTGGTCGCCGGCAAGGCGATGCCGCCGCTGCTGCTCGACGACGACGAGGCGGTGGCGATCGCGGTCGGTCTGCGCACCGCCGCCGGCCACGCGGTGGCCGGCATCGAGGAGGCGTCGGTACGGGCGCTGGCCAAGCTCGAACAGGTGCTGCCGTCCCGGCTGCGGCACCGCGTCAGCGCGCTGGGGGCGGCCACCGAACCGCTGCTCACCTGGGATCGGCCGACTGTCGACCCGGAGCATCTGAGCGCGCTGGCCGCCGCCGTCAACAACCGGGAGCAGCTACGGTTCACCTACCGTCGCCGCGACGGCATGGACACCGAACGGCTCGTCGAGCCGTACAAGCTGGTGTCGGCGGGTCGGCGCTGGTATCTGGTGGGCTACGACAACGACCGTGACGACTGGCGGATCTTCCGGATCGACCGGATCACCGACCTGCGACCCACCCGGACCCGGGTCGCCGCACGGCGACTGCCGGCGTCCGACGCCGCATCGTTCATGACGGAGAAGCTGCTTGAGCTGACGCCCGTCTACCGGGCGGTGGTGACGCTGCACGCGCCGATCGAGCGGATGGCAGGCCCGCTCGGTGGCGCCGGCGTCGATCTGGAGCCGATCGACGCGACCTCCTGCCGGTTGCGCAGCAACGCCGACACTCTGGAGTGGCTGGCGTGGCGCCTGCTGACCCTCGGTTGCGACATGGAGGTGCACGAGCCTCCGGAGTTGATCGCGCACCTGCGGCAGATCGGCTCCCGGGCGACCCGCGCTGCCAGCCCGTCCGCAGCGTAGGACGGCCGACGGCCCGGGCATCGGCACGCCGGCCCGCCGTACGCTTGATGGAGCACAAGCGTTCAGAACGGGCGTTTCGGGGAGGAACTGGGCGTGACGCAGAGCGACGGGGAGCTGGTCGTACTCGCGCAGGCGGGAGACGCGGCTGCGCTGGGGGCGCTGCTGGCCCGGCACGAGGCCGGGATGCGGGCCGTCGCGCTGAGCGTCCTCGGTTACGGACCGGACGCCGAGGACGCGGTACAGGACGCGATGGTCGTCGCCCTGCGTCGCATCGGCGAGGTCCGCGACCCGAACGCCGTCGGCCAGTGGTTGCGAGCCATCGTCCGCAACAACAGTCGGATGACGTTGCGCGGGCCCAGCGCCGTCCCGGTCGCCGAACCCGAATGGTTCACCCGCCCCGCCGACACACCCACCCCGGAGGAGGCACTGGACCGGGCCGCGATGCGCGACTGGGTGTGGCACTCCCTCGGGCAACTGTCCGAACCTGACCGGCTCGTCACCCTGCTGCGGTACTTCAGCGACGCGTCCTCGTACGACCAGATCGCGGCCGTGTGTGGCGTTCCCGTCGGCACCGTCCGCAGCCGCCTCAGCCACGCCCGCCGGGCGCTCGCCGCCGGCCTGCGGGCGGCGGCGGACGCCGCCCACACGGACGTCGCCGCCTCGAACGACTCGCGGTGGCGGGCGGGCCACGACATGATCACCACGGCGATGGGCGGCGACTTCGAGCGGGTGGTCCGCGAGAACTGGTGGCCGGACGCCGAGATGATCGTGCCGGGCGGCCCGCGCGGCGGCCGGGACCTGGCCATCAACGGCATGAACCGCGACCTGACCGCCGGGGTACGTCAGCGGCTGCGCAACGTGGTGGCCAGCGGGGACGTGCTGATCTGGGAAACCGACCTGATCAGCCCACCCGACGACCCGGAGCACTGCCCACCCGCGGCACTGTGGTTGCAGGTGCTGCGCGAGGGCCGGGTGCGCCAACTCACCCTCTTCCACCCCGTCCCCGCGCTGGTCTGAGGAAACTTCTCCGACCGAGCGAACTTTTCCCGCCACCCGCGCATCTGGTTCGCGTCACGCATTAGTTGCCGTGTCGGCGGACGCCGCGCGGGTCTCGGATCGGGAGATAGTTCATGGGTTTCACCAGCCACGACGTCAGCGCCCTCGCCCCCGGCGCCCACACATTCACAGTGGATGGCGTTCGGCAGGTCTACCACGTCGCCGGCACCGGCCCGGTCTGCGTGGCGCACTCCGGTGGCCCGGGCATCGAGTGGGAGTACCTGCGGACGCCCAGCCTTGAGACGCACTTCACGATGGTCTACGTCGAGCCGGTGGGCACTGGCGCGTCGGGGCAGCTCGACAACCCCGACGATTACCGTCTCGACACGTATGTCCGGTTCCTGCACGCCGTCGTCGAGCACCTCGGCGAACCCCGGGTGTACCTCCTCGGGCACTCGCACGGTGGTTTCGTCGTCCAGCGGTACGCGCTGGCCCACCCGGACCGGATCTCGGGCCTCGCCCTGTACGACACCTCGCCCGTCACCGGAGCCGAATTCTGGGGCGAGGCCATGGCCGGTCTCGCCGCCTACCCGCAGCGGCACCCGGACCGGCCGGAGGCGGCGGCGGTCCCGGCTGCCTTCGCGCAGATCGGCGGCGCGACCGACAACGAGTCGTTGGGGGCCGCTCTGCGCGCCGCCCTGCCTGTGTACTTCGCCGACTTCTGGGGCCGACAGGGCGAGTTCGCCCCGTTTCAGGCGGCCGTCCGGATCTGGGCGACGCCGGCCGGCGCGCAGGACCCCACACCCTTCGACGTGCGGGAAAACCTCGGTGAGATCACCGTGCCCGTCGTGGTGATCGTCGGGGCGTACGACTTCATCTGCGGCCCCCGCTGGGCCGAGCAGTTGCACGCGGGGCTTCCGGACTCGCGGCTGGTGACGCTGGAGCGAAGCGGACACTTCGCGCACATCGAGCAGCCGGTGGAGTTCACCGACGCTGTGGCGGAGCTGCTGAAGCGTTGACCCACAGTGACGCCGCCAGCCCCGAGGTTCGTTCGTCACAACGGGCAGGCCTCGGGAAACTGGCGCGTTGCACGGTCATAGGCTGAGCGCTTTGCTGCACCGTGACGAAGAGGAGACCGCCGTGAGCCAGACCGAACGGATGGATTCCGTCGACGAGTGGAACGTGGTTGAGGACGACGGCGTCCTGGACGCCTCCGACACCCTCGACGACGACCGGGTCGGCGACCCCCTCGACACCGGCATCATCGCCGAGGACCACTGGACGGCGGCAAACCGGTTCGGCACCACGCCGGCCGAGGAGCGGGCGGGCGAGTCCTTGGAGCAACACCTCGCCCAGGAGGTGCCGGATGTCGACCCGTACGCCGAGGGTGGCGACGACGAGGACGAGCTGACCCGCCGGGGGTACGAGGCGGAGGCACGCGCCGGCCGTCTCGTCGCCTACGACGAGGGTGTCCGCGAGGACGACGAGGACGAGGCGGTGGCGTGGGACGCCGGCATCGACGCGGGTGCCGCCAGCGCGGAGGAAGCGGCGATCCACGTGGTCGAGGACCCGGACGGGCCCGGCGACGGTCCGTTGCGCTGACGCCGTACCCGCCGCGCCCGGCACCTCAGTGGGTGCCGGGCGCGGCGGGATCGGTCAGTGGATGACGACCGGCGTCCTGACCTGCTCGCCCTGCGGGTCGTCGAGCTGCGCCGGCTGACGCCGACGCGGCAGGAACGCCGCCGGGATGAGCGTGAGCACGACCAACGCGAACGCGACCCAAAACGTGCTGGCGAACGACTTGGCGGCGAAGTCGAGCCCGCGCTCGATGAGCGACGGGTCCACCGGCATCTGCCCAAGCAGCTCGGGCCGCTGCTGGGAGGCGATGGCCAGCCCGGCCTCGGTGACCGGCTTGCCGCTCTCGTCCACCAGGCCGGGGATCTGCCGCGAGCCGTTCAACTCGTTGGTGAGGATCACCGACATCACGGCGGCGCCGACCGAGCCGCCGATCTGCTGGAGGATGTTGACCAGCGTCGAGCCGCGGGCCACGTCGTTGGCCGACAACGTCCGCAGCGCCGACGTCATGATCGGCATCATCGTGCCGCCCATGCCCAGGCCCATCACGAACAGCGAACCGCCGAGCAGCCAGTACGAGGTCTGCGGGTCGACCTGGGTGAAACCGAAGAACCCGACGACGATGAGACCCAGCGCGAACGGGACGGTACGCCCGATCGGCACCCGGTCGGCAAGCGTGCCGGCGATCGGCATGGTGATCATCGCGCCGATCCCCTGCGGCGCCATCAGCAGACCGGCGGCCAGCGTCGACTCACCGCGCACCTGCAGGAAGTAGCTCGGGAACAACAGGCCGGCGCCCATGAACGCGATGATGAACACGAACATCGTCACCGACGCGATGGTCAGACTGCGGTTGCGGAACAGCCGCAGGTCCAGCAGCGGGTGCCGGGGCTTGAACGAGTAGAGCACGAACGCCACCACCAGCGCGCCGCCGACCAGCATCGGAGCCCAGACCTTGGCGTCGGCGAAGGTGCCCGCCTCCGGCAGGGACGAGACGCCGTAGAGGAACAGGGCGAGGCCCGGCGAGAGCATGAGCATGCCGACGAAGTCGAACGACTCGGACGGCTCGGGCGCGTCCTTCGGCAGCGCGACCTGAGCGTAGATCAGGGCGATCAGGCCGATCGGCAGGTTGATCAGGAAGATCCAGTGCCAGCTCGCGGTGTCGATCAGCCAACCACCGAGGATCGGGCCGCCGATCGGCCCCAACAGCATCGGGATGCCGAGGACGGCCATCAACCGACCGATCCGGTGCGGACCGGCCGCCCGGGTCATGATGGTCATGCCCAGCGGCATGAGCATGCCGCCGCCGAGGCCCTGCAGAACCCGGTAGCCGATCAGCTCGCCGATCGTGTCGGCCATGGCGCAGAGCCCCGACCCGATCGTGAACAGGGCCAGCGCCACCATGTAGAGCCGTTTGGTGCCGAACCGGTCCGCCGCCCACCCACTGAGCGGGATCACGGTGGCGAGCGCGAGGGTGTAAGCGGTCATGGTCCAGGCCACGCGGGCGTAGGACGCGTCGAACTCGCTCTGGAATTTGGGCAGCGCCACGCTGACCACCGTCACGTCGAGAATCGACATGATCGCGCCAAGGACGACGACGCCCGCCACCTTGAGCACCGCAGCGTCGAGTTTGTCCGATGTCGCGATGGATTGCTGTGTCACAAACTCTCCTGAAGTCGATTGAGCCGGCCGATGGTGGGCGGTGGCGGCGATGCCGCGCCTACCGGGCGCGGGGCGCGACGTGCCAGGACGACGACGCGCGGAGGAAGACTAACCGCCAGCTGTGACGATTCGCCGCCGGATTTCGTGACGGCCCGGCCTCGCATCCGAACGGCCGTGCGACTGTGGCCGGACGTCGGGGTGTCGATCAGACGGCAGAACCGCGAGCCGGCGGCGGGTCGCGGTCCGGAGCAGCGCGGCGAGGCCAGGGATCGGCTGCGTCGAGGGCAGCGCGGCCCCTCCGTTAGGAGCAGCGATCCGACCGAGGTGAGGCGAGCGCAGGGTGCGGACCGAGGTCGCGGGTCTGTCATCGCGTCGGTGGCCGCGCGGGATTGGGGCGTGCTGGGTTGGCCACTCGATCGGCCTGCTGGCCGGGGGTGGCCGTCGTGCGCTGGTGGTGCCCACGTTCGTCGGTGATAGTGGTTGCGGCGGGGAACCTGGTCGGGGTCGAGCCAGGCCCGTCCCACCCACCGGCCGGCCTGGTCCTCATCATCGGCGACCATCATCCGGTTGCCATGATCGGTTCAGAACTAGTTGCCGCGCTTGCTGGCGTCGAGGGCAGCCTGCTCCACTCGCCGACGGTAGTCCAGCCACCACGACTCGTCGGCCGGGGGAAGGTTGTCGTTCTGGGACAGCAGCCCGACCGCGCCGTCGATGAGTTCGCGCACGATGTCGGCGTGGCCGGCGTGCCGTTGGGTTTCCGCGATGACGTGGACCAGGACGTGGTGCAACGTGACCGCCGCATCGCCCCACCACGGCACGTGGCCGACCTCATCCAGCGCAAGGGCTTCGATGGTGGTGTCGGCGTGGGCGATCGCGCGACGGTACAGTCCGACGATCTCCTCGCGGGTCTCATCCGCGCTCGCCCACATGTCGGCGTTGGCCTCCGCCCCGTCGCCGACGTAGGGCAGCTCCTGCTCGAACGGTCGGCCGAACACGACACCGAAGTAGAGGATCTCCATGGCCGCCGCGTGCTTCACCAGACCGAGCAGGTTGGTCGCGGTCCGGGTCAACGGACGCCGAACATCGTATTCGCCGAGCCCGTCGAGCTTCCACAGCAGCGTGTCGCGGCCGCCCTTCAGGTAACTGTGCAGGTCTGCCTTCATCGCGGCACTATGGCATCCGTCGGGCGCCGGCGCTGCCCCGGACGATGCGCGAAGCTGGTGATCGGTAGGACCTAGGCGGTGACCACCGGCACGGCGGCGGTGAGCGCCCAGTCGTGCCCGATGTCGGCGGCGGCGCGCAGCAACCGCGGCAGGTGCTCCTCGCGCAGGGTCTCCAGCGAGGTCTCGGCGGCGTGCACCGTCACGTTGATGGCGGCGACGACCCGCCCGTCGCCGTCGCGTACGCCGGTGGCGACGGACCGGATGCCCGGGGCCAGGTCCTGGTCGGCGAGCGCCCAGCCCTTCGCCCGGACCTCGCGCAGCACGGCGTCGAGGTCGCCCGGCGCGGGCTGCCAGCGCGGTGTGATGCCGGAGCGGCTGGGCTCGGCGAGGACGGTCGCCAGCGTGTCCGGTGGGAGGGCCGCGAGCAGCACCTTGCCCATCGACGTCGCGGGTGCCGGGAAGCGGGTGCCGATGGTGACACCAAGCGTGACGATCTTGGGTACGGCCACCCGGGCGACGTAGACGATGTCGCTGCCGTCGAGCTGGGCCATCGAGGTCGATTCGTTGGTCTGCGCCACGAGCTTCTCCATGTGCGGCCGGGCCACGTCCCACATGTTCAGTGCGTTGACGTACGCCATCCCCAGCTCCAGGACGCGCGGGGTGAGGGTGTGGCCGCGGCCGACCGCGCGGACGTAGCCCAGCGATTCGAGCGTGATGAGGATGCGCCGGACGGTGGGGCGGGCCAGGCCGGTGGCGGTGGCGATCTCGCTGAGCGTCATCGAGGGGCAGGCCGGACGGAAGGAGCGCAGGACGTCGAGGCCACGGGCGAGAGCCTCGATGAAGTCGGGTCCGGCGCCCCTTCCGTTGTCACTCATGTCCTTAATGCTTCCATTGCGCCGACCCGGCGTCCCACTCGGTGTACTGGTACGGGTTCTCCAGGATCGCGGTCTCGGGGATGTCCGGGTTCATTCCCCGCTGCCACGCCTGCTCCCCCATCGTCTCGCGCAGGTGATCGATGGTCGCTGCCACAGTGGCCCGCGCGGCGGCGAGGTCGACGCCGACGAGGCGGCCGTCGCGCTTCACGACCCGGCCGCCCACCAGCACTGTGTGCACGTCGGCACGCTGGGCCTGGAAGACGACGTGACCGTGCGGGTTCAGGATCGGGAACATCGCCGGCGAGGCGTCGTTCTTGATCAGCACGACGTCGGCCTGACGGCCGGGGGTGAGCGCGCCGATGGTGGCGTCCATGCCGAGCGCACGGGCGCCACCCCGGGTGGCCCACTCGACGACCTGCTCGGCGCGCAGGTGGCAATGGGTGACGGTCTCCTGCTTGGCGTGCGCCTCCAGGTGCTCCCGGGAGCGGTCCGCGCCGAGCGTGCTGCGCATCGCGGAGAAGAGGTCGCCGCTCCACCACACGCTGGTGTCCATCGACAGTGACACCGGGATGTCGTGGTGGCGCAACTGCCAGGTGGGTGGGTAGCCCTGGCCGGCGCTCTGCTCACTCTCGGTCGAGACGGAGACCGAGCCGCCGGTCGCGGCGATCCGGTTGTACGAGTCCTGGGTGAGCGTCGCCGCGTGCACGTAGACGTTCGACGGGGTCATGAACCCGTTCTCGTGCATCAGCCGGATGCCGTCGTCGTTGGTGGCGCCCCACACGCCCGCGTGGGTGGTCACCGCGGCGCCCAACTCCCGGGCCACCTCGAACGCGGCCCGTTCCGGGAAGGCGGGGTCGCCGGTGACGTCGAACGCCAACTGGAAGCCAGCCAGCTTGCCACCGTCGATGCGGCGGCGGTGGAAGTCGCGGAACTCCGGCGAGGTGGCCCACTCCCACGGCCCCTGCTGGATGTTGCCGTAGGCGAGCACGAACCGTCCGTCGACCGCCTCCAGGGCGTCCACCGCGGCGTCGGCGTGCTCGGGTGTCTGCAACCCGTGCGACCAGTCGACGGTGGTGGTCACGCCGGCGTCGATCGCCTCGATCGCGCCGAGCAGGTTGCCGGCGTGGACGTCCTCGGGCCGGAACAGCTTGCCCGACTCGAGGTAGTACCAGACGAAGTACTGGGTCAGGGTCCAGTCGGCGCCGTACCCACGCATCGCGGTCTGCCACAGGTGCCGGTGGGTGTCGACCATGCCGGGCATGAGGATGCCGTCGGCGGCGTCGATCTCCAGGGCGTCGTCGGGTGCGGTGAGGCCGACACCGACCTGCGCGATCCGGCCGCCGACGACCAGCACGTCGGCGCCGGGCAGCACCGTGCGGGCGTCGTCCATGGTGAGAACCAGGCCGTTGCGGAAGACCACCGACCGGTCGGTTGCGCTCATTCGCCACCCATTCCTTTCGGAGTACGAGGGGAATCCGGACCATTGTCCGCTGTGCGGCCAGCCCGAGTGGCGCAAGTGTGGTCCCGGCCACGAAGCGTGTCAAGAGCGTGGCAGTGTTCGAGAAAAGCACCGTTGACACGCACCCTGCGGTATCGCAAGCTGTCTCGGCGGACAGGTGTCCGCAGAACGGGCGGAAACATGGTGCAGCACTCGACAGGCCCACTGGCCGGCCTGCTCGTCGCGGACTTCTCCCGGATCCTCGCCGGGCCCTACGCGACGATGCTCCTGGCCGACCTGGGGGCCCAGGTGATCAAAGTGGAGAGCCCCGGTGGTGACGACACCCGCACCTGGATGCCGCCCACCCGCGACGGCGTCTCGACGTACTACCTCGGCATCAACCGCAACAAGCAGTCGATCGCCCTGGACCTCGGGAAGCCCGACGACCTGGCCGCAGCCCAGGAGTTGGCCCGCCGCGCCGACGTGCTGATCGAGAACTTCCGGCCCGGTGGCCTCGCCCGGTTCGGCCTCGACTACGACACCGTCGCCACGCACAACGACAAGATCGTGTACGCGAGCATCAGCGGCTTCGGCACCGGCGCCGGTAGGGACCTCCCCGGTTACGACCTCATGGTGCAGGCCATCTCGGGCCTGATGAGCCTCACCGGCGACCCGGACGGCTCGCCGTACCGGGCAGGCATCTCCGTCTTCGACGTGATGGCCGGGCTGCACGCCAGCATCGGCATCCTCGCCGCGCTGCACCACCGTGGCGAGACCGGACGAGGCCAGCACGTCGAGGTCAACCTGCTCAGTTCGGCACTGTCCGGGCTGGTCAACCACTCCAGCGGCTACGTCGCCGGCGGCACCGTCCCGTTCCGGATGGGCAACGCGCACCCCAGCCTCTTCCCGTACGAGCCACTGCCCACCGCCGACGGCGAGCTGATCGTCATCGCCGGCAACGACGGGCAGTTCCGCAAGCTCTGCCAGGTGCTCGACCTGCCCGACCTGCCGGACGACACGCGGTTCGGCCGCAACCAGGACCGCACGGCCAACCGCGAACAGTTGCGGCCGCTGCTAGTCGAACGCCTCGCCAGGCGGACCACTGACGAGTGGTTCCGGGACCTGCTCGCCGCCGGCGTCCCGTGCGCGCCGATCAACACCATCGACGGTGGGGTGGCGCTCGCCGAGGAACTGGGGCTCGACCCGGTCGTCACCGTCGGAGACGTGCCCGGTGTCCGCAACCCCATCACCTTCTCCGACACCCCGGCCCGCTACGAGCTGCCACCGCCGGGGCTCGACGAACACGGCGAGGAGATCCGCGCGTGGCTGAAGAACTGAGCTTTCCCACCGGGATCGGCACCTCCGACCCGACCACCATCTCGTTGCTCGGGCAGGACCTGGCCGCCGACCTGATGGGCACTGTGGGCTTCGGCGAGCTGGCGTACTGGCTGGTCGCCGGCCGCCGTCCCACCCCGGGCGAGGTGCGGGTCTTCGAGGCGGTGCTGGTGGCCCTCGCCGACCACGGCTTCACCCCGACGGCGATCGCCGCCCGGCTGACGTACCTGTCCGCGCCCGAGTCGTTGCAGGGCGCGCTCGCCGCCGGCCTGCTCGGCGGCGGCTCCCGCTTCCTCGGTGTCACCGAGGACTGTGGACGCTTCCTCGCCGACACGCTCACCGAGGCCGGCGAGGTGACCGACTACGACGCGGTGGCGCTCGACGCGGTCACCCGGGCCAAGCGGGAACGTCGACTGGTCCCCGGGCTCGGGCACCCCGTGCACAAGGAACAGGACCCGCGCACCCCAGTGCTGATCAGGATCGCCACCGAGGAGGGTCTGCACGGCCCGCACCTGCTGCTGTTCGAGGCGATCGGACGGGTCCACCCGCAGGTGCTCGGCCGCACCCTGCCGCTCAACGGCGCCGGCGTCTGCGGGGCGGCCCTCGCCGACCTCGGGCTCCCGGTCGAGATGCTGCGCGGTTTCGCCCTGCTGGCCCGCGCGGCGGGGCTGCTCGGGCACCTCGCCGAGGAACGACGACGACCGCTCGGCATGGACATCTACCGCACCGTCGACAGCAACGCCGTCTACGAACCCTGATCCCTCCGCCACCCCCGAAAGGAGTGGGAATGGCCTCCGTCGTCGCGGTCATCGCCTCCACCCACCACCCCTTCTACTACCGGGCCAGCACCGCCACCGGCGAGGATCGGCCACCGTTCGCCGACGAGTGGACCCGCAAGATCCTGGCGTTCCGGGAGACGTTGACCCGAGCCCGACCCGACGTGCTGGTGATGGTCGGCTCCGACCACTTCCACCAGCTCTGGCTGGACAACATGCCGCAGTTCCTGGTCGGCAAGGCGCCCCACTACGACGCCAACTGGTACAACGAGGAGCGCGAGTTCGGGCTGCCCCGGATGCTGCTCACGGGCCAGGAGGACCTGTCCGGGCACATCCTGCGCGCCGGGCTCGACGCCGGCTTCGACCTCGCGTTCAGCAACGAGCTGCGCATCGACCACAGCATCACCTGCCCGATCATCACGCTGCGGCCCGAGGCCGATCTGCCGATCGTGCCGATCTACACCAACATTTTCGCGCCACCGTTGCCGCAGCCGAAGCGCTTCGTCCAGCTCGGCCAGAGCATCCGCGACATCGTCGAGTCGTGGCCGTCGCACCTGCGGGTGGCCGTCATCGGCACCGGCCACCTGTCGCTGGAGCTGGGCGGCCCCCGGCAGTTCGGCCCGCACGGCCCGGACCCGGAGTTCGACAGGCGGGCCGTCGAGTGGATCGCCAACGGCGACCTGGACGAGTGCCTGCGCGAGGTCACCCTGGACAGCCTGCACTCACCGGGCAACGCCACCCACGGCTTCATGGACTTCATGCTCATGATGGGCGTCGCCGGTGCCGGCGTGAAGGCCGACTACGTCGACACCCTCGACCTGTTCCACACCATGGAGGCGTACTTCACCTGGTACCCGAACGGAGCGCCGGCATGAGCAAGTACCTGCTGAACAAGTTCCTCTTCATGGTCGACCGGGACCCGGAGCTGGTCGAGCGCTACCGCAGCGAGCCGCGCGAGCTGGTCGCCTGGTGGGAGGCCGAGTGCGCCAACACGGTGCTGAACTGCCACACCGGCGAGGCGAGCACCTGGCTGCGCCTCGACGACGTGGAGCGCGAGGCGTTGGCCACCCATGACCACGTGAAGCTCTTCGCGCTGGGCGCGCACCCGTTCCTCACCCTGACCCTCTTCATCGCCCTGTTCGAGCGGGACAACACCGAACCGCTGGAATACCAGAAGTCCTACGGCGCGCGGCTTGCCCACTTCTCGATGCCCTACCCGGACATCGCGACGTGATCCGCGCGGCAGTGCTCACCGCCTGCGGCACCGCGCCGACGATCGCCGAGCGGCCGGCGCCCGTACCGGCCGACGGTACGGTGGCGGTCACCGTCGAGGCCGTGCCGATCACCCCGCTGGATCTGCTCTGCGCCAGCGGCACCAGCTACTTCGGCCCGCCGCGCACGCCGTACGTGCCGGGTGTGCAGGGGGTCGGTCGCCTCGCCGACGGCACCGCTGTCTGGTTCGGCACGTCGGCCGGGATGCGTTCCGGTGTAAACGGCAGCATGGCGAGCACTGTCACGGTGCCGACCGTCGACGTGGTGGCGCTGCCGGCCGGCGTACCGCTGACACTGCTCGCCGCCCTCGGTCTCTCCGCAGTGGCCGCGCACGCGGCGCTGACCCACGCCGGTGGCCTGGCGGGCGGCGAACAGGTCATCGTGCTCGGCGCCGGAGGCGTGGTCGGTCAGGCCGCCGTCCAGCTCGCCCTGCTCGGCGGCGCCCGCCGGGTCATTGCCGTGGCCCGGTCGGCAGCGGCGCGGGCCCGCGCCGAGGAGCTCGGCGCCGCCGCCACCGTCCCGCTACTGCCCGACGACGATGTCGCGTCGATGGCCGACCGGCTGCGCCGCGCCGCCGACGGGCCGGTCGACCTCGTCCTCGACCCGGTCTTCGGTGTCCCGGCCGCGGCGGCGCTGCGGGTGCTGCGCCCGGGTGGGCGACTGGTCAACCTGGGCAGCGCGGCCGGCGCGACCGCGCCCATCGAGTCCGCCGTGCTGCGCAGCGGGGCACTGCGGATGACCGGCTACACCAACAACGGGTTGTCGACCGCCGAGCGGGCCGCGGCGCTGACAGTGGTGGCCGGGCACGCGGCGGCCGGCCGGCTCACCGTCGACCACGAGATCGTGCCGTTCGACGCCATCGCTGACGCCTGGGCCCGGCAGGACGCCGGCACCACCACCGGCCGGATCGTCCTCGCGCTCTGAGCGGGCCGGACCCCAGCCAGGGATCGCGGAACCCTGGATAAACCGCACCTGGTTGGGGTTCGGCAGCGGTGCGACGGTCGGTCCATGACACCTTCCACCCACACCGTCGCCGGCCACTGGATCGGCGGCCAGACCGTCACCGGCTCCGCCGGCACCCTTCCCGTGGTGAACCCGGCCACCGGCGAGGTCGTCGCCGAGACCCCGGCCGGCACCGCCGCCGACGTCGAGCGCGCCGTCGCCGCCGCCCGGGCCGCCTTCCCGGCCTGGTCGGCGACCACCCCGCAGCACCGGGCGGACGTGCTACGCCGCCTCGGCGCCGGCCTCGCCGCCCGTACCGAGGAGATCGCCCAGGCGATCACCGCCGAGATGGGCTCGCCGATCGGTATGTCCCGGACCGCCCAGGTCGCGTTCCCGGCCGCGGTGGTCGAGTCCATCGCCGGCCTGGCAGACGACTTCGCCTGGACCGAGGAGGTCGGCAACTCGCTGATCGTCCGCGAGCCGGTCGGCGTGGTCGGCGCGATCACACCGTGGAACTTCCCACTTCAGCAGATCGTCTCCAAGCTGGCGCCGGCCCTGCTCGCCGGCAACACGATGGTCTTCAAGCCGTCCGAGAGCGCCCCGCTGACCGCGCGCGTCCTCGCCGAGGTCGCCGCCGAGGCCGGCGTACCTGCGGGTGTCTTCAACGTCGTGTACGGCACCGGCCCGACCGTCGGCGAAGCGATCTCCGCCCACCCGGACATCGACATGATCTCCTTCACCGGCTCCACCCGAGCGGGTCAGCGGATCTCCGCGGTGGCCGCGGCGACCGTCAAGCGGGTCGCGCTGGAACTGGGCGGCAAGGGCGCGAACATCATCCTCGACGACGCCGACCTGGCCACCGCTGTCGAGCGGGGCCTGATGATGGCGTTCAGCAACGGCGGCCAGGTCTGCGGCGCGTGGCCGCGGATGCTGGTGCCCGCCGCCCGCCAGGACGAGGTCGTGGCCTTGGCAGTCGAGGCAGCGAAGCAGTACACCGTCGGCGACCCTGGCGACGAGGCCACCCGCATCGGCCCGATGGCGTCCGAGGCCCACCGGCAGAAGGTCGTCGGCTACATCGAGCGGGGCATCACCGACGGCGCCCGGCTCGTGTTCGGCGGCCCGCAGCGGCCCGAGGGGCTGAGCGTCGGGGCCTACGTCCAGCCGACGATCTTCGCCGACGTCGATCCGACCTCCGCTATCGCCCAGGAGGAGATCTTCGGCCCGGTGCTGACGATCATCCCCTACGCCGACGAGGACGAGGCGGTGGCCATCGCCAACGGCACGCTGTACGGCCTGACCAGCGGCGTCTTCGGTGAGCCGGAGCACGCCCTTGCCGTCGCCCGGCGGCTGCGCGTGGGCCAGGTCGACGTGAACGCGGGCCACTGGAACCCACTCGCCCCGTTCGGCGGCTACAAGCACTCCGGCAACGGCCGCGAGTTCGGCCGCTTCGGCCTGGAAGAGTTCCTGGAGACCAAGTCCATCCAGCGCTAACCCCTCCACCCC